>NZ_PQIA01000120.1 GCF_003385235.1 Amycolatopsis circi | reverse complement strand
GCCGACCCCGACCAGCGACGACGGGATCGCCTCCATCGCCAGGATCTCGTCCGAGTCGAGCACGCGCGCGGCGTCGAAGTCGACGTGGTCCGGGCGGGCTGGACGGGTGCCGGTCGCGATCACGACGTAGTCGCCGGTGATCGTGCGCCGGTCGCCGCGGTGTTTGCCGTCGACCAGGACGGTGTGCGGGTCGGCGAACGAGCCGATGCCGCCGATCAGATCGACGTGGTTGCGCAGCAGCTGCGCACGCACCACCTGCACCTCGCGCCCGATGACGTGCTGCGTGCGCGCCATCAGATCCGCGATGGTGATGTCCTGTTTCACCCGGTAGCTCGCGCCGTACAGCTCGCGCTGGTTCATCCCGGTCAGGTACAGCACGGCTTCGCGCAGCGTCTTGGACGGAATGGTGCCCGTGTTGACGCACACGCCGCCGACCATGTCGTGCCGGTCGACGACGGCGACTTTCTTCCCCAGTTTCGCCGCCGCGATGGCGGCTTTCTGCCCTCCCGGGCCCGAGCCGATGACGATGAGGTCGTACTCGTATTCGCTCACGGCCCCGAGCCTGCGCACTCGCGGCGGTCGGCGCAAGTCCTCACGACCGGGTCGGCACTGGTTCGTCAGCAACAATTCGGCTGGTCAGGACCGCAATGCGCCCCGGCGGCGGTGCAGTTCGGCGACTGACCCGAGCGCGGCGTCGAGTTCCTCGCGCAGCAAGGCGGCCTGTTGCGCGGCGACGTCCTCCCCCAGCAACGCGGCGACCCGTCCCTCCTCCAACAGCGCCAATGCCTCCCACGGCGACGACGCCAGTTGTCCGGTCAGCACGCCTGCGTCAGGCGGTGACAGCTGTTCGGCCAGGCCAGCCGTACCCGCGGCGATCAGCGCGGCAACGACGAGGTGCGGCTGGGCGTCCGCGCCTGCGAAGCGGAACTCCAGCCGCGGTGCCGACGATGTCCCGCACAGCCGGATCGAGGACGTCCGGTCGTCCGGCCCCCAGCGCAGTTCGCGCGGCGAGAACGGAGCGGTGCGCAGCCGGACGTAGCTGTTCCAGGTCGGAGCCCATACTGCGGACAAGGCACGCGCGTCGCGCAGGACTCCGGCCAGGAAAGCGCCCAGTGCGAACGGAAATCCGACCGGTCCGTCTGAAGTGGACAGTGACAGGTGAACGTGGCACGAATTCCCCTGTCCAGGTTCCGGCGCGGCCAGATAGTCGGCTTGCGCACCGTGTTGAGCGGCTATCCGCCGAGTCACCAGCTGCAGCAGCAACGCGTCATCACAGGCCGCGAGCGCGTCACGATGCCGCAGGACGACCTCGTACTGCCCCGGATGACACTCCGCCCGCGCCGATTCCACGCCAAGACCGGCCGTCGCAGCCCGCAAATCCGCCAGCAGCGGCGCGAGGCGTTCGGTGCCGCCGACGGCGTAGTCCACACCGTGCCCGGTGAGCGGATCCCCTTCCGCGGTACGGAAAACAACCTCGTGCTCGATCCCGATCGACGGAACCAGCCCGTGCTCCTCCAGCCGCGCCAGCTGTGTCCGCAATACGGTCCGCGGCGCGAGCCCGGCCGGTTCGCCGGAAGGGAACTCCGCATCCCCGACGACCGCCCACGTCCGGTCGCCGAGCGGGAACGCCGTCGCCGCGTCGAGTCGCACGCGCAGGTCGCCGAACCCGCCGAGATACGGCTTCAGCGGGCCGATTTCCGGCAGCGGCTCGCGCTCCGGCGTCCAGGCGAAGATGTAGCTGCACACGCCGTATCCGCTGTCCAGAATCTCGGCGGCGAACGGCGCGGCCAGCTCGACGGCCGCGAACCGTGCGTGCGGATCAGGCACCAGAAGCACCAGCCGAGCGCCGTCCTCGGCCAGCACTCGACGCAGCACCTCCGCGGCTGCCGAGCCCGCTTCGGCGCGCACGGCCAGCGACCGAGGCCCGACCGGGCGGTCGAACGGGCTCACCAGGCACCGTCCGGATCGGGCGCGTGCAACGGGTTCGGCACGCGGCCCCAGCGGACGTCGAACTCGTCGTCGCGCTCGACCTTGTCGAAGCCCTGTCCGGCGAGGTGCTCGCGGTTGAGCGTGACCCGCTCGACGTCCGGCGCGAACAGCCGACAGGCGTCGAATCGCTTGGCCACCTCAGGGTTTTCGTCGCGGTAGCGGCCGACTACCTCGCGCACCAACGCCCAGAAGTCGCCGCGCGCCAGGTCGAGATCGTCCAGCAGCAGTTCCGCCCAGAACCGCAGCTGACCGGAGAAAACCGAGCTGAACAGCGACTGGGCGAGCAGGTGCGCGGGCCAGCGCAGCATGTCGGCATCGGCGTCCGGAGGAAGGTCCGCGTAGCAGGGAAGTTCCTCGTCCAGCAGGTCGACGCCCTGTGCGAAGTCCTTGATCGCGACGCGCAGCGGACGGCCGTCCGCGTCCACCACGAGCACGAGATTCTGGCCGTGCGGGCAGAATCCGACGCCGTACTGGAGCAGCCAGTGCAGCAACGGCGTGAGCAGCAGGTCGAACAGCCGTGACAGCCACGCCTCCGCACCGTCACCGGACTGCGTAATCAGCCTGGTCAGCACGGTCTCCCCAGCCGCATCGCGGTACGGCAGCGCGGCGAACGAGATCGCCTGTTCGCCCTCGGCGAGCCGGGCGACGAGCGGCTCGCGCCACAGCGCACCGAGCGTCTCGTGGAACCGGTACGGCAGCTCCTCGATCGAGCCGAACAGCGGATGCTGGACCGAAACGCTCGCGACCTCGCCGAGCAGCTCGAAGCGGTACTTCTCGGACAGCAGCGGGTCGGCGGCGTCGATCCGGCGCAGCCATTCGGTGACCGACGGCCCGGCGAGCGTCGCCGCGGAGTTCAGACCGCGGTAGACGAGCGTATTTCGCACGGACACTGCGGTTTTGACGTCACGCCGGTCTGGCCGCAAGCGGTTGGCGAGCGTGCGGACTGTCTGATGTGGACGGTAGACGTCGCTGCTCTCCCCCAGCTCGGCCATCCGGCCGGTCGCCAACTCCGCCGCGTAGAGCGTGCCGATGATTTCGTCGGCCTGCCAAGGATGCACCGGGACCCAGACGTAATCGGCGGGCGCGCCTAGGCGTGCTGTCCGTGCGGTGAACTCGGCGCGGGTCGACTCGTCCAGCTCCTCGCGCAGCAGGGTTTCCGCGTCGAGTCCGGCGACACTGCGGAACTGCGCAAGATCGCGGTGCACGGCGTACCAGCGCAGCCGGATATCAGCACCGGACTCGGGCGCGTAACGGGCGCGGTCGCGGGCGGAGAAGCCGACGCGGCCCTTGTTGAGCACCAGCCGCGGGTGCCCGGTGAGATGTCCGTCGGCGACGTTGTAGTCCATCGTGGACAGTGCGGCAGCGGTCGGGGCGCGGAGTAGGCGGGTTGCCTCGTTGGCGACCGTCGAGGTCAGCTCGGCGAGGACGTCGGCCAGCCGGAGACCGGTGAGACCAAGACGTTCGCACGCGTCGACGATCAGCGTGCGCGGGTCGTCCGCTGGAGCCTCCGCGCCCTCGGCGACTCGAATTGCGCTGCCGGGCAACACTGTCCACGATTCGAACGCGCCTCGGCGTGCCTCGAAGCGGTACGAAACGCCGCCGGGCAGGTCGAGTTGCCAGCTGCGGTGCCCGGCTTGCGTCGGTTCGCCAGGCACTGGCACCAGCATCGCTTCATACGACAGCTCGCCGAGCATTTTGTGCGTGACCAGCGAGCCCGCGGTTCGCCAAGCGGCATCGTCGGTCAGGGTCACTGGTCCTCCGTCTGGTCGAGGCCGAACGTGGTGAACGCTGTCCGCTCGGGCAGGTCGTACACCGGTTTTCCGCATACCGCATTGAGAATCGCCGCGGCCCGCCACGCGCCGAGCCCGAGATCCGGCGCGCCGGGGCCGTGCGTGTGCCGTTCCGCGTTCTGCACGAACAACGCGCCTGGCACGTCGAGTTCGACGCGATAGTCGGCACCGATCACCAACCGTCCTCGCGCGTCGCGACGCACCGCTTCGCCGAGCCCTTTCAGCAGCGGACCGGTCGGCGTTTCCGCGTAGCCGGTAGCCGCTACCACGGCGGACGTCCGATGCGTCGCGGTCGTCCCTTGCTGGACCTGCCGCAGCCCCAGCTCGATCCCGTCGCCGACGGTCGCGGACACCACCTCGACGCCCGGCGTCAGCACCGCGCCCGGCCAACCGCCGCCGATGCTCCGGCGGTACAGCTCGTCGTGGATCTCGGCCATCGTCTCGGCGTCGATCCCTTGGTACAGCTGCCATTGCGCCGGAAGAAGCTGGTCGCGCACGGATTCGGGAAGACCGTGGAAGTACGCCGTGTAGTCCGGGGTGAACTGCTCCAGGCCGAGCTTGGAGTACTCCATCGGCGCGAACGCAGGCGTCCGCGCGAGCCAGCGCAGACCGTCCACAGTGGACCGCGAGCGCAGCAGATCGAGGAACACCTCCGCCCCCGACTGGCCCGAACCGACGACCGTCACCGAATCCGCAGTAAGCAACTCGGATCGGTGTGTGAGGTAATCAGCCGAGTGCAGGGCGAGCACATCCGGCGCGGACACCAAGGGCTGCAACGGTTCCGGCACGCTCGGCTGCGTGCCGACGCCGAGCACGACGGCCGCTGCCAGCACCGGATCCGCCCCGTCGACGGTCAACTCGAACGCCTCTTCGCTGTCGATCCAGCGCAGCCCGGTGACCTCGTGCCCGAACCGGCACGACGGCAGCCGGGACGCGGCCCAGCGGCCGTAATCGTCGTACTCGGCACGCGGCGGATGGAACCGCTCGGCGAAGTAGAACGGCAGCAACCGGCCGCGTTCACGCAGGTAGTTGAGGAACGAATGACGGTTGGTCGGATCGACGAGCGTCACCAGGTCGGCGAGGAACGGCACCTGCAGCGTCGCACCGTCCAGGAGGAGCCCGGGGTGCCAGCGGAACTCGGGACGCGCGTCGAACAGCACGACCTCCAGCTGGTCAAGCGGATCCGCCAGCGCGGCCAGCGACAGGTTGAACGGACCGATCCCGACCCCGGCGACGTCGTAACGCCTCACGAGGCGACCGGGCTTTCCCGCGTGACGCTCGCACGCAGGTCCGCCGCGACGGTGGCCACCGCGTCGAGCAGCGCCCGGTAGTCGGCGGGTTTGGCGTGCGGGTGCAGGAGGGTGAGCTTGAGCCACAGTTGCGACTCGCCCTCGGGGCCGGACGGCAACGCGCCACGGCCGATCACCGCGGTTCCGTCCTCCAGCAACGTCCGGCGCACCTGCGCGACCAGGTCGTCTCCGGCCGTCCCCGGCAACTCGTCCGCCGCCAGCGGACGGAAGACCACTGTGGACAGTTCGGGCACACCCCACGACCGCAGCGCCGGATAGTCCTCGACCATCGCGTGCACGCCGGAAGCGTTGGCACAGCAGCGTTCCACGAGCGCACCGATCCCGGACGTGCCGAGCGCGCGCAGCGTCACCGCCATCCGGAACGCATCCGGACGGCGGGAGGTGCGCAGCGAACGGCCGAGCAAATCGGGCAGTCCGGCTTCGGTGTCGTCGTCGGCGTTGAGGTACTCGGCGCGGACGGTGAGCGCCTGCAGATCGGTCTCCCCGCGCACGACGAAGACCCCAGCTGCGACCGGTTGCCAGCCGAACTTATGCAGGTCAAGCGCCACCGAATCGGCTAGCTCCAGACCGGCGACGCGGGAGCGGAGGCTTTCGCTGCAGAGCGCGAGACCGCCGTACGCCGCATCGACGTGCAGCCGCGCTCCGGTACGGCGGCAGATTTCGGCGATCTCCGGCAACGGGTCGATCCGGCCAGTGTTGGTGGTGCCAGCGGTCGCGACGACGACAGCCTGGGCACCGAGCGGTGCCAACGCGTCGGCCAGCGCGGACGGGACCATGCGGTCGTCCAAGCACGGCACCACGACCGGAGCGGGCAGCCCGAGCAACCACGCCGCGCGAGCGACGCTGTGGTGCGAATTGGCCCCGCAAACCGGTCGCGTGACAGCGGATTCCCGAGCGAGCAGGAGTCCGAGAAGGTTGGATTCGGTGCCGCCGGAGGTGATGACGGCGTCCGGACGAGCGGCGTCCGGGTAGCAGAGCCGGGCGATCCCGGTGGTGAACTCGCGCTCGATCTCGCTCGCGACCGGGGCCTGGTCCCAGGAGTCCATGGACGGGTTCAGCGCGGAGGCGACGACGTCAGCGGCGACCGAGACGGCCAGCGGCGGACAGTGCAGATGCGCGGCGCACGCCGGGTCGGCTGGATCGACGGATCCGGCGGCGAGCAGGGCAGAAAGCTCTTCCAAGGCTTGTTCGGCGCCCACTCCGTGCCGCGCTAGCCCGGAGGACTGGCCGCGCACAAGCGTCGCCGCCACCGCGACCGGACCGCCCGCCGGGACCGGACCGTCGCGCTCGGCCGTGCCCGCCGCCATCCCGCGCAGCGCCGCGGGGAGCAACTGGGCCAGCCGGTCCGCACCGCCGGGTCCGCCGGCGAGCCACTCCGCCGAAGCCACGCCGCCGGACCTGGGCTCGAAGCCCGCCGACGCTGAGGGCGCATCCGCCATGGAACCGCCTTTCTTAGGGTAACCTTGCCTTACCCTGCGCAACAATACGGATACCCACCGACAGCCCGCGACCGGGGCCGCGCACAGGCCTGACGCCTCGCCCCCGAACCAGCTCGCGTTTGGTCCGTGAAGGGCTCCTTGAGGGAATCTGATTCCCTCAAGGAGCCCTTCACGGACCTGCACCGCAGCAAAACGGCCGGTGCCCCGCGAAGGGGAGCACCGGCCGTTTCGGAAAGGCGTCAGCGCGCCGGAGCCAGCCCGCGCACCCGCCCGAAGACGTCACCCCCGGTCGGCAACACCGCGAGCACCGGCGCGGTCAGCCCCTTGTCCACATAGGACTGAACCTGCTCGCGACACAATTCACGCTGCCGCGGATCACGAGCGAGCCCACGACCTCGCCCGGAATGACCTCGTTCGCCTCCATGCGCTCGCCCGCGTCCCACGCCCCGCACATCGGCCGCAGCCGGTCGCCGCGCTCTCGGTGGGACACACGAAAATCCGCACCGCCAGCTCACCCTCGGGCCGACGACCTCGCACACCTTCGACACATCCGCCAGTCCGTGACCGCTCCGTCCGCCTCCTCAGCGACCAAGCGCAACACGCCCGAACGCAACGCCGCGATCCTGACTGGACCGAAACGCGGGATCGCGTCGGCATGTCGAGGAGCAGCGTGCACGGCCCCCCGGGCCGGGTGCGCTGCTCCTCGACACGCCGACTTAAAGGCGATCCCGCCCGCGACGGCGGAGCCGGCGCAATCAAACACAGCGATCCCGCCCGCGACGGCGGAGCCGGCGCCATTAAACACAGGCCATCAAACACCCATGTATCCACTCGACCTGCGTCCACATGAGGTTCTCCGCGACCTCCTCGGCCTGCGGCGTCATGTGCGTCGCGCCGGCGAGCGGCAGGAAGCCGTGCGCGCGGCCCTTCGCCAGCAGCGCCGACGAGAGCCGGAGCGCGTGCGCCGGGAAGACGTTGTCGTCGGCCAACCCGTGCACGATCAGCAGCGCTCGCTCGAGCGAACCGGCGCTCGCGATGAGCGAGTTGTGCTCGTAGCTTTCCGGTTCGTCGTCCGGCTTTCCGAGGTAGCGCTCGGTGTAGTGGGTGTCGTACAGCGACCAGTCGGTGACCGGCGCGCCCGCGACCGCCGCGTGGAACACGTCGGGCCGCCGCAGCACGGCGAGCGCGGACAGGTAGCCGCCGTAGGACCAGCCGCGGATCGCGACCCGATCCAGGTCCAGTTCGGGGTACGCCGCGGCGGCCGCGTGCAGCGCGTCGACCTGGTCGGCCAGCGTGACGTCGGCGAGCTTGCCGGCGATCTCCTTCTCCCACGCCGGTCCGCGGCCGGGCGACCCGCGACCGTCCACGACCAGCACGGCGAAGCCCTGGTCGGCGAGCCATTGCGGGGTCAGGAAAGCGTTGCGGCTCTGGAGAACCCGTTGCGCGTGCGGGCCGCCGTACGGGTCGAGCAGCACCGGCAGCTTGCCCTCGTCGGGCTCGTATCCGCGCGGCAGCACCAAAGCCGCGCGCAGCTGGCGTTCGCCGAGGGTGAGCCAGGTCAGGTTCGGCACGATCTCCGGGTCCACAGTGGACGACTCGATCGAACCCGCCTCGACGCCGTCCCGCAGCACAGTCACCTTCGGACCGCTGTGATCGAGACTCCACGAGGAAAGCACCGTGAGGGCCGCACTTCCCGAACCGACGTGCACACCGTCCGTTGTGGACAGACGCCGCACCGTGCCGCCTTCGGTGCGGTACAGGTGGATCTGCGTCGGGTCGTCTTCCGAGGCGGTGAACAGGATTTCCTCGCCGACGTGCAGCACCATCCGCAGCTGCGTCCCCGGCGGCGTGACCGGCTTGCCGTCGACCACGAGCCGGTGATCGCCGTCAGCCGCGCTTTCCACCACCAGCTTGCCGTCCGCGGTCCACGCGGGCACGCCTTGGACGATCTCGACCCAGTGCTCGTCAGTCTCGGTGTGCACCTCGGCGACCGAGCCGTCGGCCGGGTCCAGCGCGAGCACGGTGAGCTGCTTCTGGTCTCGCGGCTGCACGGCCAGCAGCGGCTTGCCTCCGGCCGACCAGTGCACGGTGACCAGGTATTCCCAATCGCCTTGTTCCACATCGACGCGGTTGCCGTCCAGGTCCAACACGGCCAGCGACACCTCGGCGTTCGGCGAGCCCGCCGACGGATACGCGACGACGTTCGCCGGCTGCTGCGGGTTCGCCGGATCGCCGATCGTCCAGCGCGGCACCGGCCCGCGGTCCGCACGCTCCACGAGCACGCTGCGCCCGTCCGGCGCCCACCAGTAGCCGCGCGTACGGTCCATCTCCTCGCCCGCGATGAACTCCGCGAGACCCCAGGTGACGTCCTCGTTGTCCTCGCCGACGAGCACGCGGTCCTCGCCGGTCGCCAGCTCGATGACACGCAGGCGACGCTCGCGGACGTACGCGACGTGCGTGCCGGTCGGGTTCGGCCGCGGGTCGATCACGGACCCGTCGACCAGGATGCGCGTCTCGCCGCTCGCGAGGTCGAGCGTGTACAGCTTGCCCGACAGCGTGAAGGTGACGACGGTGAACGCGTCGTCGACGCCGAAGGCCACCACGCCGCCGCCGGTCTCCCGGGCCCGCTCGCGGCGCGCCCGCTCCTCCGGCGGCAGGTCCTCGTCGCCGGACACCAGCTCGGCGGCGTCGATCAGCTTCGTCTCCTCGCCGGTCGCGAGGTCGAACGACCACAGGCTGTGCCGCGGGTCGGTGCCGGTGGCGCTGCGCAGGAACAGCACGCGCGAACCGTCCGGGGCGACCCGGAACTGCTTGGGCGCGCCGAGAGTGAAGCGCTGGGTGCGGGCCTGCTGGCGGAGGAACGGAACGTCGTCGAGTGCGAAATCGGTCACGACCAGCACTCTTTCAGATCATCGGCCGGGCACGCCAACACCCTGCAGCGCGGCTCGCTGCTCGTCGACGTCGTAGGTCGGCTCCGGGAACTGCGGGTCCATCTCGGTCAGCGTCTCGACGAGCAGCTCGGCGACCGCCCAGTTCCGATACCATTTGCGGTCGGCGGGCACCACGTACCACGGAGCGTGCTCGGTCGACGTGCGCTTCAACACGTCGGCGTAAGCCTTCTCGTAGGCAGGCCACTGTCGGCGCGCGTCGATGTCCGACGGGTCGAACTTCCACCGCTTCTCCGGCCGGTCCAGCCGCGCAGTGAGCCGGCTGAGCTGTTCCTCCGGCGAGATGTGCAGGAACACCTTCACGATGGCAGTGCCGCTGTCGGTCAGCTCCTTCTCGAAGGCGTTGATCTGTGCGTAGCGCTCCCGTCGCTCGGCGGCAGGAAGCTGGCCGAGCACGCGCGGCACGAGAACGTCCTCGTAGTGCGAGCGGTCGAACACGCCGAGATGGCCCGGCGACGGGAGCTTCTTGCGGATGCGCCACAGGAAATCGTGCCTGAGTTCCGCGGCTGTCGGCTTCTTGAACCCGGCGTACTGCACGCCCATCGGGTTCACCAGGCCGAGCACGTGCCCGACAGTGCCGCCCTTGCCGGACGTGTCCATGCCCTGCAGCACCAACAGCACGCTGCGCGCGCCGCCTCCGATGCCCTCCGCGTACAGCGCTTCCTGCAACCCGGCGAGCTGTTCCCCGGCGGACTCGAGTTTCTTGCCGCCCTTCGCCTTCTTCTCCGGCCCCACGGGCGACGAAGCCGGGTCCGGCAGCTTGTCGCCCGCCCGGAGCGCGTCGCGGACCCGGTTTCCGTTCTGCTGCTTCTTCGCCATCTCGGGACGATAACCGCACCGGCGCCCGATCCCGGGGACCTCTCCCCCGGTCCGGCCGGGTGTCATCCGGTCGAGCGAGCCGCGCAGCGAATCGCCGGGCAGACCCCTCGATTGCGCAACGAACGACGGGGGAAAGCAACGTTTCCCGGCTGAACTCCCCGCGAACGGCCTCTAGCCTGAACGCATGACAGCGTCCGTCCAGCCTGCCGGCACCGCGCGTCCCACCTCCTCCGACGGCTTCATCGCGCTCGACGAGCAATGGAGCACGCACAACTACCATCCGCTGCCGGTCGTGATCGCCGAAGCCGAGGGCGCTTCGGTGACCGACGTCGCCGGCAAGTCCTATCTGGACTTCCTGGCCGGCTACTCCGCGCTCAACTTCGGCCACCGCAACCCCGAGCTGATCGCCGCCGCGACCGAACAGCTGGGCCGCGTCACGCTCACCTCCCGCGCGTTCCACCACGACCAGCTGGGCCTGTTCTGCCGCGAACTGGCGGAGTTGACCGGCACCGAGACGGTGCTGCCGATGAACTCCGGGGCCGAGGCCGTGGAGTCCGCGGTGAAGGTCGCGCGCAAGTGGGCGTACCAGGTCAAGGGCGTTCCGGCGGGCACGGCGGAGATCGTGGTCGCGGCGTCGAACTTCCACGGCCGCACCACCACCATCGTCTCGTTCTCCGACGACGAAACCGCGCGCGCCGACTACGGACCCTTCACGCCGGGCTTCGTCCAGGTGCCGTACGGCGACGCCGAAGCGTTGAAGGCAGCCATCACCCCGCGCACCGCGGCCGTGCTGATGGAGCCGATCCAGGGCGAGGCGGGCGTCGTCGTGCCGCCTGAAGGGTTCTTCGCCGCGGTCCGACGGCTGTGCGACGAGAACAACGTGCTGATGATCGCCGACGAGATCCAGTCGGGTCTCGCGCGCACCGGCACCGTGCTGGCGCTGGAGCACGAAGGCGTCCGCGCGGACCTGTACACGCTGGGCAAGGCCCTCGGCGGCGGCATCGTCCCGGTGTCCGCCGTGGTCGGCAGCCGCGACGTGCTGGGTGTGCTGAAGCCAGGCGAACACGGCTCCACCTTCGGCGGCAACCCGCTGGCTTGTGCGGTCGGCCGCGCCGTGGTGCGGATGCTGCAGACCGGCGAGTATCAGAAGCGCTCGACCGAACTCGGCGCACACCTGCACGAGCGGCTGGCGAAGCTGGTTGGCGACGGCGTCTCGGAGGTGCGCGGACGCGGCCTGTGGGCAGGCGTCGACATCGCACCGGGCGGGCCGACCGGACGAGCGGCGTCCGAGGCGCTGGCCGGGTTGGGCGTGCTGTGCAAGGAAACGCACGACCGCACGCTGCGCGTGGCGCCGCCGCTGGTGATCACCGAAGCCGAATTGGACCGCGGCGTCGACGCGATCGCTCAGGTCGTGCGCGGCTGACTTGCTCGGTGACCGCCGTTTTCCCGGCGGCGGTCACCGGGTGGGCGTCACCTGGTGGGCATCACCGCGACCGTCGACCCGTCCGGCGAAGCGGTCACCTCGAAGCCACGGCCATAGTCGTCCTGGACAGACGTGCTTAGGCTCCAAGTACCGTCGTTCTCCCGCAACGCCACCGAAACCTTGTCGCGCGGGAAGCCGGGCATGCGCTCGTTCACCTTCGCGAGAATGGCGGGCAGCGTTTTCGGTGACAGCTCCGACAACGCGAACAGCGGCGCACCCGGATCCGGCTGGATGGGCGCGGGCCGGTGTTCGACGAGACGTCCGCGATGCCAGTCGTAGTCCTCCGAAGTGCCCGCGCCAGGGCCGGGCACCTGGAACTCGACGTGATCGGTGCGGATGATCGCTTCGTACGCTTCCGAACGGCCGCTCGACTTGGTCAGCAGCGCGGCTGACCTCCTGGAAACCTTGCTCGGTGAAAGCGTCCGTCGTGAGCGCCGGAACGCCCTTCGCGTCCGCCACCAGCTCGCGGTCGCTGTCCTTGCCCGACCGGACGGTCATCGTGATCCCGGCGTCCTCACGACGGATGATCACGCGCGCGTCCGCCGGTTCTCCGCCGAAACTCGCGACGAGTCCGGGTATCGCGGCGAAATTGACCTCGCTCGCGGCGAATTGTTTCTTCGGCACGCCGGTGCTGGTCGAATCGCGCTTGACCGTACCGCCGCGATAGCTGAGGTACGCGCCGGGGATTGTGGCGCGCAACTGGTCCGATTCCACTGTCAGGTCTTCGAACCGCTCGCTCTCGGCGGACAGTTTCGCCACGGCAGTACGCAAATCGTCCGCGGCGAACAGCTCCGGCGGGAAGAGCAGCTGGCCGAGGACATCGTGGCGGATCGGCACCAGCAACGCCGCCGCGACGACGAACGTGCTCACTGCTGTCATCGCCAGCCGTCCGGCGGCATTTCCTTGCCGTGCTTCGGGTTCCGGAGTGCGTTCCTCGCCGATGACCCCGACCTGCCACGGCCGGTCAGTCCATTCCCGCGGCGGATCGGCGTCCACCACGACCACACCGGGATGCCGCGGACTGTGCTTGACCACGACGACCGTGCCCGGCTGGTACGCCGCGGACCGCAGCGGATGGATCAGCGCCCGGGCGGTCGCCCGATACGCGGTCTCATTCGGCGGCGCGACGACGAGCTTCAGCTCGGTGACGTAGGCGTCGTTGATCTGCGTCCCGGTTGTTTTCAGGCGTTCGATCTTGGCGAGCGCGCGGTCGCCGTGCTGCTGGACGAAGCGCATGCCCTGCGGGGAGGCGGTCCCGCGCAGCGACCGGTCGGCGCTGCCGAGCGTCAGCACCAGGATGGAGAGACCGAGGCCGATCGACGCGGCCGCGATGTACCAGCCATAGTCGAGGACGAAGCCTCCGACGACGCCGGCGATGGCGAGCCCGAGCGGCAGCGCGTACACCAGCCGCAGGAACCGGATCAGCCGGATCGCCGGAGAACGCCGCGGTTCTGGTGAATTGAGCACAATTGGTGTGTTTACTGCACTCCGCGTGAAGACACCACATGGGGGCGGTCACACAGCGTGTCCATTCAGGCGGACGTCACCTCGACGCCGTCCAGGCCGGTGTTGTCCTGCTGCCGTCCGTCGCCGCCCGGCACGGTCGGGATGTCGGCGGTGCGGAGGCCGGACAGATAAAGCCCGGCCTCCGCACCGGCTTCCGCCGACGGCCGCTTGCGGCGCGCTGTTTCAATCCTCGTCACCACGACCTCGCGGACGCCGCCGGGCAGCCGCACGACCGCGTTCGCGCCGACCTGGACGGTGCCGTCAGTGACCGTTCCGGTGACCACGACTCCGCGCGTCGGGATCTGGTAGATCCCGGAGATCCGGAAGCGGAACGGGCCGGACGGGGTTTCGGCCGGACGGCGCGAGAACAGCGACATGGGACAAGCATCGCAGCACGGCGATTACCCGGCTTTCACCGGCTGGCCGCCGCATGGACCGCCGCGGCCAGCCGGTCGTGTTCCGGATAGGACCACGTCGCGGAGAACTGCCGTCGCGTATAGCCGAAAGCGATGCCACTGCGCGGGTCCACGAAGGACTCGGACCCGGCGGATCCGTTGTGCCCGAACGCATTCGCGCTGAGGAACGGATACCGCAGCCCCTTCGCCTGGAACCCGAGCGCGTACTGGCCAGCGTCCCCAGTCACCAGGTCACGGCCGGTCGAATGGAGCATGGCGAACTCGCCGAGCGTGCCGGGTTCGAGCAACGGCGGTCGTCCGTCCAAACCGGACACCGCGGCCGCGTACAGCCCGGCCAACCCACGCGCGCTGCCGACCCCACCAGCGGAAACCTGTCCGAGCGCCCGCACCCGGCGAGTGTTGACGAACGCCACTTGGTCGAGCGGCGGCGTCGAGTCGAGCCCGTAACCGATACCGCCCAGGCTGTACGGCCCCGGAACGTGCGCCTGGAATGCCGCAAGCTCCTCCGCGCTCGCCTCCCCCGCCCGCACCTCGCGGTAGCGGTGCTCTTCCTGCTCTGGCAGCCCGAGATACAAGTCGAGGCCGTACGGCTCGCGCACTCTCTCCTCGAAGTGCTCCTGCACCGACCTCCCGGTGGCCCGCCGGACCACCTCCGCGACGACCGAGAATCCGGCGAATCCGCTGTAGCCGTAGGCAGATCCCGGCCGCCAGAACGGCCGCTGCCCGGCCAGCCTTCGAGCAATCGCCTGATCGTCCGCGAGTTCCTCCGCGGACAGCCCGCCGTCCGCCCCGATCACTCCGGAACGGTGGCTCAGCACGTCTCGCACCGTGATTCCGCCCTTGCCCGCGGCAGCGAACTCCGGCCAGTGACGCGCGACCGGCTCGTCCAGGTCCAGAACGCCGTCCTGCACGAGCAACGCCACCACGAGCGTCGTCGCCCCCTTGGTCGACGAGTAGACGCCGGTCAACGTCTCCCCCGTGACGTCGCCAGCCCAGAGATCAACCACCAGCCGCCCATGCACGCGGACCGCCAACTGCACGCCCGCGCTCGCCTCGGCCGCCGTGGCGAACTCGTCGCGGACTGTGTCGAATCCGTCCGCGACAGTCCCGTGGATCTCGATGTCCCCCATTGGTTTTTGCTCCTCCGATCGCCAGTGCCGAAAGGAGGACCCGCGCGCCACCATGAATGTGACTAGGCTTCGCGCCGTGACCGCCAGGCGGGCTCTCGCCCTCTTCGCCGCGCTCTGCGCGCTCGCCACGCTTGTGTTGGGACTGCTCGTCGCGCCGTACGCACCGGGCACTGTGGACCAATGGGCCGAGAGGTCTGCCTCGAAGCTGAACCCGGGTTTGCTCAACACGCTCGTGCTGCCCACCGAGCCGTACGTGCTGATCCCCGCCGTCGTCGTCATCGCCGGAATCTGTCTCTATCGGCGCAACCGGCTTGACGCATTACTCGCCGTGGCAGGCCCCTTCGTCGCGATCGCGCTCAACAGCTGGGCGCTGAAACCCGTGTTCGACCGTTGGAAAAGCGGCACGCTCGTCTACCCGAGCGGCCACACCGTCAGCCTGGTAGCCGTGCTCACCGTCGTGGTGCTGCTGGTTCGGTTCAAAGCGGTCGCCGTCGTGGTAGGCGCGGTGCTGGTCGCTTGCGCGGCCGTCGGTATGATCGGCCTCGGCTACCACTACCTCACGGACATCGCCGGCGGCGTCTGCTTCGCCGCCGCCGTGGTCACCGCGCTGCGGGCGGCGCTGTCACCGCGTCGCGCGCCAGAGCCGTCAACCGGCTGATCGCGCGCAGATACTTCTTGCGGTAACCGCCGTTCAGCATCTCCTCGCCGAACAGCTCGGGCAGCGGCACGCCGGACACGACCACCGGGATCGCCCGGTCGTACAGCCGGTCGGCCAACGCGACCAGCCGCAGCCCGACCATCTGGTCCGGCACCGGCGTCACGTGCTTGAGGTGCACTCGCCGCACCCCGGCGAGCAGCTTCCCGTAGCGCGAGGGATGCAGCCGCTCGAGATGCGCCGTCAACGCGCCGAATTCGTCCACAGTGGACCCTTCGTGCGCGGCCGCGGAGGCGTCGATCTCGTCGTCGCTGACCGGCGGCGGCGCATCCGGCAGCCCGCGGTGCCGGTAATCCGGCCCGTCGACCCGCACAACGCCGAACCTCCGCGACAACGCCTGGATCTCGCGCAGGAAGTCCTCCGCCGCGAACCGCCCCTCACCGAGTTTGTCCGGCAGGGTGTTGGAGGTCGCCGCGACGTAGACGCCCGCGTCGGTGAGTTCCTGTAGCAACCGGCTGACCAACGTGGTGTCGCCAGGATCGTCGAGTTCGAACTCGTCGATCGCCAGCAGCCGGTGCTCGGACAGCCGCGCGACCGCGTTCGCGAACCCGAGCGCACCGACGAGGTGGGTCAGCTCGACGAACGTCCCGTACGCCTTGGGCCCCGGAGTCTCGTGCCAGGTCGAGGCGAGCAGGTGGGTCTTGCCGACGCCGAAGCCGCCGTCGAGGTAGAGGCCCATCGGCCCGTCCGGAATCGCCGCCCCGCCGCCGAAGAGCGACCGCAGCCGGGACTTCTTGGCCTTGGCCGCGCCGATCCGCGAAGCGAACGCGGAACACGCCTCGACCGCGGCCGCCTGGCTGGGCTCGTCCGGGTTGGGAAGGTAAGTGGAAAACCGAGCCTCGCCAAACCGCGGCGGCGGGACGAGGGACGCGATCAGCTCGTCGGCCCCAAGCTCGGGAAACCGGTCGGTCAGCGCAGCTGCGGGCATGGTCGGAAAGCCTATCCGGACTGCCCCGGCGGGCTCGGCTCGCCTCAGCACGCCCGGACGCGACAAATCCCCCGGTCGGAGCCGCCTTCGGCCGCAGGCGCGTTGGGTGCGGCGGGGCGCGTGTGGTGACTGTCACCGGGCCGCGTTGCTGGTCCGGCGCTGCGATGATGGATCCGGCTGCGTCACTGGCCGCAGTGCGAGCGGTGAAGCGGTGGGCCGGACACCCCCGCGCCGAGCCGCACTGCGGCGCTGACTCGGCGCACGCGGTGAAGAAGTGGCTGGTCTGGCACTACCCGCGCTGGGCCGCGCTGCGGCGCTCGCCGCGGGCCGCGACGAAGCGGCTGGCCTGACAACACCGCTGCGGCGGGCGAAGCTGCGAGGCTGCCTCCGGGGCACGACGAAGCGGCTGGCCTGACACCACTGCGGCGGGCGAGGCTGCGAGGCTGGCTCCGGGGCAGGACGAAGTATCTGGCCTCGAACAGCCGCGCTGGGCTGAGTCGCGGCACCAGCGGCGGCCCGACACCGTGGCTCTGGGCCGAACGGTGCCATCAGACTGCGGCGAGCGGCGGCGGACGGGACCGAGCGTGGTCGATCACCGGCGTGCGGACTAGCAGCCCAAACTCCCGTCTGCCGCCTCGCGGACAGCGCGCAGACTCACCCATTCGAGGGATGCCGCGTGAGTATTCGCCCGGTCGGGAGGTCGTTCGGGCGGGCACGTCTCCGGCGCCGCGGGCCGCTCGCGGCGACACTGGACGCGCCATGTCCGCATACAGGGAGCGAGGAACCATGCCGACCCCGAACCGGCCCGATGTCCCGACGGCTGTTCCGTCTGCCGCGTTGACGTCGCTCGAGCAGACGGACACCGCCGGGCGCACCACGATTTCGTCGCTGGTCGTGCAGAAGATCGCGGCGTTGTCGACGCGCGAGGTCGCGGGCGTGCACGCACTCGGCGGCGGGGTCTCTCGGGCGATCGGAGCTATCCGCGACCGGATCCCGGGCTCGGGCGCGACCTCCACCGCGGGCGTCTCGGTCGAGGTCGGTGAGAAGCAGGCCGCGATCGACCTCGACGTCGTCGTCGAATACGGCGCGCGGATCGCGGAGGTCGCGCGCGACGTGCGGCGCAACGTCATCACCTCGGTCGAGCAGATCACCGCACTCGAGGTGATCGAGGTCAACATCTCGGTCAACGACGTCCACCTGCCCGGCGAAGAAGACGAACCCGAGTCGAGCCGAGTCGAATGACCGGGTGATCGCCGGTGCGCCGGAGCGCAGGGCACCGACGGCGGCCAGGCCGACTTGGGTTTCGCGGAAGGGCCGAGCGACAGCGCGCCAGCTCCGGCACTCCGAAGCACCGAGCAAGGCGAAGCAGCAGCCGCGAACGTACTCGCCACGCCGGTCACGGACCCGCCAGCAGCGCCGAACCAAGCACCGCAGCACGTCAATCAGGCATCAACCTCAATCGCCGCAGCACGCAATCCCAGGAGGGCGCACGTTGAACGCTACGCAGACCGGGATCCTCGCCGGGCTGATTCTCGGCCTGGCCGCCACCCAGGGGTTCACCGCTTTCCTGGTGACCTTCGCGGTCGGCATCATCGGGCTCGTGGTCGGCCGGGTCCTCGACGGCGAACTCGACCTCGGCGACCTGTTCGGGAAGGGCCGAGACAAGTGACCCGGGCGGTCGAGGCAGGGCCGTCCCGCAGCGACCTTCCGGAGCCCGCCGAGCGCGGTTCGCTGACCATCGCGCACGCCGTGGTGCGCAAGGTCGCGCAGCACGCCGCCGACCTGGTGCCCGGGACGATGCTCACCGAGCGCCGCGTCGCGGGCGTCAGCACCGGGACCTCCGGTGCGTCCGCCAAGGTCGGCGGATCGGACAACGACGTGGAGCTGTCCCTCGATCTCGCGCTGCGCTATCCGGCTCCGGTGCGGGAAGTGACCGGGCAGGTGCGCGCCAAGGTCGTCGAAGAGGTCGAACGCATCACCTCCTATCACGTGCGTTCGGTCGCGGTGACGGTCACCGCGCTGCTGCCGGACGTGCCGCCGAGGGTGCGATGATGCGCGTCCTCGTCCGTCTTCTGTCCACGTTGCTCGGTCTGGCCGTCGCGGCCGGCGGCGCGTTGCTGGCGCTCGAGGTCGGGTGGGCCTGGTGGCAGCCCGGCAAGGAACCGCTGCTCGTGCCGTGGCCGCGGTGGAAGACCCGCATCGCCGAGCTGGACTGGAGCAGCACGCCGGTCCGGATCGCCGCCGGGATCGCGGTGCTCGCCGGGCTCGTGCTCCTGTTGCTGGCGCTCGGCGCGGGCGATCGCGCGGTGCGAATGACCGATCCCGCCGACGGCATCACGGTGAGCACTTCGCCGCGAGCGCTCGCGCGGTTGGTCGGGCTGGCGGTGCGCGCGGAGGACAACGTGCGCGGCGCGTCCGTGACAGCCAGCTCCCGCAAGGTGCGCGTGCGCGCGACGAGCCGGCTGGAAAACGAGGAACAGCTGCGGCCGCGGCTGTTGGAGACCGTCTCAGGAGTACTGGACGATCTCCCGCTTCAGCGCCGCCCGAAGGTGTCTGTGGTCGTCGACTCTCCGAAGGACCGGTGATGGCTGCTTCCGCGGCGCGTCGCGCGCAAGGCCGTTCGCACGGTGCCGAGCGCACGCTGACCTCCCTGGTCGGCGTGCTCGGATTGCTGGCTGGTGCCGGTGCGCTGGTGGTCGGCATGGGATGGCTCGGGCAGTTCCGGGGGCACCGGCCGGTGCTCGACCCGATCGCAGTCGGCTGGCTCGGCGACCACGCGCTGTACGCGCGGATCGGTGCGGTCGTGCTCGGGGTGCTGCTGCTGGTGTTCGGGCTGTGGTGGTTTTTCCGTTCGCTGCGCCCGGAACGCCGTCCGGACCTGAAGCTCGACGAGACGGTCGGCGAGGAGCTGACTGTCACCGCCGGAGCGCTGGCCGGGGCGGTGCAAGCGGACGCGGAGAGCGTTGCCGGGGTCGCTCGGGCGCGCGTCCGGTCCGTGGGCACGGTGGCTGAACCGGCGTTGCGGATCACGCTCTGGCTGGCTGAGGACACGGAAGTCCGGCGGGTGTGGGAAGACCTCGACGCGTATGTGCTGACCCGCGCCAGGGAATCGCTCGGCGTTGAGACCCTGCCGACCGCGGTGCGGCTCGAACTCGACACGACCGGCTCGGCACGCGTGCGCTGATCCCGCGTTTCGCCCAGAATGCCCGCATGGCCCTCCCTGTGCAGGCACCGATCAAGCCCATGCTGGCGAAGCCGGCGAAAGCGATCCCCGATTCCGGCGGCCTGCTGTTCGAGCCGAAGTGGGACGGGTTCCGCTGCCTGGTTTTCCGCGACGGCGACGAGATCACCCTGCAGTCGCGCGCGGAGAAGCCGCTGAACCGCTATTTCCCGGAGGTGCTCGCCGCGCTCAGGGAATCCCTGCCGGAACGGGTCGTGCTCGACGGCGAACTGGTGGTTGCCCGCGATGGCAAGCTCGACTTCGACGCGCTGACCGAGCGCATCCACCCGGCGGAAAGCCGCGTCCAGTTGCTCTCCGAACAGTCGCCCGCGCAGTTCGTGGCTTTCGACGTGCTCGCGCTGGGCGACGAGTCGTTCTTGGACGAGCCGACCTCGGCGCGCCGCGAACGGCTCGAGTCGCTGCCGGGCATCGCGCTGACGCCGGCGACGACCGATCCGGAAATCGCGCGGCACTGGTTCGAGCTGTTCGAGGGAGCCGGGCTGGACGGCGTGATCGGCAAGCCGCTGAGCGAGCCGTATTCGCCAGGCAAGCGGGTTTTGTTCAAATACAAGCATTCCCGCACCGCGGACTGCGTGCTGGCGGGCCTGCGCTGGCACGTGGACGGCGAACCGGGCGAGGCGGTCGGCTCGTTCCTGCTGGGCCTGTACGACGACAACGGACTGCTGCACCACGTCGGCGTGGTCGGTTCGTTCCCGGTCGCGCGCCGCCGCGAGCTGGCGCAGGAGCTGGCCCCGCTGATCACTGACGGCGAAGGACATCCGTGGCTGGGCGACGCGGTCCGCGAAGGACAGCGGATCCCGGGCGGAATCACACGCTGGCGGTCGAAGGAACAGCCGTGGGTGCCCTTGCGGCTGGAGCGCGTGGTGGAGGTCTCGTACGAGCACACGGAGGGCGGCTATCCGTCGCGCTTCCGGCACACCGCCCAGTTCGCGCGCTGGCGGCCGGACCGGGAACCGTCGTCGTGCGGCTACTCGCAGCTGGACGAGCCGGCGCGCTACGACCTGTCGGCGGTGTTCCGGGGCGAGGTCGTGCGGACCCGCTGACCGGACCCGGGCCGCCCGGACCAGCGTGGACCGGACACGCCGCAGGACCCGCTCACTGGCTTCCCACACCACGCGTGCCAAGCTCGTCCGAGAGTTCCGCCGAGCAGACGTGAGGATCAGCCCGTGCACCGCCGTTCCCCCAGCCGTTTCCGTTCGCGCGCCCGGCTGGTGGCGGCGACGCTGGGAGTGCTCCTGCTGGCCGGGTGCACCAGCGGGCCCTCCGTGCGGCCCGCGGTGATCGACAACGACGGGCGCGCTACCACCGCGCCGCCCCCGAGCGCTGCCGCGGTGCCGTTGCCGCCGCTGGCCGAGCCCAAGAAGTCCGCCTTGCGGTGGGCCAACTGCGACGCGGACACCCGGCAGCGGATGGCCGCTCCGGCGCTGCCCGATTCGCTGCACCTCAGCTGCGCGCGCCTGACTTCCCCGCTCGACGCGCCCGACGACTCGCAGCATCTGCTCGCCCGCATCCTCGTGCTCAAGGCAGGCGACGGCCCGATCCCGCTCGTGGTGGTCAACGACGTCGGCGGCGAGCCGGGCTCGCTGTTCGCCGCGCGCCTGGCGACGAAACTGCCGCCGGAGTTCCTCAAGAAGTTCTCGCTGATCGGCGTGGACCGGCGCGGCACCGGGCTGTCCGGCGGAGTGCAGTGCGTGCCGCTGGAGGTGCGTTCCGACCTGCTGGGCGCGGACCCGGCGGAAGGCGGCCTCGGCGAGGTGCTCGACGCGGCCCGCCGGGCAGGTCAGCAGTGCGCGCTCGACCTCGACACCGCGCAGACCGCGCTGGACAGCTGGCGCACCGCCGGAGACCTCGACCAGCTGCGCAAGCAACTGGGCCTGGACCGGCTGAACGCGCTCGGCCGCGGCGACGGTTCGAAGGTGCTTTCGGAGTACGCGGTGCGTTATCCGGCGCAGGTGGGCCGCATGGTGCTGGACGGCATTCCAGACCCGGGCGAGGACCGGGCGGCCGTGCTCGACGCGGTGGCCGCTGGCACCCAGTCGACGTTCGACGCCTTCTCCGCGGACTGCGCCGCCCGCAACTGCCCGTTGGGCGATGCGAAAGCCGCGCTGAAGACGGTGACCGATCGACTCCGTACGTCCCCTGTGGACACTGACGACGGTGTGACGATGAGCCCGGGCGTGGCGACTTACGCGGTGTACCAAGCGCTCGCCGACCGTTCGAACTGGCCGGCCCTCGCCGACGCGCTGAACGCCGCGAAGAACGGCGACATCACCGCGCTGGCCGGCTTCGCGAATCCGATCGTCGCGGACGTCCGCGGACGCACGTCGCGCATCGGCGGCACCATCGCGACCCGGTGCAACGACTCGACCACCCGGCTGCCCGCCGATCAGCTGGACCGCACCGCGGCGGGAATGCGCGCGAAATACCCGCAGTTCGGCGCAGCCGTCGCCCAGGAACTCGCCTGGTGCGGCGCTTGGCCGGTCCGCCGCGAGGCGCTGCCTCCCGCCGGTGCGCCGGGCGCCCCGCCCATCATGGTGGCCGCCACCGCCACCGACCCGGTGACGCCGCAGATCGGCACCACCCGGGCCGCGGACCAGATGCCCAGCGCCGTGACCGTCACGTGGCAAGGCGTCGCGCACGGCGCGGTCGGCCAGTCCTCCTGCGTCACCGCCGCCGCTCAGTCCTTCCTGATCGACGGCAAGATCCCGGACAGCGGCACCCTCTGCCCGGCTTAGGGACCGACCGGCTGAGCAAGCGCCGTTACCCGCACGCCTTGAGGTTTCCGCCGCGCGTCTGTCGAACGGTTCCATCTCGCCGAGATATCGCCGCCATCCGCCGCGCAGCAGCCGAGTGATCCGGTAGAGCTGCCCTTGGCCCCGCTGTGGTCTGAGCGGGCGGGACCGGGGCTGCCCCGCCGAAGTCGTTTCGAACACCCACCCAGTATCTCGAACAAGTGTTCGAGAGCGCATCACTCGACCCAGTGGGATCCGCTCCCCCACCTGAGACCGAAGATCTCACCGGGAGTATCGAAAACCCCGGTACGGCACCGAATTTCGCCACTCGCGACCGAACAGCGCGGCCCAGACGCGAACCCGGAACGATTCGGCGCGCAAGGATCGTCCTAACGGGACGCAGCAGGACTGGCAGCCGCCCAAGCCGCCTCGATCATCCGGAAAACCTCGTCCACCGCGGCCTCCGGGTCAGCCGCTTCGCGGGCCACCGAATAGGCGTCGACCACGAACCGGGCGATCGCGCGGCACGCCGTCGGAGTCCGTCCGAGCCCGGGATCGGCAGCCATCGCCGCCGCCAGCGACTCCGCGTGCCGCAGCCGCATCGATTCCTCGTACTCCCGCAGCGCCGGCGACCCGTCGATCATCCGCCAGACCGGCGCGACGCTCTCCGCGGTGCAATGCCGCACCAGCGCCTGGATCTCGCCCCGCAACGCCGGGATCAGCGACTCCGCCGGCTCCCGCCCCTCGACCGCTCCCCGAAGGCTCCCCTCGAAGGTCGAGTCCTGCTCGAAGACCAGCGCTTCCTTCGAGGAGAAGTGCGAGAAGACCGTGGTCACGGCGACGTCGGCCTCGGCCGCGATGTCCCGGATGCCCACCTCGTCGTACCCGCGTTCGAGGAACAGCCGAAGCGCGGTGTCGGCGATCTTCTGGCGGGTCGCAGCCTTCTTGCGCTCGCGCCGCCCGGACGGCTCAGTCATCCGCGGATGCTATCAGCCACAAAACCTGGCCGGTTACCAAAAGCTAACAGTTAGCTTTTGGCAGAACGAAGAGCTATTGCCGGTACCCCTCGACCTCGCCGACCGACCGGACCGAAGCCTCGTCCGGATCGTCGTCGAACTCGACCCGCGCCCGCCGCTGCCGCAGCAGGTCCCAGCACTGGTCCAGCGCCTCTTCGGCCCGGCGCAACCGCTCCCGGTCGTCCGAGGACAACCCGACCCCGATCGCCCGGTCGCGCAGCTCCTTCTCCTCCGCGATCAGCTCGTCGATCCGTCCCAAGATCCCGTCAGCCACCTCAAACCTCCAAGACTGTGTCGGACACCCACCAGGACGCTACCGCGCCCCGGGGAATTCCCCACCCGGCTCGTTCGTTGAACCGCGCATGAGCACAGTGGAACTGACCGCGGACAACTTCGACCAGACCGTGACCGACAACGAGTTCGTCCTGATCGACTTCTGGGCGAGCTGGTGCGGCCCGTGCCGCCAGTTCGCACCGGTGTTCGAGAAGGCGTCGGAAAAGCACGGCGACATCGCCTTCACCAAGGTCGACACCGAAGCCGAGCAGCAGCTCGCCGCGGCGTTCAACATCCGCTCGATCCCGACGCTCGCCGTGATCCGCGACAAGACCCTCATCTACTCCCAGCCCGGCGCCCTTCCGGAAGCCGCGCTGGAAGACCTCATCCGCCAGGCCCGCGAGGTCGACATGGACGAGGTGCGCAAGGCCGCTGCCGCGCAAGAAGCCGAGCAGGCCTGAGCCCAGCCAACGCAGGCGCACTACCCGGGGAAACACGAAGGCCCGGCACCCACCAGGGTGCCGGGCCTTCGCAGTGGATCAGGACCGGGTGACGAGCCCGCGCAGGAAGAACGCGAGGTTCGCCGGCCGCTCGGCCAGCCGGCGCATGAAGTAGCCGTACCACTCGTCGCCGCAGGGCACGTACACGCGCATCGTCTCGCCTTCGCCGGCGAGCCGCTTCTGCTCCTCGGGCCGGATGCCGTACAGCATCTGGTATTCGTGGTCGCCGTTCGCGCGCCCGGCGTCGGCCGCGAGCTTGCCGGCGATCGCGATCATCCGCGGGTCGTGCGAGGCCACCATCGGGTAACCCTTGCCCGCCATCAGCACCCGCAGGCAGCGCACGTAGGACTTGTCCACTTCGGACTTGTCCTGGAACGCCACCGATTCCGGCTCGGCGTAAGCGCCCTTGCACAGCCGCACGCGCGACCCGGGACCGGACAGCTCGCGGCAGTCCTGCTCGGTGCGGTGCAGGTATGCCTGCAGCACCGCGCCCACCCACGGGTACTCGGCGCGCAGTTCGCGAAGGATGCCGAGCGTCGAATCCGTGGTGGTGTGGTCCTCCATGTCGAGCGTCACCGTCGCGCCGACCGCGTCGGCCGCCGCGCAGATCTTGCGCGCGTTCTCGAGCGCGACGCCTTCGCCGTCACCCGGCAGGAACTGCCCGACCGCGGACAGCTTCACCGAAACGTCCGCGCCCTTCGCAAGACCCTGTTCGGACAGCGCCGTCAGCAACTCCTCGTACGCCTGCACCGTAGCGGTGGCCTGTGAGGCGTCAGTGGTGTCTTCGCCGAGGTGGTCGATGGTGATCTTCCGGCCGTCGGCGGCCAATTCCCGTGCGGCGCGCACGGCGTCGGCGGTAGCCGAGCCGGACACGAACCGGCGCACCACGGACCGGGTGACCGGTACCGCTTCGATCAGCGCACGCATCCGCCGCGAACGAGCGGCGGCGAGCAACGGGGCACGCAGCATGGCGGTGTCTCCTTCTCAGCCCTGGTGCGGGTAGCGCACGGAGGTCGGCGGCACGAACGTCTCCTTGATCGAGCGCGGGCTCGTCCAGCGGAGCAGGTTGAAGACCGAACCGGCCTTGTCGTTCGTGCCCGAGGCGCGCGCCCCGCCGAACGGCTGCTGGCCGACGACAGCGCCGGTCGGCTTGTCGTTGACGTAGAAGTTGCCCGCGGCGAACCGAAGCGCCTGCGACGCCTTCGCGACGGCCGTGCGGTCGTTCGCGATGATGGCACCGGTGAGGGCGTACGAGGCGGTCTCGTCGACCAGCTTCAGCACCGAGTCGAACTCAGCGTCTTCGTACACGTACACCGACAGGATCGGCCCGAAGTACTCAGTGCTGAAGATCTCGTGCTTCGGGTTCGTCGACACGAGGACGGTCGGCTGCACGAAGTAGCCGACGCTGTCGTCCGCAGTGCCGCCGACGAGGATCTCGACCTCGCTGTCGTTCTTCACGCGCTCGAAGAGCGAGGCGTGCTTGTCGAAGGCGCGACGGTCGATCACAGCGCCGCCGAAGTGCGACAGGTCGGTGACGTCGCCGTAGCTGATCGCGGCGGTCTCGGAGGCAAGGCCGTCCTTCATCTGCTCCCAGATGCTGCGCGGAACGTACGCACGCGAAGCAGCGGAGCACTTCTGGCCCTGGTACTCGAACGCTCCACGGACAAGCGCAGTGCGAAGCACGTCGATATCGGCCGACGGGTGCGCGAGCACGAAGTCCTTGCCGCCGGTCTCGCCGACGAGACGCGGGTAGCTGCGGTACCCTGCGATGTTCGCGCCGACAGTGCCCCACAGGTGCTGGAAGGTCGGGGTGGAGCCGGTGAAGTGGATGCCCGCCAGGTCGCGGTGCGTCAGCGCGACCTCGGAGACGGCCTTGCCGTCGCCCGGCAGCAGGTTGATCACGCCCGGCGGCATGCCGGCCTCTTCGAGCAGCCGCATGGTCAGGTGCGCGGCGAAGCTCTGCGTCGGCGACGGCTTCCACAGCACGGTGTTGCCCATCAGGGCGGGCGCGGTGGGCAGGTTGCCGGCGATGGCGGTGAAGTTGAACGGCGTGATCGCGTACACGAAGCCCTCGAGCGGACGGTGCTCCATCCGGTTCCAGACGCCCGGCGAGCTGACCGGCTGCTGGTCCAGGATGCTGCGGCCGAACTCGACGTTGAAGCGCCAGAAGTCGGCGAGTTCGCACGCGGAGTCGATCTCGGCCTGCGTCGCGGTCTTCGACTGGCCGAGCATGGTGGCCGCGTTCAGCGTCGCGCGCCATGGGCCGGTCAGCAGGTCGGCCGCGCGCAGCAGGATGGCCGCGCGGTCGTCGTAGGACAGCGCGCGCCACTCCGGAGCGGCCTTCGAAGCGGCAGCGATCGCGTCGGTCGCGTCCTGCTTCGTGGCGCTCTGGATGGTGCCGAGGACGTGGCCGTGGTTGTGCGGCTGGACGACGTCGATCTTCTCGCCGCCGCCCGCGCGCTGCTCGCCGCCGACGGTGACCGTCAGGTCGACGGGACCGGCCTGACCCAGTTTCTTCAGCGCACCCTCCAGCTCGGCGCGCTCGGCGCTTCCCGGTGCGTACGTCAGCACCGGCTCGTTCTTCGGGGCGGGGGTCTGGGTCACGGCGTCCACGGCGGCTCCCTCGTTGGCTTACTCGTCGGTTGCCCGAAAGATAACGCTGCGCGGCGCTCAGGGGTTTGTTCAAGCGGCTAGAATCGCCCATATGGTTTTGTCCGATCGGCCTACGCGATGACGGTTGCCGAACCCTTCGCCGGTGCCTCGCTGCGGCACGTCCTCGCGACGCTCGGCGAACCGCTCGTTCGGGTGCTCGTCGCGCCGCGCGGCCTGGGCGTTCCGGTGCAGGACGTGGTGATCCTCGATCCCGAGGACCCGCCCGAAACGCACCCCGGCGACCTGGTCCTGGTGATCGGCGCGCGAGGCCGGTCAGCGGCCGCGGCCATCCGAGCGGCCGGACGCGCGGGAGCGGCTGCGGTGGCAGTGAAGGGCGAAGGCGGCACGGACGTCGCGGCGGACGCTGGTGTCGCGCTGCTGACGGTCGGCGCGGAAGCGCGGTGGGAGCAGGTCGAGGCGCTGGCTCGCGGGGTGGTCGACGCGGCCCGCGCGGGCGGCGAAGCGGAAACCGGCGAGGTGCTCGGCGACCTGTTCGCGCTGGCCCAGACGGTCGCGACGCTCACCGGCGGCCTGGTCAGCATCGAGGACACCGCGAGCCGCGTGCTGGCGTATTCAAGAGCCGGAGACGAGGTCGACGAGCTGCGCCGGTTGTCGATCTTGGGCCGCGAAGGGCCGGAACGGTACCTCGCGATCCTCCGCGAATGGGGCGTCTACCAGCGATTGCGGGCCGGCGAAGGAATCGTGCGCGTGGACGAGCGTCCGGAGCTGGGGATTCGCCGGCGCATCGCCGCCGGGATCCACGCCGGATCGCAGCCGCTCGGCACGATCTGGGTTCAGGAAGGCGCGCAGCCGCTTACCGAACAAGCCGAGGTAGCACTGCTCGGCGCGAGCCGAACGCTTGCCCCGCAACTGATCCGCGCGCGAACGCTGCCCGATCCGCAACTGCGGCTGCGCGAGGACCTCCTGGCCGGATTGCTGGAAGGACGCGTCGACGCCGAGTCCGTCGCGGACGACATCGGTGCCGATCCGGCGCGCCCAGCGCAAGTTTTGGCATTCACGCTCTCGCGACAGCAGCCGACCGCCGCTTCGGACCGGTTGCTGCGCCGGGCCGAACTGGTGCACCTGATCGCCGTGCACACGGCGGCCTACCGGCGGACCGCACTCGTGAGCGTCCTCGGCGGCCGGGTGTACGCGTTGCTGCCGGATTTGCCGGAGCATTCGGATGCTGCAGTGCTGGCATTGGCGAAGGAAATCGTTGGCGCGGCAAGGAAACACCTCGACGCACCGGTCAGCGCCGCACTCGGCGGAATTGTGCCGAGCCTGTCCGACGCCGCGTTGTCGCGCGGCGACGCCGACCGGGTGCTGATGGCGATGACGCGCGGTCATTGGCCGTCCGACGTCGCGTCACTGGCCGACGTCCGGGCCGATGTGTTGTTGTCGGAAGTGTTGTCCTACTTGGGAGATCAGCCTCGGCTGCGCGACCCACGACTCGCCGAGCTGCGCGCCCACGACGCCGACCACGGCGACATTCTGGTGCCCGCGGTGCTGGCGTACCTGAACGCCTTCGGCGACGTCCGCACGGCCGCGCGCTCACTGAACATCCACCCGAACACCGTGCGCTACCGGGTGCGCCGAGCGTCGGAGGTGTCCGGCATCGACCTGACTGATCCGGCTCAGCGGCTGCTGACTGAGTTGTTGCTACGACTGTAAAACCGGATGCCGCGCGGGTTCGTGATCGCTAAAGTGCCGTCGTGGACCTCTTCTTCCGCTCCTGGAACGCACTTCAGAACGCTGTGAAATCGCTTGAAGGCGGGCAGTGGCTGGCCCCGTCAGGCTGTACCGGCTGGCTGGTGCAGGACCTGGTGTTCCACCTGGTCATCGACGCGCAGGACATCCTGATCACGCTCGCGACCCCGACCGAAGCGGAGCCGACGCACACCGCCGCCCAATACTGGGAAATCGGCTCCGACCTGCCGACCGGCATGGACGACGAAGGCCTCTTCACCCGCCGCGCGGCAGTCAGCTACGGCTCCACCGCCTGGCTGGCACACCACTTCGACGACCTAGCCCAGGCAGCCGGACGCGCGGCCAAGCTGGCGGATCCGGCGTCGAAGGTCGAAACCCGCGATTACGTGCTGACGGTCGCGGACTATTTCGAGACCTACGTCGTGGAAGCCACGCTGCACCACCTGGACCTGGTCATGCATCTGTCCGGAGTGGACGGTCCAGACGCGGAATGCCTGGCTGCGACCCGTCGGACAGTGGGGGCGGCGCTGGGTTCGCCCCTGCCATCGTCACTGGACGACCAAAGCGCACTCCTGATCGCGACCGGCCGCCGTGCCGCAACCGACAGCGAAAAGGCGGCGCTGGGGTCGTTGACGGAGAAGCTGCCGATCGTCCTCGGCTAGGCCGAAAGCCGTTCCGCCGCAGTCAACTCAGCAAGCGCGGCAAACGATTCGACGCGCGCGGCCGGATCGTAAGTGCTGGTGCTGATGAGCAACTCGTCCGCCCCAGTCGCGACGACCAGGTCCTCGAGGCGTGCCTCAACCTCATCCGGAGTGCCACTGATCTGACTGGCCAGCGTGTCGTCAAGACGGCGGCGTTCCCGATCAGTCATCGGTAACGCCAAAATCTCCTCCGCAGGCGAAAGCGGCGGAAACACGCCATGGCTGCGCGAGTACACAGTGGACCAAGCCTCGGGAACCAACAGCCGCCGAGCCTCCGCCGCAGTATCGGCCACCGCGACCGCTGTCGACACAACGACATAGGAATCGCCCACATCGGACCGGAACGCTTCGCGGTACCGCGAAATCGCCTCCACCATCGCACGCTGACCATGTGCAGGAGCGATCACCAGCGGCAGCCCCAACGCCGCAGCGAGGTCCGCGCCCGCCCCAGTCGCAAGCAGAAACACCGGCACCGACAGCCCTTCGGCAGGGATCGCGTGTACACCCTCGTGCTCGCCACGGAAGAACGCAAGAAGCTCGCGAACCTGGTCGTCGAAGCCGTCGGCCGCGTCCTTGCCCTGCCCGAGCGCCCGCCGCACCGGCTCGATGAACCCGACCGACCGCCCGATCCCGAGGTCGATCCGCCCCGGGAACAAGGACTCGAGAATCCCGAACTGCTCCGCGACCACGAGCGGACGATGATTGGGCAGCATCACGCCACCGGACCCGACCCGAATCCGAGAGGTCGCCGCCGCGACGGCTGACGCGAGCACCGCAGGCGCGGACCCGGCGACCCCAGGCACGCCGTGGTGTTCGGAAACCCAAAATCGGTGGTAACCGAGAGCTTCGATGTCCCGCGCGAACGCAACGGTGTCCCGAATCGCCTGCGCGGTCCCCCGCCCTCGCCGCACGGGCGACCGGTCCAGCACGGAAATCGGAACGTCCACGCTCACGCCAACGCCGCCCGCCCAGCCCGAATTCCCACCCCTCGCCGCATCCGTGAGGGCCACCTTCACGGACTCTGAGTCCCTGAAGGTTCCCCTCACGGCCAGCCGCAGTCCGTGAGGGGCCCCTTCACGGAC
>NZ_PQIA01000009.1 GCF_003385235.1 Amycolatopsis circi | reverse complement strand
GGGAATCTGACCTGGATCAACTGGTTGTTTTTTGTGGTGGTGTCTGGTGGTGGTGCGTGCGGTGCGGGTGCGGGTTGGGGGGGTGGGGGTGGTGGGGTGGCTGTCGTCGAACCAGCGCTTTCCACTGGTTCGGGTCGGGGTGGGCGGGTGTGGGCGGGTCAGGTTTTTCGGTGGGTGGCGGTGAAGAGGCCGTGCCAGCTGTCTTGCCATGGCCAGTGTTGCGGCAGGCGCAGGGTGGTGGTGCGTGCGGTGCGGGTGAGGCGGGCGGCGACGGCGATCAGCTGGGCGCGGATGGTGCCGGTGCGGGCTTTGGCGTGGAAATGGCTGGCGAGGCAGCCCGCGGCGCGCAGGAGGTTGTGGGTGAACGCGGCGAGGGCGAGCCAGGCGGCGTTGGCGTGGAACCGGCCGGAGGGGAAGTGCGCCAGGGCGGAGTTGTTGAGGTCGGCGAAGATCTGCTCGATGGTTCCGGCGCGGCCGCGGTGCTGGGCTTCGGCGGCGGCGGTGTCGACCGTGGTGTTGGTGAACACGGCCTGGTAGCGGTAGGCGGGGAACAGTTCCCCGGTCGCGTCGCGGGCGTCGGCGGCGGTGTCGCGGACGCGGCGGACGACGAGGCGGGCGGTGATGAACTGGCCGTTGCGGCTCGGGTTGGTGAACGCGGTGCAGGGGGTTTCCGCGACCTCGGCGGTGCCGGCTCGTCCGTCGTCGCGGCAGGGCGGGCCGTAGCCGATGCGCGTCCACGCTGTCTCGTCGATCGCGGCGATCGCGGCGCGGACCGAGGAGTTCTGCGGTGCGGTGACGGAGAACCGGGCCCCGCCGGCGATGACCGCGGCCAGGATTTCCCCGTGGTAGAAACCGGAATCCAGCCGCACTACCAGTGTTCCGGTCGCGCCGCAGGCGCGGGCGGCCGCGAGGTTGCGGCGCACGAACGAGACTGCGTTGCGGGCGGAATGAGCCTGCCCGCCGCGCAGGCGGGTCCCGGTGATCACCGGTGCGCTGATCGGGGTGGACAGGCATCCGGCGAGGAAGTTCAGCCCGAGGGCTCCCGTGTAGCCGGTCTTGGCGCCGTCTTTGCCGCGCCCGGACACCGGCGTGATCTTGGAGTCGATGTCGAGGAACGCGACCTGCCCGGCGCCGGGCAGCAGCGGGACCCGCGCGAGCAGGCCCCGCAGGGCCTGACCGGTGACGTTCTCCAACTGGGCGACGTGGCCGGGGGTGAAATCGCGCAGGAACGTGCCCAGCGTGGAGGGAGCTCTGACACCGGTGAACAATCTCGCCATGCCGCCGTGGCGGACGACGTCCAGGCCGTCGATGGAGTCCGCGCCCGCGGCCATCCCGGCCACGATCGTCGACACTTTCGCGCCCGCGTTGGACCCCGCGGTCGTTCCCAGGGTGAGCATCCCCTCGGCCAGTTCGCCCAGCCCGGCATCGCGGGCCAGCCGCATCACCGGCACCAGCCCCGCATGCGACACCAGATTCGAGTCGTCGAACCTCGCCGACACCGCGGCGGCACTATGAGACGATCGCATCCAGCAGATGCCCTCTCGCTCGGATTGGTCTTTCCTTCGCAAGAACAACCATCCCAGGCCAGAGGGCATCTGCGCGTCCAGACACGGCCTACAACACCACAAACACCGGTGGATCCAGGTCAGATTCCCTCAAGGAGCCCTTCACGGACTTCGGGGACGGCGGAGTTCCGTGAGGGCCACCTTCAGGGACTCTGAGTCCCTCAGGGTTCCCCTCACGACCTCCGATGGTCCGTGAGGGCCACCTTCACGGACTTGGATTCCCCCAAGGGGTCCTTCACGGACTTAGGGGGATGGTGGAGTTCCGTGAGGGCCACCTTCAGGGACTCTGAGTCCGTCAGGGTTCCCCTCACGGCCGACGATGGTCCGTGAGGGGCCCCTTCAGGGACTGGGATTCCCTCGAGGGGTCCTTCACGGCCCGTCCCCGCCTGCCGGGGTGCACCGCAATGCGGCAATGCGGCGTCGGGTGCGTCGCAATGCACCCAATGCTGCATTGCGGCGCTGGCCCCGCCCGCGAACCGCCACCGATTCGCTCAACGTTCGAGGCACCCAGACCACCCCCGCACCCCGATACGAAGCCTTCTCTGCGGTCTGAGGGTGGTTGTCAAGGCATCTTTCCCGCCTTGACAACCACCCTCAGACCGTCAGCACAATCAGCTTCGGGGTGCCCCACGCAACCACTCTTTCGCGGCGCAGCCGCGCACAAAGAACCCGGCCCCCCGCAAGACGGAAGACCGGGCCAACCCAAACGCGGATACAGGATCAAACCGCGTCCGACATCTCCCCGACAAGAATGCTGTGGTGCAGCTTCCGCAACGAACTCCCCGGCTCGATCCCCAGCTGCTGCACCAAATTCTGCCGCGCCGACGCGAACGTCTCCAACGCCTCAGCCCGCCGATTGGACCGAGCGAGCGCAGTCATCAAATACTCAGTAAACGTCTCCCGAAGCGTATGCTCCTTCGCGAGCGCGGACAACTGCCCGACCACTTCACGATGCCGCCCGATGAGCAACTCGGTCTCCATCAGCAACTCAAGACACCCAAGCCGGCTCTCCTCAAGCAGGGTCGCATACCCCTGCACGTCAGGAGAATCGATGAACCCCCCGAAAGCCAGCCCGCGCCACAGTTTCGTAGCCTCCCGCAGCACCTTCGCCGCCTGCCCGTAGCTGCGATCCCAATGCAGCGTACGACCCTGCTCGTAAAGCCGAGTGAACCGATCAGCATCAAGCTCGTCGATGCCGACGTGCAGCGAATACCCCCGCGGACTGGTGACCACAGGACTCTCTTCCGCATCCTTATTAGTGCCCCGCAACAGTTTCCGCAGCTGCGACACGTACACATACAGCGCCGCACTCGCCCGCGAGGGCGGATGCTCGCCCCAGATCTCGCCGATCAGGTGCTCGGCGGTCACGACCTGGTTGTTCTTCGCCAGCAGCACGGACAGCAGGGTCTCGATCTTGCGGGCCCGCGGGGCGCAGACGCCGGGCCGGCCGCTCACTCTGATCTGTCCGAGGATTTCGTAGTTCAGCATGACTGCCCTCCGGTGTCTCTCGCGCCGGACCCGCCCGGCGGCGCCCCCAGCGCCGCTGCCTGCCGGTCCGAGCCGGGTCCACCACTGGACCATAGCAAACCGGGAGGTCGGTTTTCAAGGAAAAACCGGGAGGTTGGTCTGTTTCGATCTTGAGATGCCGCGTGTTGCCAGGTAATCGGGCATGAACTCTGGTAAACCGGGCGGTCGGTATGTCATGCTGGGGTGGCCGGAACGCACGCCGTGCCGTTCCCGGCGCGAGACGATGGGGAAGACGGTGACGAAACAGGCCCGTGCGGAGCTGACCAGGCACCTGCTGCTGGACGCCGCGGCGGTGCTGCTGCACCGCGACGGCTACGCGGCCACGAGCATGGTGGACATCGCGCGCGAAGCGGGCGTCACCAAGGGCGGCCTGTACTTCCACTTCTCGTCGAAGGACGAAGTGTGCGACGAGGTGCAGTCGGCCGCGGTCGCGGTCCTGCACGAGCACGTCGCGCAAGCACGCGGTCGCCGTCCGCATCTGCGCAGGCTGGCCGACCTGAGCCGGGCGCTGATGAGCTGGCTGGCCGAGGACGCGAAGGTGGGCGCGAGCTTCCGGCTCGCCCGCGAAATGGGTTCGAACGACCCGCGGTTCGTCGCGTTCGTGCGCGCGTGGCTGGGGCAGGTGCGCGCGCACATCGCCGCGGCGCACGGAGCGGGGGAGCTGAGCCCGCACGTCCGCCCGGACATGGCGGCGCTGCTGGTCCTGGTGACCTGCGTGGGCCTCGAGTCGGCGGCGGCGAGCGGGACGATCCCGGCCGGTACGGACCTGGCGAACACGCTTTCCGAGCTGTGGCGGGTGATCGAGGCGGCACAACCGGTGAGTTCGCAGGCCTCGGAGGCGACTGGCAGCTGAACGCCGACCGACCTTTTGCTCGTGGCGGATCCTTGAAACACGTTGCGCGACAACGGTTTCAGGACAGCGAACCGACCGCCCGGTCCGCTGTCCTGGACCTCACTCGGAATCGGCGGGAGTCCCGGCCGGATCGAACCGGTGCAGCCGCCGGGGCGGGACCGCCGAGTTCAGGATCATCTGCCACATGAACGTGATCCGCTCGTGCAGGTCCGTCCGCCCGGTCAGCACCTGCGAGCTGAGCTGGCTCCCGGTGAACGACGCGACCACGTACTGCGCGAGATCGTGCGCGTTGATCTCTTTCCGCAGGTCGCCGGCCGCTTTCGCGGCGAGCAGCAACCCGTGCACGGTGTCGATCCACTGCTTGTAGGCGTTCGCGGCCGGGGTGACGAACGAGCCCTGCTCGATGACCAGCCGGATGCCCGCGCGCACGCGCACGTCGGAACGCAGGCTGTGCCCCATGTTCTGGGTGAGGTCGATGGCGGTCTGCAGCCCGGGATCGTCGATGCCGGCCAGCGGGTCCCACACGGTGAACTGCTCGCGGATCAACGCGTCCGCCAGCTCTTCCTTGGACCTGAAGTGAAAGTACAGCGCGCCCTTGGTGACTCCGGCCTCGGCGAGGATGTCCGACAGGCTCGCGCCGAGGAAGCCGACCGCGTCGAACCTGGACGCGGCGGCGTCGAGGATGGCCTTGCGGGTCTGCTCCGCGCGTTCCTGGCGAGCCACTGCGCACTCCTTTCGGGAAGCCGCGGGCCCGGAACGGCCGCGCTGACACGCCAGTCTACCTCCGTTGCGGCCGTCGGAGCCAGAGAAAAAAACCGGTAGGTAGGTATGGTTTTGTCCGCGCCTTTCCGCTAAAAATGTGGTGGGGGTACTGGGGAAGTACTTTTTTCTGGGAGGACCGACATGGTCGGTACGCTGTTAGAGGAGTCTGTCAGAAGAACCTTCATCACTGATGGCGAAAGTTCGCCGGGCGGCCGCCCGGTCGACTTCCAGCAGACGATCCCGCGCAATCTCGTGCACCGCGCGGCCGTTTCGGAAGTTTTCGTCACCGACCTGAAGATCGTGGGCGAGGGCCAGTTCGAAGTCGGCGCGCAGTGGCCGCGCCGGCACGGCTTCTTCGGCCCGTGCGCTCCGGGGTCGCACGACCCCATGCTGTACGCGGAAACCTGCCGCCAGGCGGGGCTGCTGATCGCGCACCGCGCCTACGGCGTTTCGCTCGGCAACGCGTTCATCTCCGACCGCAAGACCAGCTCTATCACCCCCGAAGGGCTGGTCACCGAGGGTCGGCCGATCGACGTGGTGCTGCGGGCGAGCGCGCACGACCCGGTGTTCCGGGGCAAGAATCTCATCGGCATGCGGGCCGAGTTCGGCTGCTTCCGCGACGACGAACTGGTCGGCACCGCTTCGGAGACCTGGCGCTGCGTGTCCCCGGCGGTCTACCGCCGGCTGCGCGGCGACCACTTCGCGGCGACGCCGTTCCAAGCCCGCGCGCTGCCCACGGTGGACCCGGTGCTCGTCGGCCGGGACCGCGAGGAAGACGTGCTGGTCGCGGACACCGCGGTTCCGGGAACCTGGTCGCTGCAGTTCGATCCGGACCATCCGGTGCTGTTCGACCACTCGGTGGACCATGTCCCGGGCATGGTGCTGCTGGAGGGCGCGCGGCAGGCGGCGCTGTTGACGCTCGGCGATCCGTACGCGCTGCCGTTGCGCTCGGATTTCGAGTTCTCCGCCTACGTCGAGTTCGACTCCGAATGCCTGCTGGTGGCCGAGGAACTCGAACCCGACGCCGACGGGTCCCGCGTGGTGCGCGTGGTGCTGGAGCAGAAGGGTCGCGCGGCGGCGACCGGCATCCTGGCGATGCGCAGGTCATGACTGCCGGCCTGGGGGCGGACAGTACGACCGGGGAAATCCTCCTCACCGGAGCGACCGGGTTCATCGGCTCGGCGGTGCTGCGGGCGTTGCTCGCCCGCGGCGCCGCCGTGCGGGTGCTGGCGCGCGGTGCGGTGCCGGAGTGGATCGCGCGATCCGGCGCGCGGATCCACCGAGGCGACCTCACCGACGCCGCCGGGCTGGCCGGGGCGTGCGCGGGCGTTTCGACGCTCGTGCACGCCGCGTCCCGGATCGGCGGCACCGAAGAGGAATGCGCGGAGGTCAACGATCGCGGCACGGCCCGGCTTCTCGCGGAAGCACACCGCGCGGGCACGCGTCGCATCGTCAGCCTCAGCACCTGCGCGGTCTACCGCGACGGCGACCACCGGGGCGAGCCCGAGGACACAATGGACCTCGGGCCCGCCTCGGCCACCAGCCGCACCAGGCTGGTCGGGGAACAGCAGGTCCGCGCGGCAGGCGGGATCGTTTTGCGCCCGCACCTGGTGTACGGCGACGGTGACCGGCACGTGGTCCCGGCGCTGGTCAAGTGGCTGCAAGCGGTGCCCGCCTGGGCCGCGGGCGGCACGGCGCGGACATCAGTGGTCTCGTCCTGGGATCTTGCTGCCGTGCTCAGCGCGTTCGCGCTGGACCCGGCACTGGGCAGGCCCGGCGAGGTGTTCCACGTCGCCGACCCGAAACCGGTGCGGATCCGCGAGCTGCTCGAGGCCGTCTGCACCCTGCTTGACCTGCCGATTCCCGATTCCGACCTGCCGCTCGCCGAGCACCGGGCACGCACGCCGTGGCTCAGCGAGCACCAATGGTCGCTGCTCACCCGGGACCATTGGTACGACAGCGGAAAGGTCTGGGAAGTCACCGGCGTGTCCCCCGGACCGGGACTCGGCGTCCGTTTGGCCCAATCCCGGAACTGGTATCGGGAAACGCTGGCAATTCCCGTTGCCGGTTGAAGATCGAATTCGCGGAAAGTAATCGAACGAATTCGCGCGGCAATTGTTCGCGGCGCGCGGCCGTCCGGAGAATGTCATCCCGGACGGCCGCCGCTGTTTCCGCGAAGTTCATTTCGGTGGCGGCGAGCCCGGGCGTGGCGCGAAGATGATCGTCATGTCCCGACGCGAGCTAGTCGTGCTGGGTTCGGCGAGCCAGACGCCGACCCGGCACCGCAACCACAACGGCTACCTGCTGCGCTTCGACGCCGACGGCATCCTCTTCGATCCGGGCGAAGGCACCCAGCGGCAGATGATGTACGCCGGGGCGACGGCGAGCGAACTCACGCACCTGTGCGTCACCCACTTCCACGGCGACCACAGCCTCGGCCTCGCCGGCATCATCCAACGGCTGTCCCTCGACGGCGTCGCGCACCCGGTGCGCTGCCACTACCCAGCGTCCGGCCAGGAGTACTTCGACCGCCTGCGGCACTCGACGTCGTTCCACGAACGCGCCGAACTGGTCCCGCTGCCGATCTCCGTACCTGGCCCGCTAGGTGGCGCCCTGTCGGCATACCCGCTGGAACACCGCATCGACTGCTTCGGCTACCGCTACGCCGAGCCCGACGGCATCCGGATGTTGCCGGACGCACTCGCCGCAGCAGGCGTGCAAGGCCCCGCCGTCCGAAAACTCCAGGCCGACGGCGTACTAGAGACACCTCACGGCGTGGTCCGACTGGAGAACGTGAGCACACCGCGTCCAGGCCAAGTGGTCGCGTTCGTGATGGACACGCGCCTGTGCCCGGGCGCGTTCGCCTGCGCGCACGAAGCGGATTTGCTGATCGCCGAATCGACCTTCCGCGCCGAAGACGCCGACCTTGCCTACCGCTACGGCCACCTGACCAGCACCGACGCCGGCCGGCTAGCGGCTGAATCGGGTGCCCGGGAGTTGCTGCTGACGCACTTCTCGCAGCGCTACCCGTACGAGGAAGCGGACCGGTTCCGCGACGAGGCCGCGAAGGTGTTCGACGGAGAGATCCACGTGGCCCGCGATCTGGACGTGGTGCCGCTGCCTCCTCGCCGGTGAGGTTGCGGCCGGGTCCGGCATCATGGCGTGATGGCTCAACCGGTCCCCGCTGACGTGCTGGAAATCGCCGAAGCCCTTGTCCCCGGTTCTGCGGTGGACTCCGCTCGCCTTGCCACCCAAGGGAATATGCACCACGTCGTGCTCTTGCCCGGCGTCGCCGCGGTGCGGATCAGCAAACGCCCCGACTCCGCCGCGGAGCTGCCGCGCCGAGTCGAGATCCTTCGCGCCGTCGCCGCGGCCGGACTGCCCTTCGCCGTGCCAGAACAGCTGACTCCGGTGACGACGTTCGGAGACCGCGCGGCCGTCGCGGTCTCCTGGATCGACGGCGAAGGTTTGCCAGAAGGCGTCGGCGACCCAGCGGCGTTCGGTTCGCTGTTGACCGCGCTGCGCGAGGTTGAGATCTCACCGGAGCTTGAAGCCGTTCTCCACCGGCCGCGCAGATACGCCAACGGCCTGGGCTGGGCGGAGATCTTGCGCGAGGTGATCCCACAACTGCCCGAGGGGTGGCAACCATGCGTCCAGCAGCGGTTGGACGCGCTGCTCGCACTCAAGGAGGTCCCCGCCAGACTCGTCCACGGCGACCTCGGCGGCAGCAACGTCCACTTCGACACCAGCGGCAAACTGACCGGTGTCCTCGATTGGGACCTCGCCATCTTGGGGGACCCAGCCATCGACGCGGCGCTCGTCGCGAGCTGGCACGGCTGGGACGTCCTCCGCGCGGCTGCCGACGAGGAGACCTTCCGGCGCGCTCAGGCGTGGAACGACCCGATTGGCGTCGAGCATCTGCACGCGGTCTTCACCGGGAAGCCCTTGTCGAGGGTCGACGGTTTCGTCCGCGCCGTCGTGGCCTGGCTGGAGAGGCCCGCTAGCGGTCTCCCGGAAATTCCGGACTCGTAGCAGGGCAAGCCCACGAGACCTACCAGTCCTCTTCGGCAGGCAGACGTATGACCGGTTCGCTGGGTTGTCGAAATCCTTGATGGCCGACGATGTCCCCAGCTGGTCGTCAGCCTTTTGCGGCGCGCACGTGCCGGTGCCCGCTGACGGGAAAGTCCGGCGGTGCTGGCGGCAGCAGTTCGTCGAGGACGTAGCCGCACTTCTCCGCGACCCGGCAGGACGCCGGGTTGTCCTCGGCGTGCAGCAGCTCCAGGCGGCTCAACGGGACGAACTGCTGCGTGCCGAGCGCCCACCTGGACGTGGTTTCCAACGCCCGGGCAGCGATACCGCGCCCCCGAGCTTGAGCGGCCGTCCAGTAACCGACCTCAGCGGTCCCAGCGTCGCGAACCTTCACGACGATGTGGCCGAGCGGCGAGTCATCGTCGGCCACCACCGCGAAACTGAACTGCGTCGAGGAGTCCCAGCCGGAGACCTGCGCGTCCAGCCATCGCCGGGCCTCGGCGTCGTCGACGAGAGGCTTCGTCAACCGGCGGCGCAGCAACGGATCACGATGCGCGGCGACCAGCACCGGCCGATCCTCCGCTCGCCACGGCCGCAACCGCAAGGCGGCCGCGGACTCGGTTTGAGGTATCGACAAGACGACCGTCACGAGCATCCACCCCCTCCGAACCACCCCAAGATCATCCCACCCGCCACCGACAATTCCGGGCGGCGTGTCGCCACCCGCCTCGCTAGCGCCCACCATCGCCCATGACAGACTGCCGGGCGATGTACACGCCGTCTGATCTCGCTGACCTGCTCGAATGCGAGCACCGGAGCATCCTCAAGCAGGCATTGGCGGCGGGGATACCCGGCGCGCCGCGGCCCAGTTCCGCACCCGATCGGCTGGCGGTGAAGCACGGGCGGGCGCACGAGGCGGCCACGCTCGGACGGTTGCGCGCCGAGCGGACGCAGGTCGTCGAGATCGAGGAGCACGATCCGGTCGTCGCGGCGAAGGCCACCGAGGAAGCGTTGCGCGCGGGCGCGCCGGTGGTCTACCAGGCGGTCTTCCACGACGGCGAGTTTTCCGGCCGCGCCGATTTCCTCCTCCGCGACGACCAGGGCCGCTACGAGGTCTACGACACGAAGCTCGCCCGGCACGCCAAGCCGTCCGCGGTCGTGCAGCTCACCGCGTATGCCGACGCGCTGCGCCGAGGCGGCTGGCCCGCCGGCCCGGAGATGCACCTGCTGCTCGGCGACGGCAGCACGCGCAGTCTCCGCGTCGACGACTTCCTCCCGCTCGTGGACCGGCTCCGCGACCGGTTGCAGGACCGTCCGCCCCAGTTGCCGGACCGGATCTGGGCCGACGAGCGTCCGGCGTGCACCGGATGCGCGTTCGCCGACCACTGTTCGTCCGCGCGCGAGGCCGACCGGGACCTGTCGCTGGTCGCCGGGATGCGCAGCGAGCAGCGGCGCAAGCTGGCGACCGCCGGGCTCGGCACCATCGACGCGCTCGCCGGCGCCGATCCCGCCGACCGTCCGCGCGACATGTCCGAGGGCACGTTCGCCTCGTTGCGCGCGCAGGCCGCGATCCAGGTCCGGCAGGACGAAACCGGTGAGCTGGCCTACGAAATCATCGCCCCGGACGCGCTCGCCGCACTGCCCGAAGCCAGCCCCGGCGACGTCTTCTTCGACATGGAAGGCGACCCGTACGCATTGGCTGGCACCGGCCTGGAGTACCTCTTCGGCGCAGTAACCCCGGACCAGCGCTTCACCCCGTTCTGGGCACACTCGCGCGCGCAGGAGAAACGAGCGTTCGAGGAGTTCATCGACTTCGCCACCGCACGGCTCGCGGAACACCCCGACGCGCACGTCTACCACTACGCGCCGTACGAGGTCACGGCGATCAAGCGGCTGGCTGCCGTGCACGGCACGCGCGAGGAAGCCGTGGACGAGCTGCTGCGCAGCGGCGCGATGATCGACCTGTATGCCGTGGTACGCAAGGCTTTGCGGGTAGGACAGCGGTCGTATTCGATCAAGTATTTAGAACCACTGTACATGCCGGAAGCCCGCGATGGCGACGTAAAAACGGCAGCGTCGAGCATCGAGGCGTACGAGGACTACCTGACGCTCTCCTCGGCAGGAAACGCCGAGCAAGCCGACGAAATTCTCCGCGGCATCGCGGACTACAACGAGTACGACTGCGTCTCTACCTTGCGCCTGCACGAATTCCTCCACCGTGTGCGCGCCGAAGCCGGAATCGACCTGGCCGAGCCGGATCCTGAGTCCGAAGTGGACGCTCTGCTCCGTCGCACCGAAGAGGAAGAAGCCGCCCAGCGCCGAGCCGAACGCGCCGCCGCGATGGCGGCTTTGGTCGATCCGCTCCTGGACGGCCTCCCCGAAGACCCCGCCGATTTCACTCCCGACGACCACGCCCGCGCGCTGCTGGCCGCCTCCGTCGGTTACCACCGCCGCGAGACGAACCCGGCGTGGTGGGAGTTCTTCCGGCAGCTGGCCGCCCCGCTCAGCGACCTCGAAGTGGACACGACCTGCGCGGTCCCGCTGTCGGTGACCGCGGGCGAGTGGGTGCCGCCGTCCGGCCGGTTGCGCACCGCGAAACGCACGCTCGTCGTGAGGTGCGACCCCGACCGTCCGCACCCGTTCGCACCCGGCGACGACGTGCGCTTGCGTTACGGCGCTGACGCTCGCGACGCGAAAGTCGTCTCCGCAACGGCCGTCGAAGTAACCCTGGAAGAGAGCAGCGCTCCAGATCAGACGTCCAACGACCGTCCCGCAGCAGTCCTGCCGGGCAGCCCGGTCCGTCCGTCGCCGAAGGACGAGGCGGTAGCCGATCTCGCCCGGCTGGTAGGCGAAACTCTGCCCGCGCTGCCGTCACACCCCGGCGTCGACCTGCTCCGCCGTATCCCCCGGTTGCGCGGCGGTTTGCCCGAACCGGGGGAAGATTTGGTCGCCACGGTGATCACCGCGGTCGACCAGCTCGACGGTTCCGTGCTCGCCGTCCAGGGCCCACCCGGAGCCGGAAAGACTTACCTGGCCGGGAAACTCATCGCGCATCTGGTGCGTTCGGGCCGGACCGTCGGCGTCACCTCGAACAGTCACAAAGCGGTCGAGAACGTGCTCTCGGCGGCCATGGAGAACGCGCCGGAGATGGCCTGCGCCAAGCGCGCGAAGCGGACGCCGGACCCGGAATTGCCTTGGGAACAACCGAAAAACAACAAGGCGCTGGTACAGTGGCGTGAAGAGCATGACACCGGCCACCTGGTCGGCGGCACGGCGTGGACCTTCGCCAATGCCGCCGTGCGCGAGGAACCCTTCGACGTTCTCGTGATCGACGAAGCCGGTCAGTTCGCCCTCGCGGACGCGCTGGCGGTGTCGATGTGCGCGAAGAACGTGGTGTTGCTAGGGGATCCGCAGCAGTTGCCGCAGGTGGTGCAGGGCACGCACCCAGCAGGCGCGGAGGCGTCCGCGCTCGGCCACTTGATCGGCGACGCGGACATCATCCCGCCGGAGCTGGGATATTTCCTCGATCTGACGCGCCGGATGCATCCCGCTGTGTGCGCGCCGGTGTCGAACCTGTCGTACGCGGGTTTGCTGCACTCGCATCCCACCGCGGAACGCTCGATCGACGGTTTCCCCTCGGGTCTCTATCTGGCCACAGTCGAGCACAGCGGGAACACCACGCGTTCGGTGGAAGAAGCCGGGGAAGTGGTCTCGGTGATCAAGTCGCTGCACGGCCGGTCGTGGGAAGGCCGTCCGCTCACTGACGCCGATTTCCTAGTCGTGGCACCGTATAACCTGCAGGCGCGAGTCGTGACGCGCGCCTTGTCCGACGCTGGTTTCGGCGACGTCCGCGTCGGTACGGTGGACCGGTTCCAGGGCCAAGAAGCACCCGTTGTGGTGACCACCATGACGTCCTCGTCGGCGGTAGACTTGCCGCGAGGCCTGGATTTTCTGTTGTCCCGCAACCGGTTGAATGTCGCTCTGTCGCGCGCGCAGTCCGTCGCGGTCCTGGTGTGCTCCCCGAAGCTGCTCGAAGCCGACATCAGAACGGTGGACCAGATGCGGCTGGTCTCCGGCATGCTGGGGTTGCTGCGCGACGCCCGCGAATGGATCGGCTGACCTGCGTCCACTGACCTGCAGCGGCTGGCCTGCAGCGACTGAGCTGCAGTAGCTGACCTGCAGCGGCTGAGCTGCTGGGGAGTGCCCGCCCCGGCCGGTCCGGTCGGGATCCGGCGGCCGGGCGGGCACATGTCCCCGCTCGCGCGACCGTGGGGGAGGGGTGGCGCGGCGAGCGAGGTGGTCTGAGAGCGCCCCCGCGCGTCCGGCTTGCGGGAGCCGGAGCGGGGGCGCGGGATCCCCGTCCGCGCGGGGCACTGGGGGAGATACCGCAGCGGACGGGGTGGCTGGGAGAAAACTGGCGGGTTCGGCGCGGACAGTCCCTTTCGGGCTGTGCCGCACCCTGGCGTGTTCGGGGCGGACGGTCTCGTTCGGCGGTCCCGCACCTCGGACTGTTCGGTCCGGACTGTCTCGTTCGGCCTGCCCCGGACACCGGTGTGTTCGGTGTGGACGGTCTCGTTCGGGCTGTCCCGCACCCGAGCGTGTTCGATACGGACCGTCTTACCCGGATCGTCCGGCACGCCGAAGAGGCTCGGCGGCGTATCGGGCGAGTTCGGCGTATCCGGTTCACAAGGCCAATCGTGGTTGCCGCTATTCAATACAACTCATTGCGGGCCAAGAACATTCCCGCGGCCGGGGGTGTGCTCCCGCTCTCCTCCGGACCGGCTGGGGGTTACCGGCCGGCGGGAGCAGGAGCACCGGATCCCGTTCCGCGCCGGGGGGAGCAGTCGCGCGGAGCGGGTAGTTCTGCGCCGGTACGGGGGCCGCCTCGCGGCGAGTGGCACGACCAGGCTCCGGCCGAACCGGTATTCCTGGAAGGCAGAAGGTGAGGCCCGGGGGCACCTCCGTACCGACACCCTGTACAACGCTCGAACCGCGCGAATGTTCCGGCCCCACAAGGTGATCTGGATCGCCACCGATCGAGTGACCGCTTGGTCGGCCCGGGTAGCCGACGACGGCTGAACCTCGATCAGGTTGTCCCGCTTGGCGAATCGTTGTCCATTCGCCGTGTCCGCCCGCGCTCGGCCCAGCAACGCCGAGCGCGGCCCCTCCTGGAACCGTCCAGCGTCGCCGAGCGCCCCCGCTCCTGGAATCGCCCAGCAACGCCGAGCGCCGCCACTCCAAGAGCCACCCGCGCAGCCGAACCAGATCCGCCCCTCCAGTTGACCGGCATCACTCCAGAACGAACTTGTTCGTAACGAACATGTTCGTTAGTCTGAAGCGCAGCCACCACGAAGAAAGGGAGCACCTCATGACCATCACCATCGTCGGCGCCGGCCTCGGCGGTCTCAGCCTCGCCCGCGTCCTGCACGTCCACGGCATCGAAGCCACCGTCCTCGACCTCGACGTCTCCCCGTCCGCCCGCGCGCAGGGCGGCATGCTCGACATCCACGACGACTCCGGCCAGGTCGCCCTCCGCGCCGCCGGCCTGCACGCCGAATTCCGCGCCCTGGTCCATTCAGGCGGCCAGGAAACCCGCGTCTACGACCGGACCGCCGCCCTCCTGTTCTCCGAGGCGGACGACGGCACTGGCGACCGGCCCGAGATCGACCGCGGGGCTCTGCGCGACCTCCTCCTCAACTCGCTGCCGGAAGGCACCGTCCGCTGGGGCACGAAGGTCACCGCCGCGGAGCCGCTGTCCGACGGACGGCATCGGCTCACCCTCGCCGACGGCACGTTCCTGACCACCGACGTGCTCGTCGGAGCCGACGGCGCCTGGTCGCGGATCCGTCCCCTGGTCTCGCCGGAGAAACCGGCGTACACCGGGATCTCCTTCGTCGAGATCGACCTCCTCGAAGCCGACACCCGGCACCCGGACGCGGCAGCGCTCCTCGGCGGCGGCATGAGCTTCGCGCTCGGCGAGGACAAAGGCTTCCTCGCGCACCGCGAACCGGACGGCAGCCTGCACGTCTACGCCGCCGTGCGCGTCCCGGAAACCTGGACCGCGTCCGTCGACTTCACCGACCGCGACGCCGCCAAAGCCGCCGTGCTGAGCCACTTCGACGGCTGGCCTGACCAGCTCCGCGCGCTGGTCGCGGACGCGGACGGCGACCTGGTCCCGCGCTTGATCCACGCGCTCCCGGTGGAGCATTCGTGGGCGCGGGTGCCCGGGGTCACGCTGGTCGGCGACGCCGCGCACCTGATGTCGCCATTCGCAGGGGAGGGTGCCAACCTCGCCATGCTCGACGGTGCTGAGCTGGGGCTCGCCCTTGCCCGGCACCCGGACGACGTCGAACGCGCGCTCGCCGAGTACGAGGCCGCGTTGTTCCCGCGCAGCGCGAAATCGGCGGCGGAGTCGGCGCAAAGTCTCGACAGCTGTTTCCGCGCGGACGCACCGGCGGCCCTGCTCGAGCTGTTCGGAGCCTGACGTCCACAGTGGACGCAAGTACGACTTAAGCGGTACCCGGATCGAGCCGTCAAGCCGATCCGGGCCGGGCGGTTCCGCTCGCAGAATGGGCCTCAACCCGCTGTGAGAGAGGAATCCGCCGATGACCGCCGTTCTGGCCGACACTGTCCATCGAGGCCTGCAGTTCGCCGCCGTTGCCGGGATGGTGGCGCTGGTGGCGTTTCCGATCTTGCTGTTCATCGGTGCGCTGGTGAGCGTGCTCGGCAGTCCGCTCGGTCTCGGGATGAAGTTCGTGTGGGTGATCTTCGCGTTCTGCGCGCCGTTCCTCGGGCCGATGCTGTGGTTCCTGGTCGGCAAGAAGAGCGCGGAAGCTTCCTTTCGCTGACACAAGATGTCAGTGGACCGCAGTTAGCGTCCCGGCATGGATCATGAGATTGACGCTGGCAAGTTCGCCGAGCGGTATGTCGCAGTGTGGAACGAATCCGACCCGGCCGCCCGCCGCACGGCGATCGCCTCGTTGTGGGCCGAGGACGGGGTGCAGTTCATCGAGTCCGCGGAGTATCGGGGGCATCAGGCACTCGAGAGTCGGGTCCGCGAGGCTTTCGAAGAATTCGTTGGCGGGGCGGGATTCGTGTTCCGGTCCGCCGGAGACGCGGTCGGCCATCACGGCATGGTCCGGTTCAGCACGTGCATGGTCCCCGCAGCGGGCGGGGAGGTCGTCTGGACCGGCTTTGTCGTGGCTGAACTCGGCGAGGACGGCCGCATCCGGCGCGACTGCCAATTCGCCGAACCGCCTCGCCCCGCGTTCCCGGACGCACGGGTTGCGGCGGACGAATTCGTGCGTCGGCTCGCGCAGGGCGACCCGGATCGGATCGCGGAGCTTTTCGCGGAAGCAGTCGACTGGCGGGTGAGCTGGCCGGAACCGGAGCATCCCACGGTGCCTTGGATTCGCCCTCGCTCCTCCCGGGCGGACGTCGCGGACCACTTCCGGATGCTCGGAAATGCCTGTGCTGCCGAGGAAAGCGAGATCCGGGTCGACCGGATCCTGATCGACGGCCCGGACGCGGTGCTCGTCGGGACGAGTTCCCAGACGGTCAAGCTGACCGGCAAGCGTTTCGCGACGAGCTTCGCGGTGTGTCTGACCGTCAGCGACGGATTGATCACGCGGTACCACGTTTACGAAGACAGCCTTGCCGTCGCGGAGGCATTCGCCGGATGAAACGCCGGGCAGCCGGAGCGGAGAGTCCGCCCGGCTGCCCGGCATTTTCACGCGGTCAGGAAACGTTCAAGTCGATGCAGGCGTAGAACGCGTTGCCGGTGTCCGCGATGTTCCACACCGCGAGCACCTTCTGCTGTCCGGTGTAGCCGCTCAGGTCGACCTGGTGCGACACGGTTTCCGGCGGGGCCTGGTCGTTGCCGCTGAAGCTCGCGACCTGGGTGCCGCCGATGAAGTACTCGTAGTCGCTGGTGCGGTGGCGCGCGGTGAACACCCAGGTGAAGGTGACCTGGGTGCTGACCGGGGTGACCTTCCAGCCCTTGCTGTCGTCGTCGAGGTCGGCGAACCGCTCGTTGCCGCCGCTGCAGCTCTGCAGGCCCTTGGGCCCTTCGACGCTCTGCGGTTCCCATTTGATGTCGCCGCAGGACACCGTTCCGTCGGCGCATTGCGCCTGCCTGCTCGGCGGGGAGTTGACGTAGCCGTGCGCGCTGGCGATGCCGGGGCCGATCAGCATCAGCACCGGAGCGAGTATCGCGCCGCCGAGTGCGGTGAGCATCGTGCGTTTGCGGGGCATGGTGGCTCCTTCGAAGCCGGGCCCGCTCCCGCGCCGGAGGGCGGCCGGACGAGCCACGGCACGACCGACGAGCCCGCGGTGGGGTGGTGCGCGGGCGGTGGGGGTGGGGAGATTTGTGGTCTAGACCATACCCGGCCGCCCGCACTCGGTCAAGAATCAGCTACTCTGCGTTATCTGTACATCGGGATACTGTATGCAATAGGATGCGGGCGAGGATGCCGACCGCAGGGAGACCGCGATGTACACGGTGACCGACCCGGCCACGGGCCAGCTGATCGAGGAAATCGAGAACGCGACCGACGAGGAGGTTCGCGCGGCGATCGAGCGCGTCGGCAACGGATATCGCAGCTGGCGGGACCGTCCGGTAGCGGAACGAGCAGCGATCGTCGCACGCGCCGCAGACCTGTTCGAGCGGCGTGCCGACGAGTTGGCCGCCATCATGACCTTGGAGATGGGCAAGCGAATCAACGAAGGCCGCGGCGAGGTCGGGATCGTCGTGGACATCTTCCGCTACTACGCGGAGCGCGGGCCGGACCTGATCGCCGACCAGCCCCTCGCGATTCGCGGCGGATCCGCGGTCATCCGCAAGGAACCGATCGGCGCGCTGCTCGGCGTGATGCCGTGGAATTTCCCGTGCTACCAGGTGGCCCGGTTCGTCGCGCCGAATCTGGTGCTGGGCAATACAATCCTGCTCAAGCACGCGTCGATCTGCCCGCGTTCAGCGCTGGCGATCGAGGAAATTCTGCACGAAGCAGGCGTACCGGACGATGCTTACGTAAACGTCTTCGCTTCGAGCCGCCAGGTCCCGTCGATTCTCGCCGACCCGCGCATTCAAGGCGTTTCCCTGACCGGCAGCGAACAGGCCGGTATCTCCGTGGCAGCCGAAGCAGGCCGGAATCTGAAACGATGCGTACTGGAACTGGGCGGCGCGGATCCGTTGCTGGTTCTCGACACCGCGGATCTGGACGAAACGGTGCAGGCTGTCGCGACCGCGCGGATGCGTAACTGTGGGCAATCCTGTAATGCACCTAAGCGGATTATTGTCCAGTATGAGCTTTATGAGGAATTCGCGGACCGTTTCACCAAGCGGGTCGCCGACTATTACGTCCCGGGGGATCCGGCTGACCCGGCTACGAAGCTGCCTCCGCTGGCTTCCGTCGCCGCTGCTGACGAGGTCGCTGGGCAGGTGGCTCGCGCGGTGGAGCAGGGGGCGACTTTGCGTACCGGTGGCCGTCGTGGTGAGGGTGCGTATCTGGAGGCGACTGTGCTGACTGATGTCACTCCGGAGATGGACGCTTACCGGGAGGAGATCTTCGGGCCGGTGGCGATCTTGTTCCGGGCGGATTCGGATGATCATGCTATCGAGATCGCGAATGACTCGCCGTTTGGTTTGGGCGCGGCTGTGTTCGGCACGGACCCGGCGCGTTTGCGCCGCGCCGCGGATCGGCTGGAGGCGGGAATGGTGTATTTCAACAAATCCGGTGGATCGCAGGCGGATTTGCCGTTCGGCGGGATCAAGCGGTCGGGGATGGGGCGGGAGTTGGGGCCTTCGGGGATCGAGGAGTTCATGAACAAGAAATCTATCCGCCTCTGACCTGCACGTTTGCAGTTGTGGACCCCCTCAGGCCGTCATCAGGCCGTCTCGGACTCGGTGACGGCCTGACGCGGAGCGAACACCTTGTCGGCGGCGACCCGAGCCCGCTTATGGCTCGACGGCACGAGATGGGTGTAGATGCGGAGGGTGTAGCCGGGGTCGTGGTGGCCGAGGTACTCAGCTACCTCTTTGATCGATACGCCTTGAGCGAGCAGCGTGGAAGCGTAGAAGTGCCGCATCGCGTGCATCCCGTCGCGGCGGTCGACGTAGTCCAGTCCGGCGGACACGAACGCGCACTTCCACTCGCCCCTCGTGAAGTTCGACCCCTTGATGATGTGCCACACAGGCTTGTTCCGGTACTGACGGGACCGCCGGAGGACCCGACTGATTAGCAGCCGGACAGTCTCGGGCGGGCCGCCAGGTTCAAGCCAGGGGAGTGTGAGGGTCACCGGCTCGTATTTGGCGATGTGGTCGTCAACTTGGTCGAGGACACCAGCTCCGAGCGGGACCACTCGCGTCTTCCCGCCCTTGGGAGGAGAGAACACCGGTTGCCCGCCGATCCACCGGATCTGGCGCTGAACGTTGACGATCATCTCGTCGCGGTCGATGTCGTCCGGGCTGAACCCGAAGATCTCCATCTGTCGCAACCCAAGCCCGGCACCAAGCGGAACCACTACGGTGTACTCCGGTGGCAAAGCGAGCTGGACCGCGTGCATGCGTGACTCAGCCCAGGGGATCACCTTGCGTTGCAGCGGCTTCGGCCGTTTGATGCTCTTGGCGCGGCACGGGTTAGACCGGACCTTTTTGTCGTCCGCCGCGGCTTGAAGGATGGCGGACACTGTGTCGAAGAGGACCGCGCGATACGAAGCCATGAGGCCCCGGCCGCCCTCCTTCTTCGGCCTCTCCAGCCAGTCGAGCCAATCGCGGATTGTGTCGGTCTTCTCGACCACCTTCAACGGCTTGTCCCCGAGGAAAGGGAAGATCCCGGTCTTGAGGTGGCTGTTGACAGTCTGGCGCGTCCCTGCGTCGGAAGACTGCCCCTTCTGCCACTGCGCGGTGTAGTCGCGAAACTTCTCGTCGCCCGACTCCGGCGCGATGTACTCGCCCGTCATCACGTCGTGCTGCATCTTGGTCAGGAAGGCACGTGCCCGCGTAAGTTGTTTGTCCGGGAAGGACTTCGATCGCTCGTTGCCTTCCGCATCGTAGTACCGGACCTTATAGCGTTCGCCTTTGCCGAACAGTTCGGTCTTCTCTCGAACAGGATGGCCCTTGGCATTGAACACGGGCTTGCCTTGCTCGTCCTTTTTCTGCCGCCACCAGCGGTCTTGTACGTGACCTTTCATGTCGTCTCCTCCGTTGTACGCGAACGCGACTCCTCCCCGCGCCTCTTTGTCGGGGCGCGGGGAGGGCCGTCGCAGTTGGCAGCTACGCCGCTTCCGTTGATTCGTCGAGGCTTTCCAGCCACTGACGCACCGTTTCCGGGCTGTACCGAACGTGCTTCCCGATCTTCTTCCAGGACGGGCCGTAGCCCTTGAAACGCCAGTCACGCAACGTCTTCGGCGGGATGCCGAGAAACGCCGCCAGCTCGTCCGGAGACCACAGACCTTCGACACTCACCACCGTGACTTGTGCCCCCATAGAACCTCCCTTCGTCAGGCCGCTTGCTGAGTTGCCGAAGTTTCCGGCGGACTGGCGGCGAGTAGTGCTCGGTCGTATTCGGCTTTCCATGCGATGCGTTCGGCGATCGCGTGCATCACCAGATGCGGTCTCGGTGGCACCTGCGGGTCGGCGGCGTCGACCTTGCGCCAGACGAGCCGGGCCGGGTCGGGTTGTGGTTTCTCGATCCCGACAGCGGCCAAGGCGTCCATCACGAATGCCTTGCGGTCGGCTTTGTGGTCCACGAGGGTCTTGCCCGACCACTTCCGCGACACCAGAACCCGCCGCCCCGGCAGGCCGAGGGTGGTCCGCCGATGCGCCCGGCCCTTGCAGTGCCCCGGGGTGGTCTTTCCGTTGGCTCCCTTGGGTTGGATGCCGTAGAGCAGCCAGACCGCGCACCGGGGCGAGCACGGGGTGACGGCCAGTTCGGCGTGGAGCCGGTCGTGGTGGTCGGCCAGGGCCGGGGTGTCGGCCTCGACCACTTCGCCGGTGGACTTGGTGAGGTATTTGGTCAGGTAGCCGATGTGGCGGCCGGCGTCTTCGGTGCCGCCGAGGATTCCCTTGGAGTGGACCTGGCGGCCGAACGTCGCCACGTGTGCGGGTTCCTCGACCTGGTCTGCCGCGTCGTCCCAGGTGAGCAGGGGTTGGCGGGTGTCGGGGTCGACAAATCCTCGCTCCGGCCCGTCCCAGCTCGGGAGCCGGTCGGTGTAGACGATCTCGTCGTGCTTCGGCCACCAGACCTGGTGGTAGGTGGCTTCGGTGACCTGCCGGATCACTTCGTGCGGCACCGTTCCCCGGATGGCGGCGTGCAGGTGCGGCGCGGTCCGCTTCTGCGGCTCGACCGTCGCGAAGTACTGCACGTCCCAGCCGACGACCCGGCGCAGGTTCTGCCACCACCGGTCCACCAGCGCCGAGAAATGCACCGCATCCCGCGCAGCCCGCCGATAGTCATAGGCAGCGGGGTTGACCGGGGAGCCGTCACCGCGGACCGGGCCGTAGGTGTCGCAGGTCAGCGTGACGAACATCGACGGCCGGAACCGGCCCGCGTACTCCCTGCCCACCGTGGTCTTGGCGACCTTCCGTCGGGGCAGGTTCGGCGCGTCCTGCCGCCGCCTGGTCGACCGCTTCACCGCCTTCTTCGTCGGCAGGTCGACCGACGGGAGACGGCCCCGGGCCCCGAGTTGCCGAAGTTCGTCGTCCACGCCACGGATCTCGTCCCGCAGCTCCTCCGCTTCGGGCTGGTCGGTGTCGGCGACCTCGCGGTAGGAGGCGGCGAGATCAGCCCGGTAGGCCAACAGCTCCGTCTGATCCTCGGTCGGCTCGTCGGACGTGAGGTCCGGTTCTTCGGTCATGTGCCAGCCCTCGCGGCACTGGACTTGCCGCAGCGCCTTGGCTTTCCGCGCACACGGCAGGCACACCGATTCCACAGTGGACCCGCACGGCACCGGCACGTACCGCAGTTCGCCGGTGTCCTGGTCGCCGACCTCCATCGTGAACGGCCGCACGCACACCCCGTGCTTCTCCGCCGTCGCCCGGATCACGTCGTCGGCCAGCGGCATCCGCATCCGCTCCGCTCGTGTCCCTTCCATCAGGCCGCCGCCTCCCCTCGCGACGCCCACCCGCGCAGCACCTGCACCGGCATCGACTGCCTGTCCCCGGCCGGGAGGTCCGGGAACACGCTCGGGTCGAAGAGCACCGCGCCGTAGACGCGCACCGGGATTCCGCACGGCGTCCGGCCGACGATCCCGATGTGCACCCAGCTGCCCTCGGCGATCCGCCACAGCGTCGCGGTGACGTCGTCGAGGGTGTTCGCCCAGGTCAGCAGCGCCCGGGCGACTTCGGCCAGGCCGTCGACGTCCAGTTGCACCGTGATCGGCCTCGACCACGCGGAGACGTCCAGCGACGCGACCGGCGGCAGCTGATGCAGGTCTAGGTGATCGCGGATCGTGTCGAGGAAGATCATCAGCCGGTTCATGCGGCCCTCCTTTCCCCGCAGTGGTCGAGGTGGTGAGTGCCGCCGTTGGTGACGTACCGCTCCAGTGCCTTGACGGTGTCGTCGGAGACCCAGCCCGCGCGGACCCGCAGCGGTTCGCGGATGCCCTCGCCCCACACATATCCGGTGCCGGGCATGGTCTCCGGGATGCGGTTGGCCCACGCCCCGCGTTCGTACGCACCGTCGCCCAGCACCATCCCGACGTGGTTTTTGGACGTGACGCGCAGGCAGACGCGGCGGGTGAACAGCTCCCGAACCGGAACCGTGTCCTTGGTCGGTTCCTGCACGTAGCCGCGGACCGACACCCCCAACGCCCGGCCCTGAGTGTTGAGGACCGCGACGTGCTCCACGATCGCCTCGCGGGTCTTGCGGTCGGTGTAGCGGGTCAACGCGCCGATCTCGTCGAACTCCAGCAACTCCAACGGAAACTCTTGCGAGAGCGGCACATCCCGCGTGTTCCCCGCGAACTCCCGCTTACGGCGCTCCAGCTCGTCCCGCAGCCCCTCCAACAGTTCCAGGGTGTCCTTGCCGGACACGGCGTAGCGGGCGAAGATCCCGCGCCCGTAGGCCAGCTCCATGCCCTTCGGGTCCACACCCGACACCCGCACCAGACCGGAGCGGATCGCCGAGGCGGCCGACACCAGCGGGGACCACATGACCGAGTTCTTCCCGGCGCCGCTGGCACCGGCGACGAGGATGTGCGCGCCCGCACCGGTCAGCGGCAGCCGCCACGGCGTCCCGTACTCCGTCGTCCCCGCATACACCGCCCGCAGGTTCACCCGAGCTGGTTCGAGGCCGGGCAGCTCACGGCATCGGACTGGGGTGGTGAGCAGGTCGCGGCGCATGAAGTCCAGCGACACCACATCCGGCGCGATCTCGCGCACCTGCACCCGCGACACCTTCCGCGCCGTCGCCAGCGCCCGCGCCGCGTCGTCGAAATCCTCCGGCTTCTGCCCCGGCACCAGCCGGACCCGGACCTCGTCCCACGAGGCCCCCGACCGCACCCGCACCAACGTGGGCACCGCAACACCGGACGTCTTACGGGCCTGCGTGATGGCCTGGCGCTTCCGCCGCCGCGACGCGAGATTCACGGTCACGTCCACGGGGATGGCTTCGTCGCGGACGGTCAGGCCGCAGGCGTGCAGCCAGTCCGGCAGCTTGCGCCCGTAGACGGCCCAGCGAAGCCACCACGCCCGCAGCCACCGGCCGCACCACCGGTCGAACCCGACCACATCGAGCTGATGCCAGACCACCGCGATCAGCGCCAGCGTGACGAGCACGACCGTCAGCGACAGCCAGCCCCACCACCGCAACCACGCCGCTAGTGCGACGAGAGTCAGGCACGTGCGCCAGCGGGTCACGATCTGCCGCACCAGCCAGCCGACCGCCCGCAGCACCGTCCAGAACACGAAACCCAGGAACGCCAACGCCGCCAGGGTTTCCACAATGGACGCCAGCGCACGGCCGAGCTTCGCCAGCACCCACAGCATCACCGCGACACCCGCGCCGACAGCGATCAACACGGCCGCGTTCATCGCCGCTCACCGCCTTCAGCCGCGGTGAGGTCGAGCGGCAGCATTCCTTGACATGCCGCGCACTTCGTTTCACCCGGAACGAGTCGGGTGAACTTTTTGCATGCGGCGCAACGCATCCGGGTGACCCCCGTTGACGCACGCCGTCCAGAACCGGTTATGTTCGTCATTGTTCACTTCCCAGTGGACAGCGCAGAACCGGTGAAGGTTGGTCGCCAGAGGCCGGTTCTGCGTTAATACGGAACAATTCCAAGCGCAAATGGGCGCGTTGAACACAGCACACGTCGCCGTGCGCTTTTTCAGTGCCCGCTTAGGTTTTCCTGCTAGTCGGTGCTCGATTCGTCAGTGTTCGACTCGTCGGTGGCGGGTTCCTCGCCGGTCAACAGCTGGGTCAGCCCGGCGTCAGTCGCCCGCCGCTGCGCTTTCACCTCTTTCAGGAGCTGGTCGACCACCACGGACAGCCGCGCCAGCGACTCCGCCGGAGTCAACGCCGCCTTCGCAAGCCGCTCGATCGTCACTTCGTACGAGGCCGCTTCTTTCCCGACCAGGAACACGCCCATTGCGCGATGCGGGCAGTACACGACGTCTGAGGTGTCTTTCAGCGCGTACCGGCTGAACGCTTCCTCCGTCACCGCTTGACTCGGCGCCAGTCGGATCGTCATCGTCCGCGACAGCCCGATCAAGTCCTTGAGGAACCGCGTCTGCCGCAGCATCACCTCGGCATCCCCGAAGTGGTTCCTCAGCGCCTCCGACCCGATGAACATCTGAGCCTTCACCGCGCCCACGCCGAACAGAATCCGGTTGCGGTCCATCCGGCTCTCCACGACCTGGTCCAGCTTCTCCTTGTCCCGCAAGTCCGGGCCAAAGACGAGCCGCGCGTAATCCGGGACCTGCAGCAGATCCGGGATCAACAGCGGAGCCCACACCGTCACGGCCGTCGCGACCCGCTCGTGCGCGATCAACGTCGTGTAGTGCGCCGGGTCCGCCTGCGACCCCACCGACGACCAACTCGGCCCTGTCACGCCATGCGCCAGCAGCATGATCCAGGCTTTCCGCTCCCCGGTCACCCCGAGCGCACCGAGCACGTTCGACACCTCCTCCGGGGTCGGGACCCGCTGACCGAGTTCCCAGTTCGACAACAGGGCCGGGTTCACCCCGATCCGGCGTCCCAGCTCCCGCAACCCGAACCGCGCCTCGATCCGCGCATCCCGCAACGCCGCACCCAGGCCGCGTGCCCGCGGGCTCGCCATATCCGTCCCACGCATCTACGCCGCCTTGCTGTCACCAGTTGCAGACGCAGACCGCGACGGCTTTCCTGCCGCAGCCTTGAAGCCGGTCGCCCGGAACACGTACGTCTGGTACTTGAACTCGCCCTGCCCGCCGACACGCGGCTCCGCCGTCAACCCGTCCAGCTCCACCGGCCGCATCCCCGGCAACGCCTCCGCAGTAGTCGGCACGGGCTGCACGTCCGCCAGGAACGTCACCTCGAACGACGCCCGCTTCGCCTTCGTCTCGCCCGGGTCCGTGACCGCAGCCCGCCACTGCCGCTTGCCGGTCACCTCGTCAATGCGCTGCCGCACCGGACGCCCCGCCGCGCGATCCTCCCGAGACTGATACTCGTTGTCCGGAATCACTTCCCCCACCATCACAAGCCCCTGCGGGAACGCGTCGTCGAAATCGATCGCAAACCGGTGTCCCTTTTCGATAGCCATAACCGCTAGCTCCCTGTGTTCTCTGTCAGTCAGTCGTTTCCGGCGCCTCGCCGCCGTCGTTCGTTCGTGTCGCCGCGCCCAGCGCCATCCCTGCTTCTTCGAGTTGCTTGCCCAGAACCGCGATCGCGTCGGAGTCGACGAGAAGGACCACGGGGAACGCCTTGCCGAAGCGGATCTCCGCTCGGTTCGCGTACGTCAGCGCGCGGACGCGGATCGGCAGGTCTGCCGTCACGTGGATCTGGACCGTGTCGCGCATGTCGCCCGCGCCTAAACCACGTACTTGCGCGGCACCTGCGCGGCCGGACCGCTCGACCCGCCTCCGAGCGTCGAAGCCGTCCTTGCAGTCGTCATGTCTGCCTCCCTTGGGCTCTGCCGCCGAGCGAGTCTCGGCAACGTGCCACCCAATCTCCGCCAAAAGGCGGGACATGATCACCACGTGGCGGGACATCTTGGGACGTCCCTGGTACGGTCGAAGACGTCCCTAAAAGTCCCAAGGGGGTGCGGATGCCGAACGAACGGCTGCGTGACGCGCTGCTGCGCAACGGGCTCACGCTGGAACAGGTGGCCAAGGCACTCAGCGTCGACCAGAAGACGGTCGAGCGGTGGATCACCAAAGGCCGCACCCCGTACCCGAAGCACCGGCACAAGATCGCCGCGATGGCGCGCGAATCGGAGACCTACCTGTGGCCGGACTCCGTCGCACCCGAGCGCAGAGCCGAGACCGCCGCCGCCGAGGTCGTGAGCGTGTTCCCGCACCGCAACGCGATCCCGGTCGAGCTGTGGGATCGGCTGATCAACGACGCGTCAGAGACCGTGGAGATCCTGGTGCACGCGGCGCTGTTCCTGGTCGAACGCCCGCGGTTCATCAAGGACATCGCAGCCAAGGCCGCGGCCGGCGCGAAGATCCGTCTGGCGTTCGGCGACCCGGACGGCGACAGCGTCGCCCTGCGCGGAGAAGAAGAACAGCTCGGAGACGGGACGCTCCCCGCACGCGTCCGCAACGCGCTGGCCTTCTACCGGCCGCTCGTCGGCGTCGAAGGCGTCGAAATGCGGTTCCACAACACGACGCTCTACAACTCCATCTTCCGCTTCGACGACGAGATGATCATCAACACGCACGTCTACGGATTCCAAGGCGCGCACGCACCATCCCTGCACCTGCGCCGACTCTCCGCCGGAGACCTCTTCGAGACTTACTCGGAGAGCTTTGAGACCGTTTGGAACCTCGCCAAGCCCGCCACCATCTAGGAGGCACCCCATGGCACGCGTCGACTACTACAACGACCCCAACGCACCCAAAGCCAACAGCATCGCCGTCGCCGTCTCCGCTTTTATCCAGGACGAGGAAGGCCGGATCCTGATGATCCGCCGGACTGATAACGACCTGTACGCCATTCCAGGCGGACAGTTGGAGTTAGGCGAGACCCTGGCCCAGGCCGCCGTGCGAGAAGTTCGCGAAGAAACCGGTATAGAGTGCGACGTCACCAGCGTTGTCGGCCTCTACTCCAATCCTGAGCATGTCATCGCCTACGACGATGGCGAGGTGCGACAGGAGTTTTCTATCTGCTTCCGCGCTCGATTCGTCAGCGGTTCAGTCCACACCAGTGACGAGAGCAAAGAAGTCAGGTGGGTGCGCCGTGAAGAACTGCATAACCTTCCTGTTCATCCCTCAATCGCTCTTCGTATAACACATGCAGTTGACGTCGAACGCAAGGTCTATTTCACATAGCAATCAATTCAGTCGAGCTTGCCAAGTCGCTCTTCATGCCAGGTCAGTGCTTTTTCGGCGGCATCCATCAGCTTGACCCATTGACTGGCCCAATTAAAGTCCGATTCCGCTTCCGAGCGTTCTTGAAGATAACGTAGCAGTTCGGTCTTGTGCTGATCCTTGACTCTAAATGGAAGCAGCTTTCCGTCAATGTCAGTCGAAAGGTCTATAAACCAGGATGGATTAGCCTCTCCGGCATCCAAGATGAAGCCGTCTGGCCACAACCCTTCAAGGGCGAATCGATCACGCAAGATCAGGAAGTCGTGCCCTGGATCAAATGGAACATTCTTGGCGCCAAAGTATCCTTGCAATGACCTTCGCTCTTTGTCCCCGGCACTATCTCCATCAAATATCGCAACTACCGCTCGCTCTCGTCTTATGATCGCATAGGTTGCCTTCAAGAAACCGCCAAGCCCACCGGTCCCCCCAAAATCAAGCCGTGACGCTTCGTATAATCTCGGCCAGTCGATTAGTTCTCTCTTTGCTATATCAAGGAACCATTTCACCGATTCGCGGTCCGTTTTCCCTTCGAGTAATAGATTGTATCGAGTCAGGTTGTAGTAGTCGGAAAATCTGACCCCCAGTGATCGCCGAATATTCTCAGTCGCCTCCGCGTAAGTGCTAAAGTGGGTGACGTTCGTGCTCTGATCGACAAGGGATGTGCCGACTGTGCTGACCGGATCCTGCGGCACGAATGAGAGCGAATGCGTGCTCACGACGACAAGAGACTCACCGCCAAGCTTGTCTAGGATCTTGCGAGAAGTCTCCATCAACTGCGGATGCAAATAAGATTCCGGCTCTTCCAGTAGCCATATAGTCGATTTTCCTAGCTTTTTTTCTTCGCTGGAGACCCAGAGAAAGCTAGCCAAGATTGATGTAGTCTGTATTCCTTGCCCCTTGCGGAAGATTGGCGTTCCGTGTGGATCGCTGAGATTAAAGTCAAAGCCGGAAAGTAAGTCCCGACTCTGCGGTATGCTAAAAGACGCCTTGATATGGGAAAGGCCAGCTTGCTCCAATTCTCCAGTTATGCTAGTTGCGACGGCATCTAGCTCCTCCTTAATCTTGTCAACATAGGGGTCGATTACCCCTCTTGCTGCTTGCCGAAGAAAAGGTGCAAGCACCTCCTCGTATATTTCTGGAACGCTTTTTGCGGAAGGTGCATAGTGAACCGCGAACATAGATATAAGCTCGCTTACAAGCTGGCGCTGCAGGCGTGAAATTTGCGTTTGCTTAGATGCGTCTACAGGCTTCCGCAAGTTAGGAAAGAACTGATATACAGGGTTTCCGCTTGGGCTGAATACCAAGCTTAGGCTAAAGGTGGACTCGGATCTAGCTCGACCATAGAGAGCAAACAGTTTATCTAGCTGCTGAAAGAATTGCCAGTCTGATCCGCTCGTATTCTGATCGTCGCCATCAAAAGTCGCAAGCAGGCTACTTTTCACGTTCGACGCACCGAAGGGAATATCCGACAAGAGGTCGTATTCGCCATTATTTTCGTGTCCTATGAAAAATAGAGCCACCGCTTTAAGGAGATTGGTCTTTCCGGTGTTGTTTGGGCCAACGATTGTTAAGCTCGATTCCAATGGTAGCCGCTGCTCTGCGGTGCCAATGGTTCGATAGTGTCTCACTCTCAAGCTGGTAAGGCGCATCGAAAGCCTCCCTGAAGGCCCACGTCTGTTCGGCTGTTATCTGCCGAATTTGGCTCTATAAGATCAAGGCGCCGCCGTCGGCGGCGCGTGGTTGCTTGGCGTTCGGCGGGCTCGCCGCATGCGGCACGGACGGCCTGCCGCTCCGCTTCGGCCGCCGGCCGCGGGCGGCCCGCCGGAGGTGCGGCTGGTGGCGCACCGCCGTCGTCGACGGGTGATCCGTAGAGGCGCATACGGACATATACGGACGCGGCACGAGACCCGTTACAAGCGGTGCGAGATTGTAACCGCCCGCTCCCTCGTCGTTGATCGTTTAACACCGGGACGCCGCCATCAAGGGCGCCTTCGGCGTCGCTGCGCGATGGCCGCAAGCGTCCACCCTTGACACCAGCGTCCCGCTGCTAACGGAGGTAGGGACGAGGAAGCGGGAGGTTTGGGCGCGGCGGGCCAAGCCGTCACCAGGCCGTCAGACGTCAAGATCGGTCCGGGCACGACCGGACCTAATAGGACGCAAAAAGGCAGTTCAGAGGCGGTTTCTCCAGGTATGGCCCGAGGTGGCCTGGACGCCGGGATAGTTCATGAACCAGAAGTCGATCCGGCTTTGATTCGTGGCCAAGCTACGCTCAAGCGCCCCGACTGACTTCGGAGTCCCCGCATGCCCGAGCGTTCGAGCACCCTGCCGGACCGCCTCCGCGCTGACGTTCAAACGCTCTGGGACTACCACGACCTGCACCACGAACTCCGCCCCACGGACGTCGGGATCGGGCTGGGCAGCCACGACCTCGGCGTCGCTGCCCACACCGCGAAGCTGTACCAGCAGGGGTACTTCCCGAAGATCGTCTTCACCGGAGCCAACGCGCCGACGACCGTAGAGCGATTCCCGCGCGGGGAAGCCGTGCACTACCGGGAGCACGCGTTGGAGCTGGGCGTCCCGGACAACGCGATCCTGGTCGAGCCAACAGCGCGGAACACCGGCGACAACATCGAGCGAAGCCGACAGTTGTTGGAAGCACAGGGGATCGAGCCCAAACCGGTCACGCTGATCTCGCGTCCCTACCAACAACGACGGGCCTACGCGACGTGCAAGAAGCTCTGGCCCGAGGTGGACGTTCTCTGCCCCTCGCAGCCATTGCCGTTGGACGAATACGTCGAGAGCATCGGCGACGTAGACCGGGTCATCACCATGCTCGTCGGCGACACTCAGCGGGTCAGCGTCTACGCCCAGCGGGGATTCTCGATACCGCAAGACGTTCCGAGCCAGGTTGAGCGAGCGTTCGAGCGCTTGGTCGCGAGCGGCTACACAGCCAGGCTCCTCACCTAGGAAGCAACAACCCGCTCAACCACCCCGAAAACACCTGCTGCACATCCCCCCGCACTCGGCCCGGGTCGTCGGCATGGGCGATCATCCGCGCCGCCTCCATCACCGCGGCCAAGACCAGTTGCGCCAAAGCATCCACCGGCGTGTCCACAATTAACCCGGCTTCCCGAGCAGCCGCCAGGTTCTCCGCCACCAGACCCAAGCCGTACTCGGCCTCAAGATCACGCCAGGCATCCCAGCCCAGTACGGCGGGGGCATCGGTCAGGGAGATTCGCCGGACGTCCGGTCGCAGGCAGGCGTCCAGGAACACCCCCAGCGCCCCTGAAAGGCCAGTAAGCGGGTCCGCCGCGGAATCGAGGACCTCGGAGACCTCGGCGGTCAGCTCGCGTTCCAGCACTTCGACCACGGCGCGGAACAGGCCCTGTTTGTCGCCGAAGTGGTGGTACAGCGCGCCCCGCGTGACGCCTGCTGTGCGAGTGATTTCTTCGGCGGGCACGTCGTGGTAGCCGCGCGCGCCGAAGAGGTCGCGGGCGGCCTTGATCAGTGCGGCTCGCGTCGCGTCGGAGCGTTCTTGCTGGGTACGTCGCACGCACCTAATCTGCCATGGCGGCGGCGAAGCGCGTGATGTGCCCGGCCAGAGCGTCCGGCTGATCCTCCGAGACGAAGGTGTACGAGTCCGGCACCTCGACGATCTCGGCGTCCGGAAGCACTTCCGCCAAGCGGTGCGCGAGGCTGATCGGGAAGAGCTTGTCTTCCGGCGGCCATACGAGCAGTACTGGACGCTTGAACTGGCGCAGTTTTTCAGCCGCGGCCAGGGTGTGGCTGGAGTCGACGGTGCGCAGGAACTTGCGCAGATCCCTTCGCAGGCCAGGGGATTTCCGTAGCTTGCCCAGGTACTCCCGCGCGATGTCGGGCGGCAGCGGGCGCTTCGTGACCCAGCCGAACAGCAGCGGCAGCCGGTACAGCGCCTTGATTCGCAGCAGCTGGCCGAGAACGGCCATCGAGCCGGGGACGCGCGCGATTGTCGGCAGCGGTTGGAAGATCGGCGGGAAGAAGTACTCGAAGCTGTCCGACGGCGTCAGCACGACCCGGCCGACCCGTTCCGGGTACCGCGCGAGCAGCAGTTGCGTGATGGCGCCGCCGGTGTCGTTGGCGACCAGGATGACGTCTTCCAGGTCGAGTGCGGTGAGGAAGTCGCCCAGCAAGGTGGCGAGGCCGGGGGCGCTGAGGTCGGCGTCCGAGCGCATCGGGACAGAGTGGGCGCCGAGCGGCAGATCTGGGGCCAGGCAACGGAAACCGGCGTCCGCGACCGCGGGGGTGACCTTGCGCCACAGCAGGGCGTTGGTGAGTACGCCGTGCACGAAAACGACCGGACGGCCGCGTCCGCGCTCGAAGTACCGGATCTCGCCTTGGGGGAGGTTGACGTGCCGGGCAGTGCCGAGTTCTTCGTGGGCTGTCATGCTGGCAAAGATACATACATGCAGTCTGTATGTAAATTACCTCTGCGGTAATGCCGGTCCTGACCAGGGGCGATGTCTACTGCGGGCCTAGCCGCTGGGTGATCCGGTCGAACAGGTCGTCCAGCGGTTCGCCGAGATCTTTGCCGAATTCGGTCAGTCCGTAGGTGACCTGCGGCGGGGTGGTCGGTTCGACGTGCCGCCAGACGAGGCCGTCTTCGACCAGGGCGCGCAGGGACTGGGCGAGCATTTTCTCGCTGATGCCCCGGATGCTCTCGCGCAGTTCGTAGAACCGGAGTTCCTTGTCCCGCAACGAGATGAGGATCCAGATTCCCCACCGGCTGGTCACGTAGTCGATCACGGCTCGCGCGGGGCAGTCGGTGTGAAACACCTCATAACGCGGCGGCGAGACGGCCGGGGTGAACTGCGCGCTTCCTGTCACGTATCGAGCTTACCCAAAGGTATGTCCTTACGAAGAGTAAGCAAATCGGCCTAGCGTCGGTCGCCTACCGAAGGAGCGAATCATGATTGTGGTGACCGGGGCTACCGGAAACATCGGCCAGCCGTTGGTGCGGGCGCTCGCCGACGCGGGCGAGCAGGTGACGGCGGTGTCGCGGAATGCCGCGGAGGTGCCGGACGGCGTTCGGCACGTGGTGGCGGACCTGGCCGATCCGGCGAGTCTTGAGCCCGCGCTGACCGGGGCTAAAGCGTTGTTCTTGTTGCTGTCCGGCGATCTGCACGCCGTCGGCGCCAACCCGGCCGACCTCATCGCGAAGGCCGCGGACGCCGGGGTTCGCCGGGTCGTCCTGCTCTCCACTCTGGGCGTGGCGACCAGGCCGTTCGGCGCGACGCGGATCGCGATGCGCGAGCTGGAGGACGTGCTGCGGGAGTCCGGTCTGGATTGGGCCATCCTGCGGCCGGGCGGGTTCGACTCCAACGCGCTGTGGTGGGCGGAATCCGTTCGTACGCAAGGGATTGTCGCCGCGCCGTTCGGCGACACCGGGGTGCCGATCATCGATCCGGCGGACATCGGCGAGGTCGCGGCCGCGTGCCTGGTGGACGACCGGCACGTCGGCGGCGTGTACGAGCTGACCGGGCCGGAGGTGATCACACCGCGTCAGCAGGCGGCGGCGCTGGCCACCGCGCTGGGCGAGCCGGTGCGGTTCCAGGAGCTGACCCGCGCCGAAGCCAAGGCGGGCATGACCCAGAGCATGCCGGGCGAACTCGCCGACGACACCCTGGACATCCTCAGCTCGCCGACTCCGGCCGAACTGCGCGTCAGCCCGGACGTCGAGCGCATTCTCGGCCGCGCGCCGCGTTCCTTCGCGGACTGGGCGACCCGCAATATCGCCGCGTTCCGCTGAGGATCTACTCGGCCGAAGCGCACCGCGAGCACACGCCGGACACGGCTTCCTCGGCGGATTCCGTTGGTGCGCCGTCGATTGCCTCCAGCCGGCCGCATTGGCGGCACAGCAGGTGGCGGTGATCGAAGCCGGACAGCTCGTAGCGTTGCGCCACGCCGACGTGGTCGAAGCGATGGACAAGACCGGCGGTGACGCCGGTGGTCAGCACGTCGTGGACGCCCCTCGTGGACGCCATCGACAGCCGTTCGCGGACCAGCGGCAGCAGTTCCGCGACGGTCACGTGCGGGTTTTCGGCCAGAACTTCCAGCACGACCTGCCGGGCGGTCGTCACGCGCAGGCCGGCGCGCCGGAGCCGGCTACCGGCGTCGGCGCTGGACGGGGTGGGTGCGGAGGTCGTGAGCACGCCTCCTTTCTAGTCCCCAAAGTTGATCCAGTCAAATGTAAGATCGGGTCAACTCTGGGACTGTGAGCCACTGCACGCCAGAGTTGATTCGGTCAAGTCTACGGGTACGATCCCGGCCATGGACGAGTTCGGGACGCGCCTGCGCGACAAGGGCCTGCGCAACACGCCGCAGCGGCGTGCGGTGCTGGCCGCGGTCGCGCGGACCCCGCACGTCACGGCCGCGGAAATCGCGACGGTGCTCGACGCCGACGGGGCCGTCGGCGCGTTGTCCAGGCAGGGGCTCTACAACGTGCTCGACGACCTCGTCGGCGCCCGCCTGCTGCGTCCTCTCGAACCGGCGGGCTCGCCGGCGCGGTTCGAACTCGAAACCCACGACAACCACCACCACCTGGTCTGCCGCGGCTGCGGCCGGATCCAGGACGTGCCGTGCGCGATCGGAGCCGCGCCGTGCCTCGAACCCGGTCCGGTGCCCGGTTTCCGGGTGGACCAGGCCGAGGTCACGTGGTGGGGGATGTGCGCGGGGTGCGAGGCTAAAGGGGCGTAGCGCTGTGGTCTCGTGAGTGTTTATGCCGGTTCTAACCGGGATTGCCACTCACGAGCCACAGGCTTAGCGCAACGCGTCCTGCAGCGCCGCGAGCCCGACCGGGCCGACGGCCAGCGCGTCGTGATGCCACTGGCGCAGCGTGAACCCGGGCTTCGCGGCGGCTTCGGCGCGCGCCTGCAGCCACGCGCGTTCGCCGAGCTTGTACGAGATCGCCTGTCCTGGCCAGCCGAGGTAGCGCACGATTTCGGCGTGCACGCGGTGTTCCGCGGCCAATCCGCGCTCCTGCAGGAACCGGCACGCGGTGGCGAAGTCCCAGCGGGAACCGTCCGGCAGCGGCAGATCGAGGTGCGAGCCGAGGTCGATCACGACGCGCGCGGCCCGCAGCGCGGAACCGGCGAGCATGCCGAGCCGGGTGCCGCGCTCGGAGAACCAGCCCAGTTCGTCGGCGAGGCGCTCGGCGTACAGCGCCCAGCCTTCCGCGTGGCCGCTCACTGAATGAACGCGCGCGTAGCGGCTCACCGAGTCCCCGGCCAGGCCCGCGACGCCGATCTGCAGATGGTGTCCGGGCACGCCTTCGTGGAACACCGTCGTCAGCTCGGACCAGGTCGCGAAGCGTTCCCGTCCGCCCAGCGGCCACCACGTGCGACCGGGACGCGTGCCGTCCTCGGCGGGTCCGGTGTAATACGGCGAACCCGACGCGGAGCCGTACGCGAGGACGACATCCAAGGCACGCAACGGTTCCGGGATGTCGAAATGCTCGCTCGCCGCTTCCATCGCGCGCTCGTGCGCCGCCCGCAGCCAGTCCAAATAGGACTGCTCACCGTCCACCGCGCACTCTTTGTCCAACAGCGTCAGGACTTCCGCCACACTCGCGCCGGGCTGGATTTTCGCGACTTCGGCGGCGATTTCCGTTTCGATCCGCTGAAGTTCCGCCCAGCCCCATTCGTAAGCCTCGGCGAGATCGATGTCCGCGCCAAGGGAAAGCCGGGCCGCGACGGCGTAGCGTTCCGTGCCGACGCCGTCGGTTTCGGTCGCGTGCGGGGCGTATTCCTCGCGCAGGAACCGTGCGAGCGCCGCGTAACCACGGTGCGCGGCGTCGGCTCCGGCGCGGAGTTCGTCGGCCCGAGGTCCGTCGCCGTACTCCTCGACTAGTGCATTGTGGACACCGGCGTAACGCTCGGCCTGAGCCGCCGTTTCCAGCGCCTGCAGACGGGCCGCGCGCAGACCGCGGTCGAGACCGGCCTGCAGCGTCTTCTGCCAGCCGGAGAGCATCGTTTCGACGCCGGACATCCGGACCGCGAGGACGTGCCAGTCGTCCGCGTCGCGGCGCGGCAGCAGCCGGACCGAATCGGCGATCGAACTCAGCGTGCCGAAATGCGCCTGTACCTGCCGGAACGGCTCGTCCAGCGCGTGCCAGGCCAGTTCGGCCTCGAGGCTGTGGCGCAGATTCGCGGACGCGATCCGGTCCGCGCGGGACTCGGGATTCAGCGTCGCGAGAGTGGCGAGCGTGCGCCGGGCCAGGTCGGCGCGGGCCGCGAAACCGTCCGGGGTGAGGTCGGTGAGCGCGGTCGGGTCGGTGGTCACGCCGTCCAGGGTCGCGGCGATCGGGTCGAGCGCTGCCTCAGCCGTGACGTGGTCGGCGGACAGCTGAAAAATCGGGGTCACGCCGCCACGTTAGCCGGGAGGCTCCGCCCGAAGTTAGAGACGTTAGCGGGGTCTGGCTCCTGGTATAGAGAATGCCCGCGCCGGTGTTCCGGCGCGGGCATTCGGGGCAAAAAGCTCAGTCGGTGCCGGATTCCATCGCGGCGCGGTCGAGCAGTTCGACGTCGTCGGCCCGGCCGCGGGACGCGATCGTCTCGGCCCCGCCCTCGGACATCGCGCCGATCAGGCCGGTCGCGGCCGCCTGCGCGGCGCCGATCAGCTTGGGGTGCGAGTTGCCGCCGACCATGCCGAGGCTCGCGTACTGCTCCAGCTTGGCGCGCGAGTCGGCGATGTCGAGGTTCCGCATGGTCAGCTGGCCGATCCGGTCGACCGGGCCGAACGCGGAGTCCTCGGTGCGCTCCATCGACAGCTTGTCCGGGTGGTAGCTGAACGCCGGGCCGGACGTGTCGAGGATCGAGTAGTCCTCGCCGCGCCGCAGCCGCAGCGTGACCTCGCCGGTGATCGCGGTGCCGACCCAGCGCTGCAGCGATTCGCGCAGCATCATCGCCTGCGGGTCCAGCCAGCGGCCCTCGTACATCAGCCTGCCGAGCCGACGGCCCTCGTTGTGGTAGCTGGCGATGGTGTCCTCGTTGTGCACCGCGTTGACCAGCCGCTCGTACGCCGCGTGCAGCAGCGCCATGCCCGGGGCCTCGTAGATGCCGCGGCTCTTGGCCTCGATGATCCGGTTCTCGATCTGGTCGGACATGCCGAGCCCGTGCCGCCCGCCGATCGCGTTGGCCTCCAGCACCAGCTCGACCGCGGTGCCGAACTCCTTGCCGTTGATGCTCACCGGACGGCCCTGCTCGAACCCGATGGTGACGTCCTCGGGCGCGATCTCGACCGCCGGGTCCCAGAACCGCACGCCCATGATCGGCTCGACGATCTCGATGCCGGTGTCGAGGTGCTCGAGGGACTTCGCCTCGTGCGTGGCGCCCCAGATGTTGGCGTCGGTGGAGTAGGCCTTCTCGGTGCTGTCGCGGTAGGGCAGGTTGTGCGCCTGCAGCCACTCGGACATCTCCTTGCGGCCGCCGAGTTCGCCGACGAACGCCGCGTCGAGCCACGGCTTGTAGATCCGCAGGCCCGGGTTGGCCAGCAGGCCGTAGCGGTAGAACCGCTCGATGTCGTTGCCCTTGTAGGTGGAGCCGTCGCCCCAGATCTGGACGTCGTCCTCCAGCATCGCGCGCACCAGCAGGGTGCCGGTGACCGCGCGGCCGAGCGGGGTGGTGTTGAAGTAGGCCCGGCCGCCGGTGCGAATGTGGAAGGCGCCGCAGGTCAGCGCGGCGAGCCCCTCCTCGACCAGCGCTTCCTTGCAGTCGACCAGCCGCGCGAGTTCCGCCCCGTAGGCGTGCGCGCGGCCGGGGACGGACGCGATGTCGGGTTCGTCGTACTGGCCGATGTCGGCGGTGTAGGTGCACGGAACCGCACCCTTGTCGCGCATCCACGCCACCGCCACGGACGTGTCGAGGCCGCCGGAGAACGCGATGCCGACCCGCTCGCCGACGGGAAGGGAAGTGAGCACCTTGGACATAGGAATGATTATGCACGACGATGTATGAACGTGCATCCCCGGGTGGTGTGAACTCGCTCTCCCAGGTTCCTCGCGGGTTCCGGAGGGCGCCGAGCCGGACCGGGAGAGGCATGGCTTGGCGAGTTGTTCGGAGATGGCCTCTCGATCGGAACGAATAGCCCGATCCTCGCCCGGTCGGAAGGGTCCGGCTGGCTGGGCGGCAGGCGGAAGGAGATCGATCCGGCAGCTGAGGGATGACCGCGTCGGCGGTAGTCCGAGTGGCCTTGCCTCGTTAGGAGCGCTCCGGCAGTTGCGGCCAAATCTTCTTGGTGGTGCGAGGTTCGGCTGTCCCGGGCCGTCGGTATGGCCGGGCTGGGATCCGGACGGCGTCGTCGCAAGTGCGCTCGCTCGTCCGCTCAGTACGTGCGGCCCTTCCAGCCGGTCCGGCGGCGAGCGGAGTCCAGCGTCATCAGGGTGTACAGCGCCGCGGTGAACGGCAGCAGCAGCCCCGCGACCAGGGGTTGCCGGTAATACCGGGCGACCGGGACGAACGTCAGCGCCATCAGGAGCCACGCCGCGGCGGCCTGCCACGAGCCGGTTAGGGCGAGTGCCGGTGGGGCGAGGAAAACGGCGATCATGCCGACGACGGTCCCGGCCAGCAGCAGCGGCGAATGCCGGAGCTGGGTGTAGGCGCTGCGGGCCACCATCTGCCACAGGTCCGCGAGCCGGGGATACGGCCGGACGCTCCGGACTTTCGAGGCGTAACCCAGCCAAATCTGGCCGCCCGCGACCGCGACCGCGCGGGCGAGCGCGACGTCGTCGATGACTGCGCCTCGGATCGCGGCGATTCCGCCAGCGCGTTCGAGCGCTGACCGGCGGACGAGGACGCAACCGCCGGCTGCGGCGGCGGTGCGCCAGCGTGCGGAGTTGACGCGACGGAAGGGGTAGAGCATCGCGAAGAAGTAGACGAAGGCGGGCACGATGAGCCGTTCCCAGAACGTTGCGGTGCGCAGAATCGCCATCTGAGATACCAGGTCCCAGCCGCTGGTGGACGCGGCGATGAGGGTTTCCAGCGAATCGGGGGCGTGTGAGATGTCAGCGTCCGTCAGGAGAAGGAAGTCGACGTCTCCTGCTTCGCGGACACCGTGTGCGACGGCCCAGAGTTTGCCGGTCCAGCCGTCCGGTGGTTCGCCGGGGCTCGTGACGGTGAGCGGGAGTCCACTGGGGACAGTCAGGGAGCGGGCGACTTCCGCGGTGCCGTCGCTGCTGCCGTCGTCTACGAGGATGATGCGCGCGTCGCCTGGATAGGTCTGGCGGAGCAGCGTGGGCAAGGTTTCCGGAAGCAGTTCCGCCTCGTCGCGAGCGGGCACCACGATGGCGACGGACGGCCAGTTGTCCGGCCGGACCAGCGGGGGAAGCCGCTGGTCGGTGCGCCAGAACCAGCTGTGGCCCAACGCGAGCCCGGCCCACACCGCCAGCGTCGCCCACGCAAGGACCGTGCTCATGCGCGGAGTGTAGTGACTGGAAGCAAACTGACAGGTCGCTCCCAGCGGACTCATAGATTCGCGGCTGAGACTGGTGTTCCCACCACCGGAGAGGACACCCGGCATGGATCCGAACATCAGGAGACGGCAAGAGGAGCGGGCGCGCGTCCGGCATCGGACCGCGTTCGTCACGGCGGCCGCGGCAGTGCTCGGGGTCGCGGCGGCCGGAGGCATCGGATACGGGCTGACGGCGGCGGCCTCGCCGTCCACCAGCGGAACCGGGTCGTCGTCGACCGGCGATACGTCGTCGACCAGCGATACGGGGTCGACTTCGAGCGGGTCGAGCACGTCCGGCCAGGACCAGTTGCAGGTGCCCACGCAGGATCCCGGCTCCGGTTCCGGCCACGCGCACACTCGATCGGGTGCGTCGTGACCACGCCGTATTCGGCGGCGTTCCCCGCGCTCGGCACGACCGCGCGGGTGCTCGTCACCGAGGAGGCCGCGCTCGGCCCGGCGACCGCGTTGCTGCGGACGCGGCTCGCCGAACTCGATCGGGCATGCAGCCGTTTCCGGACGGATTCGGAAATTTCGGCCCTCCACCGCGCCGCGGGCCGGGAGGTGGAGGTGAGCCCACTGCTGGCCGACGCGCTGTCGGCGGCCTTGCGGGCCTCGTGGCTGAGCGGCGGGCTGGTCGATCCGACGGTCGGCAGGTCGATGGCGGCGCTCGGTTACGACCGGGATTTCGCCGAGATCACCGACGGACCCGCTGCGGCGCCAGTCCCCGCGCCAGGTTCGCATTGGGTGCTGTTCGAACCGGCCCGGCGGACTGTCGTACTGCCGCGCGGCGTCACGCTGGACCTCGGCGCGACCGCGAAAGCATTTGCCGCGGACCGGACCGCCGCCGAGATCGCCCACCGCACCGGCTGCGGTGTGCTGGTGAACCTCGGCGGTGACCTCGCTGTCGCCGGTCCCGCTCCGGCAGGGGGCTGGCAAGTGGCGATCGGCGACGACCACAGCGACGCGATTGCCCACACTGACCCGACAATCACGCTCACCAGCGGCGGCCTGGCAACGTCCGGCGTTGCCCGGCGAACCTGGCGACGCGGCGGTCGCGTAGTGCACCACATCGTCGACCCGCGCACGGGCGAACCGGCGGATCCGTGCTGGCGAACGGTGTCGGTGGCAGCGAAGTCCTGTGTGGACGCCAATACCGCGAGCACGGCTTCGGTGGTGCTGGGCGTGGCAGCGTTGGACTGGCTCGGGTCGCGGGGATTGCCCGCGCGGCTGGTGAGTTCGCGCGGCGCGATCCGGACGACGGCGGGTTGGCCGGCGGACCGTCGGGAGTGTGCGTCGTGAGTTCCGCACTCTGGTATTTCAGCCGTGCCACCGGAATCGTCTCGCTGGTGTTCTCGACGGCGGTCGTCGTGCTCGGCTTGCTCAATTCGGGAAGGTTCGCGACGCGGCGGTGGCCCCGCTTCGCCCTCGCTGACCTGCACCGGAACCTCGCGCTGGCCAGCCTCGTGTTTTTGGGCGCACACATCGTCTTCGCGGTCGTCGACGGCTATGTGAACCTCAGCTGGCTCTCCGTCGTCGTTCCGTTCGTCTCGGGCTATCAGCCGTTCTGGATCGGAATCGGTGCGGTAGCAGTGGATTTGCTGCTGGCCATCGTCGTGACGAGCCTGCTGCGGACCCGCATCCCGCCGCGGTTGTGGCGCGCGGTGCACTGGCTCGCCTACCTGTGCTGGCCCGTCGCACTCGCGCACAGCATCGGTCTCGTCGCGTCCGACAGCGCGCGTCCACTGCTGATCGCGCTCGACATCGCGTGCCTGCTCGCCGTCTTGGCCGCCGCGAGCGTGCGGTTCGGCAGCACCAGTCCCGACACCGAGGCTCGCCGCCTCTCTCCGCTTAGGAGGTGAATGTGCTTCCCTTGCACCGGAACAACCTTGCTGCTCACCTGTCCGTCCATGGTGGACTTCCCGTCAACCTTGGCCGCGACGCGCTGATCCACCAAATCGACGCCGCCGGTATCCGCGGCCGCGGCGGAGCTGGCTTCCCTGCCGCGGCGAAACTGCGCTCCGTCGCGCCTGGACGGTCCATTGTGGTCGCCAACGGCTGCGAGAGCGATCCGTTCAGCGGCAAGGATCGCGCGCTGCTTGAGCTTGCGCCGCACCTGGTTCTTGACGGTATCCAAGTCGCCGCTCGCGCAGTCGGGGCGACCGAGGCATTTCTCTGTCTGCACGGGGAAAACCGGAGCGTCTTGGCCGCGTTAGCCGAACGTCGTGATGCCGTGCCGGTGAAGCTCGTCGCAGTCCCGCCCCGATACGTCGCCAGCGAAGAAACCGCGCTGGTGCATTTCCTGGGCACCGGCGACGCCCGCCCGACCGGCAAATTCCCGCGCCCGGCCGAACGCGGCCTGCGGGGCCGTCCGACGCTGGTCCAGAATGTCGAAACCTTGGCCCGATTCGCGATCGTCGCCCGAATCGGCGCGAACAGGTATCGCACTGTCCACACTGACCTGGTCACCGTCACCGGTGCCGTCGCTCGCCCCGGCGTGCTGGAAGTCCCGGCCGACACTCCCGTTTCCGCGATCCTCGCCCGCGCTGGCGGATCCGTTGCCGCACAGGCAGTTTTGCTCGGCGGCTACGGCGGAACCTGGATGCCGCGTTCTCTGGCCGACCCCTTGCCTCTCGGACGGGAACCGGGTCTGTCCTCTTTGCACCTGCTCCCGGAACCGAGCTGCGGCATCGAACTGACCCGGAATATTCTTTCCCGGCTGGCCGCCGAATCGGCCCGCCAATGCGGACCGTGCATGTTCGGACTCCCTGCCATCGCGGGGGATTTCACCGATCTGCTGGCCGGACGGGACGCCACCGGCCGCCTGGCCCGCCGACTCCCGCTCCTCACCGGACGGGGCGCGTGCGCCCACCCGGACGGAGCGGTCCGCCTGGCCGCGAGCGCCCTGCGAGTCTTCGCGGCCGATGTCCGGGCTCACCTGACCGCGGGCTCGTGCCGGATCACGGCAGGTGCGGCATGAACCGCCTGACGGTCGACCCGATCGCCTGCCGCGCCCACGGTTTGTGCGCGGACGTCCTGCCGGAACTGATCACTGTGGACGAATGGGGTTACCCGGTGGTACGCGGGGAATCGGTGCCGAAGCCGCTGCTGGCCGAGGCCCGACGGGCCGCTGCGGCTTGTCCGGCGCTGGCGTTGCGACTCCGAAAATCAGATTAATCGCAACGCCAGCCCCGTATTAACGACTATTCAACAACGCCACCAATCGCTGACGACTCCGATGGCCATCACGGCCAACGGTGCGAGAGCGAGCACGGTGGAGGCAATCGAACTCAAGAAAAACTCCTTACGGAGATCGTGTAGGCTTTTCACGTTTCCGTAACATGGATATTGTTACGACCGGGCTGTCCGACATCCTCTGCGAACGAGCTTCAGGGGTTACCCAAAGTTTGTCGGCAAATGCAGACAGCCTCAGTGTGATGAATCTTGCCGTACAGGAGAGTGAACCGTTTCGGCGCCCCCGGCTTGATCAGCCGCGGCGGATTGCGGATCGGCGCGGAGAAGGCATGGCAACGGTGCTTTCCCCGTCGTTCTCGCCGTCCCTGGCCTGCGGAATCGGGTGTGGATCACGGGCCGCCGACAGCCGCTCCTCGACGCGGTCGGCCTTGGCATCCCGGCCGCGGCCCCGGTAGAAGGCAGCGGCGCGAGTCCAGGCGTCGACAGCGTCCTCCCGGTTCCCCCGCGAGTAGAGGATCTCGGCGAACGCCTCCAGCGCCCGCGCCTGGCCGGTCGCATTGTGCGCGCGCTCGGCCAGTTCGACGGCTTCCTGCGACAACCGCAGTGCGGCCCGGTCGTCCCGTTCGGCCGCGGCGAGCCGGGCCTGCACGGTGCGCAGCCGCATCCCGGCGGTGAGGTCGCCGGCGATCTGGGCTTGCGCCAGCTGGCAATGCCGGTGGGCGACCGCGAATTCCTCCTGGCCGAGGTGGAGTTCGGCCAGCGTGATGTAGGTGGCCGCCTGTCCGGAGGCGTCGCCGGTGAGCGCGCGCAGGTGGAGGGCGCGGTGGTAGTGCGGGAGCGCCTGCTCGTACTGGTCGAGTTCGGCGAGGGTTTCGCCGAGGTAGTGCTCCGATTTCGCCTCGCGGACCGGGTCGCCGTTGCGTCGCGCGTGCGTGATGCAGGTGCGGAAGAGGGCGATCGCTTCCGCGGGGCGGCCGGTCTGCCGGTGCAGCCGGGCGAGGTTGATGTTGATGGTCAGCTTCGCCACGGGCGATTCGTCGTCGATGGCCAGTTCCAGCGCCCGGGCCAGCGCGTCCTCGGCCGCTTGATGGTTGCTGAGCGTGAGGTGCAGTTCCCCCAGATCGTTGAGCGTCGACCCTTCCGCGTGAGAGTCCCGGTTCGCCCGCGCGGCCCGGGCCGCGACGGCCAGCCCGGTGGTCATCTCGTCGTAGAAGCCGTAGATGACGAACGTGTCGTGCATGAGATGCGGAAGCGTGCAGGCGTAGTCGAAGAGCTGGTGCTGCTCGGCGATCGCGGCGAGGGCGGTGAGGTTGGTGCGTTCGCGCAGGAACCAGCGGTGAGCGGCGGTCGGCGTCTCGAACCGCGTCGGGCGGATGTCCGGCTCCGGGTCGAGTCGCGGCGGGCGGTCGCGGTGCGGGTGCGCCATCCGGTGCGCGTTGTCCGCAGTGCTGCAGTAATGAGACAGCAAGCGGCGCAACGGCTTCGGGTCGTAGTCCTGAGTGCTCAGCGTCTGCGCGTAACGGTGGAAGATCGAGACGATCCGGTAGCGATCCGTGTCGCCGGGTTGGTCGATCAAGTGCAACGCGACCAGGGTTTCCAGCGCCCGCCGGGTTTCCGCGGCAGGACGTCCGGCCGCCGACAGCAGGGTGTCGACGTGGATTTCCGCGCCGGGGTGGTGGCCGAAGAGCCGGAAAACGGCCTGACTTGGCGGTTCGAGCATCTGGTACGACGAGGAAAAGGCGGCGCGCAGGCTTTGGTCGTCGCCGTCGTCGCCGATGCTCAGGAGCATTTCCGGGTCTCGCAGCTGGTCGAGCATGGTGCTGAGGCTCAACCCTGGACGACGAGCGGCGCTTTCGGCGATCAGGGTCAACGCGAGCGGCAGACCGTCGCAGAGGTGGGCGATGCGGCGGGCCGCGTCGAGTTCTCGTTCGCCGCGGCCGCGGAGGCGCCGGACGAACAGTTCCAGCGAATCGTGGTCGTCGAGGCGGCCGAGGCTGAGAGCGGCGAGTTCGTGCCGCCGGGTCAGCGCGCCGAGCCGGCGGCGCGAGGTGACGATCACGGCGCATTCGGACAGCACGTTCAGCAGCCGGTCGACGTGTTCGGAGTTCTCCGCGTCGTCGAGGATCACCAGCACCGACCGGTCGGCTAATTGCTGGCGCAGGACGGCGGCGCGGGCGGCCGCGTCGACGACATGGTCGACGGGGTAGCCGAGTTCCTGGAGAAGCTGGTCGACGATGTCGGACGGTTCGAGCCGCGGGGCCGGGCCGAAGCCGTGCAGGTCGAGGTAGATCGTCCCGTCCGGGAACCAGTTCGCGGCCCGGTGCGCCCAGTGGACCGCGAGGCTCGTCTTCCCGATCCCGGGCGGCCCGCTGAGCACGACGGCGGGCGAGCGGGTCGGCGAGCCGGGCCGGAGCCACTGGTCGAGCGTCTCCAGCGCGCCGGCGCGGCTGATGAACCCGCGGAGATCACGGGGGAGCGGATGGGTCGGCGGCGCGGCTCGGCGCGCTGGGGCGACAGCGGCGGGCGGGTGCTCGTAGCGGTCCCGGATCTCGGTGTGGAAGGCGTGCAGCACGGCTTTGGCGGTGTCGTCGGCGGCGTCGTTGAACCGGCGGTTGGCGTCGAGGAAATGCGTCTGGGCCTGCTCGGACTGCCCGAGCGCGTAGTAGATCTGGATCTGGAGCTTGACGAAGGCCAGCCGGCTGGCGTGCTCGGGGGCCAGTTCCTGCATCCAGTCCGCGGCCTCGTCGGGGCGGCCGAGCGCGAGCAATTGGCTCGTCAGGAATTCTCGCGCGGGGAGCAACATGGATTTGACTTTGTCCTCGCGCCAATTGCCCGCGCGTTCGGTGCGGAGTTCCGCCAGCGGTTCGTCGCGCCATAAGGAAAGCGCGGACGCGGCTGATTCGTGAGCCGCTTCATGATCGCCGGATTCGGCCGCGGTGTGCGCTTCCCGAATTATTTTCCGGAAGAGGGCGACATCCACGAGACTCTCGTCGAGATCGACCAGATAGCCGTCGCCGGACCGGGTGACCGAGGCGTGCGCGTCGGCCTCGGCGACGGCGTCTCGCAGCCGGTGGACCGCCTTGTACAGGGCTTCTTGCGGGTTGCCGGGCAGGTCGTCGTCCCAGAGCCAGGAGATGAGGGCGTCCTGGGAAAAGCGCTGGCTCGGCCGGGTGAGCAGGACGCCGAGAATATTCCGGGTTTGCCGCTGGCCCCACTGCGCATTCATCTTCCCGTGCATCCGCACCGCAGTCTGCCCGAGAATTCCGTAGGCGAAGTCCATTCGACGTCCTCCCTCGTCGATTGCCCAGTTTCGCATTGATCCGGTGCGTCGGCGACCGGTTCGGCATAACGATCATCCGGGGAATTGTCTTGTCCGGTTTCGGTCCGCTTTGTGTCCAGCGGCGGGAAGCGTCCGGTCAGAACCGCGCCGCAGCCTCGGCTCGTCGATGTGGTTCTGGACGGAGGGGATGAAGATGGCGCACGACGTATGGGTCCGCGGTCCGATCGGTCTCGACGCCGCTTCGCGGGTGACGCGGCCGGGCTGCCGCACCGTGCTGGCGGTCGTTCCGACGGTGACGGCGGGGACGCGGCTGTTCGAGCTGATCTCGCTGCTCGAACGGGATCTGCGGGTGCAGGTGATGTTCACCGTGCCGCACAGCACCGACCGGTGGGCCGGGGTCGAGGAGTACGTGCGGGCGCAGCACGGGCTGTTGCTGCCCTGGGAGCAGGCGGTGGCGCACCGGTTCGACCTGGTGCTGGCGGCGTGCCACCGGCAGATCGACCAGGTGCGCGGGCCGCTGATGCTGATCGGGCACGGAATCGGGCAGGTCCGGCCGCGCCGGTTCAGCCGCAAGGCGGGCAGCGCGACGGTCGAGACGACCGGACTGGACCGGGAGTTGCTCACCTTTCGCGGACGGGTGCTTCCGGCGGTGCTGGGCCTCTCCACCGAATCGGAGGTCGGCGTGCTGCGGGAGCGGTGCCCGGAGGCGCTGCCGGCGGCGGTCGTGGCCGGTGACCTCTGCCTCGACGGGATGCGGGCGGCGAGCGGCTTGCGGGAGCGATACCGGCGGGCGCTTGGCGTCGGATCGCGGCGGCTCGTGGTGCTGAGTTCGACCTGGTTCACTGACTCCGCATTCGGCCGCGTTCCCAAGTTGCCCGAGGCGATCGTGAACGCGTTGCCGGACGACCGATACGCGGTGGCGGCGGTGCTGCATCCGAACGTCTGGGCGGTGCACGGGAGGCGTCAGGTCGCCGCCTGGCTCGACGGGTGCCGGGGTCTTCGCGTGCTCCCGCCCGAACAGGGATGGCAGGCGACGATGCTCGCGGCGGACTGGGTGATCGGCGACCACGGCTCGACCACGGGCTACGCGGCCGCCCTGGGGAGGCCGGTGACGCTCGCCTCGCTGCCGGACGGACAAGCGCGAGCGGGAAGCGTCGCGGACCTCGTGCGCGCGCGTTCGGAGCCGTTGGATCTGGACCAGCCGCTCGAACGTCAGGAGGAGGCCGCGATCGCCGCGGCTCCCAGGCTCGCGGCGGAGGTGTTGCCGGTCGTCAGCACGAGGATCGACTGCTCGGCGGGGATCTTGCGATCGGCGATGTACCGGCTGCTGGAGTTGTCCGAACCGAACACGCCGGCGTATCCGCCGTTGCCGGCGATGCCCCGGCCGTTGCCTCGGTGGGACGCGTGACCCCCGGCGTCGCGAGCGTCCGGCTCGCGCTGCCCGGCCGTCGCGCGACGCCGGTGCTGGTCGCCGACGTGGATCGGGCCGGACCTTGGCAGGCGGCCAGCGCGGACGTCGTGGTCCGGAACCGGGCCAGCGGCGCGGCGAAGTGCGAGGCTGACGAGCTGCGAGCGGAATGGCCGGGGGCGATCGCCGCGGCGGTGTGCTGGCCGGGCGGGGCGGTGTGGTCAGTGCGGCGGCTCGCCGGAATCCCCGATGAGTCGGCGAGCCTCGTCGAGATGGCGCTGGGCGCTTGCCTCGTCGCCGTCGCCGCGTTCGAGGTCGGCGAGCGCGGTGAGGACCTCGGCCTGGAAATGCGGTGACTGGAGCCGTTCGACGCCTTCGAGCGCATGCCGGAGTTCAGCGCGCGCCCGGCGGTAGTCGCCCCGCCGGGCGTGGATCGCGGCGAGCGGGAGGACAGCACGCGCGTGCTGGGCGACGTCGCCTTCTTCGTCCAGAATGGCAGTGGCTTCGGTCAGCTCGCGCAGTGCTTCGTCGTCGCGCCCCAGCTTGACGAGGACCTCGCCGCGGCGATAGCGGGCCTGTCCGACTCCTCGCGGGAGCCCGACTTCGGCGTGTTTCCGCGCGCTGCGCTCGTACAGCTCAAGCGCGGCTTCCCACTCTTGCTGTCTTCGCGCGTCCCTGGCGAGCCGGGCCAGCGCGGAGGCCTGGGTCGGGCCGTGCTGTTCCCTCTCGCCGATTTCGAGGGTGACGGCGTTGTGCGCGGCCGCTTCGGCGTAACGGCCGAGCTGGTCGCAGACGAAACCGGCCTGGCTGTGCATCCGGGCTTCCACCAGCGGCTCTCCGCACCGCCGGGCCGCCTCGATCCCGGCCGTGCACAGCTCCAGGAACGGCTCGTAATCCCGGTGGTGCAAGAAGAATCCCCACGAGGCTTCGGCGAGCTGCCACAGTTCTTCGTCCCAGCCGTGGGCCGAGGCGGCTTTCGCGACGGCGTTGATGACTGACCGATCCCGTCGCCACCAGTTCACCGCGTGGTCCCGATCGGCGAAAGACCCGGTCGCCGCAACGGTTTCGGACGCGAACGTCGGCCGGAACGGATGGATGAGCGCGCTCGCGGTGACGGTCTGGTCGCGGTACCACCGGGTGTAGCGGTGCACGAGATAGTCCCGGTCGACCTCGGCGTCCTGGCGTTCCGCGCGCACGCGGGCGTCATGGCGGACGACGTCGTGCTGTGCCACGGTTTCGTCCTCCAGTTCGTGGAGGAGGTTGGCTTCGATCAGTTCGTCGACGGCGTCGTCCAGATGGGCGGGCGAACTCTGGAGGGTGTCGGCGAGCGCGTCGACGGCGTGATGCGGGCCGGGCAGGATGCCGCAGGTTCGGTAGAGCCGGGCCGCCGAGTCGTCGAGGGCGGCGTACGAGGCGTCGAAAACCGTTGCGAGCGCGGGGAAACCTCCGGCCGGGCGGACGCGTCCGCGGCGGGCTTCCTGGTGCGGCTTGCGTCTCGGCCGGACGCGGAGCCTCGCGCCGGTGATGGCGAGCGCCAGCGGGAGACCGGCGCAGGCGGTCAGCAGGTCTTGCGCGTCCTCCTGGCTGATCTGCCGTTGCCCGGCGCGGGCGAGCACCTCGCGGGCGGGCTGGTCCGGAAGCGGGCTGAGCGGAAGGATTTCCGCGCCGTCCAGCGCGAGACTGGTCAGCTGGGACCGGCTGGTGACGAGCACGAGCGCGTGCGGGCTGGACGGCAGCACGGCGCGGGCGTCGGCGCTGTGCACGACGTCGTCGAGCAGCACGGCGAACCGGCGATCCGCTGTCACCGCACGGAATTCGGCGGCTCGCTGGGCGAACGAGGCGGGGATGTCGTCGGCCGGAATGCCCAGTGCGGTCAGGAAACCGTGCAGTGCTCCGCTCGCGGATTCCGCGGTTTCCGTTTCTCCGGTGGAAAATCTCGTGCACAGGATGCCGTCGGGGAATCGGTGGCGCTGGGCGTGCAGCCAATGCAGGGCGAGGGCTGTTTTGCCGATCCCGCCTACGCCGGTGAGCACGACGACCGACGGGGCCGGGGCGGACCGGACGCGGAGTTCGTCCAGCCGGGCCAATTCCTGGCCTCGGCCGAGGAGCACGGGCGGTGCGGGCGGAAGCTGGACCGGCGCTCGCACAGGTCTGTCGGACGTCGCTGCCCCTGGCCGTGCTTCAGTCATTCCACACCCCCGATTATTCCTCCTTACCTGTTTCGGGCGACGAAAGGAACCGGAACGAGGTGCGAGTCACCCACCTGAAAGGGAAATCAGGGGTGACGCTCGGTATTGCCGGTCTTGCGCCGATCGAGAGCGTTCTGCCCGCCATGTGGGCGGATGGTGACTCTTTCCCGCAGCAGCAAGCGACGAATGGTCCCGTAGGACGCCTGATGCGCGTCCGCGATGCTCTGAATAGTAGATCCTGACTCGTACTCGCGGACTATTCGCGGTACGTCAAGTTCACGCCGCACGCCTTGGCGGATTTCCGGCAGAACAGCGCCTTCCTGGCGCAGCAAGCGTCCGGTCCAGCTGAGCGACAGCCCGTGTTCCCTGGCGATCTCGGTGATCGACGCGCCGGCCCGCCAGGATTCGAGCATCCGGCGGTTCCGCTCGGTCCGACTCGTGCGTGCCTCGTCCGGCGTGTCCATGCAAGCGCTCCCGCGGCTGGGCGTCGTCGTGCGCGACCCTCCATTATCAGCCTCGCGAAACCGGAATGTGAAGCTACGAACGTGGTGCATGCGCGGCAGGTTGTTTGTCCGCAAATGATGACGCAAGCGCCTCACAAGAACAATCTTCAAGCGTGCTGATTACTCTGGAAAACGTAACAGTTTCGCTGATTCAGAGAAGAATCCGCCGTCCAGCGCTCAGTGCGGCACCCAAAGAGTGACCCGGGTCCCGTGTCCCGGCGTCGATTCCACCTGCCCGGTTCCCCCGACCTCCGCCAGCCGGGCTTCGATCGACTGGCGGATGCCGAACCCCGGCCCCCGTTCGCGCACGTCGAAGCCGCGGCCTTGGTCTCGCGCGACCACTGCGGTCCCGCCGTCGCGTTCCTCCACCCGGAGCACGACTCGGCTGGTCCCGGCGTGTTTCACCGTGTTGCGCAACGCTTCCCGCACCGCCTCGCACATCGCGGTGCGCCGGTCAGCGGAAAGGCGGTCGTCGTCGGCGAAGTCGGCGGCTACGAGCTGGGTGCGCAGGCCTTCGCGGGCCATATCGGCCGCGACGTCGGCCAGTTCGACCACGAAACCGCGTCTCGTGCGCGGTTCGATCGGCTCGGTGATGCTCCGGCGGAGTTCGGCCGCCTCGGCGTGCGCGACCGAGCGCAGCTGGGCGAGCCGTTCGGCGGCGTGGTCGGCGTCGTCGGAAGGGGCGATCGCGAGCGCTTCCAGCGTCTGCAGCACGCTGTCGTGCAGCAACCGCTGAGTGCGCCTGCGTTCGGCTTCCTGGCCGCGGCGCAGGCCGATGTCGAGCGCGAACCGCGTGCCGACGCCAAGCAGCACCAGGATCCCGCACGCCACCACGATCGACACGGCCAGCGCGACCAGGCAGCCGATCGACCGGTTGATCGCGAGCGGGTTGTCCAGCCGCAGCCCGCCCGCCACGGTCAGCAGGACGCGCACTGGGACGGCCGCGGCGAGCAGCAGCAACGCCGCGGGCAGCCCGGACGTCCCGGCCCACATCGCCACCGAGCCGACCAGCCACGTCCAGGTGACGTCGATCGCGAACGGCTGCACCGAGTCCGGCGCGAGCACGGCGATCAGCAGGTTCAGCACGAGCCCCGCGCAGAGATCCACGGTGAGCACCCGTCGCGTGCGCCGCGCGGGCAGCCCGCCGGAACGCAGCAGCCACCACAGGAACGCGGCGTTCGCGGCGACGCCCAGCGCGGCCGCGGGCAGCACCGGAACCAGTCCGGTGCTGCCGTTGGCCGCGGCGAACCCGATGAACACCTTCACGAACGCGGCGATCCGGTAGGCGACCGGGACGACGACCCAGTACCGCGCGGCGCGGGCCAGCGTCGCGTCTCCGACCGCGGCGAGGTCCTCTTCCGCGTCCGGCCGCTCCGGCGGGCTGCCGCGATGCAGCAGCGTCCGCACGAATTCCCGGCGTGGTACGGCAAAACCCGGTCCGGGCATCGTCCCTCCCCGTGTCTTCGGCGAGGATATTCGATTGGTGTAGTCCAGTGTGGAAACGCCGGGTCACGCTCTGGACATGGTTAACCGCCACAGCATTGTCCGCTCCCGGGCGCGGTGCGCGTGCAAGGAATCGGCACTGTCCGTGGCGCGTCGGTGCCTTGGCGTGGTTTCGCGACGTCCCGCGACTTTGAGCCCGGCCGCGGAAATCCGGTCGAGCAGTTCGGCCCGGGTCCGCAAGCCGAGGTGTTCGGCGAGGTCCGACAGGATCAGCCAGCCTTCGCCGTGCGGCGTCAGGTGTTCGGGCAGGCCGTCGAGGAACCGGTTCAGCATGGCCGACGAGGCGTCGTAGATCCCGAGTTCCAGCGCCGAAGCCGGATTTCCGGGCAGCCAGGGGGGATTGCAGACGACCAGGTCAGCGCGTCGGTCGGCGGGCCAGAGGTCGGCTTCGAGGACGCGGACCCGGTCGGACAGCCCGAGCCGCCGCAGGTTGTCCTGTGCGCAGCGGACGGCGTGCGGGTTCAGGTCGGTTGCCACCACTTCGGCGGCACCGCGCCGGGCGAGGATCGCGGCGAGCACACCGGTGCCGGTACCGAGATCGAAGACGACCGGAGAACCCTTGCCCGGCAACGGTTCCTCCGCGACCAGAGCAAGGTATTCGCTCCGTGTTGGGGCGAACACGCTGTACGCGGGATACAACCGCGCGTTCAAAGCCTTGATATGTATGCCTTTCTGATGCCATTGAAAAGCGCTCAGGGCGCCGAGCAGCTCACGCAACGAGAGCAACGTGCCGGGTAAACCGCCGAACGCGTGCTCGCAGGCGGCTCGGACGTCAGGGGCTCGGCGGAGGCGCAGCGAATGGTCGTCCTCGACGGAGACCAGGACTTTCCCCAGCAGCGTCGCGCGTTCCGAGCGTGCTGAACGCACCTCGGCGAAAGAACCCGAACGCTGCGGGAGCCGTCGGTCCATGGCGCGGACGAGCTGTCGTGCGTTGGGAAAGTCGCCGCGCCACAGCATTCCGGTGCCAGCGCGGGCATAACGCAGCGCCGCGGCAGCGGTCAGCCGATCATCGACGACGACAATGCGGCCCGGCGGCAGAGTTCCGTTTTCGGAATGCCAACGGGCGGTGTGGTGGGTTCCGTTTTCGGTCCACTGGACGGTGGACATTAATGCTCCCGGGAAGGGTCGAAGGGCCAGTCAGCCGTCGACGCTTCGCGGAGAGCGGGCGAGGATTCCCGCCGGTCAAGACAGTGGCGAACCCGCGTGCTCCCGCGAAGCGCGGGAGCAGCGGTCGCCGAGAACCATGCCCATCAGCATGGAACATCACTTCCCTGGAAAATTCAGTGGTGCGTAACGGAATGGTGGGTCGTGCCCGTGCTGTGGCCCTTCATCGCGACGAAGTAGACGATCGCCGCGATCACGATCAGCGCGAGCACCACCGCGACGGCGATCTTGACCTTGCTCCACGGACGCTGGCCGTGGATCTCGCCGGTGCGGCCGTTGACGAGGATCTGCCAGTTCTTCCCGGCGTACACATAGGTCGCGACCCACACCGGCAGCAGCATCAGCTTGAAGGTCACGTTGCTGTGCTGTGTGTCGACCGAATTCAGCTGCTGGGTGTCGCCGCCGATGTCGTACTTGCAGTCGTCGGCGATGACCGGGGCCATCCGGTTCTTCGCCTCTTCGAAGCCGTTCTCCGGCTCGACGTCGTACCGCAGCGCGAAATGCCCGGAGAGGAACTGCGGCTGGTACGGCGCGGAGTCGAGCAGCGGCCACGGCGCGAGTTTGTCCAGCTCCGGCAACGGCAGCTGGGTGCTCGCCGGCACCAGGACGTCGTCGAAATTCCGCGCGACCCGTCCGCGCGCCGGGTACCAGCGCGTATGGCGCACTTCGCGCGTCTTGCGCTCGCCGTTCTCGTAGTAGCTCTCGGTGACGTAGTAGTACTCGCCGCGCGCACCGGTGTAGACGGAGACGGTCTGCGAGTCGTACGTCCAGTGCGGGATGTACGTGCTCTTCGTGGACTCGGCCGTGGTGACCTTCTTCAGCGCGGTCGGCGCGAACCAGCGCGAAGACGTCCACTTCTTCAGGTGTGTGCTCACCGCGGGACGGTCGAACGCGAACGGCAGCACGCCCTCCGGCACCAGCTGCCCGGACGCGCCCGGATCGATGACCAGCGGCGCGCCGCAGAACTGGCACATGCTGGCGGTCTCGTTGGTTTCCGTCCTCGCCGCGCATCGCTGGCACACGAAGACATACTTGCCGATCGAACCCACCGGCTTGCGCGCCAGGTTCGCCAGCTCGGCGAACGGGATCTCGCGGATCTCCCGGTCGCCGGCGGCGATCTCCTGCCGGAACCCGCAGTACGGACACTGCATGGCCGTCGTGCCCGGCGCGAACTCCAGCCGCGCGCCGCAGCCGCCGCACGGATAGGTCGTGTTGGCCACGCCGCCCTGCTGGGAACGTGGATCAGTCATGGGTCCCCCGGAAGGTTGAAGCGGCTCAGGACGGCGGCAGCGGCGGCGGGGCCGCGCCGAACAGCGCCGACACCTCCGGCACCTGCGCGGCCGGGGTCCACTGGGCCATGCCCGCCTTCCACACCAGCGTGTCCTGGCCGAGGGCGCCCGAGGAGATCTGCTGGCCGAGGCCGGAGCGGTCGAACGGACCGAGCTGCTGGCCGTTCGCGCCGATGAACCACTGCTCGCCCTGCGGCAGCGGCGGCGGCATCTGCGGCGGAGCCTGCTGCTGATACTGCGGCTGCTGGTATTGCTGGGGAGCCTGCTGCTGGTACTGCTGCGGGGCGGGCTGCTGCTGCGGCCCGGCCGCGCGCTGGCCGAGCGCCATGCCGAGGCCGATGCCCAGCCCCTCGCCCGCGCCGCCCTGGTTGTTCGCCGCCGCCTCGATCGCGTTCGCGGACTGGAACTTCGTGTACTGGTCGAGGTCGCCGACCACGCCCATCTGGGTCCGCTTGTCCATCGCGGCCTCGACCTCGGGCGGCACCGAGATGTTCTCGATCATGAACTTCGAGATCTCGATGCCGACCTCGCGCAGTTCGAGGTTCAGCGCGACTGCGATCTTGCCCGCGATCTGGTCCTGCTGGGTGACCAGGTCGAGCATCGGCACCTTGGCGGCCGCGATCGCGGGGCCGAGCTTGCTGATGACCATGCTGCGCAGGTAGTCCGACACCTCTTCGGTGCGGAACTGCGGATCGGTGCCGGCGAGTTCCTTCAGCAGCGCGACCGGCTCGACGACGCGGATCGCGTAGCCGCCGAACGCGCGCAGCCGGACCATGCCGAACTCGGCGTCGCGCAGGATGACCGGGTTCTGCGTGCCCCATTTGAGGTCGGTGAACTGCCGGGTGTTGACGAAGTACACCTCGGCCTTGAACGGCGAGTCGAAGCCGTACTTCCAGCCCTTGAGGGTGGACATGATCGGCATGTTCTGCGTCTGCAGCGTGTACATGCCCGGCGGATACGCGTCGGCGACCTGGCCCTCGTTCACGAAGACCGCGGCCTGCGATTCGCGGACGGTGAGCTTGGCGCCCATCTTGATCTCGTTGTCGTAGCGCGGGAAGCGCCACACAATGGTGTCCCGGCTGTCGTCGGTCCACTCGATGATGTCGATGAACTCGCCGCGGATCTTGTCGAAGATGCCCACGTCTGACCCCTCGTCGTTGCCTCGTGCCCGCGGGCCACAGTACAGTGCGCGACCCGCGCCGGATCACTCCGGCGCGGCCGCCTCGCGCCAAAAGTCCTGCATCTGCGGGATGCCGCCAGGCCCGTCCACCGCGCGCTGGGTGAGAAGAATCGCCACCTCGGCGGTCGAGCGAGTCAGGTAGGCGCTGGTTCCGGAGCCGCCAACCCAGCCGTAGCGGCCGGGGACCTGCCACGGCTGCGTCGGCTCGACGTCGACCGCGCCGCCGAACCCCCAGCCTTGGCCTTCGAGGAAGACCGGGTTGGCCGCGCGCTGCTGCGCGGTCAGGTGGTTGGTCGTCATCTGCCGGACTGATTCCTTCGACAGCAGTCCTTCGCCCTCGGAAAGGAGCATTCGGGCAAAGCGGTGCCAATCGTCCGCAGTGCCTGCCAACCCGCCGGATCCGGCCGGGAACGGCGGCACCTCGCGCCACTGGCCGTCCGGCGCGTCGGCCAGCTCCAGGCCGTTCTCGCCCGCGCGGTAGTAGCTGGCGAAGCGGTGCCGTTTGGCCGCGGGAACCTCGAACGCGGTGTCGACCATGCCGAGCGGCTCGAACACCCGCTCGGCGAGGAAGTCCGGCAGCGACTGGCCGGACGCGCGGGCGATCAGGATGCCTTGCAGGTCGGCGCAGGTGTCGTACAGCCAGGCCGCGCCGGGCTGGTGCAGCAGCGGGATGCGGGCCAGCCGGGCGAGCCAAACGTCGGGCTCCGGACGCAGCCGCACCTCGCGGCCGTCAGTCTGCACCTTGAACAACTCCTGGACCTGCGGCAACGAGAAGTCCGACGGGAAGCCGTACCCGGCGCGGAAGGTCAGCAGGTCGCGGACGGTGATCGGCCGTTCGGCAGGTACGACGTCGTCGGCTGGGCTCTGCGGCGTCCGGACGACCATCGGGTCGGCCAGTTCGGGCAGCCATTCGGCGATGGGTGAGTCCAGGTGGAACAGGCCGTCCTCGACCAGCATCAGCACGGCTGCCGCGGTGATCGGCTTGGTGATGGAGGCGAGCCGGAAGATGGAGTCGCGAGTCATCGGCGCGGTGCCCTCGACGTCGAGAGATCCCACCGCGGTCACCTGGACGTCGTCGCCGCGCGCGACGAGGGCGACCGCGCCCGGGACGAACCCGGAGTCGACGTGGCGGCGCAGGACTTCGTGCATCATCTGTCGTTCCCTTCGCGGGCGGATGTTCCGCGGGGTGGTCGGTGCCGGGGCTTGCCGCTGGACATCCTCCCGGTGTGGCTCACTCTAACGGCGTAACGCGGTGGTCGGGTTCGATCTGGAGCACCTGCCCGGTCCAGTTTTCGCGCAGCCGCCGGTCGTGCGTGGCGGCGACGATCGCGCCCGGGCTGGTACCGAGGGCGTCCTCCAGTTCGTCGCACAGCGTGGGGGAGAGGTGGTTGGTCGGTTCGTCGAGCAGCAGCAGGTGCGGCGGGTCGGCGATGAGGAGCGCGAGCGCCAGGCGGCGGCGCTGCCCGACGGACAGCTCGCCGACCGGCCGGGAAGCTTCGCGGTTTGTCAGCAGTCCCAACGAGTTCAGCGGGACTGCCGCGACGCGTTCGGGGCCGAGCGCGGCGAGATAGGTGGCGCGGGCGGTGCGTTGCGGACGGGCGAAAGTGGTGTCCTGACTGAGGATTCCGGTGCTTATGTCGGACTGCCGAGTTACGCCATCTGCGGGGAGGTCTCCGGCGAGGAGCAGAAGCAGTGTTGACTTTCCCGCTCCGTTCGGACCGGTGACCAGCAGCCGGGTGTCGGGCCGGATTTCCAACCGGTCGAGGGAAAGCCGGTCTGGCAGGTGCACATTGTCCAGCGTGACAAGGGTTTCTAGCGGGTTCTCGACGGCCAGCGCTGGGGGACGGAACCGGAGCGGCGGCGGGGGCGCGGGAAGCTGGGTGCGTTCCCGCTCGTCCAGCCGTCGCGTGGTGGCCCGGGTCCGGCGGGAGATCTGGTTCTGCACCCGGCCGGACCTGCGGCCGAGGCCCATTTTCTCGTTGTCCGGCGCGAGGCGGCCCGGCGCGACCCGATGCGCGGTGACGCAGAGCGTGTCGCGCAGTTCCTCCAGCTCTTCCTGTTCCTCGACGTACTGCCGTTCCCAGCGCTCGCGTTCGGCTCGTTTCCAGCCGAGGTATTCGGTGTAGGTGCCGCCGTGGCGCACCGGACCGTCCCGGGCCGGGTCCAGGTCGAGGATGTCGGTGCATACCGCGTCGAGGAACGCCCGGTCGTGGCTCGCGAACACCACGGTGCCGGGCAGTTCGCGCAGTTGGCCTTCGAGGAATGCGGCGGCTTCTGCGTCGAGGTGGTTGGTCGGTTCGTCGAGCAGCACCGCCGACGGACGGCGGACCAACAGCCCGGTCAGGGCGAGCCGTCCGCGCTGACCGCCGGAAAGCGAGCCGAGCGTGCGCTCTCGGTTGATCCCGGCGAGTCCCAGCCCCGTGAGCACGATTTCCGCCCGTCGGTCCGCGTCCCACGCCTCGTGTTGCTGCGCCTGGTCGAGCAATTCGGCGTACTCGGTCAGCAGTGCGGCATCCTCGGGTGCTTCGGCGAGCAGTGCCGCGACCCGGTCGAGTTCGGCCAGCACTTCGCGGGCCGCGGCGAGGGCTTGATCGAGGACGTCAGCGACCGTCTCGGCCGGGTCGAACGGCATTTCCTGGTGCAGGAAACCCAGATCCGACGGCCGCTCGACCTCGCCGCGATCCGGCGAGTCCACACCCGCGAGCACTCTCAGCAGCGTCGTTTTCCCAGTGCCGTTCTCGCCGATCACCCCGATCCGGCGACCGGGGGCGGCGGTGATCGACACTCCGTCGAGCACGCGCCGTTCCCCGAGCACCCGCACGATCTCGTGCGCGCGCAGGGCGGTCATTCCGTGATCCCGGCCGTCTCCCGAAGCTGGCCGTTTTCCAGCCGCAGCCAGCGGTCGACGCCGATCTCGGCCAGGAACCGCTCGTCGTGGCTGACCACCACGAACCCGCCCTGGTAGGCGTTGAGCGCGCTTTCCAGCTGGCCGGCGCTGACCAGGTCGAGGTTGTTCGTCGGCTCGTCGAGCAGCAGCAGTTGCGGGGCAGGCTCGGCGAACAGGACACACGCGAGCGTCGCGCGCAGTCGTTCGCCGCCGGACAGCACCCCGACCGGCAAGTGCGCCCGCGCGCCGCGAAACAGGAAGCGCGCCAACAGATTCATCCTGTCCGCAGGAAGCATTTCCGGTGCCGCGTCGGCAAGATTCTCCGCGACCGTGCGTTCGGAATCCAGCAAATCGAGCCGCTGCGACAGATACGCGATCCGTCCGTCCGCCCGGCTGATCTCGCCCGCGTCCGGCGTGAGCGTGCCGTGCATCAGTCGCAGCAACGTCGACTTGCCGACGCCGTTCGGTCCGGTGAGCGCGATCCTTTCCGGACCCCGGATCGACAGGTCCGCGCCCTCGCCCGCGAACAGCTCGCGCACCCGAAGATGCTTGCCGTCAAACAACGTCCGCCCCGCCGGAACCGCGGTCTTGGGCAGCTCCAGACTGATCTTCTGATCCTCCCGCAGCGACCGTTCCGCCTGGTCGAGCTTGGCCTTCGCCGCGCTGACCCGCGCCGCGTGCGTCCCGTCCGCCTTCCCCGCGGACTCCTGCGCGTTGCGCTTCATCGTGCCCGCGAAGATTTTCGGCAACCCGGCGTTGGACAGATTCCGCTGCGCGTTGCTGGCCCGTTTCGCCGCGCGTTCCCGAGCCTGCTGCATTTCGCGCTTCTCGCGTTTGACCTCTTGTTCGGCGTTGCGGATATTCTTCTCCGCGACCTCGCGTTCGGCCCGCACGGTCTCTTCGTATTCGGTGAAATTGCCGCCGTAGAACCGGATTTCGTCCGCGCCAAGCTCCGCGATCCGGTCCATCCGATCGAGCAGCGCGCGGTCGTGGCTGACCACGACGAGACAGCCGGACCAGTCGGAAAGCACGTCGTAGAGCTGCTGGCGGGCGGTCTGGTCGAGGTTGTTGGTGGGTTCGTCGAGCAGCAGGACGTCCGGGCCGCGCAACAGCTGCGCGGCGAGCCCGAGGGAGACGACCTGGCCGCCGCTGAGCGTGCCGAGCAGCCGGTCGAGCGCGAGATCGCCCAGCCCGAGCCGGTCCAGCTGCGCCCGGGTGCGGTCCTCGATGTCCCAGTCCGCGCCGATCGCGGTGAAGTGCGCTTCGGCCGCGTCCCCCTCCTCGACGGCCGTGATGGCCTTGAGGATCGCGTCGATGCCGAGCACCTCGGCAACCGTGCGGTCGGCGGTGAGCGGCAGGTCCTGGGGGAGATACCCGAGAACCCCGTCGACGCCGACACTGCCCGCCGCGGGTTTGAGCTGCCCGGCGATGAGCTTCAGAAGAGTGGACTTCCCGGCCCCGTTGGGCGCGACGAGACCCGTCCGGCCAGCGGGGAAAGTGGCGGAAAGCTGGTCGAAGACGAGGGTGTCGTCGGGCCAGGAGAAGGAAATCCCGGACAGGACAATACGAAGATCGGACATGGTGCGGCCTCGCGGTGGATCGGCAGGAGTGTGGTCCTGCTGGTGTTGGTGTGGACGACTTGGGTAGGGCCATCCGCGACCTGCCCGTTCCCGGGCTTCGTCCGACCTGGAGCGGCGGCGCGCTCGCGCCTGCCTGGGGTCGGGGTGCCTCGCAGCCCGTGGGTCGTGTGACCGGCACGGGGAACCTCCACGCGCGGTCTGGGAGCCGCGCAGGGATCAGCGAGGGGCCGGTGCCGTAATGGCCCGTGCCCCGGGCTCACCCGGAGATGTCGTCTTCACCCACCACGATAGGAATCCTCTTGGATCGAGTCTGCTGTCCGTCGGCCAGGATACCAGGAAGCGGACGAAGCGCATCCGAGTTCCACTGTGGCCCGGCGGCTAGCAGCGCTCTAGTTTTATGCCGGGGCCGAGCTGGTCGGCTCCGATCAGCTCCCCAGCCTGGCTTATCCGCAGTTTCAGCTCGCAGCCTTTCAACGGGCTCAGTTTCTGGAGCGGCAAGGCGAGTAGCGGCTCCAGGTTCGGCGCGCTTTCGTGGAGCAGGCTCAGTCTGGTGAGTTCCGGAAAAGCGTCGGCGAACGTGGTGAGGCCGGAGATCGAAATGCTCCAACGTTCGCACCTGTATGAGAGGCGGCGTGGCGGCGATCGCGCGCACGGTCAGTTCGGCGAGGTTTTCATCCCGGCCAAGGCATCGAGGCTTTCTACGGCGGACAAGTTGCCGAGAGCCAAGTCGGTGAGGTTCGAGAGCCCCGCGAATACTCGAAATCTCCGCCATGCGACATAGCGGAACAGGCCGAGAGCGCGCAGTCGCGGAAGCCCTTTTCCGGGCTTTCACGTCGGGGTAGTTGCTGGTGCCTTCGAAATGACGGCAAGATCGGAATCGAAGACGCGGACCGACAGCGATTTGAGATTCTTCAACCTTCGCGCGTGCGGAATCAGCCGGGTGCTGGTCACTCGGATGCGTCCGTGGAGGAGCGGCGAATCAACGAGTCCAAGTTCGCCCGTGCGAGCGGTCCAGCGCCAGCAGCGAGATCGACCAGGCTCAATCCGCGGGTCTTCCGGTCCTTCCACCGCAGCAGCCACGACTTCGCCCCGTGTGTCGCGATTTTCCCGCCGATCTTGACAGCGCCCGTCTCCAGCCCGCTCATGACGCTCCACCGTAGCGAGTCAAAGGCGTGCGGTGGAGCGGTTCAGAACGTCTGGCCTAGCCGTTCCAGCAGTGGGGCTGCTTCCTTCAGCACCGCCAGCTCCTCCGGCGAGAATCCGGTGCTGAGCGAAGCCTCGAACTGACGCATCCGGGCATCGCGGCGAGCCCGCAGGACCTCGCTGCCTTCGGGAGTGAGCGTGACGATCATCTGCCGTCCGTCGGCGGGGTCGGCGTCGCGGGTTACGAAGCCGCGCGTGGCCAGGCCGCTGATGGTCGTGCTCATCGCCTGCGGAGTGATTTGCTCGGCGCGGGCCAGCGCGGCGGTGGTGGCCGGGCCGTCGCGGTCCAGGCGGGACAGCGCGGAGCGTTCCGGCAGGGACAGTTCGGCCGCGACCTGGCTCTGGCGCAGCCTGCGGGCGATCAGGCTGACCGCGCCGTACAGCGTCGCGGCCAGTTCGTCGGGGGCGGACATGGGAAGAGGCTAGAGCAGGTACTCCGTGACAGCTGCGAAGTCGCCCGCGTCCGAGATCAGGCCGATGTAGCCGTCGGGGCGGAGCAGAACCAGGGTGCGTTCGGTCGGGGAGTACGCGCGGGCCAGGTGGCCGGCGGAATCGGCGATCTCGTCGGCCGCGGAGGGGTGCGCGACGACGTGGAAGGTGCGGACGGTCGAGTCGAACCGCGGGCCGAAGTTCAGCAGCGTGAACTGGCCGCCGCGGGTGAGGTCGAAGAGGCGGCGTTCGCCGGTCGCGGTGGTGAGGCCGGGGGCGTCGGGGGCGCGGTCGCCTGCGCGGAGCTGGGCGGAATCGGCACGGTCGTCGCGGGCCAGAACGGACCCGCGGTAGTTGACGCTGAGCTGGGTCGTGGCTCGATCGCTGCGGATCGGGATGCTCCTTTGCTTGGCGGCTTCGGCCATCCGCGCGGTCGACAACTGCAGCACGCCGGCGGCGATCGGGCGGCGTTCGGACTCGTAGGTGTCGAGCAGGGCGGGCGAGGCGGCGGCGAGTTTCCAGCCCAGGTTGTGTGCGTCTTGGATGCCGGTGTTCATGCCCTGGCCGCCGGCGGGGGAGTGCACGTGCGCGGCGTCGCCGGCGAGGAAGACGCGGCCGTTGCGGTAGCGGGCGGCCAGCCGGGTGTTGGAGCGCCACACCGACGTCCATTCCGGGCTTCGCAGGCGGACGTCGCTGCGGCCGCTTCGCCGGTCGAGGATCGTTTGCAGGGTGGCGAGGTCGAGGTCGGTTTCGCCGAGAATGGGCGCTTGGTACTGGAACAGTTCGGTGGAGGGCAGCGGGCAAAGGCTGACGAAGCCCTCCTCGCAGCGCCACATGTGCCAGGCGTCGCGGTCGATGCCGTCAACGGCCAGGTCGGCGACGATCATCCGGATCCGCTCGTCCGTCTCGCCTTCGAAGGCGATTCCAGCCTGTTTGCGGACGACGCTGCGACCGCCTTCGCAGCTGACCAGCCATTGCGCGCCGACGGTTTCGGTCTGGTCCCCGCTGCGGAGGACTGCTGTCACCGCGTCGGCCGATTGCTCGAAACTCTCAAGCGCGGTGCCGAATTCGACTGTTCCGCCGAGTTCGTCGAGGTGGCGGCGGAGGGTTTCCTCGACCCGCCACTGCGGGGTGATTACCGTTGCGGGGTAAGGAACATCGGGCCGCTCCTCGTAGGTCGGGCCGCCGCTCGTCCGGCCGTCGGGGTCGATCAGCCGGATCGGCATCGCCGACCGGCCGTTGGCGAGGATGCGGTCGATTACGCCGAGGTTGTCGAACACCTCGAGACTGCGCGGCTGGAGCCCCTTGCCGCGCGAGCCCGGGCGCGGGCCGGGAGACGCTTCCACCAGCCGGAACTCGACGCCGCGCCGGGCCAGTTCACAGGCCAGCGTCAGCCCGGTCGGGCCCGCTCCGGCGATCAGGACCGGCAATTCCGGCGCGGACAGGTTTTCCTGCGACATTTTCCATCCCCCTGGTTCCCGAAGAAATTCTGGACGCCAGCGTAGGGAAACTTGCTAAGAAAGGCAAACCTTTCTACTGTGAACGGCATGGCCTCTGAACCCGTCCGCCGACGCCGCGGAGAGCAGCTGGAGTCCGCGTTGCTGGCCGCCGGATGGGACGAACTGGTCGAAGCCGGATACGCGCGGCTGACCATGGAATCGGTCGCCGTCCGTGCTCGCACGAGCGCGGCCGTGCTTTATCGGCGATGGGCCAACAAGGACCAGCTCGTGCTGGCCGCGATGCGGCGGCACCGGGACGTCAACCCGATCGCCGTTCCCGACACCGGGACTTTGCGCGGCGATCTTCTTGCGTACCTGACCGCGGTGAGCGAAGCCCTGGCCGGGTTCTTGGCCATCGCGGCCGCCGCTGCTTCCTCCGGACTGTCGGCCAGCACCGGCGCCACTCCCGGCCAGGTTCGCGACCGGATCGTCGGCGACCGGTTGCTCCCGCACGGGCGGACGCTCTACCAGCGTGCCCACGCGCGGGGCGAGATCGACCTGGCGGGCCTCTCCAGCGCGGTGCTCGAGATGCCGTTCCAGCTGGTGCGCCACGACCTGCTGCTGGACCTCGCACCGCTCCGGCCCGCCCGGATCCGGTCGATCGTCGACGAGCTTTTCCTGCCGCTCGTTCAGGCGGACGCCGGAGTTAAAGACTTAACACCAGAGCCGGAAAAGCGACCGGAACCGATGCCCGGCGACCTTTTCCGGTCGATTCGCTGGGCGCAGCGCAAGCGGATCGAGGAATGGAGCCGTGCGCGCGAACTCACCTTCGAGCAGGCCATGGTGCTCGGCTACCTGGAGCGGCAGCCTGGAGTCATCCAGCGTGACGTCGCGGAGATGAGCCACACGACTCCGGCGAACGTCTCGCTGCTGCTCAAGGGGCTCGAACGTCGTGGATTGATCGAGCGGCGGACGGAGGGCGGGCGCAAGCGCGTCTACGCCACCCCCGCCGGGATCGACCTGGTCACCGGCCTCGACGCGGTGCTGGCCGAGGCTGACGAGATGGTCTTCGCTTCGCTCGACCGGGACGAGCGAGCCGGGCTGGAGTCGTTGGTGGCCAAGATCAACGCGCACCTGCCGGGGGCCTCGTGAGTGGCGATCCCGGTTAGAACCGGGATCGCCACTCACGAGGCCCGGAGCGCCTGCCCGGCCGCAGGCGGGTTGGCTTCGCCGCGGTAGGCGGCCGCATCTGCCGCTTCCGGGTGCCGTCGGTTGGGGCGCTGGCGGCTTCCTGGAAGGTGGCCCTGTCTCGTGCGGGGCGAGCTGTGGTCAGGAAAGGGGCGCGGTTTCGCTTTCCGGCACCGTTGTTGCCGGGTTGGGGCGTCGGCGGGCTCCGCCGGACGACGGCCCTGCGTCGCAGGGGCAAGCTAGGGCCGGGATGGGGCAGCTGCTGTCGTGGCTCTCGCATTCCGGCATCGTCGGGGGCGACGGCTCTTCGCGGCAAGGCGCCGAGCTGCGAAAAGACGGCCACGGCGGCGGAACCCGGCTTCCGTTTCGGGCAGCGCCAGCGCTGATCGAGCGCGCTTCGCCGCAACCACGGTGCGGAGTTGTCGCTTCCCAGCGATTCCGCGATGAGCGCACAGCAACCCAGGCTCACCGCCGCAGCCTTCGCAATCTCTGCTTTCCCATCACCGCCAGCACCGGCTTCACCGCGAGCAGCTCACCGAACCGGTAATCCTCCGCGGGCACCAACCGCTCCGCCAAGTCCGGTCGCAGCCGCCGAAGGTAGTGGCGTGCTTTTTCCGCGTGCAAGGAATTCGAGACGATCTTGATCCGGTCCGCGTCCTCGATCAGCGGCACCGCGCCGAGCACGTTCTCCCACGTCGACCGGCTCGCTGTCTCCAGCGTCAGCTCGCCCCGGTAACCGCGCTCCCGCGCATACCGCGCCATCAGCACAGCCTCCGCCTCCGAACCCCCGACAGCCCCGCCGCACAGCACCAGTCGCGAAGGTCCGGGCGCCTGGGAACGTACTGCCGCTCGCACTCGCCAGCGGTTCACGAAATTGGCCCGCGACCCGCCGTTGCGGTAGCCGAGCACGACGACCGCCTCGCCGGTGCCCGCGGTCCCGGGACGGCCGCCCATTCCGCGGCGCGAGGATCGCCAGTGTTCCCATTCGGCCCAGCCGAACAACAGGACGAAAAACATCAGAAAACGCCGCGGCATTCACCCGATCCTACCATTGTCCACAAAGGACACGGAAGACGCACGTCTGGAACTTGTCGATCCGCGAAGGTACTGTCACACGAACCGCTACGTCGCCGTCCGGTAGTCGGGAGGAGCAGTGTCGCTCGGAGGGATACCGTCGCAGGGCTCCGCCGTCCTGCGGCCGCCGATCGCCGATTCGTGGCGCCGGTCCCGGCTGTTCGGCGTGGAGCCGGAGCTGGACCGGGCCGCGATTTCGATCGCCGAGGTCGATCCGCGCAGCCGGCTGATGACCGCCGCCCGTCCGGTGCTGGACCAGCTCGTCGAGCAGCTCACCGGCACCCGGTTCTCCATCCTGCTCGCCGACCGCGACTGCCGCCTCGTCTTCCGCTGGTTCGGCGACCGCGGCCTGCAACGCCAGCTGGAGGACCTCGGCGTGCTGCACGGTTCGCAGCTCAGCGAGGGCCGCGTCGGCACGAACGCGCTGGGCACGCCGCACGAATCGCGCCAGGCGGTAGAAATCCACGGACAGGAGCACTACGCCGACGCGTTGAAGCGGTTCAGCTGCTACGGCCATCCGATCCGGCATCCGCTTACCGGGCGTATCGAGGGCGTCCTCGACATCACCGGCGAGAGCGACAGCGGCAACCCGCTGTTCGGGCCGCTGGTGAAACGCGTCGTCGGCGACATCGAACAGCTCGTGCTGGAGAGCGCCCGCGCCTGCGAAAGGCGGCTTTTCCTGGCGTTCCAGCAGGCCACGCACCACCGCAGCGTGCCGGTCGCGGTGCTCGGCGGGGACCTCGTGTTCGCCAACGAAACCTGCATCGAACAGCTTCGTCCCGCCGATCCGACCCTGCTGCGCACGCTGTTGCCGCAAGTACCGGAACGCGGAGTATTCGACACTCGCCTCGATGTGGGTGACGGAATCAGTCTTTCGGTCGTAGCCGAACGCGTCGAGGGTTCGACGGACGGTGCCGTCTTCCGCATCGCGAAGAGCCCGAACAGCAGTCGGAAACCGGCTCCCGCCATGACAAAACCCGCACGCTCGATCCTCATCACGGGCGAACCGGGCACCGGCCGGACCACCGCGGCCCGCGCGCGAGCTGGCGTCGACGATCCGGTCGTCCTGCACGCCGCCGCGCTGCGCGAGGAACCGCGCGCCTGGGCAACAAGATTCACTGACCTCGTCGCGCAACCACGCACCGCAGTTGTCCTGGATGACGTCCACCTGCTCCCGGAGAGCCTGCTCCCGTTGGTCGGCGAGGCGCTCGACAACCCCGAATCGGCCCGGTTGCTGCTCACTTCCGTTCCGTCGAACGCGATGTCCCCGGCCGTCGCAGCGATAGCGGCGAGGTGCGCGGAAACCGTCACCCTCGTCCCGCTGCGCGAGCGCCTCGACGACCTGCCCGCGATCGCCGTAACGATGCTCCGCGACGAATATCCGGACCGGAAACCGCATTTCACCGGCACCGCGCTGGCCGCGCTGCGCACGCACCCGTGGCCGGGCAACCTGCACGAACTCCGCGCGGTGATGCGCGAGGTGTCCGGCCTCCCGTACACGGGGGTGATCGACCTCGCGCAACTGCCGCCCGCGTGCCGCGGCAGTTCGCGCACGAGGCAGCTCGGCGGGCGCGAACTCGCCGAACGGAACGCGATCGTCACGGCGTTGCGCGCCAGCGAAGGCAACAAGCTGCGCGCGGCCCGCGAACTCGGCATCAGCCGCACCACGCTCTATCGCCGCATGCAGGCGCTGGGCGTGACCGACGACTGTCCACTTCTGTAACACTTCGCCCCCGGTCCGCCGGGTGACGATGACCTCCATCACAACGAAGTGAGGAGGCGCCAGGTGACCGCAACGGTGGAATTCCCCCTGCACACCCAGGTCCAGGAGTTTGTTTCTGGCCCGCTGGAGCTCTTGATCGGCGGGCGCTGGGTCCCGGCCGCGTCGGGCCGGACGTTCCCGACCTACGACCCGGCCAGCGGGGAGAAGATCGCCGAGGTCGCGCACGGCGAGGCCGAGGACGTCAACCGCGCCGTCGCCGCCGCGCGCAAGGCGTTCGACGAGGGCCCGTGGGCGGCGATGAAGCCGAACGAGCGCGAACGGCTGATCTGGCGCATCGGCGATCTGCTGTCCGAGCGCGCGGAGATCTTCGGCCAGCTGGAAGCGCTCGACAACGGCAAGTCCGCGGCGATCGCGACGGCGGTCGACACGAACTGGGCCGCCGACGTCTTCCGCTATTACGCGGGCTGGGCGACCAAGATCGAAGGCAGCACGGTAAACGTGTCGATGCCGTTCGCACCGGATGCCCAGTTCCACGCCTACACGCTGCGCGAGCCGGTCGGCGTGTGCGGGCAGATCATCCCGTGGAACTTCCCGCTGCTGATGGCCGCGTGGAAGATCGCGCCGGCGCTCGCCGCGGGCAACGCCGTGGTGCTCAAGCCCGCCGAGCAGACGCCGCTGACCGCGCTGCTGCTGGGCAAACTGTTCGAGGAAGCCGGATTCCCGCCCGGCGTGGTCAACATCGTCACCGGTTTCGGCGACGCCGGGGCCGCGCTGGCCGCGCATGACGGCGTCGACAAGGTCGCTTTCACCGGTTCGACCGAGGTGGGCAAGAAGATCGTCCAGGCGGCGAGCGGAAATCTGAAAAAGGTTTCTCTGGAGCTGGGCGGAAAGAGCCCGAACGTGGTGTTCGCCGACGCCGATCTCGACCTCGCGGTGCCGGGTTCGGTGAACGCGTGGATGTTCAACCACGGCCAGTGCTGCGTAGCCGGAACGCGGTTGTACGTGGAGGACACGATCTTCGAGGAGTTCACCCAGGCGGTCGCGCAGGCGGCGAGCCAGGTGAAAATCGGGCCGGGCCTCGACCCGGAAACCCAGCTGGGACCGATGGTTTCCCAAGAGCAGTTCGACCGCGTTTCGCGCTATCTCGGCGAGGGGCTCGCCGACGGCGCCCGCGCGCTCACCGGCGGAAAACGCTGGGGCGACACCGGATACTTCATCGAGCCGACCGTTTTCGTTGACGTCAAACCGGAATTCAGCATCGTCCGGGAAGAAATCTTCGGCCCGGTCGTGGCGGCCATGCCGTTCAACGCCGAACAGGGCGTGGCCGCCGCGGCCAACAACAGCGAGTACGGACTGGCCGCCGGGGTCTGGACACGCGACGTCGCCAAGGCGCACCGTACTGCCAAGGAGTTGAAGGCAGGCTCGGTGTGGGTCAACCAGTACAACGGCTTCGACACGGCGATGCCGTTCGGCGGCTACAAGCAGTCCGGCTGGGGCCGGGAGCTGGGCGCGGCCGCGCTCGACCTCTACACCCAGACCAAGTCCGTGAACATCGCGCTTTGATCCGCCCGCTCGAACAAAGGAGTTCCCGATGAAGACGAAAGCCGCAGTCGTCTACGAGGTGGGCAAGCCGATCGAGGTGGTCGAACTCGACCTCGAAGGCCCCGGCCCCGGCGAAGTGCTGATCCGGTACACGCACGCCGGACTGTGCCACTCGGACGTGCACATCGCGCACGGCGACCTGGAGGCCCGGCTGCCGATGGTGCTCGGCCACGAGGGCGCGGGCATCATCGAGGACGTCGGCGTCGGCGTCACCCGCGTCAAGCCGGGCGACCACGTGGTGTGCTCGTTCATCCCGAACTGCGGCGTGTGCCGCTGGTGTTCCACCGGGCAGCAGGCGATCTGCGACATGGGCGCCACGATCCTCGAGGGCTACCTGCCCGGCGAGCGGTTCCCGTTCAGCGGCCCCGGCCCGGTCAAGCAGTACGGCGCGATGTGCATGCTCGGCACGTTCAGTCAGTACTCGACCATTCACCAGAATTCGGTCGTGAAGGTCGACGACGACCTGCCGCTCGACAAGGCGGTGCTGGTTGGCTGCGGCGTCCCGACCGGATGGGGTTCGGCCGTCAACGCGGCCAACGTACGCCCGGGCGAGACGGTGATCGTGTCCGGCGTCGGCGGCATCGGCATCAATGCGGTGCAGGGCGCGCGCTACGCCGGTGCGAAGAACGTGATCGCGCTGGACCCGCTGGAGAACAAGCGCGAAAAGGCGATGGAACTCGGCGCGACGCACGCGGTCGCGACACCGGAGGAAGCGGCTGAGCTGGCCCAGTCGTTCACCAACGGCAACGGCGCGGACAAGACGATCGTCACCGCGGGCATCGTCACCGAGGAGATCGTGACCGGCGCGTTCAACGCCACCGGCAAGGGCGGCACGATCGTGCTGACCGGGCTGAACAAGCTGTCGGTCAACAACGTCAACCTCCCCGGTTCGATCCTGACGCTGTTCAAGAAGACCGTGAAGGGCAGCCTGTTCGGCGACTGCAACCCGACCGTGGACATCCCGAAGATCCTCGGGCTGTACCAGAGCGGGGACCTGAAGCTGGACGAGATCATCACCCGCACGTACACCCTGGACGAGGTCAACCAGGGGTACGACGATCTGCTGGAGGGCCGGAACGTGCGCGGCGTGCTGGTCCACGACGCTCCGTGACGGCCGTGTCAGCTTTGTCGGCGGACTGCGGGCCGGTTTCCGGTCCGCAGTCCGCGGTTCCCCTGTTGACCGCGGACGTAGTCGGCCGCCGCCGCGAAATCGAACTGCTGCTGGCCGGACTCGACTGCGGCGCACACGTCGTGCTCGAAGGCCCGCCAGGCACCGGCAAAACCACGCTGCTGCGCGCAGTCGCGGAAGCAGGCGGCTCACCGTTCGTGTTCGTCGAGGGCAACGCCGAACTGACCCCTGCCCGCCTGGTCGGACAGTTCGACCCTTCGCGGGTACTGGCCGAAGGCTACGTACCAGAGACCTTTGTGGACGGTCCGCTGATCGAAGCGCTGCGCACCGGCGGCCTGCTGTACGTCGAGGAGGTCAACCGAATCCCGGAGGAAACCCTCAACGTCCTGATCACCGTCATGTCCGAAGCCGAACTGCACGTCCCCCGCCTAGGCCGAGTACGCGCAGCGGACGGATTCCGTTTAGTAGCCGCGATGAACCCGTTCGACGCAGTCGGCACCGCCCGAATCTCCTCGGCGATTTACGATCGAGTCTGCCGAATCGTCATGGGCTACCAAAGCCAGGACGAGGAAGCCGACATCGTCGGCCGCCGCAGCCCTTCGGTGCCCTCCGAATGGCGAGACCACGTAGTAGATCTGGTACGCCGCACCCGCGAACATGCCGATGTGCGAGTCGGCTCCTCAGTGCGCGGCGCGATCGACGTGGTACGCCTGGCAGTTTCCTTGGCCCGCATCCGCGGCGCCTCGACCACGGACTGGCGAATCGGCCACGACGCCGCACTGGCCGCCTTGTCCGGCCGGATCGCCCTGCACGAATCCAGCGGGCGTACGGCGGAATCAGTGATCGATGAACTGTATGTGGCAGTCTTTGGCGCGGAATCCCCTCCACCGGATTCGAAGGACGGTGACCCGCCGGGGGAAGCCTAAGCCCGCCACCGGCGGGCCAACAGCAGCGGTCACCCCGGCCAGGCTCAGCACGGAGCAGCACCACACCACGCTCCGAACTGTCACGCAACAGCCGCTTCGCAGAAATCTCGCCCGAAGTCGGCGTACTGGACGAAGAAGCCTTCAGCGCGGCCTTCCGCGAGGACGCCGACGAGGCAATGGCCTTGCTGGTCGAGATGAGCAAAGCCACCGACGAGTCTCTGCGCGCAGCCGCCCGAGGCTTGGCCCGTCGCCTGATGATCGACGTCGCCCGGCGCGGCGTCGCGCGCGCCCGCGGCGTAGGAAAACTACGCCGCGACCGAGCCGACCGAGGCGGCGAACTAGACCTAGACCGCTCACTGCCTGCCTTGGTAGACGCGGCTGCAGTAGGCGGTGTGCCAGCGCTGGACGACCTGGTGTCGCGACGGTGGGCACGACCAGAATTGGCCCTATGCTTGGTAATTGACACTAGCGGTTCAATGACCGGAGCCCGCTTAGCCGCGGCGGCGCTTACCGCGGCAGCGTGTTCGTGGCGAGCCCCGGTGGAACACGCGGTGGTGTCCTTCGCCCGGACCGCAGAGGTAATCCGCCCGATGCGGTCTTCTCGGCCGAAGGCAGCGGTGGTGGATTCGGTGTTGTCGCTGCGAGGACACGGAGTTACCGCATTGGCGGCGGCTCTGCGGAAGGCGAATGAGCAACTGACTTCGTCAAGGGCGGCCCGAAAAACGGTTCTACTGCTGTCGGATTGCCGAGCTACGGACGACCAGGATCCGCTGCCCGCCGCTCGCGCATGCGAGGAACTGCTGATTTTGGCCCCGGCTGAAGACTGTGAGGAAGCGGAACGCTTCGCCAGGGAATCAGGTGCGCGCTGGCACCCGCTCACTGGAGCCGCGGCCGCCCCCGCCGCACTAGCTACGCTGTTGGACCGTCCGTGAGGGTTCCCCTCACGGACCTTGGTGCGGTGGGGCACCCCGAAGCCAATTGTGCTGACGGTCTGGGGTTGCTTGTCAAGGCGGGAAAGATGCCTTGACAAGCAACCCCAGACCGCAGGGAGGCTTCGTATCGGGGTGCAGGGCAGGGTCTGGGTGCCTCGATCGTTGGGTGCGCCGGTGGCTGTTGGGCGGTGGTCGTGAGGGGAACCCTGAGGGACTCCGAGTCCCTCAGGGTTCCCCTCACGACCCTTCGAAAGTCCGTGAAGGGCTCCTTGAGGGAACCTAATTCCCTCAAGGAGCCCTTCACGGACCACCCGCCCGCTGCCCAACCGCAGCCGATGCACCCAACTGTCGAGGCACCCACACCACCCCCGCACCCCGATACGAAGCCAAAATGCGGTCTGAGGGTGGTTGTCAAGGCATCTTTCCCGCCTTGACAACCACCCTCAGACCGTCATCACAATCAAGCTTCGGGGTGCCCCACGCAACCACCGTGCGCAATGTCGCCGCCAGGCGACGAGCAGCACCTCAAACCCCAGGCTCCCCAACAAGCACCTCATCAGCAAACCCGGCAGCCAAAGCCCGCAACCCAGCATCCAAATACAAAGTCAAATCAGCATCAGCCCGAGCAGACCACCGCTCATAAGCCGCCCGGCACGTAGCCAACACAGCCCGCCCCACAGCTAGCGGATACAACGAATCCTCGGCCTGCCCAGTCCTCCGCGCCACAAAACTGATCACGGCCCGTTCCCAAGCGTCATAATGCCGAGTAGCACTGGCCGCCAACTCAGCCACGGTACTGAGCAGATTCATCCGCATCCGCAACTCAGGCACATCCTCAGCCCGATAATGATTGGCCGCCAACACCGCCCGCCGAACCGCTTCGAGCACGGGAAGATCGTCCGGGGCATCCGCGAGCAGATCCCGGATCGTATCCACCTCAGAGTCGAACTCGTTCCACAACACGTCCGACTTGGCGTCGTAGTACCGAAAGAACGTCCGCCGGCTAACCCCAGCCGCAGCGGCGATCTGATCCACCGTGGTCTCGTGGAAGCCCTGCTCGGTGAACAGCCGCAGCGCGATCTCCTCTAACTGCCGCGCGCTGGTGCCCCGAGGACGCCCCCGCCGGGGCCGAGCCTCGCCGGACTCGCCGACCGGATCAGCAGGCATGCCTCCCCCTCCCGCAGACGCTTCTGTCACCGGGTGACACTACTCGGTCACGACCCACGAGCAGCACCGGCGGCCAACGCAAGACCACAGGCGGCGATCCACAATGGACTGTCGAATAACCGAAGAATGCGCAATCCGATCCGGTAAGTCCGGAATAAACCCCATTTACCGGTTCCTGAACCCGCATTCTCCGGTTACCACTCGAAAGAGGGACGTTGTGGACAGTGGACAAGTCTGTTGCGCCAGGTGTCAGATGTGAAGATCCTGCCGCAAAGCAGAATCGAGGATCCGATGAGTGATACCGCTGCTCGCCCGACCTCAACCGCCGCCACCGGCATCGCGGACCCAGGCCCGCTCGGTCTGGCAGGCTTCGCCGCCACCACCTTCGTGCTGAGCGCGGTCAACGCCGGACTCATCCCCAAATCCGTCGAACCGGTAGTCCTCCCGCTCGCCCTGTTCTACGGCGGACTGGCCCAGCTCCTGGCCGGGATGTGGGAATTCCGCAAGAACAACACCTTCGGCGCCACCGCGTTCGGCACCTTCGGCGCGTTCTGGCTGGCTTTCGCCTTCTACGTCTGGCAGTTCGCGGCGAAGATCCCGCCCGCCGACGCGGCGACCGCGACCGGGATGTTCCTGTTGGTGTTCACCATTTTCACCGGCTACATGACTATCGCGTCGCTGCGCACGAACGCTGTCCTCATCGGGGTCTTCGTCCTGTTGTTCCTGACCTTCCTCTTCCTCACCATCGGCGAATTGGGCGGCGCGGAAGGCGCGGGCAAGATCGGCGGCTGGCTCGGACTGGCCACCGCGGTAGTCGCCTGGTACGGCTCGTTCGCGGTCGTCACCAACGCCACCGCGGGCCGCACCCTGCTGCCGACGTGGCCGATCGGCAACCGCTGAGACCGCTCAGCGCACCGGTTCGTGCAGGAACAGGATCAGGCAGCCGCCGCGGCTGAACGTCTGGTGCTCGACCTGGGCGGGATAGTCCACGAAGTCGCCACGAGCACGGCGGGCCGTAACACGGGTGCCGTCCGGGTAGACCAGTTCGTCGTCGGCTTCTCCGTCGAGGAACAGAAACCGGTGCGCGGTCGGATGCGGATGCCGCGCCGAGAACGAGCCTGACTCGAAATAGGACAGTCCGACGACGCGTTCGTCGAAGGTCTCGTCGAACGTCACATCGAGCAGCAGCCGGAACCACAGGCCAGGACTGGATTTCTGCCAGCCCGCGGGTCCGAACACGTCGTCGGCCGGTTCGCCGAGCCGCTCGCCGCTGAGGCTCAGCGCGAGACAGCCGTCCGGACTGGACAGTGGGCCGTCAGCAGCCAGGTAAGCACCGGCGCGATGGTGCGCGATCGCGCCTTCTAGCACCAACACCCGGTCTCCGGGTTCGGACAGCACCGCACCGGCACTCAGCCGGACCAGCGTGAATGAGTCACCGGGCGAGCGCAGCAGATCCTTCGTCCAGGCCCCGGGCCCGGCCTCGGCCCAGCCTGCGGGGGAGAAAGTCGCGGTGTGGCTCGGCATCGGCACCCCTTCTTGGCGTCACCTCGACCATGCCGACGCAAGGGACCGAGCGGCAACCGGATCGCCGCGACGCTGCCCGAAGGTCACTCCGGCCGGTCCTCGCCACGCACCCACGAGTCGAGCACGATCAGGGTGCGCGTGCTGGTGATCCGGTGGCTGCGCCGCAGTTCGTCGATCGTGCTCTGCAGATGCGCCATGTCGCGGCTGCGCAGCCACACCACCGCGTCCGGGTCGCCGGCGATGGTGAACACCGCCTGCGCCTCCGGGATTCGCGTGGTGGTCTCGACGATCTCGGCGACGTTCGTGCTGCCGAAGAATCGCAGCTGCGCGAACGCCTCGATGCCCCAGCCGAGTTTCGCGTGGTCGACCTGCACGGTGAAGCCGGTGATCACGCCCTTCTCCCGGAGCCGGTCGACGCGCCGCTTCACCGCCGCGGTGGAGAGCGACACGCGTGTGGCGATGTCCGAGAACGTGCGCCGGGCGTCCTCGCGGAGCAACGCGATGATCTCGTGGTCGGTCGCGTCCAGCAGTTCTTCGGCCATGAGCGGCATCGTACGCAACAGATCTGCCTGATCGGTCCTCTCGCGCGTCATCCTTTGCGTCCTTGCCACTACAGTGGCCGGGCACGTTGCGCCTGGGCGCAGGGATGGGGTGAGGTGGCTCACGTCCCAACGGCGGGTGCCCGTGGGCTGATGGCGTGCGGAAGGGAAGTGCGGATGAACGCCTTCACGTTGGAAGACCGGTACGTGCGCGAAGCGGGCACTGTCTACTTGACCGGGGTGCAGGCGCTGGTGCGCGTCCTGCTCGACCGGATCCGGCTGGACCGCCGCAACGGCGCGGACTCGGCGGCCTTCGTGTCCGGGTACCAGGGCTCGCCGCTCGGCGGGTTCGACCTGGAGCTGGCGCGGCGGTCCGGTTTGCTGGCCGAGCACAACATCGTGCACAAGCCGGGCGTCAACGAGGAACTCGGCGCGACCGCGGTCATGGGCAGCCAGCTGGCCTCCCGAGCGGGCACGATGCGGCCCGACGGCGTGGTCGGCATGTGGTACGGCAAGGCCCCGGGCCTCGACCGGGCCACCGACGCGCTGCGGCACGCGAACCTCGCCGGCACCGATCCGCGCGGCGGCGCGGTCGCGCTGGTCGGCGACGATCCCAACGCGAAGTCCTCGACCATCCCGTGTGCGTCCGAGCACGCGCTCGCCGACCTCGCGATGCCGGTGTTCTTCCCGGCCGACGCGCAGGACGTGCTGGAGCACGGCAGGCACGCGGTCGAACTTTCCCGTGCGAGCGGGCTGTGGTCCGCGATGAAGATCGTCGCGAACGTCGCCGATTCCGGCGGCACCGCGCTGGTCGATTCGGAATGGACCGCGCCGGAAATGCCTGAGGGGGCGTACAAGCACCAGCCGAACAGCCGTCTTCTCGGGCCGGAGCTGATCACGCTGGAGCACAGCCTGCACCGCGTCCGGCTGCCGCTCGCGATGGAATACGTGCGCGCCAGCGGAATCAACCGGATCGTCCGATCCGGACCGAACGACCGCGTCGGCATCGTCACCGCCGGGAAGTCCTATTTGGACCTTCGGCAGGCGCTGCGGATGCTCGGCCTCGACGAAGCCGAGCTGTCCCGCTACGGCATCCGGCTGCTGAAACTCGGCGTCGTGTATCCGATCGAACCCAACGTCATCAAGGAATTCGCCGAGGGCCTCGACGAGATCCTGGTGATCGAGGAAAAGCGCGCGCTGGTCGAACCGGCGATCAAGGAAATCCTCTACGGCCGCACCGGCGCGCCGCGCGTGTACGGCAAGTCCGACCAGCACGGTCAGGTGCTGTTCACCGAACTCGGCGAGCTGGACCCGGACCGCATCGCCAGCGGCCTGGCCAAGCGTTTGCCGGATGCGGAACCTGTTGCGGCGTGGAAACAACGGCGTCGTCGCGAGCGGATTTCGGTGCCGCTGCTGGCTCGCACGCCGTACTTCTGCTCCGGCTGCCCGCACAACTCGTCCACCAAGGTCCCGGACGGAACCCTTGTCGGTGCCGGGATCGGCTGCCACACCATGGCTTTGTTCATGGAGCCGGAGCAGGTCGGCGAGGTCGTCGGGCTGACCCAGATGGGCGGCGAGGGCGCGCAGTGGATCGGCATGGCCCCGTTCGTCGAGACGCCGCACCTGATGCAGAACATCGGCGACGGTACGTTCATGCACTCCGGCAGCCTCGCCGTGCGCGCGGCGGTCGCTGCGGGCGTCGACATCACTTACAAGCTGCTCTACAACTCCGCGGTCGCGATGACCGGCGGCCAGGACGCTGTCGGCGGGCTGTCCGTGGAGAAGGTGGCCGCACTGCTGCTTACTGAGGGCGCGGCGAAGGTGGTCATCACCTCGGATGCTCCGCGGCGGCTGCGCAAGCGGAAGCTGCCGCGTGGGGTCGAGGTGCGTGACCGGTCGGAACTTCTTCGTACGCAAGAAGAACTTGCTGCGCACCGTGGTGTCACGGTGTTGATTCACGAGCAGGAGTGCGCGGCGGAGAAGCGGCGCAAGCGTCGGCGGGGGAAGCAGGAAACGCCTGCGCGCAAGGTGTTCGTGAACGAGCGCGTTTGCGAAGGCTGCGGCGACTGTGGCGTGAAGTCGAATTGTCTTTCGGTGCAGCCGGTTGAGACGGAGTTCGGCCGTAAGACCCAGATTCACCAGGCGTCGTGCAACGTCGACTACTCGTGCCTCGACGGTGACTGCCCGTCGTTCCTGACCGTCGTCCCGACTGGCGAGGTCAAGCGGCGGCACCTCGCCCCGATCGGCGCGGACGTCCTGCCGGAACCGGAGAAGACCCTGTCTGACGTCGCCGTCCGGATCACCGGCATCGGCGGCACCGGCGTGGTCACCGTCGCGCAAATCCTTGGTGTCGCAGGGGTTCTCGACGGCAAGCAGGTCCGCACCCTCGACCAGACCGGCCTCGCGCAAAAGGGCGGCGCGGTCGTCTCGGACGTGAAGATCTCCACCGGTGCCGTCGAGCAGGCCCCGAAGCTCGCCAACGGGGAGTGCGACCTCTACCTCGCGTGCGACGCGCTGGTCGCCGCCGATCCCGCCTATCTCGGCGTGTCCGACGCGGAGCGGACAGTCGCCGTAGTGTCCACTTCGGAGGTTCCGACCGGCCGAATGGTGGTGGACAAGGAAGTTTCCTACCCGGACCAGTCGAGCATCCGCGGCGCGCTCGGCGACGCGACCGCCGCCGGGCACTACCTCGACGCGCGCGGCCTCGCCGAGCAGATCTTCGGCGACGACCAGTTCGCCAACATCCTCCAGCTCGGCGCGGCCTACCAGACCGGCTCGCTGGCCGTCTCGGCGGAAAGCCTGGAACAGGCCATCAAGATCAACGGGACCGCGGTGGAGACGAACCTGCAGGCGTTCCGGCGCGGCAGGCAGCTGGTCGCCGACCCGGACGCGCTCAACGCGGAACTCTCCCCGTCATCGGACGACGCGGCTCCGGCCGCGGTCGACCCGGAAGCGGTCCGCCGGGTGCGCGCGCTGGTGCGGGCGGACGGCGAACTCGCCCGGGTGCTCGACATCCGCATCCCGGACCTGATCGCCTACCAGGACGAGCGGTACGCGCGGCAGTACGCGGAGTTCGTCGAGCGGATCCGCACGCGCGCCAGTGCTTCGGTGACCGAAGCGGTCGCGCGGAACCTCTACAAGCTCATGGCCTACAAGGACGAGTACGAGGTGGCGCGGCTGTCGCTGGACCCGCAGCTGACCGCGGAAATCGAAGCCCAGTTCGGCGTCGGCACGCGATTCGCGCACCGGCTGCACCCGCCGGTGCTGCGCGCGCTGGGCATGGACCGCAAGATCAGCCTCGGCGGCCGCAGCTTCCGGCCCGCGTTCGCGGCGCTGAAGGCAATGCGGAAACTTCGCGGGACGAAGCTGGACCCGTTCGGCCGCGCGGAGGTCCGGCGGGTCGAGCGGGCGCTGATCGGGGAGTACCGGCAGGCGCTGACGCGCGCCCTCGAGGTGGCCGACCGGAGCGACGCCCGGCTGGTCGAACTGGCCGCGCTGCCGGATGCGGTGCGCGGATACGAGGAGATCAAGCTGGCGAACGTGGCGTCGTACCGGCGGCGGCAGGAGGAGCTGCTGAAGGAGCTGGAGATGCCGGATTCGGTGCGGGTCGCCACTGCCTGAGGGCGGGAGCCGCCGCGGGACGGGATCGTGCCGCAGCGGCTACGGCCTGGTGGGCTGGTTGCGTTGAGCAGTTGCTGCCAGCGGGGTTTTGCTGTCCGTGAGGGGAACCCTGAGGGAATCAGAGTCCCTCAGGGTTCCCCTCACGGACCTGAGAAAACAGCCATGCGGTCCGGCGGCCAGACCCGGCTCAGCGACTGCGCCGGTTTCGCTGCCGAACGCCCGTCTCGCCAGCTGGTCGGCGGATTCCGCGCAGAATCTCCTTAATGGGAACGTGATCAACTCCGCCGAACATCATTAAACGCGGATTCCGCGTCCAGATTCCCGGCGGTATCCGAAACGCCGAGGAACCGGACGAACCCGATCTCCCCGCCGTTTCAGCCTTCCTCCTGAGCCCGGCCTCGCCCGAAAAGCCATGTAGGTGTCACACCAATGGGTGGTCCTGGCGAACCTCTTCCGGAGTCCCGCGTCCGTCCCCCGATCGGTGGGGTGGGCGGCGCTCGGCGGGGTGGCTCGGCGGCAGCGCTGTGACCAGTGCAGACGCGCCGAATCCCCTAATGCCCCTAATCGGGGGTCCGAGAAAGTCCCTAGTGGGGTCCCCGGCCAACCCGGGTGACCCCCCGATGGCGGGCGTTCGGCGGAGTCCTATCTTCGGAAAAGGAGCCGGCTCTGGGGCCGGCTCGTCCGTTTCCCGGACACCCCACCCCGATCCGTTGTCACCACAGGAGAATACAAACTATGGGCCCGGTGCAGACCCTGCACGAATTCGCGCTGAACCTGCTGAACGACCCGCAGTCGATGGCGGACTACAAAGCCGACCCGCAAGGCGTGCTGAACGGCGCCGGTCTGGGCGAGCTGAACCCGTCGGACGTGCAGGACATCATGCCGCTGGTCATGGACAGCGCCCCGCTGCCCGCCGTCCCGGCCGTTCCCGCGGCGCCGGGCGTCCCGGCGGCCCCGAGCCTCCCGGCCGTGCCGGGTGTGCCCGCCGCCCCGAGCGTTCCGTCCGCTGACCTGGCCGGTGCCTTCGACAAGGCCGACGCCGCCGCCGAGCCGGTGGCGCACCAGGTCGGCGACGGCCTCGGCGGACTGGCCGGTGCGCTGCCGAACCTCAGCCCGGTCTTCGAGGGCGTCAGCAACGTCGCCGACGCGACCGGCCTCAACACCGTCACCCACGGCACCCTGGGCGCGGTCTCCGGCGTGCTGGACCACGTCGCCGCCGCGACGCACCCGATCCCGGTCGTCGGCCCGATCGTCGACGCCGCCGCGATCGACACCCAGAACACCGTGAACGCGGTGGGCGAGCACGTCTTCGACGGCAAGCTCGTCGGCTCCGCGGTGGACGCGACCACCAACCACCTCGGCGACGCGCTGACGTGGAAGGCCGTGGTCGCCGAGACCGGGAAGCTCCCCGGCGTCGGCGGCCCGGTCAGCGGCATCGTCGAGGACGTCCGCCAGGGCGGCTCGCACCTGCTGGGCACCGTCAACGAGGCGATCGGCTCGACCCCGGTGGGCGTCCACGGCGACAGCCTCCGCGCCGACCTGACGCACGCGACCGGCGACCTGACCTCGGCCGGCGACCTGTCCGGCACGCTGGACCACGCGGCCGGTTCGCTTCCGGCCGTTCCGGGCCTCCCGGCCCTTCCGGCGGTGCCGGGCGCGGGCGAGCTGCCGCAGGTGCCGGGCGTCGGCGCGCTGCCGCAGGTCCCCGGTGTCGGTGCGCTGCCGCAGGTCCCCGGTGTCGGCGAACTGCCGCAGGTCCCGTCGGTCCCGGGTGTCGGCGAGCTGCCGCACGCTCCGGAGCTGCCGCAGGCTCCGGCCGCCCCGAACGCGGGTTCGCTGACCCACGCGATCGAGGGTGCGACCGCGCACGCGCCGGCCGTGAACGCCGCCGCGCAGCACGTCACGAGCACCGTCCAGGACGCGGTCGAGACCGGCGCCCAGCACGCGACGACCGGCGAACTGCCGGACGTCTCGCACGCCGCGCCGCTCAACGAGGTGCAGAACCACCTGCACGACGTCGCGGGCGCTCTCGAGTCGCACGCGAGCAACGTGCACCTGGACAGCCTGCACCTGGGTCACTGATCCTGGCGTAGCAAGGGCTTTCCCGCCGCGGGCCCGGACCTTTCACGGTCTGGGCCCGCGGTGTGTTTTGTGCCGGGCGGCAAGGGCCGGGTCACGGACCCTGAGGTACCAAAGGTTTCTCCGCGCCGGGCGGCAAGGACAGCAATGGCTGGCCGTCGAGGAAGAGGCCGCCGGTCGGGCCGCCGGGCGGCAGCGTCGCGGCCCACACCACGCCGCGGGCGCTTTCGAGCGCGGGGCGGGCGGTGTCCTCGTCGCCGCGTTCGGGATGGGTTGCGGTTTCTCCCGGATCGACGGCGTTGACGAGGATCGGGGTCTCCCGCAGCGCCGAGGCCAGCACCCCAGTGAGGGTGTTCAGCGCGTGTTTGGCGAAGGAGTGCGCCGGGGCGCGCAGGCTCGCGCCCAGGTCGAGTCCGGTGGAGATCTGCAGTGCGGAAACGCTGGAAACATTGACGATCCGGGCCGCCGGTGCGGCTTTCAGCAGCGGCAGCAACAGTTGCGTCAGCTGCCAGGGGCCGAGCACGTCAATGTCCAATGCGGACTGGACGGCGGCCAGGTCGGCGTCGAGCGCGGACAGCGTGGCGAAATCGACGGTGTCGCTGGCGTTGTTGATCAATACGTCGAGGCACCCGAAGGATTCGGACACGTAGTCGGCGGCTGCGGTCATCGTGGCGAGATCGGCGAGGTCGAGCCGCACCGCGGTAGCGTTCGGGAGTCGCGCGGCAAGGGCTTCGGCGCGGGCGAGGTCGCGTGCGGTGAGGATTACGTGGTAGTCCTGCTCGGACAGAAGCCGGGCGGTGGCGAAGCCGAGTCCGGCGGCGCGGCTGGTTCCGGTGATCAGGGCGGTTCTGGGCACTGCGCTGCTCATTTCACGAGTTATTGAGCGGAATGTTTCGGCAGGAATCCGACGAGGGCCAGTGCCACGAGGTACAGACCGGCGCAGAGACCGAAAACCAGCTCGGCGGCAGGGATCCAGGACGGCGCGGCGGCCGGTCCGACGCGGGCGAAAAACACCGTGCCGAGCGCGGCGACCCCGATGGCTCCGGCGAATTGCTGGGCGGCGTTGAGCATTCCGGAACCGCTGCCGACCTCTTCGGGAGTCGCGTCGCCGAGGATGAAGTCGAAAAGCGGAATGAACAGCAATCCGGAACCGGCGCCGGTGATGAACAGCGCGGGGGCGAGCTGCCAGACGGTGATGGCGGCGCCCCAGTGCGCGATCGACCACCACAGGACGAGCAGGCCGACGACCGCGATGGCCAGTCCTAAGTGGAGCGACGCGCGGCCGAGTTTCGCGGCGAGCACCGCTCCGGACAACAGGGTCGCGATCGCGGTGCCGGCGGCCCAGGGGAGCAGGGCGAAACCGGACTGCAGCGGCGTCCAGCCGAGGCCGGATTGCAACAGCAGGTTCACGACCAGGACGAATCCGCTGAGCGAGGCGTAAAACCCGCCGGTGATCAGCAGGCCGAAGACGAAGCCGCGCTTGGAAAACAGCGACGGCGCGATAACCGGGTGGCTGCTCCGGCGTTCAGATCTCGCGAACAAGCCGAACGCGACCACGCCGGCCGCCATCAGCACGTACGTCCACACGGGCCAGCCGAGTTCGCGGCCTTGGATGAGCGGCACGATGAGCAGCGCTGACGCGGCGGTGAGCAGACCGACGCCGCGCAGATCGAGGCGGGCGCTGCGGTCTTCGCCGCTGTGTCGCGGCAGCACGCGCAGGGCGAGCAGTCCGGCGAGGATGCCGAACGGAACGTTGATCAGGAAGATCGAGCGCCATTCGCTGCCGAAGAGGTTCAGGTGCAGCAGCCATCCGGCGAGGATCGGCCCGGCGACGGTGGCCAGGCCCATGATCGGCCCGAACGGCATCAGGGCTTTGCGCAGCTGATCGGGCGGGAAGACGACCTTCACCAGCGCGATGCCCTGCGGGATCATCGCCGCGCCGAAGAGGCCCTGGAACACGCGGGCGCCGATCAGGAAGCCGGGGCCGGGCGCGAGCCCGCAGGCCAGCGACGCGAGGGTGAAGCCGGTCATGCCGAGCAGGAACAGCCTGCGGCGCCCGAGCAGGTCGCCGAGGCGGCCGGAGGTCACGAGGCCGAGCGCGAACGCCGCGGTGTAGGCCGACAGCACCCACTGCAGGGTCATCTCCCCGCCGCCGAGGTCGGCGCGGATCGAGGGGCCGGCGAGGGCGGCGACGCTCGTGTCGATGAGGTCCATCAGGTCGGCGATCACCACGACCGCCAGCACCAGCCACGCCTGGACCAGCGGTAACGGTGCGGCACGCGGGGACGAACTAAGTTCAGTAGTCACGAACTAAGTTCTAGATGACGAACTAAGTTCGTGTCAAGCTATAGTGACGGGCATGCCCGCTGCTCCCCGAGAACGCCGCGCCGCCCGGCACGCGTCCACCAGCGCCGAGCCCGAGCCGAAACCGCGGAAAGAACCCATCACGATCGACCGGATCACCGACGCCGCGCTGCAGGTCGTCGCCACCGAGGGCTACGACGCGCTGACCGTCCGCCGGGTCACCGCCGTGCTCGGCACCGGGCCGTCGTCGCTGTACGCGCACATCGTCAACAAAGAGGATCTCGACGACCTGCTCATCGGCAGGCTCTGCGCGCAAATCGAACTGCCCGAACCGGACCCGGCGACGTGGCAGCAGCAGGTCCTGGACGTTTACGGGCAGATCCGCGACCTTTATCTGAAGTACCCCGGCGTGTCCCGCGCCGCGCTCGCGATGGTCCCGACGCACCTGGAGACGCTGCGGGTCAGCGAGGGGATCCTGGCGATTCTGCTGGCTGGGGGGATCGAGCCGCAGACTGCCGCGTGGGCGTTGGATTCTCTGACGCTCTACGTCACCGCGTACGCGTGGGAGGTGTCACTGGTCCGGCAACGGCAGCAGCACGGCGGCGAGTGGGTGCTCAGCCGGGAGGATCTGATCGAGCGGTTCACCGCGCTGCCGGAGGGGAAGTTTCCTCGCACGCGGCAGTACGCGGCGGAGCTGACGGCGGGCACCGGGCATGACCGGTTCGACTTCATGGTCAACCTGATCACGCGGAATCTGGCTGGCGAGGCTCCGGAAGGTCCGTGAGGGGACCCCTGAGGGAACCAGATTCCCTCAGGGGTCCCTTCACGGACGTCTGGGGCGAGGATCTGGCTAGCGGGGTTCCGGGATCGCCGGATCGCAGCAACCGGTCATCCGGGGCAGTTCGCGGTTGACCTCGGCCAGTTCGGCGGCCACCGCGTGGCACGGTTCGCATACGGCCAGGTGCCCGGCGAGAACCCCGGCCCGGCGGGCGGGCAGGGTGCCGCGCAGCCACGCGCCCATCCGGCGGCGGACTTCCTGGCACTGCGGCAATTCCGCGTCCGGCACCTGGACTTGCAGGTACGCCTGCCGCAGTCCTTCGCGGGCGCGGCGGGCCAGCACCGCGACGCCGTTCGGGGAAACGCCGAGTACCGGCGCGAGTTCCGCCGGAGTGTTGCCTTCGGCGGACATCCGCCACAGCACGGTTCGCCAGCGGCCGGGCAGGGTCCGGTAGGCCGACCACACCAGCCGGTCTTCCGAGCGCATGACTGCGAGTTCGTCAGCCCCGCCGTCGAGAGTTACGGGTTCCGGAACGGTCGCATAGAGATCGATACGATTTTCGTGGCGGCTCCAGCGTGCGAAGAGATTGCGCATCGTGGCCACGAGATAGGCCGGAGCGTTGGACTCCGGGCCGCCGCCCGCCGCGACTGTGCTGAGGACGCGGGCGAAGGCTTCGGCGACCAGGTCGTCGCGTTCGGCCTGCTGGCGCACCAAACCGGCGGCGACGCGGCGCATCAACGTGACGTGCCGCCGGAACAGTTCCCCGCCGGCCTGGCAATCCCCGGCGCGTACGGCGGCAAGGAGTTCGGCGTCGGTGCGCTCGTCGTCGTGCGTATCGGCGACCAAAGTGCTCGCGTCCACCGTGCACCTCCCACCGGACCGGCCCACACCTCGTCACGCGGGACTACTGAAAGTAACTGGTACAGCAGTGTACTCCATACGCCGCGAAAGATCGGGCAGTCGGCCGCGCGATTCGGCACCGGCGGGCGCAATCGGCCAGGCGGGAAGCCTTGGCCGTTCAAGGACATTTGGTTCGGCCGCCGACTGTCCGAAGTGGACTATTGACGCGGGGTCAGGAGAACTTCCCGGCCAATTCGGTGAAATAGGGCGTCATCGCCGGGTGGTAGTCGGCGAAGTCCGGCCTCGGCGTGCCGTCGAAGGCGGCCGCGAACATGTCCAGGTAGTACTCCCAGCCGGGACCGGCGTCCGGGATCTTGTCCGCCGAGTCCAGGTGGTGCACCAGCTGGAGTTCCGTTGCCGCGCCACGGGACTCGAGCCGCAGCTCCATCCGCCAGGCCCCGGATCCGTCGGTCGACGAAACAGCCAGCCGGTGCGGCGGCTCGCAGGCGTCGACGCGGAGGTCCATCCAGGGTTCCTCTTCCTCGAACACCATCTGGACCTGGATCATCCGGCCGGGCGCCGCGTCGCCCTTCCAGGGGCCGAACCAGCGCGCGGTGCGCTCCGGTTCGGTGATCGCGGCCCACACGTCGTCGATCGGCGCGCGGAAGGTCCGCGGCAGGACCAGGTCGATGCTGTCGGCGAGCCGCTGCGCTCTTGCGGTGGGCACGGGCTTCATGCGGTGTTTTCCTCTCCGGAAGCGGGGTCCCGGCGGCGTTCGCGACGGGTGCGGTGGACCTCGGTCTCCAGCGCGTCGAGCCGCTGCTGCCAAGCCGGCGGGGTGACGAGCCGGGTGAGCCAGGCGGTGAGTTCGGCGAATCCTCGCGGGTCGAGTGCGTAAAACCGTTGTCTGCCCACGAGTTCGTCGCGCACCAGCCCGGCTTCCCGCAGCACGCGCAGATGGCGCGACACGGCCGGCCGGCTGATGGTGAAGCGCGCGGCGATTTCCCCGGCGGGCAGCCGTTGCCGCTGCAGGAGTGCCAGGATGTCCCGCCGCACCGGGTCGGCGATCGCGCTGGCGACCAGATCCACGACGGAAGCGTAACGCAGTGGTTACGCGTTCGGCAAGAAGCTCACGGCCAGGTCGACGCGCCGCCGCGGCGTTTGCGGACCTCTTTCCCCGTGCCAGGAGGGAAACCGTGCTTGGTGAGCCGGACTTCGGCGAGTTCGTCGGCGCTGGTGACGGTAAGGAACAAGCTCAGCAGCAGGCTGATCAGCAGCGCGGCGACGATCATTCCGGCGGGCATCGGCGTGACCAGGGTGAGCACGACGTAGCCCGCGATCAGCCAGGGCAGCGCCTCGATGAAGATCCGGAACGCGAAGCGCAGTACCCAGGTTTTCGAGGTCGCGTCGTGCAGCACCCACTCGCGGTACTCGTCGGGGAGTACTCCGCCGTAGACGTAGTGCAGCCAGCGCACCGGGCCGGGACGCTTCATACCCGGTGGGTACCCCGCGTTCAGGCGGCGTACGCGCCGAGCTTGGCCGGGTTCATCAGCCAGAACAGCCGGTCGATGCCCTCGGCCGACGCGGACACGGTCAGCACCGCGATCACAGTGCCGCCGTGGCTCACCACCGCGGCGGGCTGGCCGTTGACGTCGCCCCAGCCCACCTCGGTGCCGGGCCAGAACCGGCTGGCGAACGCGCGGACGTACTTCGCCACGGTGACCGCGCCGACCACCGGGATGCGCGTCGCGCGGACCGCGCCGCCGCCGTCGGAGTAGCTGACGACGTCCTCGGCGAGCAGTTTCTCCAGCGTCGCCAGGTCTCCGGTGCGTGCGGCGTCCACGAACGCGGTGAGCAGCCGCCGCTGCTCCGACAGTTCGACCGGCGTCCGGCGTTCCGCGGCGAGGTGCTTGCGGGCGCGGCTGACCAGCTGTCGCGCGCTCACCTCGGTGGTCTGCACGATGTCGGCGATCTGCTGATACGGATAGTCGAATGCCTCGCGCAGCACGTACGCCGCCCGTTCCGTCGGCGGCAGCTTCTCCAGCAGGAACAGCACGGCTACCTCGAGCGCGGCGGCCCGCTCGGCGCCGAGCTGCGGGTCGGCGGAGGTGTCGACGGGTTCGGGCAGCCACGGGCCGACGTAGGTTTCGTGCCGCACGCGCGCGGTCTGGCTCGCGGTGATGGCCAGCCGGGTCGTGGTGGTGGCGAGGAACGCGCCCGGGTTGCGGACGACCGAGCGGTCGCAGGTCTGCCAGCGGAGCCAGACGTCCTGCAGGAGATCTTCGGCGTCGGCGACGCTGCCGAGCATCCGGTAGGCGATCCCGAACAATCGCGGCCGGACCTGCGCGAACACCGAGGCGGCCTCGGCGAGTTCCTCCATCTGAGGCGCGTTCCTTTCCTGGTCCGGCGGGGCATTCGCGAGCTTAGCGGGCAGGGGTGTCACAAATCGGCGAGCTGTCCGGTCCTGACTGGTGACGCTCGCGGCGGCCGTCGCGGCGGAAACGGAGGGAACGAGCATGAAGATCGTCGTCATCGGCGGGACCGGGCGGATCGGTTCGCAGGTCGTGCGGCTGCTCGAAGGGCATGAGGTCGTGGCGGCCGCGCCGAGCACCGGCGTGAACACCTTGACCGGCGAAGGGCTGTCCGGCGTGCTGCGGGGCGCCGACGTGCTGGTGGACGTGTCGAACTCGCCGTCTTTCGCGGACGACGACGTCATGGAATTCTTCCAGCGCTCGACCGGGAATCTGGTGCGGGCCGCGCGCGAAGCCGGGGTGGGCCATTTCGTCGCGCTTTCCGTGGTGGGCGCCGATGAGCTGCCGGATTCCGGTTACCTGCGGGCGAAGGCCGCGCAGGAGAAGCTGATCCGGGAAAGCGGACTGAACTACACGATCGTGCGGGCGACGCAGTTCCTGGAGTTCGCCGTCGCGATCGCGGACACCTCGACGGTCGACGGCGTGGTGCGGCTTTCCGACGGCGGCACGCAGCCGATCGCGGCGGAGGATGTCGCACTGGCGGTCGCACGGGCCGCGGGCGAGCCTGCGGTCGGCGGGATCGTCGAGATCGGCGGGCCGGAGGTGTTGCCGATGGACGAGTGGATCCGGCGGGTGCTGACCGCTCGGAAGGACCCGCGCGAGGTGGTGACCGATCCGGCCGCGAAGTACTTCGGGACCGTGCTGGGCAAGGACAGCCTGGTGCCCGCGGAAGGCTCGTGGCGGGGGAAGGTTGGGCTAGCGGAGTGGTTGAGGTCGTGAGTGGCGATCCCGGTTCTAACCGTGATCGCCACTCACGAGTCAGGAAAGCTGGCCGTCGTAGTCCGGCAGCGCTGGTTGCCGTCCGCGGTGCCCCCGCCGGACTTGCGGGCGCAGATCGCGTCGATCGGGTAGCCCGCGCTGCTCAGCTGCTTGCGCGCGGAGGAGGAGCTGGTCCGCGCCGTCACGAACAGGACGGACACCTGGTGCTGGCCTGCCCACTGGGCGACCGCTAGCACCGGCCGGTTCGGCTCGCCGGGGTGGTACTCGGTTTCGAGCGAGGTGTTGTCGATGTCAAGCACGATCGCCAGCCCGGAACCGCCGTGGGCGACCCGGTCGGCGGGCTGCGCGGCAGATGTCCGTGAGGGGAACCCTGAGGGACTCTGAGTCCCTCAGGGTTCCCCTCACGGACCTTCGCCTGGCGTTATCCGGCGATGGTGTCCAATTCCGCCAACGCGTCCGCGGGCAGCTCCAGGTCGGCCGCCGCGACGTTCTCCCGCAGGTGCGCGACCGACGACGTGCCGGGGATCAGCAGGATGTTCGGCGACTGGTGCAGCAGCCAGGCCAGCGCGACCGCCTTCGGGCTGGCGCCGAGCCGGGCGGCGACGTCGTCCAGCGTCGAGGACTGCAGCGGGCTGAACCCGCCGAGCGGCCAGAACGGGACGTAGGAAATCCCTTGGGCAGCAAGGGATTCGATCAGCTTCTCGTCTCCCCGGTGCGCGACGTTGTACCAGTTCTGCACGGTGACCACCGGCGCGATCGACTGCGCCTCGGCCACCTGCTCGGCGTCGACCACGCTCACGCCGAGTTCCTTGATCTTGCCTTCCTGGCGCAGCTCGGCGAGTGCGCCGAACGGTTCGGCCAGCGAGCCCGGCACCGGCGAGTGGCCGTCCGCTCCGCCGCCGACTCGCAGGTTGACCACGTCGAGCGCCTCGACGCCGAGGTTCCGCAGGTTCGACTCCACCTGGTCGCGCAGCTGCTCGGGCGAACGCTCGTGGATCCAGCCGCCGGAGTCGTCGCGCACCGCGCCGACCTTGGTGACGATCTGCAATCCGTCGTACGGCGAGAGCGCTTCGCGGAGCAGTTCGTTCGTCACCTGCGGCCCGTAGAAGTCAGCGGTGTCGATGTGGTTCACGCCCAGTTCGACGGCCGTGCGCAGCACCGCGAGCGCCTCGTCGCGGTCGTTCGGCGGCCCGAAGACGCCGGGTCCGGCCAGCTGCATCGCGCCGTATCCCAGGCGGGCGACGGTGCGCCCGGCCAACGTGAACGTCCCGCCGGGGAGGTTGTCGGTCAATGTTCCGCCCTTCTTTCCGCCGCGCCGGTGCCGTCGCGGCTGTCCTCCATCGTGCTGCCGGCGGCGCGGCGCGGCCAGTACCCCTCGGTCCTGGGAGTGTCAGGGCCAGGCTCGCGGGACAGGTTCCGGATAATTTGGTATACCATTGACATGGCTTCTCTCACTGTGACCGGCGTGCGCCCGTGGGGCGGCGACCCGGCCGACCTCGTCCTCGACGGCGACCGCATCTCCGACGTCCGGCCCGCCGGTTCGGCCCCGGTCGAGGGCGAACGGATCGACGGCGCGGGTCTGCTCGCGCTGCCCGGGTTCGTCAACTCGCACGCGCACGTCGACAAGAGCTGGTGGGGCAAGCCGTGGGTCTCCTACGGCGGTGTCGCGAGCACCGAAGGCCGCATCGCGCACGAGCGGGCCGAGCGGGATGCGCTGGGGATCCCGAGCGTCGAGGTCGCCGAGACAGTGCTGCGGGAGTTCCTGCGGCACGGCACCACCGCGGCGCGCAGCCACGTGGACGTCGACCTCGGGCTCGGCCTGCGCGGCATCGAGATCGTGCGGGAAGCCGCGGAACGGCTGGGCGGTGCGGTCGAGGTCGAGATCGTGGCCTTCCCGCAGGACGGCGTGCTGCGCCGGCCCGGCGTGCTCAAGCTGCTCGACGAGGCCGCGGCGGCGGGCGCGGGCTGGATCGGCGGCCTCGACCCGGCGGGCATCGACCGCGACCCGGTCGGCCAGCTCGACGGGCTGTTCGAGATCGCCGAGCGGCGCGGTGTCGGCCTCGACATCCACCTGCACGACGGCGGCGAGCTGGGTGCGTTCCAGTACGAGCTGATCGCCGACCGGACGGTGCGCACTGGACTGCAGGGCAAGGTCACCGTGTCGCACGGCTTCGCCCTCGGCGAGGTCCCCGCGGCGCGGCAGGCGGCATTGCTCGACCGGATCACCGAGGCGGGCATCTCGCTGGCAACCGTCGCGCCGGTGCGGACGGCCCCGCTGCCGTGGACCGAGCTGTCCGCGCGCGAGGTCCCGGTCGGCCTCGGCACTGACGGGATCCGCGACCTGTGGTCCCCGTACGGCGATGGCGATGTCCTGCAGATCGCGCTCGGTTTCGCTCGGTTGCACGGCCTGCGGACGGATGAGGATCTGACGGCGGCGGTTGAGCTGGCGACGCGTCGGGCGGCGTCGTTCGTGGCTCGGGAGCGGCATGATCTGGCACCAGGTTGCCGGGCGGATGTGGTGTTGGTGGCGGCGGAGAATGTGCCGGATGCGTTGATGCGAGTGCCGGTGCGTGCGTTGGTGATCGCGGGTGGCCGGGTGGTGGTGCGGGACGGCGAGGTGCTCGTCTGACAGTTCGTCCGGTCCTCCAGCCCGCCGCCGGTTTTTCCGTAGCCGGAGACGAAGTTTTCGCCTCGGCGGAGCGATAGCTTCCCGGGATGGACAAGCTCGACGCTCTCCGCAGGCGGCTGGAGCACGACCTTCCCGCGCTGCTCGAACAACACCACGTCCCCGCCGCGGTGATCGCGGTGGCTGTCGGCGAGGAGACGGCCACCGCGGCCGCCGGGGTGCTGAATCTTGGCACCGGCGTCCCCGCCACCACCGATTCGGTATTCCAAATCGGCTCGATCACCAAGGTGTGGACCGCCACCCTCGTCCTGCAGCTCGTGGACGAGGGCCTGGTCGACCTCGACGCCCCGATCCGGCAGTACCTCCCCGGCCTCAAGCTCGGCGACGCGGCCATCACCGTGCGCCAGCTGCTCAGCCACACCGCCGGGTTCGAGGGCGACCTCTTCACCGACACCGGTCCCGGCGACGACGCGGTCGAGAAGTTCGTCGCGACCCTCGACGGTGTCGCCCAGCTTTTCCCGCCCGGTGAGCTGTTCTCCTACAACAATGCCGGGTACGTCGTCCTCGGGCGGCTGGTGGAAGTGTTGCGCGGCAAGCATTACGAGGACTGCCTTCGCGAGCACCTCGCCGCCCCGCTGAAACTCCGGCAGTTCTCCCCGAATGCCCTCGACGCGATCCGCTTCCGCGCGGCGATCGGGCATCTCGAACCCGAACCAGGCGCCGCTCTCGTGCCCGCGCCGTTCTGGTCGATGTTGCGGTCCAACGGACCGGCCGGGTCGTCGCTCGCGATGTCCGCGGCGGATCTGCTCGCGTTCGCCCGGATGCACCTCGCGGGCGGGGCCGAGGTGCTGAGCGCGAAGAGCGCCGCGGCCATGTTGCAGCGGCAGGTCAGCCTCCCGCCGCTCGGCATCATGGGCGATGCCTGGGGGCTCGGCTGGGAGCTGTTCGACACCCCGAGCGGCCAGGTCTACGGTCACGACGGCAACACCATCGGCCAGGCGGCGTTCCTGCGGCTGGTGCCCGAAAGCGACCTCGCGGTGGCGTTGCTGACCAACGGCGGCGACGCGATGAGCCTGTACGCCGACCTCGTTCCCGCGCTGCTCAAGGAATTCGGGGGCGTCGAGGTGTCGCTGCCGCCGCGTCCGCCGTCCGAGCCGGAGGCGTTCGCCGCGGACCGGTACCTCGGCACTTACGCCAGCACGGTCGCCGATCTCGTGGTCTCCCAGGACGACGACGGACGGGTCTGGCTGGAGCAACGTCCTAAAGGGACAGCCGCGGAATTGAGCGCCGCCAGCAAGTCTGAGCTGGTCTTTCTCGAAGGCGACACGTTGATCCTGCGCGAGGCCCAGGGCGGGATCCATCTGCCGCTGGTCTTCCTGGGCGACGACGGCAGCGGCCATGCGCAATACGTCCATTCGGGGAGGGCGACCCGTCGCGCCGGGTGACTGGACGGCTTTGCCGGAACTGAACGATCCGGAGGCCTTCCGCGGGTAAGGTTTTACCTCGTGGCCGTTGATCTGGGGTGGAATACGGGGCAGACGCGGATCCACGCTGCCGACGGCCGCCTGCTCGGCGCGGGCGTGCTGATCGGCGGCCGATACGTCCTGACCTGCTCCCGGGCGGCCCGCGCCGAAACCGCTTTCCAGGTCGAACCGGCAGGTCTCGCGGCGCTGGCCGGGCTGGTCCCGCCGCTCGCGGGCGCGCGCGGCGACCTGGCGCTGCTCGAGCTGGACACTCCGGTGCAGCACGGCGCTGTGCTCCGGCGAAAGGTCGAATCCGGGCGGGAAGTCCGGATCCACAGTCTTCCCCTCCGCCTCGGTTACGGCATTTGGGTGCGCGCCACCGCCGGGGTGCCGGACGGCGAACGGGTGCCGCTCACTCTGCTGGAGGGCCGGGTCGACCCGGATCTGTCCGGCTGTCCCGCGTTCGACAGCGCCACCGGACGGCTGCTCGGCATCGTGGTGGTCGACCACGCGGTGCGGCTGGTTCCGGCGGACACCGTGCTGGAGTACTTCCCCCAGCTGCGCGAATGGGTGACCGACGATTCGACGGTCGAGGACCGGCTCGACGAACTCCTCGTCCGCACCGGCGGGGTGCCGCTGCCGCACACCGGGGACCTGCGGGTCGCGCTGCCGAAAGCGACTCTGCCGGATCCGTTCGACGCCGTGCTGTCCGACGCGGCACTGCCGGAGCGGCACCGGTTCTGCGCGGAATGCGGCAATCCGGTGGGCCGCGGCGAGGGCGGGCGGCCCGGCCGGGTGCGCGGTTACTGCGCACGCTGCGGCACGCCGTTCACTTTCCTGCCAACGCTGGAGCGAGGCACGGTCGTCGCCGGTCGCTACGCGGTGCTCGGCTGCATCGCGCACGGCGGATTCAGCTGGATCTACCTCGCCCGCGACGAGGCCGACGACGGCCGGTTCGTGGTGCTCAAAAGCTTGATCGGCGAACGCGACCGCAGCGGCGCGCTGGCCGCCGCGCAATCCGCCGTCGTGCCGGAACTGCTGGAACTGGATCATCCGAACGTCGTCCGCACCCTCGCCCACGTCGAAGACCCGGACCCGGAGACCGGCCAGCCCGTCGGGTACCTGGTGATGGAGTACGTGCGCGGGATTTCGCTGCGGACGGTGTTCCAGCGCGCGAAGCGGCTGCGCCCGGAGCACGTCGCCGCGTACGGGCTGCAGTTGCTCGAGGCCGTCGGCTACCTGCATCAGCGGGGGTTGCTGTACGTCGACCTGAAACCGGACAACGTGCTGCAGGACGGCGACCGGATCACGCTGGTCGACCTGGGCTCGGTGCGGCGGGCGAACGACCGGGGAGGCGCGATCGTCGCCACCCCGGATTATCAGCCGTCGCGGTCCGAGCTGGACCGGGAAGGCATCACCGTCCGCTCGGATCTCTATTCGCTCGGCCGCACCATGGCGGAGTTGCTGCGCGCGTGTTCCGGGCCGGACGGCGGTCTCGGGCGGGAAATGCTCGAGGCGCTGATCGACCGGGCGACCGCCGGCTACGGCGAGCGGTTCGCCACCGCCGACGACATGGCCGAACAGTTGCGCGGGGTGCTGCGCCAGTTGCTCAGCCAGCGCACCCGGATGCCGCGTCCGGCGGTGTCCGGGGTGTTCGGCGGACCCGGCGGATTCGCCGCGGCGGGGCTCGGCGTGCCGGAGTGGGGTGCCTGGGACCGGGAACCACCGCTGCGTGCCGACGGAATTCCGCAGCACCACGACGTAGCGACGGTTCTGCCACCCGTGCTTCCCTCCGCTCGCGAAGAACTTTCGCGGGTTTGGGGCAGTGCTGTCCTGGCGCTGGAGAACGGAAGTACCGTCGAGGCGGAAAACCAGTTCCGGGAGTGTGCGCGGTTGGTGCCGGGCGAGCTGGCACCGTTGCTGGCATTGGGTTTCTGCGCGGAACTGCGCGGCATGACCGCGAGCGCGGCGCGGTACTACGAAGCGGTGTGGGTGTGCGACCGGGACGTGGTCGCGGCGGCGTTCGGGCTTGCTCGGACGAAGCTCGCACACGGCGATCGGGTCGGCGCGGCCGCGGTTTTGGACGAAGTGCCCTCAGCTGGCCGGGAATCCGGTGCCGCTGCGCGGGTCGGGGCGGTGCGGGCGCTTGCTTCGGTTGCCCCGGAACTGCCCAGTTTGGACGAAGCGGCCGCCGCTTGGTCCCGGCTCGGCGAGCTGGGCCTGGACGAGGACGAACAGGACCGGCTCACCGCGGTGGCCGGGGAAACGCTGCTGCGCCTGGGGGGCGAACGTCCCGCGGCCGCCGCTGTCCGGTTGCCTGACCTGCGCGAGGTGCGGCACGGCCTCGCGCAGATCTACTGGGAGCAGGCGAGCCGGGCGTGGTCGAGGTTGCGGGACCATGCGAGCCGGGTGCGCGGCCTCGCGGTGCCTGAACCGATCTCGGCTTCGCAGCCGAAAGTCGTGGTGCACCACCCTCGCTACCTGCCGTCGCGCACTTCCAGCACGACCGTGCAGGTGACGGTCACGGCTGGCTCCGGCGGTGGTCCGCTGCGGCTGTTCGTCCGGGATTCGCCGGGTTGCGTGGTGTACCGGGTCAGCCAGCTGTCCCCGGAGGAAACGCCGCTGCCGTTGCCGCAGCGGCGAATCAGCGACTCGGTGCTCGAACTCGGGCAATGGGCGGCCGGGGAAACCAGGAACTACGCGCTGAGCTTGCTCGTGCCGTCGAGGACGGCGACCGAGCAAGAGAGCCAGCTGGTCGCGGTGTGGGCGCGACAGGGCTCTGAGCAGTCGGAGGCGGAGACCGTTTACGTGCGGCTGACCGACGATCCGGCTCGGCTGGCTCACTCGCCGACGGGTCAAGCAGGTCTTGAGGGCACGGTCGAGGCCGCGCTTTCCGCGTACCGCAATGGAAACGTGAGTGCCGCGTTGGAAGCGCTGGGCTCGGCGGTGACTTTGGCGACCGCGCAAGGCAACGAGGCCGTGCTGGGCCGGTTGCGGTTGCTGGTGGATATCGTCGACGCGGAGAGCGGGCTCGTGAGTTTCCGCGGGTCGCCGGCGGGGGAGGACTTTCTGTCGGAGCGGATCTCGGTGCCGTACCGGCCCCGGGGGCCTGCCGCCGCCGATCCGGCGGAGCCCGGCGAGTTGGATTACGACCTCGTGGCGCCCGATGCGGCCGATTACGGTGCGGTGCTCAGCGCGCGGGTCGATTCCCGTCGCGTCGATTCGCGGCGCGCCGACTCCCGTCGGGTCGATTCCCGCCGGGCCGACTCCCGGCGCGCGGATTCCCGCCGGGCCGACCAGCGGCCCGGAACCTGGCGTACCGGCCGGGTGGGCTATCCGGTGCGGCCTGACCAGCTGGATCCCGGGCCGGATCCGTTCGACTCCCAGCACGTGATCTGGGCGGGACTGCGGGCGATCGGCGCGACACCGCGGGACGACGCCCCGGAACCGGCTCCGGGCTTGCTGGAGGCGACTGTCGAGTGCCAGTCCGACGGTCCGGCCGTCGTCGGGCAACTGGTGGGTGTCGCGGTTTCGGTGCGGCGCAAGGAATCCACGTCCGCCCAGTCGGGTGTGGTGCGCGTCCGGGTGCTGCTCGACGCCGCGCCCGGGGTGGCCGTGCCGATGTCGCGGGTCGGCTGGATCACCGGCGACCGGCTGCGCGATCCGGCGGCGTTCGGGGTCGTCCCGGCCGAACCGGGACCGCTGCGGCTGGTGTTCCGGATCTACCGCGAGCACGACGCCCAGTTGCTCTTGGAAATCGCGGCAGAGCTGCCGGTGGAGGTGCCGTCATGACCCGCCAGCTGAGCGCCGAGGTGACTGTCGACAACACCGCTGGGCTGAGTCGGGTCGCGGTGCCGCCGTACAACCGCGCGCGGACGGTCAACCTGCGGTTCCTCGAATTCCCTGGGGTGCCAGGGCTTCTCGTGCAAGCGTGGGGCAGCGCGTTCCCGGAGGACGGCGGCGGCGGGTACCAGGGCCGGATCACGCACAGTCTCGACGAGCTGAACTCCCGGATCGACATCCTCCGCGAAACGTGGCAGCGGCACGTCGTGGACCTCGCCGAGCGGACCGAACGCGGGCCGCGCCGGCATCCGTTCGCCGACGGCTGGGACCTGGCGGAGAGGCCGGAACTGTTGCGGCACGCCGGTTACGCGCTCGCCGAAGCCGGATACGTGATGTACCGGCTGCTGTTCGCCGGTCCGGACGAAGGGTTGCGGCGGATCCGTTCGCTGCTGGAACTGGCGCTCGCCGAGGGCGAGAACGTGATCAGCATCGAATCGGACAGCCTGATCGTGCCGTGGGGCATGCTCTACACGTCGCCGCGGCGGCCGGACGAGTACCCGGACGACGAAAACTGGTCGCTCGCCGGGTTTTGGGGCTACCGGCACGTCGTGGAGCACACCTTCTCTCGCGTTGACGACTTCGACGCGCGGATCACCGTGGACGGTGGCAAACCGGTCGTCGGGCTCAATGTCGACCACGGGGTGGACCGGCAATTCCCGGACACGCCGTACATCGCGCCGGTGGTCGATTTCTTCCACGGCCGGGCGGAAGTGGTGCTGCGGCCGGACAAGAAAACACTGGCCGCGCACTTCCGCAGTCGTGATTTCGGTGATCATGTAACGTATTTCGGCTGCCACGGCAAGGTGAGCGGTTCCGGCGGTCTGGTCGAGCAGCCTTACCTCAAACTCGGCGACGGGGAACGGATTTACGGCACCGACCTGATCGCGTGGCTGGAGGAAGCGCCGCTGCCGACTCGGCCGTTCGTGTACGTCGGGGCGTGCCAGGGCGGACAGGTGACGTCGGCGTTCTACTCGGCTTTCGGCAAAGCGTTGCTCGGCCACGGCGGACGCTGCCTGATCGGCCCGCAGATCGACCTGCCGCCCGCGTTCGCGCGCGAGTATTCGCAGCGGTTGTTCACCGAATTCATCGATTCGGGCGCGAAACTGGGCGACATCGTGCGGTCGCTGGCGCGTGCGTTCGCCGACGACCACCACAATCCGCTCGGGCTGATGTTTTCGCTGTACCGCGGGATCGACGTGCATCTGTGGCAGGAAGGGCGACCGTGACCGAACCGGTGATCCTGGACCTCGACGAGCACGGCTATTTCGTGGATCCGGAAACCGGGAAGCCGGTGCCCGCCGAGGCGACGCCGCGGTTTTTGGCCCGGTGGCTGGAGGTTCCGGCGACGGCTACCGACATCGTCGTGTTCGTGCACGGGTGGCAGAACAACCGGGAGACCGCGGGCCGGCGGGCCCGGCAGTTCTTCGGCCTGCTGGAAGAGCGCTACGCGGCCGGGTCTTACGAAGGACTCGGTGCGTGGCAAGGGTTTTACGTCATGGTGCGCTGGCCGTCGATGAGCAACCCGTTCCTGACCGGGTACCGGCGGATCCGCGATCGCGCACACAAGATGACCACTGACGGGCGGGCCGCGGAGGCGCTCGGCCAGTTGCTCGGGTATCTGAACGCGGAACGGCAATTGCCGGGCAGTGCGCCGAGTTTGCGGACTGTCACTGGCCAGTACCTGCATTGCGTCGGCCATTCTTTCGGCGGCCGGTTCGTGGTGGAAGCGGTGCAGGCCGCTGCGGGGGACGGTCCGCCCGTCCTCGGCTGGGACCGGGTCGACCCGCGTTATCCGTACACTGTGGACACTCTGCTGGCGTTCCAGATGGCTGCCCGGCCGGACATCTTCACCAATCGTTTCGCCCCCGTCTTGCGCGACGCCCCGATCAACGGCCCGATCGTGCTGACCCGGTCCCGCGCGGACCGGGCCACTGGGTTGTGGCACCGGCTGGCGGAGGGCGTGCGAGGGATCGGGAACGTCGGCGTGCAGGCCCCGGCTGACGACGTGGCGAACACCGTGCTGCACAAAGTGGACACGGAGTATCTACGGTCCGAAATGGACCGGAGGATCGTCAATGTCGAGGCGGGCTGGCGGTTCCGGCGCGGGCGGTGGTGGAATCCAGCCGGGGCGCATTCGGACATCTGGTACCCGGAGTCGGCGCATCTGCTGTTGTCGCTGGCCGAACTGGCCCGCTGAACGGGGCTCGACAGTCCTGCTGTCGAGCCCCGAAGGCGTTCAGTAGCCGTAATGCAGCCAGACCGCCTTGGTCTCGGTGTACGCGTCCAGCGCCCACGGACCCATCTCGCGGCCCCAGCCCGACGCCTTGTACCCGCCCCACGGCGCGGCCATGTCCGGGATCGGCGGCATGTTCACGAACACCGCACCCGCGCGGATCCCGTCCGCATAGCGTTGCGCGGTACGGATGTCGCGGGTCCAGACAGTCGCGGCGAGGCCGTACTGCGTGTCGTTCGCGCGGGCGACCAGTTCGTCCGGGTCGTCGTACGGCGTCACCGCCAGCACCGGGCCGAAGATCTCCTCGCGCATGATCGTCATGCTGTCGGTGACGCCCGCGAACAGCGTCGGCTGGTAGAAATAGCCGTCGCGGTCGACTTCCGAACCGCCGGTGATCAGGTCCGCGCCTTCGGATCGGCCGGTCGCGACGAGGTTCGCCACGTGCTTGCGGTGCTTGTCCGACACCAGCGGGCCGACCTGCGTCGTCTCCTCCAGACCGGGGCCGACCTGCAGTCCGGCGAGCCCGGCGGCCATCTTCTCGACGAACTCCTGCTCGCGCTTGCGGTCGACGTAGAACCGCGTGTACGCCGCGCAGACCTGGCCCGTGTTCAGCGTCGCACCGGCGAGGTTGCCCGCGACGGCCGCGTCCAGGTCGGCGTCCGCGGCGATGATGCTCGGGGCCTTGCCGCCGAGTTCGAGCGTCAGCCGCTTGAGGTTGGACTCCGCGCTCGCCGCGGTGATCAGCTTCCCGACCGCGGTGGAGCCGGTGTAGGAGACGTGGTCGACGTCGTGGTGCGCGCTCAGCATCGCGCCCACTGGACCGTCGCCCATGACCAGGTTAACGACGCCCGCTGGGATACCAGCCTGCTCGGCCAGCTGTACCAGCCGGATGCTGGTGAGCGGTGTGACCTCGCTCGGCTTGATCACCACGGTGTTGCCGGTGGCGAGCGCGGGCGCGAGCTTCCACACGAGGATCATCAGCGGGAAGTTCCACGGCGTGATCAGCGCGTTCACGCCGACCGGCTCGCGGCGCGTGTAGTGCAGGGTGTCCGGGAACGAAACCGGGTTCGTGGTGCCCTGGATTTTCGTGACCCAGCCGGCGAAATAGCGCAGGTGCTCGGCCGCGCCGGTGACGCTCACCTGCCGCGAGACGCCGATCGGCTGGCCCTGGTCGCGGGTTTCCAGCGCGGCGAGTTCCTCGTGGTGCTGCTCGACGAGGTCGGCGAGGCGGAACAGCAGTTTCGCGCGCTGCACCGGCGCGAGCCCGGCCCACTCCGGCGAGGTCAGCGCGCGGCGCGCGGCGGCGACCGCGGCGTCGACGTCGGACTGGGTCGCCGTCCCGACGTCTTCGAGAACCGTGCCGGTGGCCGGATCGCGGGTCGGGATGGGCTCCCCGCCGGCCTCGGTCCACTGACCGTCGATGAACAGGCGTGTCGCCATGGTGCTCCCTAGTCCCGATCTTCTGGTCGCTTCCGAGTATCGGCGCGCGGCGCCCGGGCGGTCTTGTCCGCGAGGGCACGCCCGTTGTCGGCGAGTGAAGACAATGCCGGGCGGAGCCAGGGGACCGGCCAGGATCAGGAGATGGACGTGATCGTGGTGGGTGCGGGCTCGGCGGGCTCGGTGGTGTGCCGGCGGCTGGTCGACGCGGGCGCGAAGGTGACGTTGCTGGAAGCGGGCGGACCGGACACGAACGCGGCGATCCACGACCCATCGCGCGCGGCGGAGCTGTGGCACGCCGCCGAGGACTGGGACTACTACACGGTGCCGCAGCCGCACGCCGGAAACCGTAGGCTGCACCTGCCGCGCGGCAAAGTGCTCGGCGGCTCGCACTCGCTGAACGCGATGATCTGGGTCCGCGGCGCGGCGGCGGACTACGACGGCTGGGAACTGCCCGGCTGGACCTGGGACGACGTGCGCCCGGTATATGAGCGGATCGAACGCGACCTGCTCGACCTGGAACAGCACGACCCGCTGCAGCCGATCCAGCAGTCCATTGTGGATGCCGCGCAGCAGATCGGGTTGCCGTTCAACGGCAATTACAACAGCGGCGTGCTCGACGGCATCTCCGTGCAACAGGTCACGATGACCGGTGGACGGCGGCGCAACACCTGGCTCTGCTACTCCGAACCGGTCGCCGACCAGATGACCGTGCGCACCGGAGCCCTGGTGCACCGCGTGCTCTTCGAAGGCGACCGCTGCATCGGTGTCCTGGCGGAGATCGACGGCGAACTGGAGCCGCTGTTCGCCGACCAGGTCGTGCTCGCCGCCGGCGCGCTGGCGTCCCCGGCGATCCTGCTGCGCAGCGGAATCGGCCCGGCCGACGACGTCGCCTCACTGGGCCTGGACGTCGTCGCGGACCTGCCGGGCGTCGGGGAAAACCTGCACGACCATCTGCTGTCGCCGGTCGTGTTCGCCACCGACCGGCGCGAGGTCGCACCGCCGCAGACCGGCCTTTCGGTGACGCAGACGCACCTGTTCTGGCGCAGCCGCCCGGGGTTGGCGGTTCCGGACACGCAACCGATCCACTTCAGCGTGCCGATGTACGAGCCGTGGATGACCGGGCCCACGACCGGGTTTTCGCTGATGGCAGGCATGATCACGCCGCAGAGCCGGGGAACGTTGCGGCTGCGGAGCGCGGATCCGTCCGAGATGCCGTTGATCGATCTGGCCGCGCTGACGCACCCGGCGGACTTCGAGAGCCTGGTCGCTTCGGTGGAGCAATGTCGGTTGATCGGCCAGGCACCGGCCTTGGCTGAGGAATGGGGCGCGCGGGAGTTGTATCCGGGGCCTGCGGATGTCCGGGAGTACGTGCGGCGCACGGCGATCACCTATCACCACCAGGTGGGCACCTGCCGGATGGGGACGGACGAGCTGGCAGTGACGGATCCGACGTTGGCGGTGCGTGGGGTGTCCGGGCTGCGGGTCGCGGATGCTTCGGTGCTGCCGCGGGTGATCAGCGGGAACACGAACGCGCCCGCGGTGCTGATGGGGGAGCGGGTGGCGGAGTTCTTGCTGGCGTGACGGCGTCGTGCGTGGTGAGCGCGGTTCTAACCGTGATTGCCACGCACGAGGCCACGCCGGGGGTGGTTGCTGGTGGGTGCGGTTCTGGACGGGTATTGTTGCCCGGCCGCTTGGCCGCCGTGCTGCCATGGTGGGGTCGCGTTATCGCGGATTCGTGCTCCTTGCCAATGCCCTGGCAGCGCAGATCTCGGCGGCGCGACTCCCCGGCGGCGTGTGCCCTGGCGGGCGCGATGCCTTGGCGTGCGATGCCCGGCGACGCGATGCCTTGGCGCGCAAACCTCCGGCGGCGCAGACCCCCTGCGGCGCAAACCTCCGGCGGCACAACGGCCCGGCGCGCAATGCCCTGGCGGCGCAGACTCCCAGCGGCGCAATGGCCCGGCGACGCGATGCCTTGGCGCGCCATGCCCCGGGCGGAACAAACCCCGGGCGGCGCAAACCCCCGCCCTCCTCTGGGGGACGGCCCTTGCCCAGTCTATCCGCCCCCACCGACAACCCCGGCCCTCGCAGCCGGGTTGTCCACAGCAAGCGCGACTTGGGGAAAATCCCGCACGCGCCGCGGAGGTCGTGCGTGGTTATCCCGCTTAGAACCGGCACAACCACGCACGACCCCGTCAATCCGGCGTCAATCCCGCGTCAATCCCGCGCGAAAACCCGCTTCCCCCCGAACCACGTCTCCCGCACCTTGATCCCGGCCAGCTCGTTCGCCGGGGTCTTGAACGGATCCTGGTCCAGCACCGCGAAATCCGCCGACTTCCCCGGCGACAGCGACCCAGTCACGTCGTCCAGCCCGCACGCCCGCGCCGAGTTCAGCGTGAACACCTGGATCGCCTCGGCCAGCGTGATCGCCTGCTCCGGCCACAGGCTCCCGGGATGCTTGCCGTACGGGTCCTGCCGGGTGATCAGGCCCTCGATGCCCTCCCAGGCGTTCGGGGATTCGCTCACCGGCCAGTCCGAGCCGCCCGCGACCAGCGCGCCGGTGTCCAGCAGGGTGCGGTTCGGCTGCATCCGCGCCGCGCGTTCGGCGGGAATCACCTGTGCGATGGCGTCCGGGATCACTCCGGGGACCCACAGGAACGGGGAGATGTCCGCCGAGACGTTGAGCGTCGCGAACCGCTCCAGGTCGTCCGGGTGGATGAACTGTCCGTGCGCGACTTGGATTTTCGTCGTGTAGTCGCCACCGGCTCGCAGGGCTCCGGCAGCGTCCAAAGTGGCCCGGACAGCCGCGTCGCCCGCGCAGTGGATCTTCGCCGAAAGCCCGGCCGAGACTGCGACGTCCAGCCAGCCCGCGAGTTCCTCCGGCGGCATCGTGGTGTCGCCGCAGAAGCACTCGTGGTGCAGGTACGGCTCCAGGAACGCCGCGGTGTGCGCGGGCGGGGTGCCGTCGAGGAAGATCTTCACGAAGTCCGGACGGTGATGCTCGCTGCGGTACGCCGCGGCGCGGTCGAGCAGCGGCTTGCCGATCGGGTCCGCGCCGAAGATCGGGTCGTTCACCAGCATCGACGACACGACCCACGCGGCCAGTTCACCAGCGTCGTCGAGGGACTTCAGCGCGGCGAGGATGTCCAGCGTGGCACCAGCGTCCTGGAACGCCGTAATCCCGTACGAGTGCAGGATTTCGATCGCCCGCCGCGACGCCTCGGCGTGCTGCTCGGCGGTGAGCGTGCGCGTGTCCCGCATCGCCCGCTCTACCGCCAAGCCCGCGGTCTCGATGAGCAAACCGGTCGGCGCGCCGCTCGTCAGGTCGCGGTGGATCGTCCCGCCCGTCGGGTCCGGAGTGGACGCGTCGATTCCGGCCAGTTCCAGCGCCCGGCTGCTCGCCCAGCGGTTGTGCCTGCTGTCCTCCATGAGCACGACCGGACGTCCGCCCGCCGCCTCGTCCAAGGCTTGCCGCACGGAGTCGTGGCCAAGCTCGGAGGCCAAAGTGGACGGCCAGGCACCGCCGACCACCCATTCGTCCGGCCCGAGCCGCGAAGACCATTCCCGTACTGCGGCGAGGATTTCCGGCAACCCCGAGCCGCTTTCCAGGCGCAGCTCGAACAATTCACGTCCGGCGAGGGCGTGATGGCTGTGCACGTCCACGAATCCCGGCAACACAAACGCGCCGCCGAGATCGAGGACCTCGGTGTCCGGACCGGCCTCGGCGGTCGACACCCGGCCGTTCTCCACCGCGAGCGAGGTCGCCCACGGCCGGTCTTCGTCCACTGTGTACACAGTGGCGTTGGTGAGAAGCAGTTCAGGCGCCACGGGTCACTGTCCAGCGGGGTCGTAGTCCGGCGAATAGGCGGTGTTGCTGAGCAGCCGGCCGTACGCGCCGAAGGTGAAGTGCGTCGGCGACTTGCCGTCCTCGCCCAGCCCGAACAGCGAACCGTGCGACCGCAGTTCCCGCACGTTCCGGTGGTCGGCCACGGTCACCGACGCGCACGGGATGACCTTCTCGCGCCAGGAGAACACGTAGATCCCGGGCCGGATCTGGTAAACGGAGTTCTCGTCGGTGTCGGCGAGCCCGCGCTCCGGACCGGAGAGGCACTGCCAGCTGTACCAGTGCGGGGTGAGGTAAACGTGCTCGTACGCGTGCTCCTCGCTGTAGACCCACTGCACGCGGCGGCCGATCAGCGCGGTGCTGGGCGCAATCTCCTCGCCGTGCGCCTCGCGGCCCTGAATGGTCGCCGGACGGAACCGTTGCGTCACCCGGGGAAGTCCGTCGCCGATCGTGCTCGTGATGACCAGCGCGCGGCCCTGGCGGACGTCCAGCAGCAGGCTGAACGAGGTTTCCGCGCCGGGGTGGAACTGCACGTAGAACAGTCCGGCGTCCACGAGGAACGTCTCGGAAGCGGTCTCGCCGGTGGCACCGTCCTCGTCCCAGGACGCGCGGCCTGCGGAGAAGCTGATCGAGAACGTGCCACCGTCGGCACAGTCCAAAGTGAACGACTGGTTGTCGAGATCGTCCACAGTGGCCGCTTTGTTGGCGTCGAAGCCGGGAGCGAGACCGTCGAGCGGGAGCCAGGTGGAGGTGTCGGACAGATTGGTCGCGGGCATGGAGCCTTCCTCAGTGTTCGCAGTGGCCGTGAGCGGCGGCGGGCAGGTCGAGTGCCGGGTTCCGGTCGCAGAACCCGTAGGGGCGCACCATGAATCCGGAGTAGTCGACCGGCATGACCGGCCAGTCCTCCGGACGCGGGATGTGCGTGGGGCCGAAGACGTGCCACAGCACGACGTCGGTGTCGCTGACGGAGCGGTCCGCCGCCGTCCACGTGGGCAGGCCGGCCCCTCCCGGGTGCGCGTTGGGACGGTCGCCCGCCGGGAAGCGTTCACCGGGCGCGTACGGCGTGACCCACAGGTGGTTCGTGGCGAATGTCGCGCGCTGGTACACCGACGATTCCGGTTGCGCCATCAGGGTTGCCGACGGCCGCGGCACGAGCTGGTAGGCGGTCGGCGCGCCAAGCCGGTTGGTGTGCTCGGTGCTGCGGACTTCCCACACCCGTGCGGTCGCCGGGTTCGCGTGCCGTTTCGCTTCCTGTTCGGTGCGCAGTTCCGTGGCCTTCCAGGTGAAGGCGTTGCCATACGGGTTGTCTTCGCCGATCGGAATCCCGACAGCGTCCACTTCGTACACCGAGTTGCGCTGGCCGTCGACGGCGAAGTCGAGCCGGGCGCAGAACAGGTGCTGGTGCACCGGAGCGAACAGACCGGGCGCGATCTCGGACGCGTGCGGCTGCGCAGACCCGGGTTCGCCGGCGCCGGAGAAGACGATGCCGGTCGCTTTGGCCTCGCATTCGATGGTGCCGTCGAGGTAGAGATACCAGAAGAAGCCGTAGTCGTAGTTGCCGATGGTGGAGATCGACGAGATCACCAGGCGACGCGAACGGCGCACCTCGGCATGGGAGTCGAGATCCGTGTGCTTCCAGAGGATCCCGTAGTCCTCCTCGTGCATGCAGATCGCGTTCGGCACGCGCACCGGCTGGCCGTGGTCGTCGGCGAGGAAGGCGTCGAAGTAGTGGATCACGCCGAGGCAGTCGCAGCCCAGGCGCAGGCTGTTGCCGTTCTTGCCGAGCAGGTATTCGCCGGCGTCGAAGTAGCTGATCCAGAACCGGCCGATTGAGGTGTCACCGTAGGGAACAACCATCTCAGGCACCGAGGCGCGATATATCACCGAGCGGTCCTGGAAGGTCAGCTGGTGCAGGGTGAGGCCCTCGCGCGCGTTGAAGCCGACGCGCAGCTGCCAGCCCTCCCACGTCACCAGCGAGCCGTCGACCTGGAAGCTCGGGCCTTCCGGCTGGGTGATCTCGATCGGCTTGAGCGTGGTCCGCGCGGGGTGGTGGCCGTAGCGGCCGGAGTCCTCCGGGACTGGGGTGTCGCCCTCGTCCTCGACGCGGAGGACGCGCTGCTCGGTGAGGTTGAGGTGCGCGACCAGGCCCTCGACCGGATGCGCCCAGGGGCTGTCGGTGCTGTCCTCGCGCAGGAAGGTGAGCGAACGGATGACCCGGCCGGTCTCGTCCTCGCGACCGAAGTAACCGGGGGCGAGCGGGGCGCAGAACGCGTGCTCGATGCGGTCGCCGAGGCCGCGGCGCCGCATCGCGGCCTGCCACTCCGGGGAGGCCTTCGTGATGGCCTCGGCCAGGTCGTATTCCTCGAAGAGATACGGCGGCTGGCCCTCGCCGCACTTCTCGTGGCTGACCAGCTCCTTGCCCGTCACCGAGACGACCGCGTCGGCCGATTCGCCGGTCGCGGTGTCGAGCAGGGTGAACTGGATCCGGCGGTCGGTCCGGGCACCGGCCAGTACGGCGGCCTTGTCCGGCTCCACCGGGAGGACCTGCGGAAACCGGGTCGTCTCGGTGATCAGCCCCTGTGCCTCCAGCACTGCCCGGCCGGCCGCGAGCTCGTCGGCGGTCAGCGGGTCAAGGGGGTGGGGGTGTGCGTTGCTCATGGTGTCCCTTCGCGCTCCTCGCCGCAGTGTTCGCGGTGGCCCGGGGGCAGCGGTAGCCGGGCTCGGGGGTCGTGCGGTCGCTGACAACAAGGATGCACTCGTCGCCAATCCCCGGAAGGGCCGTTGCTGCAGGATTGCGGAATGCGACTCGACCTTTCCGGCAAGGCCGTGCTGATCACCGGGGCGGCGTCCGGGATCGGACTGGCCTGCGCGCGGGCGTTCCTGGAGGAGGGCGCGCGGGTCGGGGTCCTCGACCGGGTCCGGCCGCCCTCGTTGCCGGGCGACGTCGTCGCGGCGCGGGCGGACCTCACCGACGAGGACCAGGTCGCCGCGGCGGTGCAGCTCGTGGCGGAGTCGTTCGGCGGGCTTGACGTGGTAGTCGGCTGCGCTGGGATATCAGGGCCGGTCGGACGGCCGCTCGCGGAGACCAGCGCCGCGGACTTCACCGCGGTCATGTCGGTGAACGTGCTGGGCCAGTTCCTGGTCGCGAAGCACGCGCGGCCGTGGCTGGGAGCCGGGAGTTCGATCGTCTTCCTGGCCAGCGATTCGGCGTTCGTGTGTGCGCCGGGGATGGTGCCCTACTGCGCGTCGAAGGGCGCGGTGGTGTCGTTGACGCGGGCGCTGTCGGTCGAGTTCGACGGGGTGCGGGTCAACTGCGTGTGCCCGTCGGTGGTCGATACGCCGATGGCGCGGGGGGATTTGGGGGACCTGCTGGACGAACCGGGATTCCCGGTGCAGGCGGCCGAGGAGGTGGCCCAGCAGGTGTTGTATCTGGCTTCCGCGCGGGCGCGGACGGTGAACGGACAGGCCTTGCTCGCCGACTTCGGCTTTTCGGCTCGGTCTGGGTTTCCTGCTTGAAAGGGATGGAATGACGATGGCAGACACGCGGGTCGTGGCGATTACCGGCGGAGGGACGGGCATTGGGGCTGCGGTTGCTCGGCGGTACGCCGGAGAAGGTGCGCAGGTCGTGGTTCTGGGCCGGCGGCGGGAACCGCTGGAGAAGGTCGCGGCGGAGACCGGCGCGCACGTGATCGCCTGTGACGCCAGCGTTCGCGAGGACGCGGAGGCGGCGATCGCGGAGATTCTCGAGAAGTACGGGCGGCTGGACGTGATCGTGGCTAATGCCGGCGGGCATGGGCTGTCTTCGGTGGTGGACACCGGGGACGAGGAGTGGGAGATCGCGCTTCGGTCCAATTTGTCCAGTGCGTTTGTGTTTTGCCGTGCGGCATTGCCTTCGCTGGTGAAGAGCGGCGGGCAGGTCGTTATTGTTTCTTCGCTGGCCGGGTTGTTCGCTGGGCCCAATGTCGCGGGGTACACGGTGGCCAAGCACGCGTTGATCGGGTTGACTCGGTCTATTGCCCGGGATTACGGCCCGCGCGGGGTGCGGGCTAATGCGGTGTGCCCGGGGTGGGTTCGGACTCCGATGGCGGATGGGGAAATGGAGCAGTTCGCTGAGGCGGCCGGATTTGACGGCGGGCATGACGAGGGGTATCGGCGGGTGACTGCTGAGGTGCCGCTGCGGCGTCCTGCCGAGCCGGAGGAAATTGCTTCTATTGTTCGGTTCCTCGGGTCTTCGGAGTCTTCGTACATCACCGGTGCGGTGTTGGTCGCTGATGGTGGGGCGCACGCGGTCGACCTGCCGACGCTGGCGTTCGAGCGGGCTGGGATGGGGTCGTAAGCACCCCAGCCTGAGCATCTCTGCTCCGTTGAGAAGTCCGTGAGGGTTCCCCTCACGGACTTCTGCATTGCCCACCAGGGTTGGTTCGCGGTGGCATGGGTCAGCTTGATTCGGCCAGTTTTCGCAGCCATTTGGTCAGCAGTTGTGTTTCCTCCGAGCCCAGGATTTCCGGGTTCGCGGCCGCGTGTTCCAGTACGCGGTGGATTTCGGAGTGCCGGTTGTCGGTGGCGGCGGTGCCGGTGATCGCGGCGATCGCGCCTTCCCGGACCGCCGTCGACAGCGGGCGGTCCTCTTCGGCGAGGATGATCTGGCGCAGCGTGACGCCGATGTTGGCCACGAGGATGTGCGCGGCTGCCTGGTCCGGCGGGACCGTCAGGCGTCCCTGGTCGGCGGCGGCTTTCGTCAGGGCTCGGAGCATCGCGCTGGGCCGTTCTTGCGCCGCGGGGGCGTGGCCGGGGTGGACCTGGCCGTACATGAGCGTGTAGAAGCCGGGGTTCGCGATCCCGAAGGCGACGTGGGCGTCCCAGCCGTCGCGCAGGTCCTGGATCGGGTCGCCGGACGGCTCGTGCGCGCCTTTTTCCGCCAGGTACAGGTCGAAACCGCGCTCGACGACCGCGTCCAGCAGGCCCTGTTTGCTGCCGAAGAAGTGGTACAGCGTCGGCATTTTCACGCCGGCTTGGGCGCAGATCGCGCGCAGCGAGATGTCCTCGCCCGGCGTCGCGGCGACCTGCTCGGCGGCGGCGTCCAAGAGCCGGGTCCGTGTATCCGCGTTCGCAATCTGTGTCACACCGCTATGGTAGCCGCTGTGTCACTGATACAGTGACGCATATCAGCGATAAAGAGATGGAGGGGTCCTCATGACCGACCACACCCTCAAGGGCAAGAACGTCCTGGTCGCCGCCGGGGCGAAGAACCTGGGCGGGCTCATCAGCAGGCAGGCCGCGCAGGCCGGCGCGAACGTCGCGATCCACTACAACTCCGAGTCGACCCGTCCGCGGGCGGAGGAGACTCTCGCCGCGGTCGAGGAGGCGGGCGGCAAGGGCGTCGTCCTCACCGGCGACCTGACCGTCCCGGCGAACGTGGCGAAGTTGTTCGCGGACGCCGAGGCCGCGCTCGGGAAGATCGACGTCGCGGTGAACACGGTGGGCAAGGTGCTGCGCAAGCCGATCGTCGAGACCACCGAGGACGAGTACGACTCGATGTTCGACATCAACTCGAAGGCCGCGTACTTCTTCATCAAAGAAGCGGGCAAGAACGTCGCCGACGGCGGCAAGATCATCACCATCGTGACCAGCCTGCTCGCGGCGTTCACCGACGGGTACTCGACCTACGCCGGCGGCAAGAGCCCGGTAGAGCACTTCACCCGCGCCGCGGCCAAGGAATTCGCCCCGCGCGGGATCTCGGTCACCGCGGTCGGGCCCGGCCCGATGGACACGCCGTTCTTCTACGGCCAGGAAACCCCGGAACGGGTGGAATTCCACAAGTCGCAGGCGATGGGCGGGCAGCTGACCAAGATCGAGGACATCGCCCCGATCGTGTCGTTCCTCGCGACGTCCGGCTGGTGGATCACCGGGCAGACTGTCTTCGCCAACGGCGGTTACACCACCCGCTGAGTTTCACCTACGACAGCAAGGGAAACGCAATGTCCGAAGTGGAGATTCCGGAACCGGTGGCGTCGTTCGTCGACGCGGTCAACCGGCACGACGACGCCGCGTTCCTCGACGCGTTCACCGAAAACGGCGTCGTGGACGACTGGGGCCGGTCGTTCACCGGACGCGCCGAGATCAAGGGCTGGAGCGACGTCGAGTTCATCGGCTCGCGCGGCGTCCTGACCCCGGAGGAGGTCACGGTCTCCGGCGACGACGGCGGCACCGTCACCGTTGTCGGGGATTGGCGCAGCAAGCACGCCAACGGACGGTCGAAGTTCGTCTTCGACGTCGACGGCGACCGGCTCGCCAAGATGACCATCCGCGAAGGCTGAACGGCCGGGGCGTGGGCGTTCCACCGCGGAACGCCCACGCCCCGGGTCAGTTGGTGCCCAGGTACGCCTGGTGCAAGGTGCCCGGGTTGTCCAGCAGCGGCTGCGACTCGCCGGTGTAGGTGACCTTGCCCGAGGAGACGACCAGGGCTTCCTGTGCGACTTTCAGCGCCAGGTGGGTGAACTGTTCCACCAGAAGGATCGCCGCGCCCGCGTTGGCGAACTCGGTTACTGCCGGGAGAAGTCTGGTGAAGACGGCGGGTGCCAGACCCAGGGACATCTCGTCGATAAGCAGGAATTTGGGCTTCGCCGCGAAGGCCCGGCCCAGCACCACCATCTGCTGCTCGCCGCCGGACAGCAGGGCGGCGGGCGAGTTCTTGCGTTTCTCCAGTTCTGGGAAGAGCGCCAGGACTTCGTCGACCCCGGCGGGGGTTTTGGCGGTCAGGCGGAGGTTTTCCAGGACGGTCAGGCTGGCGAAGACCGCCCGTCCCTGTTCCACATGCGCCAGTCCGAGCCGCGCTCTGGACACCCGGGAGTGCTTGGTGACGTCCGTGTGTCCAACGTGGATAGTCCCGGACGCCGCGGGGATCACGCCGGACAACGCTTCCAGCAGGCTGGTCTTGCCCGCACCGTTCGGGCCGACGAGGGCGGTGATCTTGCCCGGTTCCAGCGTCAGGCCGACGTCGGCGATGACTGGGCCCGCGCCGCGTGTGACGGTCAGGTTCTCGATTCGCAGCGTGCTCACAGCATCTCCGTTTCGCCCAGGTATGCCTTCAGCACCGCCGGATCGGCCAGTACCTCTGCTTGCGGACCGCTCGCCAGCACCTCGCCGAAGTCGAGCACGGTCAGGGTGTCGCAGACCGACCGGACCAGGTCGAGGTCGTGTTCGATGATCAGCACCGAGACGCCGAACCTGGCCGGAACCTGACGCAGGCGTTCGCCGAAGGCCACGTGCTCCTCGTGCGGAAGGCCCGCCGCTGGTTCGTCCAGGAGCAGCACCTGGGGCTTTGCCATGAGGTGGCCGACGACTTCGACCAACCGGCGCGCGCCCACGTCGACCCGGTCCAGCGGCGTTGCGGCTGGCGGACAGCCGAAAAACTCCAGCGCTGCAGCGACTTCGGCGGCGGGCGGGCGACGGCGAGCTACGAAGCGGACGTACGCCTCGATGGTCAAGCCCGACGGGACCCGGTCTTGCTGGAACGTTCGGCGGAGACCGGAGCGGGCTCGTTGCGTGGGGTTGCCGGTGAGCGGACGGTCGGCTAGCTCGACGGTTCCCTCGGCTTGGGGCAGGAAGCCGCTGATCGCGTCGACCAAAGTGGACTTTCCGGCACCGTTCGGCCCGATCACGCCTAGCACTCCGCCCTTCGGGACGGCTAAGTCCACTCCGGACAGTGCTTTGACTTGGCCGAAGGTGACGCTCAGTCCGCGGACCACGAGCACCGGCTCACCGGGTGGCAGGCGCGGAGGTTCTTCGCCCAGTGCGGTGATCTGGACTCCGGCGCTGGCCCTCGAACGGCGACGCCACAGTTCACGGATCGCGGTACCCAGGTTGCCGCGGCCAGCCAGAGCTTGGATGCCCAGCAAGCCGAAGATCACGTAACCCCAGTCTTGCGGGACTCCCCATCGCTTCAACAGCTCTGGTACGGCAACCCAGAGGACAGCGCCGAACACTGCCATATCAATCAGGTGTGCACCGGACATGATGGCGAGGACGTACAACGCCAGCGACTGCATCGGGGCGAAACTTGTCGGGAACGCGAACCCGACCTGCGCGGTGAGCAGACCGCCGCTGATGCCGCCCAGGGTGGCGCTGACCGCGAAAGCCGAGAGTTTCGCAGTACGGACACTGGCCCCGGCTGCAGCGGTGCCGCGCTCGGAGAACGCTACCGCGGCCCAGCTGCTGCCCCACGGACCGCGCCGGAGGAAGTGCACGAGCAACGCGCAGACGATCAGAACGATGACGCAGAGCAGGAAGTACGCGTTGTCGTCGGCGACCAAGGACGGACGATCCACCGACACGCCGTCAGTGGTGCCGGGGAACTGGATTTCCACCAGAGTGACGTCGGCGGCCGCGGCCAGACCGAGCGTCACCACCGCCAGGTTGATCCCGCGCAGACGCAGCGCCGGAAGTCCAATAAGGACACCGACGACGCCTGCCGCGAGACCGCCCAGCAGGAGCCAGAAGAGGAAGCCGCCGGGAGCGTCGGCGACGTTCAGCGCGGAGACGACCCACGCGCCGATCGCACCGAAAGTCAGCTGGCACAACGAGATCATGCCAGCGCTGCCGGTGACGACGCCCAGGCCGAGCAGGGCGATGGCGGCTACTACGACGCTCACGCCGAGGTAGGCGAAGTAGCCGTTGAGGCCGACGGTCAGGCCGATTCCGACCAGAACCGCGACCACCGCGACGACCAGTGGGGTTCCGAAGCGGGACACTGCGCCCCGGTCAGCGAGCTGCATCCCACACCTCCTTGCGCTGAGACCACACGAGCAGGCCGACGATGGCCAGGAACGGGACGAAATTCCGCACTACCGAAAGCTGGTCGACCTGCGCGAGCGCGCCCTGCAGCATGCCGAGCACCAGACCGCCGACGACGGCGAGGTCCAGCCGGCGGAACCCGCCGAGCAGGGCCGCCGCCGCGGCGGGCACGACCAGCATGGCCAGCGACGTGGCGTCGTTCGACTGGGACGGTGCGACGATCACGATGATGATGGTGCTGATCAGGCCGGTGGCGCCCCAGACCGCGGCACTGAGCCGTTTCGCGGGGATGCCTAACAGCTCAGCTGTCGTCGGGCGTTCCGACAAAGCGCGCAGTGAGATACCAACGGGCGTCTTTGTCAGGATCAGCCGCGCGGCGAAGGCGATCACCACCGCCAGCGCGACCGTCACGACGGTCACCTGGCTGATCACCACGCCGCCGACGGTGAAGGCCGGACCGGCCAGCAACGCCTGGAACGGCTGCGGTTTGTTGCCGAACAAGATGAACGACAGCGAAATCAACAGCAGCAATACCGCGACAGTCACGGCCGAGCGGGTGCCGGTGCCTGCTTCGGCCAGCCAGGTCGACACGACCCAGCCGATCAGCACGCTCAGCAACCCGCCCAGCAGCACGCCGAGCACCACTGCCAGCCATTCCGGCAGTCCACCGTGGACGGACAGGGCCACCCCGACGTAACTGCCGAACATGCCGGTGGCCGCCTGGGCGAAGTTGACGACGCGGACCAGTCGCGACATCAACGTCAGGCACACCGCCAGCACCGCGTAAAGCCCGCCGGCGGCCAGCCCGGCCAGCGCTCCCTGCACCATTGCAGTTCTCCTCTGTCCAGAGTGGATCGGGCTAGCGCCGCGGAATCCGCAGCCAGTCGGTACCGGAGATCTCCCACCGGTTCGTGCCCGTCGCGAGCTTCACCGGCCAGCCCGCGATGTTGTCGTGGTGGGTCTGCCCGGGGCCGAACACGTACGGCGTGCCGACCATCGGATCGGTGATCGGTTTCATCTCCCGCAGCGCCTTCGTCACCGATTCCCGCGTGATGTCGCCCTGCATGCCGTTCAGCACCTGCAGGAAGTATTTCGCCGCGAGGTAGCCGCCCTGGCTGAACGAGGTCAGCGGAATGTTGTTGCGGGTCATGAGATCCCGCCACTCCTTGGTGCGCGGGCTCGACGGGTCGGTGAACGGGTAGAACTCGGCGGGGACGTAAACGCCCTTGCCCGCGTCGGAAACGGCCTTCGCGTACTGTTCACTGTAGACACTCGTGAGCAGCAGCCAGGTCACATCTTTCCAACCCTGTGCCTGCGCGGCTTTCAGCTGGCCGATCGAGTCCGGCTCGACGGGGTTGACCGTCACCGCTTTGCAGCCGGCCGCGCGAGCCTTGACGATGTAGGGCGTGTAGTCGGAACCGTTGTAGGGCACGGTCGCGTCGACGTACTTCAGTTTCTTGCCGGTGATTTTCGACCATTCGTCGATGGCGGCGCGGTAGTATGGCAACGTGTTCCCGGCGATTTCCAGCAGCGCGCACATGTCCTGCAGGTGCAGTACTTCCGAGCCGTACAGCAGGGTCAGCGTCATGTCGTGGAACGGCCCGACGTTGGCCGGCCCGATGTTCGGGCTGGTGAAGCATGACGGGTCGACGCCGATGCCGGAGATGGAAAGCACCTTCTCCTGCTGGTAGTACTTGGCGTTGATCTGGCACTCGATGAGGCTGGAAGAACCGACCAGCGCCACCGCCTGATCGCCGCCGACGATTTCGCGCGCGGCGGCCGCCGCTGCTGCCGGGTCGCCCTTGTCGTCGATGGCGTGGTACTCGATCTTGCGCCCGTGCACGCCGCCCGCCGCGTTCGCCGCGTCGAAGACGGCCTTGGCGGCCTGGGAGGATTCCGGGAAGGTGGCGGGTCCGCTCAGCGCGTTGACCGAGCCGACCACGATCGGCCCGTTCGGATCGGCGGTGCCCGCGCAGCCCGCCGCGACCAGCGTGACCAGCACGGCCGGGGCGAGCGCGGGCACCGCCGATCCGAACGGGCCGAACGCCGGCTCGTATACACATCTCCGAACCCACGAGACCGAAGACGACATCGTATGGCGTCTTCTGC
>NZ_PQIA01000119.1 GCF_003385235.1 Amycolatopsis circi | reverse complement strand
ACTCCAGTCGGGGTGGGGCGGGGTGCCGTTCGGCGTAGTTGCCGGCCGGACCCGCTCCACTCTGGCGGCACTAATGCCGTCACGGTGCGGAAGACGCGGACCTGGTGTACACCCGTGGCCGATCCGTGATCGAAAGAGCACTCCGGGTGACAGTCATCACCCCGGTGTCAACAGCCTTCGGGCGGGATTCAGACCGCGAACGCGAACAACAGGATGAACACCGCGACGCCGGCGCCCCAGGCGACCATGAGCCAGCCGAAGTCGCGCACCGGGTCGACCGCGCGGCTTTCCTCGCCGGGGATGTACACGCCGCGGTTTTCGAACCAGTCCGCGCATTTGCGCAGGACCCGCAGCGGATTGCGTCCCGGCACGGCCCACACCTCCCCGATGTCCGGGCCCAGCCTACGGGTTCGCGGGCGTTTCGCGGTGCTCGAGCCCGGCGAGTTCGACGAACGAGCGGACCAGCGGCGGCGTCGAATCCTCGCGCCAGGCGACCACGAGCCGGCTCGGCGGACAGTCGGCCAGCGGGACCGTCGCGACGCCTTCGGGCAACGAGTGCGCGAGCGGGGCGAGACCGACGGTTCCGTTCCACAGCACGGCTTGCAGGCATTCGTGCACCGTCCGCACGACCGGGCCGCCCGCGCCGCCGCCGCTCCAGAACGCCTGCCACTGCGGATCGGTGCCGTCCGGGAACCGGAACCATGCCCGGTCGGCGAGTTCCTCCCGGCGCACCTCGTCGCGTCCGGCCAGCGGATCGTCCGCGCGCAGGACGACGCCCATCGGGTCGGAGCGCAGTACGCGCGTGCGGATTCCGTTGGTGTCGAAAGGAATCCGGGTGAGCGCGACGTCCACGAGACCGGCGCGCAGCCCGGTGGTCGGATCGGTCAGATCGGCCTCGCGGACGCTGATCCGCACGCCCGGATGCCGCTTGCGGAACTCGCTGGCAAGCCGGATCCCGACCGGCTCCGAGCTGTCGGCGAGAGTGCCGAGCGTGAGCGTCCCGGGTCCCGCAGCCGCGGCGACTTTCGCACGGGCTTGGTCTGCTGCCTCGAGCAGGGTGCGGGCCTCGTCGTAGAGCGCGGTTCCGGCGGCGGTGAGCGCGACCCCGGACGGCGAACGGTCCAGCAGAGCCGCGCCGAGGTCGGTTTCGAGCTGTTTGATCGCGCGGCTCAGCGGCGGCTGGGTCATGTGCAGCCGCGCCGCCGCCCGGCCGAAGTGGCGTTCCTCGGCGATCGCGACGAAGTACCGGAGCGAACGGAGATCCACAACCAGCGACAATACCCGTGCGGTATGGGGAAAAGCGGATCGGTCTTGGACACCGCGCGGGCGCGGCGCTGGACTGGAACGGTCACTGATCCCGCGTTCCCGAGGAGCCTCCGGCGATGGCCGACTACCCGTATCCCGATCCCGTCGTGCAGACCGCACAGGTGCGCGAACTCGCCCGCGACCTGGTCGTGGTCCCGAACCATGGCGTGCAGCTGGTGCCGAACGTCGGCGTCATCGGCGGGACGCATTCCGTGCTCGTCGTCGAAACCGGCATGGGGCCGCGCAACGCGGAAACCGTGCTGAAGTTCGCGACCGAGTACGCGCGCGGCCGCCGGATTTACCTCACCACCACGCATTTCCACCCCGAGCACGCGTTCGGCGCGCAGACCTTCGCCGGGGCCGCGACCTACCTGGTCAACCGCGCGCAGGCGACCGACCTCGCCGCGAAAGGCCCCGGCTACCTGCAGATGTTCACCGGTCTGGGAGAGCCGGTCGCGCGCCAGCTGGAGGGCGTCGAACTGCCGACCCCGGACGTCGTCTACGACTCGTCGCACGACCTCGACCTCGGCGGTCGCGTCGTGCAGCTACGCGCCACCGGCCGCGCGCACAGCAAGGGCGACCAGGTCGTGACGGTCCCGGACGCGGGCGTCCTGTTCACCGGCGACCTCGCCGAGACCGGTCAGTTCGCGATCTTCCCGTGGTTCCCGCCGCACGACACCGACGTGTCCGGGATCCGCTGGATCGAGGTCATGCGGAAGCTTTCGCAGCGGCGACCGGAAATCGTCGTCCCCGGCCACGGCGACATCAGCGGCCCGGAACTGCTCGACGACCTGCGCGCCTACCTGGAACTGCTGCGCGACGAAACTTGGCGGCGTCGCGATTCGGAGATGGACGAGGCGACCGTGATCGCGGAAGTGCGGGACGAACTGATCAAGCGGCACCCGGAATGGGAAGGCCGCGAGTGGATCGACACCGCGGTGGCGTGCCTGTGCGCGGAGCACGTCAGTCACGCTTGAGCAGTGGCGCGAGCGTCGTCACGATGGCCTCCCGGGCCGTTTGGATTCGCTGCTCGGCGGTGAGGTCGTCGGTGCGGTCGAGCATGGCCTGCGACGCTCCGCGCACCGCACCGGCGAACGCGCTGGTCAACGTACGGGCGGTGAGGTCGTCGAGTTCGTCGGGAAAGGATTCGGCGAGGATTTCGGCGATCCGGCGCTCGGCATTGAATTGGATTTGCAGCGCTCGGCCCTGGACGGCGGGCACGGTCTGGAGCAGGCGCATCCGCAACGGGGTCAGCTTGCCGATGATGTCGTCGCTGACCTCGCCGCCGTCGAGAAGGACGCGGACCAGCAGGTCGATCGGCCGGTCGTCCGTGGCTCGGTTCGCGAGCGCCTCGAGCAACGCCTGCACCCGGCTCTCGGCGTCCGGGAACACCAGTTCTTCCTTGCTGGCGAAGTAGCTGAAGAACGTGCGCGTGCCGATCTCGGCGGCTGCGGCGATGTCGGCGATGGTCGTCTCGTCGTAGCCGTTGCGCTCGAAGAGGTCCATAGCCGCGTCGATCAGGGCTTGGCGGGTGCGGGCGCGCTTGCGTTCACGGAGCGACATCTCGCGAGTGTACGACATCGAGTGCATATCCGCAGTCATTGCAAAATTGCACTGAGTGCGGATATGCTCGGATGCATGACTCGTGAAGTGCTCGTGTGCGGTGCCGGGATCGCTGGTTCGACCCTCGCGTTTTGGTTGGCGCGCAATGGTTTCCGGCCGACTGTCGTAGAACGGGCAGCTGGCCAGCGAAGCAGCGGCAACCCGGTGGACGTCCGCGGCGGCGCGATGGAGGTGGCCGACGCGATGGGCGTCGTGCCGCGGTTGCGCGAGGTCGCGACGCACGCGCAGCGGCTGCGCCTGCTCAACGCGAGCGGGCGTCCGGTGACCACGGTGCGGATGGCGGTAAGCAAAGAGATCGAGGTCCCGCGAGCCGATCTCGCCGACGTGCTCTACGAAGCGGCGCGAGACGACGCCGAATTCCTCTTCGGTGACACCATCACCGCGCTGGAGCAGGACGAAGGCGGGGTTGACGTCACCTTCGAGCACGCTGCCCCGCGCCGATTCGACCTGGTGATCGGTGCGGACGGCTTGCATTCGACGGTGCGACGGCTCGCGTTCGGTCCGGAGCGGGAATTCGTCCGGCACGCCGGGATGTACGTCGGGACCGTGACGCTCGGCGAACCGTCCGACTATCCGCAGGACATCGTCATGCTGAACACCCCGGGCCGCCTCGTCGCGGTCCATCCGGGACGCGGAAACGCCCGGGTGGCGTTCATCTTCCGCGGGTCAGAACCCGGTCAGGACAAGGAAATTCTGTCTACTGCCTACCGAGGTCTCGGCTGGCGGGTCCCGGAACTGCTGGCTCGCTTCGAAGCGACGGACGACGTCTTCTTCGACGCGGTCGCCGTGGTCGATCCGCCGAAGTGGTCCAGCGGCCGGGTCGCGCTGGTCGGCGATGCCGCGTCGTGCGTCTCCCTGCTCGGCGACGGTTCGAGCCTCGCGATCGTCGGCGCGCACACCCTGGCCATGGCGCTCGCTGACGGCACTCACGCCGAGGCGTTCGCGCGCTACGAAGAAGCGCATCGAGCGCGTGTGAAGCCCAAGCAACGCGGGGTCCGGACGGCGGCTTCGATGCTGGTCCCACGCACGAAGCGGGGCCTGGCGGTCCGCAACCTCGCCGCCCGCCTGCTGCCCAGCTAAAAGAATTCCTTGACACGAATATTCGACATGGAGAATACTTCGCTGCATGGACGGGATCGCCGCAGCACTCGCGGACACCACCAGGTGGCAGCTGGTCGAACTGCTCGCACAGCGGCCGCGGTCGGTCGGCGAACTGGCTGAGCTGACCGGGCTGCGGCAGCCGCAGACGACCAAGCACCTGCAGACCCTCGCCCGCGCCGGCCTGGTCACCATGGCCCCGCTCGGGCAGCGCCGGGTCTACGCGGCCGAAGCAGCTCCGCTGCGGGAATTCGCGGACCAGCTCCAGAAACTGGCCGCGACGATCGAGGCGCATGCGGGGGAGCGCGAGGTGCTCGACCGCTACCGCGCGGCGATCGAAACCGACACCGCCGCCGCGGACCGGGATCGCTGGGCCGACGGTCGCGCGTTCTCCTTCGAACGCGTGCTGTCGGTCCCGCCGGAAACGGTCTGGCGGTACTGGACGGACGCCGGGCTGCTGGCGTCGTGGTGGGTCCCGCCGTCCCTGACCGTCACCGAGTGTGTCCTCGAAGCGAAGCCGGGCGGGCGCGTCGTTCTCGCCTACCGCGACGCCGAAGGCATCTACCGCTCGGAAGGACAGGTCCGGACCGCTCGCGAAACCGAGCGGCTGGTGTTCGACCTGTCGGTGCTGGACGCGGCCGGAGCCGTCGCGTTTAGCGGCCATTACGACCTCGCCCTCGCCTCGGCGAACGGCGCCACCCGGCTGCGGCTGGGACTGGAGATCAGCGCAACGACCGTCGAAGCCGTGTCCGCCATCGCCGGAATCGAAACCGGCTGGGGACAGGTCCTCGACCACCTCGTCGAAGTCATCACCCGAAAGGAAGTCCAGTCATGACCGAGCGTCGTGTCACCGCCAACCTCGCCCTGACCCTCGACGGCCGCTACCACGGCCCGGAAGGCCCCGGCGACATGAGCGCGATCATCCCGTACGTGACCACCGAGACCGCCCGCAACCAGATGACCCGCATCTGGGAGAACGCGACGACCGCGCTGCTCGGCCGCCGCAACGCGGAAGGATTCCTCGGCTTCTGGCCGACCGTCGCGGCCGACGAAAACGCCGACCCGCGCGACCGCGGGTACGCGAAGTGGTTGGTGGACACGGAAAAGGTGGTCCTGTCGAGCACTCTCACCGAGTCGCCGTGGGAGCGCACGCGCATCGTGAACGCGCCCGCCGCCGAGGTCGTCGCCTCGCTCAAGGCCGACGGAGAGGGCGACATCCTGGTCAACAGCAGCGTCAGCGTGATCAAGGCGCTGCTGACCGAGGACCTGATCGACACGCTGTACCTGACCATCTGCCCGCAAATCGCCGGCGGCGGCCCTCGCCTGTTCGACGACGGCCTGCCGGGTACTAAGTGGACAGTCGCGCACCAGGAGACCGGCGATCTCGGCGAAGTGGCCCTGGTTTACCACCGAGTTCGCTGATCGGCTTGACCTTCACGCATACGGCAATGTTTAGCGTCGATTGTCATGAGTGAAGGACAGTTTGAAGGCAAGGCCGTGCTCGTCACCGGCGGCGGAACGGGCATCGGACAGGTCACCGCACGCGAGTTCGCCCGGCGAGGCGCGAACGTCCTCGTGGTCGGCCGGACCGCGGCGCGGCTCGCCGAAACCGCGGGCTCTTCCCCGCGGATCCGCCCGTTCGCCGCCGATATCACCGAGGCAGGCGCCGCGGAGTCGATTGTCGCTGCGGCGCACGCCGAATTCGGCCGGATCGACGTGCTGGTGAACAACGCGGGCATCGTCGAACCGGCCGCGCTGGGCGAGATCAAGCCGGGCGCGTTCGACGGAGTGGTCGCGACAAACCTGCTCGCGCCGGTCTACCTCGTGCAGGCCGCGATGCCGCACCTGAGCGAGTCCGGGGGCGCGGTCGTCAACGTGACGACCGCGATCGGCCAACGCGGATGGCCGATGGTGGGCCGGGAGTTCTACGCGGCGACGAAAGCCGCGCTGGAATCGCTGACCCGAAGCTGGGCAGTACAGCTTGCCGCGCAAGGCATCCGCGTCACCGCAGTCGCACCCGGCCCGGTCGCCACCGAGATCTACGCCCGCGAGGGCCTGACCGCTGAGCAAGCCCAAGCACAGCACGCATCCTTGCAGGCGATGGTGCCGCTGCGCCGATTGGCCCGGCCGGAAGAAGTCGCACACTGGATCGTCCAACTCGCCAGCCCCGACGCCGACTACCTCACCGGCGTAGTACTGCCCGTCGACGGCGGCGCAGTGATCTCTTAGCGGCGTACGCTCGGGCCGGTGCGGATCGGAGAGCTGGCGAAGGCCACCGGAGTCACCACGAGGGCGCTGAGGTTCTACGAGGAGCAGGGGCTGTTGACCGCCGCCCGCTCCCACAACGGATACCGGCACTACGAAGAGTCCGCGATCGAGCGGGTGGCGAACATCCGCTACCTGCTCGACTCGGGCCTGACGATGGAAGACATCCGGCCGCTGGGCCCGTGTTTGCAGGGCGATTTGCCTTCGCGGCGCTTGTCGTCGAGCGCGGTGGCACTGGTGGACCGGCGGTTGGCTGTGCTGGACGAACGGATCGCGGCGCTGACCCGGGCTCGGGAACAATTATCCGCCCGCGCGACCGCATCACGCGGCGGCGACGTCGGGTGCGATTGATGCGGACGGCTGGGCGATGCTGTGCCTGAAGACTGAAGGCCTCTAGCTCGTATACAGACCAGCCTGGATGTTGTACGTGAGGTGGCTGGCCCGCTGGCGCTGTCCTGACGGACTGCCGCGTACGTGCTTGGCCAATCACTGGGTGGCATCGGGGTTAAGTTCCAGAATTGCGCTTGCGACCTCTGAGGGGAACAAGGTTGACCAGATGACCTCTCCCGGCGACGGCTCCATCTCCGCAAGCGGGGATGGTTCAGGTTGCCAGGCGTCGGATGCGATGCCTGGAACACAATCGAGGAGCAGAGCGAAGATTGCCGGATCGGGGATGCCTTCAGCAATAATGGCCAAGTACGCCTCATGGTCTTCGTCGACACGGACAAAAGCTTTGACACGATGGTGCTGAAACTCAGCCACCGCGAGCCTGCCGGTAGTGAGGGACATGCTGATCAGGCCAATCACCAGTCGCTTCATCTCGCGTCGCCAGGCAACCGCGTGCTCAGCGGTTAAGCGGTTCCAGTCCCAATCGCGGGGGAGGAGATGAGTTGTCGAGACAGTCTTACCGGTGGTGCACTCGCGCCTGATCGATTCATAGAAGTCACGCTGGGGGCTGTCTGCTTGGCGGTGTCCGGCCGCGCCGATCCACCATGTATCAGGACGACTCCGAAGTCCAGGAGGTGAGTCGTCGTTGTTTAGCTGGGTGGCGATGGCTCGCCGATCACCAGTCTTGACCTTGAACCACACGCGGTCGCTCAGTGACAAGATCCGTCGTGCTCCGCCAGCGTCGCGGAGTTCCGGGATCACCTGTGCTGTGGCGATGACTGGGTTTTCGATCTCGTCAAGCGGCTGGCCAAGATCTGGTAACGGCAGATCTAGATCGGCAAGACATCTTCTGGTTGGGCGTACGCCGACTGGAACCTGTGTCATGTTGAAATGCTAGAGAACTTCTTCATAGCGACCGCGTCGGGTCCGCGCGAACTGGACTACTTCGGCAATCCGCCGAGTTCATTGAGTTCATCGACGTTGAACCCGGTCATCATGGCAACGGCAGCGGAGTCAGAGCCGTTGAGTTGGCCGAGCGCCGCTTTGATCCCGTCGTTGATCTCGTCGCGGTGAGCGTCGATGTACTCCCGCACGGCTGCATCGACGATGTCCTTCTTTGAACGCGACATGAAGTGAGCTGCATGGGATACAAGTTCGTCGGTTGAGGCGTCGACCTTAATTGGCGCGGTGGCGGCAGCCATGACTGAACTCTCCTTGAGGTGCTGCGAGTGACTCGCTTAGGTACCAAAGTACCAGTATCTACCCTGTGGAGGGAAGTGGGCTCCCGCCCGTCGTCACCACGAAGGACGTGGGTCAGCGAAGGCAGCGCCGGTCGGCCGGCGGTTTCGGTGATCTGCCGGAAGTGCATGAGGAGTCAGGCACTGGCTGCCGTGGTCGATCGTGCCGATGGCTCGATCTGCCTGCCTGACGGCACAGAGGATCCGTCGCGACGCACTGAACCGATTTCTGGCGAGCTAGTCGTGGCCGCGCTTCCAACGGGCAGAAGCCAGCCAATCCAGGACTACGTCGAGTTGTCGATGAAGTTCGCTTTGAAGCCAAACTCTTGATGTCAGGGTCGCTGGCTTCCTAGCGAACCGAACACGCGGCGGTATTGTGCAACGACTACGACAACTTGTGGGGCCGGAGAGACTCGAACTCTCACTGGCACGGACCTAAACCGTGTGCCTCTGCCAATTGGGCTACGGCCCCCAAGAACCAGGTGTGATCGTAGCGCGCGCCACGTTCGGGTTCGCTCGGCGTGGCCAGTCGCCGTCTCGCGGGGGTTGTCCTCTACCGTGGACCGCCTACAGTCCGACTGCGGCGAGGAGGGCACGTGGCTCGCGACCCCGAGACCATCGAGCGTGAGATCGAGCAGGCGAGGACCGCTTTGGCGGCGACCCTCGACCAGCTGGGCACGAAGGCCAACCCGCAGAAGCTCGCCGAACAGGCGAAGGACGGCGTGCGCGCGAAGCTTGACAACCCGAAGGTCAAGTACCCGCTGATCGGGGCTGGCGTGCTGGTGGCCGTGCTGCTGGTGCGGAAGCTGTTCCGCTGAGGGTTCGCCTCGCGGCGCGTTGAGGCATCGGCGGGACCCTTCTCGGGTCCCGCTGCTTCTGCGGTTACGCCCAGTCGCATCTCGGGCGCGCGCCGGGCACTGGCTGTTTGCTCCCTGGATGGCGGATCGACAGCCGTAATCGTCACGCCCGGTGAACTTCGTGAGAAGAGCCACTGAACCAGGGGTCACCTGTTTGGCGGTCGCTCACCTGGGTCGCTTCGGGGGAACACGTTCGCCGAATTGGGCTACCCCGCAAGGGTGACGAGTCGGTTCTGTCCCGCTGTAGCGGACGTAATCAGCTGTGTGCGGGCGTGCGCGGGAGGGAGGCCGGACCCGGCTCTGGGCGCGCTCGGCCGGACGTGGGGGCCTCGATCGAGGCGCAAATGCTCCAGAGTCAGGGCACGGTTGGACGGGCGCGCCAAAGAGCCCAGGCGCAAAGACGCGCGCAGGCCAAGCGGCTCGCGAAAAAGCGAATAGAAGTAAGAGTGCAGGTCAGGCGCGTGCGACCGGCGGAGTGGCCGACGCGCCCGCTGTCACACCGGGGCGGCTCGTTTCTCCGGGCTTGCGGTCTTCGACCTCTTTCGGGAGCTGCTTGCTCGGCGGCAGTGCCGGTTTGGCGGCCTGGTCCTTCTCCGCGGCCGCCGGGGCGGCGCTCGCCGAAGCCGAAGCGGGAGCCGGGGCGGAAGCGGGAGCCGGGGCGGAAGCGGGAGCCGGGGCAGCAGCCGAAGCCTTGCCGGACTCGGTTCCCGAATCGGAAGAGGCAGCCGCAGCGTCCTTGGCCGCCTTGGCTCCGCCCGACGGCGGGATTTCCAGCGGAGCGATCTCCGGCAGCGTCAGGCGGGCGGCCATGTACGCGCTGGTGAACTCCAGTGCGTTGCCGTTCAGCAGGTGCACGACGGTGGGACGCTCGTTCGGGGCGAGCTTCTCCACGAGCTGGTCGGCCCGGTCGCGCGCGGCGATGATGCCCGGCGCTTTGCCGGTCAGCTCCTTGCCGCGACCGCTGACCGTGATCGTCCAGTCGTCGTTGTCGTGCTTGTAAGTCGCCGTGATCGTTTCCACCACTGCCTCACCCCTCTCGTCATCAGCATGCGTCACAGGTCGAGACCCGGCCACCGCAAACTCATGACGCGATTCCTGCTTGCCGGCCGCTGGCGCGACACTCAGTGTGTCTTTCTACAGTGTCATCGATACCGTATGAAAACTCTGTGTCACAAGTAACGGGACGAGATGTGCGCTGAGTGACGACCGAATGGCCTAATGCACGGTCATCTTCACGTGCACATCAGATCGCACGCTGTGACAACCCGGCCCACAGGAGATCCATCGCGTACTCGGTCGCCTTCTCCGGGGTCACCTCCGGGAAGCGCTCGCACCAGATCGCCAGCCGCTCGCAGGCGCCGACGACGAACTCGGCCGACGCTTCGGCGCGCAGGGTGTCCTCGCTGTCGAAGTAGCCGCTCATCAACGCGGTGATCAGGTCGGTCTGCTGCCGGCGGGTTTCTTCGATCTCGTCCGCGGCGGGGGTGCCGATCAGGGCCATCTCGTGGCGCAGCAGCGACCAGGCCTGGCGGCGCTCGCGGATGAAGACGAAGAACGCCAGCAACCCGCGCCGCAGCGCGTCCTGTGCGGACTCCGCGCCGACGATCGACTGCTCGGTGGCCTCCTGCAGCGCCGCCCGCGACTGCCGGATGCACGCCAGCAGCAGGCCCTCTTTCGAGTTGAAGTACTCGTAGAGCATCGGCTTGGACACGCCGACCAGTTCCGCGATCTCGTCCATCGACGCCATCGCGTAGCCGCGCTCGCCGAAGACCTGCTCGGCGACCTCGATCATCTGCCGTTCCCGTTCGGCTCGGGGCATGCGCTTGCGCTTGGCGGTGGTCATGCCGCACACTCTACCGCCAGTAACCTACTCCGAGTAAGCTGGACTTCGGGTAACAGTTAACGGGAGGACGCATGGGCAACCGCACCGAGACCGGCGTGATCGTGGTCGGCACCGGGTTCTCCGGGCTCGGCATGGCGATTCAGCTGCGCAAGGACGGCCGCGACGACTTCGTGGTTCTCGAGAAGGCCGAGGACGTCGGCGGAACCTGGCGGGACAACAGCTACCCCGGTTGCGCGTGCGACATCCCGTCGCACATGTACTCCTTCTCCTTCGAGCAGAACCCCGGCTGGTCGCGCGCGTACTCGCCGCAGCCGGAGATCTACGAGTACATGCGCGGCGTGGCGGACAAGTACGACCTGCGCCGCTTCATCCGCTTCGGCCAGGAGATGACCGGCGCGCGCTGGGACGCCGAGGAGAACCGCTGGCACGTCAGCACCCGCGGCGGCGACGAGTTCGTGGCTCCGGCGCTGGTCGCGGGCGTCGGCGCGCTGCACCGGCCGATGATCCCGGACCTGCCGGGCATCGAGCGGTTCCAGGGACGCGCGTTCCACTCCGCCGAGTGGGAGCACGACTTCGACTTCGCGGGCAAGCGCGTCGCGGTGGTCGGCACCGGGGCCAGCGCGGTCCAGTTCGTGCCGAAGATCGCGCCGGAAGCCGCCGAGCTGACGTTGTTCCAGCGCACGCCGCCGTGGGTGATGCCGAAGGCCGACCGCGACATGCCGGGCTGGCTGCGCGGCCTGTTCCGCGCGGTGCCGCCGGTGCAGCGGCTGTACCGGAATTTCCTTTACTGGACGCTGGAAGCGCGCGCGATCGGCTTCAACGGCCAGCCGTGGATCATGAAGATCGGGCAGCGGCTCGCGAAGAGCAACATCGACCGCGCGGTGTCCGATCCGGTGCTGCGCGCCAAGCTGACCCCGGACTACACCATGGGCTGCAAACGCGTGCTCATCTCGAACGACTACTACCCGGCGCTGGCCCGCGACAACGTCGACGTGGTCACCGACGGCGTGGCCGAGGTGCGCGAGCACAGCGTCGTCGACCAGGCGGGCGTCGAGCACGAGGTGGACGCGATCGTCTACGGCACCGGGTTCCACGTGACCGACGCGTTCGACAGCCTGGAGATCGTCGGCCGCGACGGGCGGAACCTCGCGAAGGAGTGGGCGAGCGAGGGGATGCGGACGCACCTCGGGATCACCGTCAACGGCTTCCCGAACCTGTTCTTCCTGCTCGGGCCGAACACCGGGCTGGGGCACAACTCGGTGGTCTTCATGATCGAGGCGCAGATTTCCTATATCGCGCAGGCGTTGCGGCTCGCCGGGGACCGGGCGCTGGACCCGCGCGAGGACGCGCAGGAGCGGTTCAACGCCGAGGTGCAACGGAAACTCGAGAGGGGCATCTGGACCCAGGGCGGCTGCAAGAGCTGGTACCTGGACGCGAAGGGCGTGAACCGGACGCTGTGGCCGGGCTTCACCTGGCGGTACTGGCTGGACACCCGGACGGTGCGGCGGGAGGACTACGAACTGCTCGGGTGAGCCGGCACGAGGGGGACTTTCGCGGCGGGGGATGGAGTCGCGAAGGTCCCCCTCGTGGTCTCGGCGGGGTCCACAGTGGACCCCGAGTACGAGGGGAACCTTCGCGGCAGGGGAGGAGTCGCGAAAGTTCCCCTCGTAGTACGTGGGCAGCGTTCAGCGAGGAGCGGGCTCCACAGTGGACGCGGGCAGGACGGCGTTGCCGTTGAGCGGGAAGAAACCTCGGCGGACGGAGGCACGCGGAGGGTGAGCAGAACGAGGGAGACTTTCGCGGCAGGGGAGGAGTCGCGAAGGTCCCCCTCGTGGTCTGTGAGGTGCGGATCAGGCGGGAGCGAGCTTGCGCAGGTGCGAAACCAGCTCAGCCGTCGGAAGACCGCACAGTTCGGCCATCCGCTCCAGCGCGGCGAAGTCGAACGACACCTCGTCGGTCGACGCGCTCGCCGAAGCGGGCTGACCCGAAGCCGCGGGAGCGGAAGGGCTTGGCGTGCTTGAAGAACCGGAGACGGGAACGGAAGGCCGGGAGGCGGAACTCGCGCGCGCGGGCGACCCCGGCATCGCGACTCCGTTCTGCCGCAACCGTCCTTCGGCCCAGCGTCGCAGCGGAGTCAGCTCCGGACCGGCTTCCTCGACGACCCGGCGCAGGTCCACGCGGACCCGGCCCGGTTCCTCGGTGAAGACCCGGCTGTGCACTTTGGCCAGCAAATCCTGCGGAAGCTCGTCCATCGCCACGCACAGTTCGACCAGGCGCACCACGGAACACTGCCGGGTGCCCAGTTCGTACGTCGCCAGTGTCTGCAGCGAGATTTCGCTCTGCAGATGCGCGTTCAGCTCTTTGCGCGTCCATCCCCGGCCACGCCTGAGCTTGCGCAGCTCGTCTCCCAGCACCCGCTGGTAGTGCTCAGCGTCGATCACGGCCCCTGCCCCTCAACCAACTTCACGGACGCGGGCTTGCGTCCCGATGGTGAAAGTGCCGAAGCGGCCGCTCATTACGCGGGTTTCCGGAATATTTTCTACTTGCCCCGAATGGAGCAACGCGTCAGTTGACGCAGGGCACCCCGTCGGCGGTGATCGGCTGGTCGTCGCTGCCCGGACCCGAGGGCGTCGACGGAGGCGCGGCCTGCTGCTGAGCCGGAGGTGCTTGCGCCGCACCGGTTCCGCTCGACGCACCAGCGGAAGACTGGTAGTCCGAACCGAGGAAGACCTTCACGTGGCCCTTGGGCACGCTCTTGTCTTCCTGCACCGTCGCCTTGGCGCCGAGCGCGTCGGCGACCGCTTGCCCGGCCGCTTCGCCGCCGCTTGGGACCCAGATCACAGTCGTCTTGCGCGAGGACGCGTTGTCCGTGTCGCCCGCGGTGAAGCCCTTGTCCGCCAACTGCTTCGCCACGGTCGCCGCGAGACCGGTGCGGTCCGAGGCGTTGCGCACGTCGACCGTCGTGTCCTTATGCGACTCGTCCGGCTTCTGCTGCGGCGGCGCCGGGGCCCCGTTCGCGCCGGCCTGCGGACCGGTCAGCCCCTGCACGAAGGCCTTCACCTTCGCCGGGTCGACCTTGACCGCGACGCCGTCGGTCGGCGTCCGGTACTCGACGTTGTCGACCGGGATGGTGCGGAACTCCAGCTGTCCGCCGGTGAGGCCCTTCATCTGCTGGGCGAAGCTGAAGATGTCCCAGTTCTGGTTCAGCACCACGGACTTCTTGATGGCGTCGACCAGCGAGTTGAGCTTGCCCGGGTCGGTCAGCGTTCCCGCGGACAGGATCTTGCGCGCCATGCCCGCCATGAACACCTGCTGGCGCACGACCCGGTCGAGGTCGCCGCGCGGCAGGCCGTGCCGCTGCCGGACGAACTCCAGCGCCTGCACCCCGTCGATGGTGTGCTGGCCCTTGGTGAACTTCGCGCCGGAGTACTCGTCGTCGACGTTGTCCTTCAGGCAGACGTCCACGCCGCCGATGGCTTTCGTGATGTCGCTGAAGCCGAGCAGGTTGATCGCCGCGTAGTTGTCGATCGTGGACCCGGTCAGCTCCTGGATCGTCGCGATCAGCAGCTTCGCCCCGGCCTGGTTGGCCTTGACGTCGAGTTCCTTCGGATCGGTGACGCCTTGGGCCTGCAGATCCTTGCGCGCCTGCAGCATCGCTCGCGCGTACGCCGAGTTGATCTTGTGCTTGCCGTAGCCCGGGATGTCCACGTACGAGTCGCGCGGCAGCGACATCGCGACGGCCTTGCTGCCGTCGTTCGGGATGTGCACCATGATCAGCGTGTCGGTGTTCAGCTCGCCGTCCGACTCGCCCGCGTTGAGCTGGGCCAGCAGGTCCGCGGGCAGCGGGTTGCCCTGCGCGTCGGTGCGGCTGTCGAGGCCGACCAGGAGGATGTCGCGGGCGCCGTCGGCGGGTTTGTCGCCGCCCGCGCCGTCGCCGATCACGTCGGAGTAGCTCAGCCCGTTGACCAGCCCCTGCAGCGACGCCCACGCGTACCCGGTAAGCCCCATGACCAGCAGCGACACCACCGCGAGAGCGATTTTCGCGCCGCGCATCCCGCCGCGGCGGGACCGCCCGGACGGACGGCGCGGAGGCGGGCCGGGACGACGGGGCGGGCCGGCGGCCTGCGGGTCGCGTCGCGAGCGAGGCGGTGGCCCGGGCCGCCGCGCCGGTTCCCGGCCGGGCTGGTCCTGCCACGAGCGGGCGGGGCGGCGATCGCCTTGCCCGTTCCGAGGCGGGTAGTCCACGCGGTCGGCTCCTTCTCGTCGTTCTGGTCGTCCGCTTCTGGAGACGCATGGTGCCCGGCGGGGGTTGCGACGGGTTCGCACCTCCCCCGGCCGGTGTGGTGTGCACCACCCATGGTCCGGTATCCGAAGCATTTTCGCCCGGCCGGCGGTATGCGTGTCGCGAGTCAGGGCGCGGCGGTGGCCGTCCGTCTCGTCGGCACCAGGCACGAACCCGCTCCGACCAGGGCGAATGCCGCGGTGAGGAGATGCAGGACGACGATCGCCGAGCCGTGCGTCTCGCTGTTCGCGGCGGCCACGAGCGACGGCACGCAGGTCAGCGCGGCGGCGAACCACGTCGCGGCCGAGGTCGCCGCCCCGCCGGTCCGGACCGCGTGCAGCAGGAGGACGCCGAGGAGCAGGTGCACGAGGCTCTGGACCGGATCCAGCCGCAAGCCGAGCACGTCGGCGTCCGCGGCTTCCGCGCCGAACCGGGCCAGGGCGAGACCGAACACTCCGAGCGTCGCGTACCCGATGCCCAGCGTGGCGGCCGCGCGAGTGAGCAGCACCGGACGACGGCCGGTCGGCGTGTACGGAAGCGGGGCGACGGAGGTCTCGGCGTCGGTCTTGCCGGGCTTGCCCGGGTGTCGTTCGAACCACCAGAAGACCAGCGCCGCGGGCACGAGCAGCAGCGCCACTGCGGCGAGCATCCGCGGGCGCAGCAGCCAGCTCAGGCCGTTGGCGATCGGTCCAGGCAGGTAGACCACGGCCACGAGCAGCAGCATCGCGGCGAGGAACGCCAGGTACAGGCTCATCGGCGCGCGCAGCATGAGCGACGCGGTGCGGGTGACGCGGTCGCGTGCGGCCCAGCGCCGCAGCGGTGTCGCGAGGAGCCCGATAAGGCCGAGTTGTGACACGCCCAGCAGCAGTACGGTCCACGGCCTCGCGGAAAGCGCGGCAGGCGCGCCCGGGTTGCCGAGCAGTACCGGCGAAGCGTCGAAGGCGAACACTGCGACCGCGAGAGCCGCGACACCGCTTACGGCGGCGATGGCGAGCACTGGGCGGCGAAGCCGGACGCCGTCCGCGTACGCGAACGCCACCTGTTGCGCGAGGAGCGCTAGGGCGAGCGTGGCGGCGTAGCGCGGCCAGGACACGTCCGTCCAGCTCGCGGCGAGTTCTCCGGCCACGACGACCGCTGTCAGCGCCGCGACCGACCACAGCCGCGTACGGCGGTAGAGCGCGAGCAGCATCGGCGCGCCGACGACGGTCAGCAGGTAGACGCCGAGCAGCCACAGCGGGTGCAGCGCGATCCGCATGACGGTGGCGTTGGTTCCGGCCGGGATGCCCAGCAGTTCCAGCGCCAGCGGCACGATCAGGGCGACCACCGCGAAGATCAACGCCGGACGCAGCAGCGGGCTGGACCGTTCGGCCAGGTAATGCCGATAGCCGCGGTCGCGTTCGGCCCGCCAGCCCGCCGCGTTGGCGAGTCCGCCCGCGAAGAAGAGCAGCGGGGTGAGCTGCGCGAGCCAGGTCAGTGGCCACCAGGTGGATTCCGGCGCGCCTGCCCAGTCGGCGAGCGCGGTCGCTGACTCGCCGACCATCAGCAGCACGGCTCCGGCGATGCCGAGCACTGCCCAAGGGCGGGGTGCGCCGCGGGGCAGGCGCGGACGCGGGGTCGTGCGGCGGGCGGTGTGCCAGCCGCGCAGGCGCATCACGAGCAGGCAGCCGATCACCAGGACGCCGGCGACCATCGGGCCGATCGGGTCGCCGACCGGCGGGCCCCAGCGCTGGTGCCACGAGTTGACCACTAGCCCGCCGGTGAACACCGACGCGACGAGCTGGCAGGTGCGCTCGGAGTTCATCGGGTTCAGCTCGCACGTGCGGTGCATGTCCTGCTCCAGCCGGTCGTCGAGAGACGCCCGGGCGGACTGGTCGAGCGGGTGGCCCTTGTCGTTGGCGTAGCGGAGCAGGTCGTAGCCGAGGTCGTGCGCCTTGCAGGGGACGGAGAAGTCCCACTTCGTGTTGTCGTCGCCCCACGGGGCGGAGCAGCCGCCGTCCAGGTGCGCCGCGCGGACGGTGCCGTCGCGGGCGGGCAGCGGGCCGGGCTTCACGCCGGTGACCGCGGTGAAGTCCTTGGGCAGGAGCGCCAGCGCGGTGGCCTGGCCGCCGGGGTGGGCGAGCGCGTCGACCGCGTTCCGCGCGGCGAGCACGCCGCCGGTCGGCGGGCCCTGGTCGGGCGGGGACGCGGGCCGGGAGGCGATCAGGCCGAACCCGAACACCACGAGCAGGACGAGCAGCAGCCAGCCGGACGTCGACCAGGGTCGGCGAACGCGAACGGCGGCCGGGGCACGGTCGTCGGTGGCTGGCATGCGAACCAGGGTGCCATTCCGGCGCGGGATCCGGGAGGCGGCTGTCCCCCTCGCCCGAGCGGGGGTAACCCCCAGGGCGGGTCAGCGGAAGTCCGTGAAGGACTCCTTGAGGGAATCAGATTCCCTCAAGGAGTCCTTCACGGACCTCTGTGGGAGCGGAGTCGGGAGGGTGCGGGCCGCGGCCGGGTTCGATGCGGCCGCGAGGGATTTTCGGGCTTCGGCCAACCGGGTTCGGCAATCTTGGGGGCGCCGGTCGTTTCGCCCCGAAAACCGACTGTCGCGGTGAGCCGGTCCGCCGACAATTAACCCGGCGGCCCAATCCCGCGGCGGAACGGGGAGCGCACCGTTGCGCACAGTTGCTGAATCGTTTTCGCGATTAATCGCAAACCGGGCCGGTGATCGGAATTGTGGATCACTCGGGAGGCAGATTCGCGTCCGCGAAGCGCACCTGGTTCCGGCCGCCTTCCTTCGCGGTGTAGACGGCCGCGTCGGCGGCTTGCAGCAACTGTTCCAGTGTCGTTCCGTTCACCCCGAGCAATGCGACGCCGAGCGAGGCGGTGCGGCCGGTGATCAATGCGGAACCGCCGCGTTTGTCGGTCGTCACGATGCGCTGATCGGCGATTGCGGTACGGATCCGTTCCGCGGTCACCTTCGCCGCCGTAGTGTCCGCATCGGGCAGCAGGATCAGGAACTCCTCGCCGCCGAAGCGGCCGATGATGTCCTTGGGACGCGTGATCTCGTCGAGAGTTTGCGCCACCGTGCGGAGCACGTCGTCGCCCGCCGGATGGCCGTACGTGTCGTTGATCCACTTGAAGTGGTCGAGGTCGATCATCAGCAGTGCCAGGGTTTCCCCGCCGCGCACGGCCCGCGCCAGCGCGCGCTCCGCGGACTCCGACCACCCGCGCACGTTGAAGATCCCGGTTTTCGGATCGGTGCGCGCTTCGGACTGCAGTTGGTTGATTTCCGCCAGCCGGTTTCCCAGCACCGTGATGAGCACGAGGATCACGATCGCCGGCGGGATGTTCAGGAGCAGGATCGTCGCGATGGTGCCGAGGCTGATCGTCGACAGCTCCAGCAGGTTGTCGTCCTTGGTGCCCAACACGTTGCGCAGGGTGGGCGCGGACGTGCCGCCCAGTGCGAGCAGACCGCCGATCACGATCGCCTGCAGCGCCGCGTAGCTGAACCCGACGAGCATCAGGATCCCGAAGACCTGCAACGAGTTCGCCGGCGAAAGCCGGGCCAGTTCGGCGGACGCGAAGGTCTGGTACAGGTGGTGCGCCAGCAGTGCCGACACCGCATGCGTGAACGAGGTGAACACGAACTTGTGCGGCGGCCGACGGGAGTTGAACCACCGCTGGACGCGCAGGAGTGCGATCAGCAGCAGCGTCAGCGGGATCGGCAGCAGCAGCGCGGCCGGGAACACCCAGATGCCGGTCAGGTCGATGTGGACGGCGGTGACCCGGTTGCGCCGCCGTTCCTCCTGCCTCCGGGTGAGCTGGATGTGCACCGTCGCGCAGCCGGCGAGGATCGCGAACCGGCCCCAGTCCACGAGATCCGGGCTCGGCGACGCGATGACGCCGAAGGTCAGCAGCGCCACCGCGATGGCGTCCCAGGCAAGCAGGAACGCCACCATCCGGTGCGGTTTCGTCCAGAGATCCCAGGAGGAAATGGGGTTCGCGGCGATCAGCGCGCGCAGCCGTCCCGCGAAGCCCGTCGCGGCGGGCGGTTCCTCCCCGGGGCCGCGGCGTTCACCGCGCGCCGGTTCGGTTCCGGGCATCGGGCCGTGCCTCCTCCGGTGTCGGATGCGGTTCCCGGACGGTTCCCGGTTCTGCGCCGTTATCAGTTGCCGGTATCATCTCACTCACCGACTTCGAACGCTGTATTCGGCCGCAGTCTCCGAACCCGGAGACGCCTTCCGCGACAACTGCTGCATCCATGAAGTAAATTGCGGAGGAGCGTCCCCGCCGTCCCCCCGAGTGAGGTGTTTTCCCGTGCGCGACCGCGAAGCGTGAATCGAGCTGTTGTCATTTTCCGATGAATTGTCAGCGAGCGGAGGTGAGCAGCTGTGCGTGACCGTGAAGCGTGAGTTCCGTGACCGATCCACGACGGATTCGTGACAATGCGAACGGAGGTGTGTTCCGTGCGTGACCGTGAAGCGTGAAAAGACTTCCCGTCCGGCGTACCCGGACCCATTCGGCCGGTGCCTCGACCCCGGCCGCAGATTCGTCCCGCAACCCACGATCAGGCCCCGGCCGCGACCGCGTGCCGCACCCGGGTCCACGAGAACGCGGTGGGGATCGCCAGAGCCACGCCGGCCAGCCCGGCCAGCGCGATGGCGGTAACGGCAGACCCGGTCGCCTGCGCGACCACCCCGCCGAGAGCCACCCCGATGCCCTGCGCCACGCGCAGCCCCGTGCGGTAGAGCCCGCCGGCCCCGCCGCGCAGTTCGTTCGGCACCCAGGTGGAGAACGTCGCGGTCACGGTGATGATGTAGGCGCCCATCGCACCGGCGAGCGCGAGCAGCACCAGCGCGACCACCAGATTCGGCTGCAGCAGGAACAGCGCGAGCAAGGCCAGCGACGTCGTCGCCAGCACTCCGAGCAGCCGCTGCCGGACCTCGGCGGACGCGAATTTCGACAGCAGATAGGCCCCGGCGACAAAGCCGAGCGGGTCGGCGGCGAGCAGCCAGCCGACCGCCGCGGACGGCGCGTTCAGCTGCTGGGCCAGCGGCGCGGCCAGCCCTTCGGGCACCACAGCCAGCCCCACGAGCCACGACAACGCGATCAGCACCCGCAGTTTGCGCTGCCCGAACACCCAGCGCGTCGCGGAGAACCAGGTGCTGTGGTCGCCTCCGGCAGCGGGCCGGTTGTGCACCCACACCCGCACGATCACCGAGGCCACCGCGAAGCTCACCGCGTCGATCGCCAGCGCCCACGACGTGCCCACGGCTGTCACCAGCACGCCGCCGCCGGCCAGGCCGAGCAATTGCACGGTGTTGGTGGTGATCCCGCGCAAGTCTTGGCTGCGCAGGTACAGATGGTCGTCGGTGAAGACCTCGCGGGTGATCGCGTTCTGCGCCGCGTTCGCGGGCGACGCGGCCAGTTGCACCGCGATGAGCAGTAAGCACAGCGCGACCAGCGGCATCCCGGGCAGGCTCATCAGCCCCACGAGCACCGCTTGCGCCGCGGCGCTCAGGCTCAGCACGGCCCGCCGCGGGTAGCGGTCGGCGAGGAACGACAGGCCGAGCCCGCCGGCGAGCGCGGGCAGGAAGGTCAGCGCGTAGACGACGGCAGCCCACAGCGCGGAACCGGTGCGGTGGTAGACGAGGATGGACAACGCCACCTTCGCCAGCTGGTCGCCCGCGCTCGAGATGGCTTCCGCCGCCCAAAGCACGCGGTATTCGACATTCCGCAGCGGCGCCGTAAGCCGAGAGGTCGCTTCGGTCGTCACGAGATGACCACTGCCCCCTCCCCGATCGAGTGAATGCAGGTGCCCGCATTCTGCCTTCGCCTGATTCGCTCCTGGCCAGGAGTGTCACTGCTCCGGCCAGGGCGTGCACCCTCAGTATGCCGCCGATCACACCAGGGTGAACAGTCGGGAAGAATCCGGTGGCCGGAACGCGGAGCCGTTCGGATTGATCTGTCGCGGGGTACCCGTGGAACTGATCAGCTTTCCTCGTTCGGCGCAGCGCGACCACCGTTCGTCGCCATCGCCCGGTGCGGCTGGGCCGAATGGTCCAAGACTGGGAGAGACCCGGCGGAGCGGTCGTCCTCGCGCCGGGCGCACCAGCGGGGAGTGAGCGTGGACAGACTGTTGAAGGACAAGGCCGTGGTCGTGACCGGGGCCGGACGAGGGCTCGGGGAGGCGTTCGCCGTGCACGTCGCGCGGGCGGGCGGGGCCGTGGTGGTCAACGACGTGGACGCGGAACTGGCCGAGCGCACCGCCGAGACGATCCGCGGCCACGGGGGGCGCGCGGTCGCGAACGGGCACAGCGTGGCCGACCCGGCGCAGGCGCAGGCGATCGTCGACCAGTGCGTCGCCGAGTTCGGCCGGATCGACGGCCTGGTCAACAACGCGGGGCTCAACTACGAGGCGCTGCCCTGGGAGGACGACGCGGAACAGGCCCGCCAGCTGGTCGAGGTGAACGTGCTCGGCGTGATGTACACCGGGCTCGCCGCGATCCGGGCGATGGTCGGCGCGGGCGGCGGCGGGTCAATCGTGAACATCTCCTCCGGCGCGTCGCTCGGGCAGCGCAAGCTCGGCGTGTACTCGGCGAGCAAGGGCGCGGTCGCGTCGCTGACCTATTCGTGGGCGCTGGACCTCGACGATTCCGGGATCCGGGTGAACGCGGTGTGCCCGGTGGCGCACACCCGGATGGTCTGGAAATCCGAACGGGCGCTGCGCGCGTGCCCGCCGGAGCGGACCCCGGCGAAGATCGCGCCGCTCGTGCTGTTCCTGCTCGGCGAGGGGTCGCACGGCATCACCGGGCAGATGATCCGGTGCAACGGCCCGCAATTGCACGTGATGGGGCAGCCGTACCTGAAGCAGCCGATCCTGGAGCGCCCGGACTGGGACACCGAGACCGTGCAGCAGGCGTTCGACGAGGTGTTCTCCGCCCATCTGGAGAACTACGGACTGGAAAAGCGCGTGCCGCCGCGGCTGCGCAAGTGGTCCCGCCAGGCCTCGTGAGTGGCGTTGCCGGTTCTAACCGGCAACGCCACTCACGAGGAGTAGAGCGAGGCGATGTCCGAGCCGTAGCGGTCGTTGATCACCCGGCGCTTGAGCTTGAGCGTCGGGGTCAGCTCGCCGGTCTCGGGCGTCCACGCGGTGGTGATCACGTGGTACTTCTTGATCTGCTCCGCCCGCGCCAGCCTGCTGTTGGCTGATTCGACGGCCCGGGCGATCTCCGCTTGGACCGCCTCGTGCGCGGCGAGCGCGTCGATTCCGGCCGCTTCGACGCCGTTGGCCGCCGCCCAGCCGGGCGCGATCTCGTCGTCGAGCACGATCAGCGCGGTCACGTACGGCCGCGCGTCGCCGATCGCGACCGCCTGGCCGATGAGCGGGTGCTCCTTCAGCAAGCCCTCGATCCGGGTCGGCGCGATGTTCTTGCCGCTCGAGGTGATGATCAGTTCCTTCTTGCGGTCGGTGATCGTGACGTACCCGTCGGCGTCGATCGTGCCGATGTCGCCGGTCGCGAACCAGCCGTCGGCGTCGGTGGCCGATTCGATCGTGCCGTCCGGCTGCAGGTAGCCGAGGAAGACGATCGGACCGCGCACGAGCAGTTCGCCGTCCTCGCCGGTCTTCACCTCGACGCCGTCGATCGGGCGGCCGACGGTGCCCGCGCGGAACGCGTCGGCGCTGTTCGCGGTCGCCGCGCCGGTGGTCTCGGACAGACCCCAGACCTCGCGGATCTCGACGCCCAGCCCGGCGAGGAAGTACAGCACCTCCAGCGGCAACGCGGCCGCGCCGCTGGACGCGACGTGCAACTGGTCGAGCCCGAGCAGCCCGCGCACCGGCGCGAGCACGGTCTCGTCGGTCTTGGAGATGCGTTCGGCGAGATCGGCTGGCAGCTCCTCGCCCGCGCTGCGGAGTTTGTAGCCCTCTTGCAGGAGTTCGTTCGCCGAAATGAGCGCCTCGCGCCGGTCCTCGGGCACACCGGCGAGCATGTTCTTCAAGCCCGCCACCATCTTTTCCCACACTCGCGGCACGCCGAAGAAGCTCTGCGGGTGCACCTGGCCGAGCGCCGCGACGACTCCGGACGGATCGCCGACGGTGTGCACGTGGCCCGCCGCGACGATCGGCAGATAAATCGACAGCTCGCGTTCGGCGATGTGGGCCAGCGGCAGGTACGCGATGTTCGTCGGGTGCATCGGGGCCTTGTGCAGCGTGTGCACGGCGATGCCCTCGTGGATCGCGTTGCGGTGCGACAGCACGACGCCCTTGGGGTCGCCGGTGGTGCCGGAGGTGTAGATCATCGCGAGCGGGTCGTCCGGGCGGATCGCCTGCCACGCTTGGTCGAACGCTTCGGGGTCGGCGGCGAGCGCGGCGCGACCGGCTTCGCGCACCGCGGAGTAGGCGACGAACCGGTCGTCGCCGTCCGGGATCGCGGATTCGTCCATGACCACCACGCGACGCAGCGCGGGCAGGTCGTCAAGCACCGGCAGCCAGCGGGACAGTTCGTCGGCGCCGGCGAGGACGACGACCGGGGCGGCGCTGTGCCGGGCGACGTAGCGGATCTGCTCCGGGCTCAGCGTCGCGTACGCCGTGCACGGGATGGCCGCCAGATGCACCGCGGCGAGGTCGGCGACCAGGTGGTCCGGCGAACTCGGGGCCATGATCAGCATCCGGTCGCCCGCGGCGAGGCCGAGCCCGGCGAGCCCGCGGGACACCTCGGCGACCGCGGCCCGGAACTCGCTCCAGGTGAGCGTCGGCCGGCCTTCGAGATCGAGCGAGGTGAGCGCGGGCCGGTCCCCGTACTCGACGGCGTTGCGCCGCAGCAGCGACGGGATCGTGTGGCCCTCGGCTTGTTCGGCGATCGACTGGGTCAACGCTGACCTCCTCCGGTGGTGCCTGGTCAGGTCACTGTAGGTCGTCGGCGCGGCGGCCGATAGAGAATCCCGGCCAGCCTCGGCGCTCGATAAGCGGGCCCGCCTCCTGTTATGAATGGGCGAACCGGAGTCCGAGGAGCCGTCCATGACCGAATCCGCCGTGCGCAGCGGGAGCCTTGCCGACGAGGCGGCCGCGCTCGACGCCGCCGACCCGCTCGCCGCGAAACGCGCGGAGTTCGACCTTGACCCGGAAGTCGCGTACTTCGACGGGAATTCTCTTGGCGCGCCGCCAAAACACGTCGCGGAGCGGCTGACCGAGGTGGTCCGCGAGCAGTGGGGGCGGCGGCTGATCCGGTCGTGGACCGAGGGCTGGTGGGAAGCCCCGCAGCGAGTCGGCGAGCGGATCGCGCCGCTGGTCGGGGCCGCCGCCGGACAGGTCGTGGTGGCGGATTCGACGAGTGTGGACCTGTTCAAGACGCTCGTCGCGGCGGTGCGGGCGAACACCGGCCGCGATGAAGTACTGGTCGACGCGGCGACGTTCCCGACCGACGGCTACGTGGCCGACCAGGCGGCCCGGCTCACCGGGCATACCGTGCGGCGGGTGCCGGTGGCGGAGCTGCCCGGCGCGGTGAGCGAGCGGACGGCCGCGGTGCTGGTGAATCACGTCGATTACGTCAGCGGGCGGCTGCACGACATGCCGTCGGTCACCGAGGCCGTGCACACGGCCGGCGCGCTCGCGGTGTGGGATCTCTGCCACAGCGTCGGCGCGATCCCGGTTCGGCTCGACGCGTGCGACGTCGACTTCGCGGTGGGTTGTACGTACAAATTCCTCAACGGCGGACCGGGTTCGCCCGCGTTCATCTATGTGGCACAGCGGCATCAGGCGGAATTCGATCAGCCGCTCGCCGGATGGGCCGGGCACGCGGATCCGTTCGGGATGGAACCGGGATACCGCGGCAGCGCGGGGATCGCGCGCGCCCGCGCCGGTACTCCGGACATCCTCTCGATGCTGGCGCTCGACGCCGCGCTGGACGTCTGGGACGGCGTCGACCTTTCCGTGCTGCGCGCGAAAGGCTTGGCGCTGGGCGATTTCTTTTTCCGGTGTGCGGACGAACTGCTGCCGGGAGCCGACATTCCGACGCCGCGCGAGCACGTCCGGGGGCACCAGGTTTCGGTGCGCGACGCGGGCGGGCAGCAGACGATGAACGCGCTGCACGAACGCGGCGTACTGGGCGATTTCCGGCCGCCGGACGTGCTGCGCTTCGGGCTGGCCCCGCTGTACACGACTTACGCCGAGGTGCTGCGGGCGGTGAGCGTGCTGCGCGAGGTGCGCTGAAAAGAATTCGCGCAATATCCGCGCGGATTCGCGGGGCCAGGGTGAACAATCGGTGTCGTGCTCGCCCCTTTGGGTGATCGACGGGCGCGCTGCCCGCTGCCCTGCGGGTATGCTCGGTCCCTGTTTTTTCGCGGGCAGGAGCCGATCGGGGAGCGGCGCGGCCGGGCGAATCCAGGCGGAAGGGGCCGAAATGATCGAGACCCGCGGTCGGGAAGTGCCGCTCTCGTATGCCGTGACCCTGCTCGTCGGCGTGGCGATCGGCTTCCTGCTCGCGCGTTTCGGCGACTTCGTCGGGCGCTATCCGGTCGAATCGACGCTGGTAGCGGTGCTGGTCGCGTCCTTGGCGGTGCTGGCGTGGGCCTGCCGGGAGATGCTGCACGACCTGCTCCGCCGCGACCGTCCGGAGGTCTCGGCGGAAACGGAACAGGCGCCCGGTCCGCGACTTTCCGCGCACCGCCCGCCGAATGGCGCCCGGCGCTGAATTCCGGAAATTGATCTCAGTTCGCTGTTCGATTCCGTTGCCGATGCGGAAATGCGCATAAGTTCTCGGTCAAGTTTTGCGCGCGCCGGGTCGTGACCGACCTCACGCGCGGGCTCCCGCCGGGCGGCGGCGCGGCCGGTGCGACCAAGGTCACGTCCGGTGGTGATCAGTTTTCCAAGCACCGCAGTGGGTTACTAGCAGGTAACAAGAGGATGACGGCAACGCGGGTCCGGACTTGACTCGCCCGTCCGGGTTGCTTACCGTCGTCGCGGGCAACGCAGACCACGGTGAACTGTGATCCGGCTGGTCGGACCGGTGCGAGGAAAACACCGCGGACCCGAATACCACAGCAGTGCCGGAAGGAAAACGGATCACGGTGAAGCAGAATTCCGGGCGAAAGGGCCGCGGCTCGTCGATTCGCTCTCGCGTCCTCGCGATCGCGTTGATTCCGAGTGTGGCGTTGCTGGTCGTCGGTATCGCGCTCGCCGGATACCTGATTTTCGACGCGACGCAGGCGCGCGGTTACGCGCAGAAGATTCGCAGTTCGGAAGGCCCCGGCATTCCGTTCCTGCTCGCCGCGGAACAGGAACGGCAGCTGTCGATGAGCGTGCTGGCCGGACAGGACGCCGCGCGCGCCGCGCTGCTGGCCACCCGGCCGAAGACGGACGCGTCCGCCGCGCAGATCACCTCGGTGCTGCAGGGCAACTTCGCGAGCGACTCTAACGTGCCCGCGAGCGTCAAGCAGAACATCGCCACGTTCGCCGCGCTGGAAGCGAAACTGCCGCAGCTGCGCCAGCAGGTCGACTCCGGCCAGGTGCCGCGGCTCGAGGTTTTTTCCTTCTACAACCAGATCATCGACCAGTTCACCCAGGGCGTCGCCGGCCTCGCGCAGGGCGCGCGCGGCGCGGACAACGCGTACGCCCGGCTGTCCGCGATCCCGATTTTCAACGCTGCCGAGGAAATGCAGCGCAGTGACGCCCTCGCCTCGGCAGGGCTCGCCGCGGGCGGGCTGTCCGGCGACGAGCAGCGCGCGTACCTCGGCCAGATCGGCGCGTACCACGCGCAGCTCGAACAGTCGGTGCCGCAGATGGTGCCCGAGGTCCGGGCGAACTACGACAAGCTCGTCTCGAGTCCCGCGTGGACGACCGTGACCCAGGTCGAGAACGCGTTGCTGTCCGGCGCGAAACAGCTGCCGGTCCCGCTGGACCAGTGGCGGACCGACGCCAAGCAGGTCGCCACCACGCTGATGACGATGTTCGCCGCGCAGAGCGCGCACGCGACCAACGCGGCGATCACCGACGCCGACGACACGCTGCGGAACTCGATCATCGCGGGCGCGGCGGCGGTGCTCTTCGCGCTCGCCGTGGTGCTGATCGCGCTGCGGCTGTCGAACCGCTTCATCTCCCGGCTCGCCCGGCTGCGCGAGGACACCCTCGACGCGGCCGAGGTGCGGCTGCCGGACCTCATCGACCGCGTACGGGCGGGTGAACCGGTCGACCTCGACGAGGGCGGGCATCTGCTCGACCACGGCACGGACGAGATCGGCGAGGTGGCCGAGGCGTTCAACCTGGCGCAGCAGTCCGCGCTCGCGGCCGCGGTCGAAGAGGCCAAGACCCGGCAAGGCACGAAGGCGGTGTTCCTCAACATCGCGCACCGCAGCCAAGTCATCGTGCACCGGCAGCTGAAGGTGCTGGACGCGGCCGAGCGCAAGCAGGAGGACCCGGACCAGCTCGACACGCTGTTCCGGCTCGACCACCTCTCCACCCGCGCGCGGCGCAACGCGGAGAACCTGATCATCCTCGGCGGCGGCCAGCCCGGACGGCAGTGGCGCAATCCGGTGTCGCTGGTGGAACTCGTCCGCGGCGCGGCGGCGGAAACCGAGCACTTCGCGCGGGTGAAGACGGCGAAGCTGCCGGAGGTCGCGGTGCGCGGGCCGGTCGTCGGCGACCTCGTGCACCTGCTCGCCGAGCTGATCGACAACGCGACGTCGTTCTCGCCGCCGGAATCGCGCGTGGAACTGCGCGGCAACGTCGTCGGCAAGGGCGTCGTGATCGAGGTCGAGGACCAGGGCCTCGGCATCGAACCGGAGCAGGCCGACGAGTTCAACGCGATGCTCGCCGACCCGCCGGACTTCGGGATCATGGCGCTGTCCGACGAACCGCGGCTGGGCCTGTTCGTGGTCGCGCGGCTGGCGTCGCGGCACGGTATCTCGGTGCACCTGCGCGACTCCGCGTACGGCGGCACCCGGGCGATCGTGTTGGTGCGCAAGGATTTGCTCGCGCCGATCAGCGAGACGGAGCCGTCGGAGACCGAGGCGGACGCGGAATCGGACGGTACGCCGGAGCTTTCCCGGCTCGCCGTGGAACCGTCGCGGCCCGCGCCGGAACCGCAGCGCGCTGAGGCGCAGCGACCGGAACTGCCGCAACGGAAGTCGCGCCCGGTTCCCGAACCGCAGCAAGCGGAACTGCCGCAGCCGTCGCGGGTCGCGCCGGAACCTCGGGTCGCACCCGAGCCGCGGGTCGCGCCGGAGCAGCAGCGGCCGGAGTTGCCGACCCGCCGGGCCATGCGTCCGGTCTCCGAGGCGCAGCCGGCCCGTCCGCCGCAATCCCGCCCGCAGCATGAGCAGCGTCCGCCCGCGGACAACGGCCGCGCGCCGCGTCCCGCCGCCGAGAACGGCCGGGCCGCGCCGCCGCGTCCGCCCGGGCGTCCGCCGCTGCCGCCGCGGCGGCGGCAGCAGAACCTGGTTCCGCAGTTGCGCAGTGACCGGCCGGAGCCGGAATCCGACGACGTCCGCGAGGATTCGCCGGAACAGGCCCGCTCCCGGCTCAGCGCGTTCCAGCAGGGCACCCGGCGGGCCCGCGAGGCCGATCCCGGGCACGACAACAGGTACGGAGACCGCGACTGATGGCGAACAACGGAGTCAACGAGCTCGACTGGCTGCTCGACGACCTCGTGCAGCGGGTCGCCGGCGCGGACCGCGCGGTGGTGCTGTCCGCGGACGGGCTGCTGATCGGCCGGTCGGGCAACCTGTCCGAGGCGGACGCGGAGCACCTGTCCGCGGTCGCGTCGGCGTTCCAGAGCCTCGCCCGCGGCACCGGGCGGCACTTCGGCGGCGGCAACGTGCGGCAGACCATGGTCGAGATGGACCACGCGTTCCTGTTCGTCACCGCGGCCGGGCGGGGCGCCTGCCTCGCGCTGCTGGCCGGGGTCGACGCGGACATGGGACTCGTCGCCTACGAGATGAACCTGATGGTCAAGCGGGTCGGCGCGGTGCTCACCGCGGCGCCGCGGGCCGGAGCGGTCCAGCGGACCTCGCCATGACGGCGCGGGGCCGCGAGTCCTGGTACGAGGACGAGGCCGGTCCGCTGGTGCGGTCCTACGCCGTCACCGGCGGGCGGACCCGGTCCGACACCCGCGGGCTCGACCTCATCACGCTCGTCGTCGCGCTGCGCACCGCGAGCGAGACGCCCGGCCTCGAACCGGAGTACTCGCGCATTCTTTCCCTGTGCCAGCGCCCGGTTTCGGTCGCCGAGGTCGCCGCGCGGGTCGACCTGCCGCTGCCGGTGGTGAAGGTGCTGCTGAGCGATTTGATAGAACGCAACCTCGTGCTGTTCCGCACCGCGACGCCAGTGACCGACGCCCCCAGCCCCCACGTACTCCAGGCGGTTCTCGATGGCATCCGGAAACTCTGAGCCCCGCCGGTCGCTCACCGCGCAGGCGGTGAAGGTGCTTGTCGCGGGCGGCTTCGGGGTCGGCAAGACAACCCTGGTCGGCTCGGTCAGCGAGGTGCCGCCGCTGCGCACCGAAGAGGTGATCACCGCCGCGTCCGAGGGCGTGGACGACCTGTCCGGCGTCGAGGGCAAAACCACCACGACCGTCGCGCTCGACTTCGGCCGGATCACCATCAACCCCGAGCTGATCCTGTACCTGTTCGGCACTCCGGGACAGGACCGGTTCTGGTTCATGTGGGACGAACTGGCGGAAGGTGCGCTTGGCGCGGTGGTGCTCGCGGACACTCGGCGGCTTGAATCTTGTTTCCCCGCAGTGGATTTCTTCGAGCAGCGCGGGTTGCCGTTCGTGGTCGGGGTGAACTGTTTTGACGACGCCTACCGGTATGGGACCGAGGAAGTCCGCGGGGCGTTGGATCTTGATCCTCAGGTGCCGTTGCTGCTGTGTGACGCGCGGGAGCGGGACTCGACCAAGCAGGTGCTGACGGTGTTGATGGAGCACGCGCTGGGGCGGGCGATGCTCGTGAGTGGCAATCCCGGTTAGAACCGGGATTGCCGCTCACGACGCCTTCACCGGCGGCGCAACTGGTCCAGCGAGGCCGCCCCCGGGCCCACCACCGCGATGGCGAGGAAGACCCAGGCGTACAGCGCCGCGGGTTCGCCCAGGTTGTGCAGGGGGAGAAGGCCTTCCGGGGCGTGCACGGTGAAGTAGGCGTAGGCCATTACGCCGGAGAGCACTGTCGCGGAGATTCGGGTGAAGAGTCCGGCGAAGACCAGGACCGCGCCGATGACCTCGATCAGGCTGGCCCACCAGCCCGGCCACTGGCCCAACGGGAGCGCGCCGCCTGCGTTGTCGATGCCGCCGAAGAGACCGAAGCCCATCAGACCGTGGCAGAGGAAGAGGAACGACACCACGGCGCGGAAGAGGGCCAGGACGGTGGGGCGGGCTCGGTCTGCCAGGGGCTTGGCGGCTTCGGTGTTCGCCGTGGTCTTGAGGGCCGTCGTGGTGGTCATCGTGGGGTCCTTCCCGGGTGGCTGTTGGGTGCCTTCTGCCTACGCGTCGAACAGGGTTGGCTTGGATCGACACATCGCCGGGGAGTTTTTTCGTGGTGGTGTTCAGGCTGGTCAGTGGGGGCGGGCAGACTGGGGGGATGGTTGTCAGGCGTAGTGCTGGGGTGTTGGT
>NZ_PQIA01000116.1 GCF_003385235.1 Amycolatopsis circi | reverse complement strand
GGGGCACCGGGCGGGGACGGGGGCGGGGAGGAAGGTGGATCAGCGGGCGGCTAGCCACTTCGAGCGGCCGCCGCGGCCTGGGACCCAGCAGCCGTCCGCGGGGGCTGCGGGAGTGGCCGGTGGGCGCTCGGGGAGGGCTAGTACTTCGCCCAGTACCTGGCTTGCTTCGCCGCGCGAGCGCCACAGGGTGGACGCGGGGGCGAAGATGTTCTGCTCGCTGCCAGGGAGGCGCGTGGCCTCGACGTCGTCCTCGGCATTGAGACGGACGACGTCCACCACGTTGTCGTGGACTCGCACTCCGACCACTGCCTGCACTTCGCCGCTTTCGTTCGTCGGGTGGACGAACTGGTAGCCACGATCGATAAGTCGCTGCAGGCCTTGCTCGATGTCGAAGGCGGGGCCGACGACGTTGGCCTCAGCCGAGGACATCGTCGAATTCGCCGTCCTTCGCGCCGGCGAGGAAGGCGGCCATCTCCGCACGCGTGTAGACGAGCGCGGGGCCCTCCGGGAAGCGCGAGTTCCGCATCGCGATCTCGCCCGAGGTCAGCGGGGCCACTTCGACGCAGTTGCCTACCGCGCCGCTGTAGCTCGCCTTGCGCCATTGTGCGCCGGTCAGACGGTCGGCCGGAATACCGTTCTCGAACCGCTCAGCCATGATGCCACCTTCCGGGAAGGACGATGAAAAGCTCAGGAATCTGCATGTGCATCTGCCTGTGACTTCGACGCTAGCACGCGCGCATGCAGCGGTAAATGCACGTGCAGAATTTTCTGCAAATTTCTCACTGCGTGACGACACGGTTCAGTAGAAGTTCCCATACAGGTGATTCGAGCACTACCCGAACGGGTTAATTATTACCTTGGGTCACGATATTGGCAGCCTGATAACACAATGCGTTCGCGAGTCGCTGCCGCTGGGTGCAGCGAGTGAATGAAGAACACTTACTGTGATGGTCGACAGGGCCGAGGGAAGGCGTGGGACCGGGTCGGTGGAAACGGGTTTCCGGACTTATGCACGCTCGGTGATGGGAATGGGAGCGGACGTTCTCTATTCGGCGACTCGTAGCCCGGACGGGCGGGGCGGGATTCTCGGTGCGGAGAAATTCACCGGGGGCGACGTCCGGTGCGGTGAAGAGAGAGGACCGCGGTTAGATCTCGGCCTTGCGCTTGGCGATGCGGGCCCGGCTGCGTTCCGGAGTCTCCGCGTCGACGGCCAGCAGGTCCAGTGCTCGGCCGTACTTCTCGATCTCGTCGCGCTTGTCCAGGTAGTGCGCGCCGGTCAGGTACTCGACGTAGACGATATTCGGCAGTTCCGCCTCGGCGAAGCGCAGCAGCGAGAACGCGTGCTCGGCCGACAGACCGCTTCGGCAGTACGGCAGGATCTGCACCGACACGTGCGGCAGCGTGGTGACCTCGAGCAGGTATTCCAGCTGCTGCCGGAACACCTTCGGCCCGCCGATCGGGCGGTACAGCACCGATTCGTCGAGCACCGCCCAAATCCGCGGCGCGTCGGGGCGGGCCAGCATCTTCTGCCGCCGCATGCGCAGGGCTACCAGCTGGTCCACGCGTTCGTCGGCCATTTCCGGGCGGCCGTGGCTGAAGATCGCTCGCGCGTACGGCTCGATCTGCAGCAGGCCGGACACGAACAGCGGCTCCCAGATCTGGATCCGGGACGCCGCCTCCTCAAGACCGACGAGGTCGGTGAACCATCCGGGCACCGTCTCCCCGAACTTGCGCCACCAGCCCGCTTCGTTCGACTGCTTGACCATGTCGAGGAAGGCTTTGCGCTCGTCCTCGTCGGAGACGCCGTACATGGTGAGCAGGTCGGCGACGTCGCGTTCCTTGAAGCCGACCCGGCCGAGTTCCAGCCGGGAGATCTTGGATTCCGAACCGCGGATGTTGTAACCGGCCTGCTGGCGCGTGATCCCGGCTTCCTCGCGCAATCGGCGAAGCTGCGAGCCGAGGATCATCCGGCGCGCTGTCGGGCCGAGGCTCTGCTCGCCGGCGGACACGCCTACCGCGTTCATGACCAGGGCCCTTCCATCGCCGCTCGTACGAAATCCGACTACTCAAAGTACACGCAAGGCACGGGCGCGGACAGCGTGGCACTGGCCTGCGTTCAGGGGATTCTACGGAGTGTGTGCCTCAGAAGACACTCCTGTGAGAACAATTGCCGCGGAAAATCAGATCCGCACGACCGGAAGCCAGTGCGAAAGGTCCGCGCGGCTGCCCGAGGCGGACACCCGGGCGGCGCTGAGCGCGTCGTCCCACTCCAGGAGGCCGGTGGCCAGTTCGAGCCACGTCCGCGGATCGGTCTCGATGACGTTCGGCGGGGTGCCGCGGGTGTGGCGCGGGCCCTCGACGCATTGCACCGCGGCGTACGGCGGCACCCGGACCTCGACGGTGTGCCCGGGCGCGTCCTGGGCGAGGGTCCGCAGCGTCGCGCGCACCGCGGCGGCCAGTTCAGAGCGCGCCGGATCCGGTCCGTCACCACGCAACCAGTCCGAAACGGCCAGCACCGCCGCTCGTAACTGAGCGGGATCGACCGAACGCGAAGAGGCCATGCGACAACAGTAGAGTGGCCGCGGACGGAGTTTCAGGCACCCGGCACCGAGGGACGGCGATGGCGCAGCGGGACGAGGCAGATCGGATGGTTTCCCGGACCCCGGCGGGCAAACGCGCGCGCCGGAACGCGTATCCGCGCCGCGGGCCGCAAGGAAAACCCGAGATCACTCCCGAAATGCGGGCCAACGCGCGGGCCAACCCGAACAGCTGGCTGTATGTCATCGACGAGGCTTTCGACGCTCGCGGTCCCGTTCCGTCGTGGGCGGTCGTCGGCGCGTATCCGGTGAACGGCACGGGAGAGGTCGTCGAGGACTTCCACCCCAACGACCGGTACCGGCCCTCGCCGAAGGCGCTCGGTTTTCCCGAGCCCCGCAACGAACTCGAGCGGCTGCTGCAGATGGTCCGCACCGAGCACCGGCCCGCCGAAGACCTGCCGCGCGTCATCCTCGATTCGACGCTGCTCGTCTACGCCCTGTCCCCGGTGCAGCGCACGGTGATCGGCTTCCACAACGCCGGCGGCCGGGTCATGGTTCCGGCCTACACGTCGAAGTCGCTGGTGCCGCGCGAATGGCCGCACGCCCGCGCGGTGCTCGGCCGCGACATCGCCGGGCTGCTCGCCGGACATCCGCTCGCGGTCAACCCGCACGACCTGATCACCGCGGTCGTACCGGCCGAGCATCTGCTGAAGGCGCTGGCCGAAGAGCGGCGCTGACCTGGGCAGACCACTCTGCCGAGTGATCATGATTCGCCGAAATCCCCGCATCCGGGCATCGTGACGCAGCAGGAGTACACGCGTCCGGTGAGGAGCCCTGGGTGAAGCGTCATCTGCTGCTGCGCTGGAGCGCGGTTCTCTTCGCCGGGATCACCGGCACGACCCTGTGCGAAACGGCGGAGGCGGCGCCGAGCTACGCCGGGGCCGCCGACAACTACGCCGGTTCGCAAATCGCGAAACACGAAGGCGTGCTGGGATCGCCGAGCATCGTGTACACGACGGCGGACCAGTACCTCGGGCACGACGTCAGCGGACACCAAGGCCCGGTCGACTGGCCGAGCGCGGCCGGAGCGGGCGCGAAATTCGTGTACGTGAAAGCGACCGAGGGCACCGGGTTCGTCAGCGGGCAATTTGCCCAGCAGTACAACGGTTCCTACCAAGCCGGGCTGGTCCGCGGCGCCTATCACTTCGCGCGGCCGGACGTGTCCGACGGCGCCGCGCAGGCCAACTACTTCCTTGCGCACGGCGGCGGCTGGTCGGCCGACGGCAAGACGCTTCCGGGCGCACTCGACATGGAATACAACCCCTACGGCGATACGTGTTACGGCAAGGACGCGAACGGGATGGTCGCGTGGGTTCGCGCGTTCTCCGACACCTATCGCGCCCGCACCGGACGACTCCCGACGATCTATACCTCGACCAGCTGGTGGAAACGCTGCACCGGAAACAACCCTTCTTTCGGAGGGAATCCGCTCTGGATCGCACGCTACAACTCCTTCATCGGCGAACTCCCCGCGGGCTGGGGACAGCACGCCATCTGGCAGTTCTCGAACAGCGGGTCGCTGCCGGGAGACCAGAACTGGCTCAACGGAACCCAGTCGGCGCTGCGCAATCTGGCATTCGGGTGAACGTTCGTGACGTTGTCACGAATTAGTCATCACCGACCGATGAAAATCACCCACTCGACCATTCATCTTCACGGAACTTGATGACAAACGACGATTCGTCCTCAAGAATCTCCTCCGTGGCGGCTACCTGCACATAGCCGCCCTCCGCGAGGGTATCTGTGAAGGGATCGACGATGTCCACTTCCCGAAGAGGACGGCGTATCGCGCTGCTGTCCGCTCTGACCGTCCCCGTTGTCGCGCTCCTGCTCGGCGCTTCGACAGAGGCGACGGCCGCTCCGGCGGCTTCCCCGCTTTCGGCGCGGGAGATCAACGCCGTCAACGCCGACATCCAGGCGAACAACCACACGATGGGTTCGCAGATCCGGCGCGTCGAGGGGGATCAGTCCACCCCCGAGACGAAAACCGCCGCGCAGCAACCGCAACCCGCGGCCGCGCTGCCGAACCAGGTGGCGGCCACCGTCGCCGGCATCGACGTGTCCGGCTACCAGGGCAATGTCGACTGGGGCAACTGGTGGGGCCAGGGCAAGCGGTTCGTGTGGACCAAGGCCACCGAGAGCACGACTTACACGAACCCGTACTTCGCGCAGCAGTACAACGGTTCCTACAACCAGGGGTTCATCCGCGGCGCCTACCACTTCGCCACCCCGAACACCTCCAGCGGCGCGACGCAGGCGAACTACTTCGTCTCGCACGGCGGCGGTTGGTCGGGCGACGGCAAGACGCTGCCCGGTGTGCTCGACATCGAGTACAACCCTTACGGCGCGACCTGTTACGGCCTGAGCAAGGCGTCGATGACCGCGTGGATCAAGGACTTCCACGACACCTATCACGCCAGGACGGGTCGCTGGCCGGTCATCTACACGTCGACGAACTGGTGGAACCAGTGCGCCGGCGGCGATTTCTCCAGCACCGCGCCGCTGTGGGTCGCGCGGTACGCGTCCTCGGCCGGAACGCTTCCGTACAACTGGGGCTACTACACCGTTTGGCAGTACACCTCGAGCCCGCTGGACCAGGACACCTTCAACGGCGCCTACGACCGGCTGCAGGCACTCGCCAACGGCTGATCTGAGGGGCGCGCACGGACGCGGCTCCCGGTCCTCCCCTCCTCCTGCCGGGCGGGGCGGCCGGGAGCCGCTTTTGTGCGAGCTTTACCCGCCTTGCACAATGCAGACCTGGGGCGGAGACGGAACCGCCTGGGCCGGCGGGGCGTCAGACCGCGGCGCGAGTCGGTGCAGCAGGAAGGCGGAACCGGAGATGACTTACCCACCGCAGCCCGGACAGGGCGGGGACCCCTACGGCCAGGGCTGGCAGCAGCCCGGCTCGGGCGGGGTGCCGCAGCAGCCGGGGTGGGACCCCAACCAGGCTCAGCAGCAGCCGGGCTGGGACCCGAACGCCCAGCACCAGCAGCAGCCCGCCTGGGATCCGAACGCTCAGCAGCAGCCGCAGCAGGGCTGGGACCCGAACGCTCAGCAGCAGTACCCGGGGTACCAGCAGCAGCCGTACCCGGGCACCCAGCAGTTCCCGCAGCAGGGCTGGGACCAGGGGCAATACCCGGGCGGACCGGGCGGCCAGCCGCCGAAGAACAACAAGACCGGGCTGTGGATCGGCATCGCCGTCGCGGTCGTCGTGGTGGTCGCGCTGGGCATCACCGGGTTCGTCGCGCCGGGATTCTTCCTGAGCAAGGACGACAAGGGCAGCTCGCAGGCGCAGCCGCCGGCCCCGGCTCCGTCCCAGTCGTCGGAGGCTCCGCTGCCGAGCGACTCGTCGTCGCCGTCCACGGATTCGAGCGAGGACCCCGGCTCCAGCGGTGCGTCGGGCGAGGCGAAGCAGGTCATCGACAACTTCCTCGCCAAGCTCAACGCCAAGGACGCCGCTGGCGCCACCGCGCTGGCCTGCCAGGGCACCGAGAGCATGTCGAAGAAGAGCATCGACGAGACCACCAGCGGCGACCCGCAGCTCACGCTGGGCAAGGTCACCGCGGGCAGCGCCACGACGAGCGCCCGGATCACCGGCACGCTGTCGGGCAAGGACGCCAGCGGCACGATGGTGATCATGAACCGCGGCGGCGGTTACTGCGTGGGGCTGTATCTGATCCTGGCGTTCTGACCCGGTGCGCTCGCCGCTGCTGTGGACGTTGATCGCGTCCGTGGCACTGCTGTGCGGGGTCGGTGGCTGGCTTCTCACCGACCCCGCGACGAGCCGCAGCGACGCGCTGAAAACCGGCGGTCTCGCCGGTGGCGCGGTCGTGGCGCTGTATGCGTTGTGGCTCAACGATCGCCGTCGCCGCGTCGAGGAGGCGCGACAGGTGATCGAACAGCAGCGGCACGACGTCGACCGCGAGCGGATCTCCGACGAGCGGTTCGCGAAGTCGGTCGAATTGCTGGGGCACGAGGCCGATCAGGTGCGGGTGGGGGCGTTGCACGCGCTGGCCGGGCTGGCGCGCACGCGGCCGGAGTATCGGCAGACCGTGCTGGACGTGCTGTGTTCTTATCTGCGGCGGCCGTTCACGCATGGCCGCTATAGCGGTCTGGAAGGCACGTCGGAGCAGGAACGCGAGCTGCAGGTGCGGCTCCGCAACGGCTCGTCCGAGATCTGCTGCCACCGTCCGATGTGGATGGACCGGGTCCGGACCTCGATCTGACCGGCGCGGTGCTGGAGTATTTCGACCTTTCCCACCGCCGGATCGGCGGATTGCTGCTGCGGCACGCGTCGCTGTACAGCAGCACGAACTTGAGCGGCTGCGTCTTCACCGGGCAGGCCTACTTCACCGCCGCGGGCACCGACCGCGGTCGCCTGGTGGGCGTTTTCCGTTGCCGCGACGCGACTTTCCTCGACCGGGCCTGGTTCTCCGGCACCGCGTTCTCGGAGCGGACCAATTTCTCCGACACCGCGTTCAAGGGCGCGACCACCTTCAAAGGCGCGACTTTCGCGAAGGAAGTCCTGTTCAGCGGGACGACTTTCGCGGATTCGGCGGACGTACAGCTGCCGGACGGCTGGAAGCTGGAACCTCGGAATGGCGGATATGTCGCGACGCCGATCTGAGTAGCATCAAAAAACCGTGGACGTGTATGAAGCGGTGTGCTCCCGGCGGTCGGTCCGCGGCTTTCTCGGCAAGCCAGTGCCCGACGAAGTCCTGACCCGAGTCCTCACCACGGCCTTGCGCGCGCCCTCGGGGGGAAATCTGCAGCCGTGGCGGGTGTACGTCCTGACCGGCGCGAAGCTGGCCGAGCTGAAATACGTCGTCCGAGAGCGCATCACCGACGGTGACACCGGTGATCCGCCCCAGGTTCTGCCGTATCCGGAAGCGCTGCCCGAGCAGTACGCGCGGCGGATCGAGGAGCTGGGAGCACTGCGCTACGGCGCGGTCGGCGTCGCGCGGGAAGACCGTGCGGGCCGGGAGCGGGTCCGCGTCCGGAATTGGGACTTCTTCGGTGCGCCGGTCGGCCTGTTCTGCTATCTGAACGAGCAGATGCTTCCGCCGCAATGGCTGGACGCGGGGATGTTCTTGCAAACCGTGATGGTGCTGCTCCGCGCGGAGGGGCTCGACAGCTGCGCGCAGATCGCGTGGGGCCGGTACCACCGGAGCGTCACGGAAATCGCGGAGCCGCCTGCCGGTTATGTGCTCGGATGCGGCATGTCGATCGGGTACGCCGATCCGGACGAGCCTCGGCCGGCGATCCCTCGGGCTTCGCTGGCGGAGGTGGTCACGTTCAGGTCGTGAGTGCCTACGCCGGTTCTAACCGGCATAGGCACTCACGACGCCTCAGTCAAAGAGCGCCGGAAGGGTCTTCTCCCAGGTCTCGCGCAGTTCGTCGAGGGTGAACTCCGTGACGTCCTGGATCTCCAGCGTGCCGGAATCCGGGTCGACGACACCGGTCTTGCGCCACGGCAGGCCGCGCGCGGTGCACATTTCGGTGAACCGCAGCTCCTCCGTGCGCGGGACCGCCACCAGCACGCGGCCGGACGATTCGGAGAACAGCTGCACGAACGGGTCCTGGTCGCGGTCGAGGAAGACCCGCGCCCCGCACTGTCCAATAAGGACAGTCTCGGTGAGGGCCTGTGCGAGCCCGCCGTCGGCGAGGTCGTGCGCGGCGGAGATCATGCCGTCACGCGAACCGGCCACCAGGACGTCGGCCAGCAGCTTCTCGCGGGCCAGGTCCACGCGGGGCGGAACGCCGCCGAGGTGGCCGTGCAGCTCGCGGGCCCAGGCGGAGCCGTCCAGCTCGTCGTGGGTGTCGCCGAGCAGCAGCAGCGTCTCGCCTGCTTCGGCGCCGATGCCGGTCGGGATGCGGCGGGTGACGTCGTCGATCACGCCGAGCACCGCGATCACCGGGGTCGGCAGGATCGCCGTGTCGCCGGTCTGGTTGAAGAAGCTGACGTTGCCGCCGGTGACCGGGATGCCCAGCTCGACGCACGCGTCGGCGAGACCGTGCACGGCCTGCTCGAACTGCCACATCACGCCCGGGTCGGTCGGGGCGCCGAAGTTGAGGCAGTCGGACACCGCGACCGGAGTCGCGCCGCCGGTGGCGACGTTCCGGTACGCCTCGGCCAGCGCGAGCTGCGCGCCGCGGTACGGGTCGAGGTAGACGAACTTCGCGTTGCAGTCGGTAGCCACCGAGACGCCGCGGTTGCTGTCCTCGTCGATCCGGATCATGCCCGAGTCGGACGGCTGGGACAGCACCGAATTGCCCCGCACGTAGCGGTCGTACTGCGCGGTCACCCATTCCTTCGACGCCTGGTTCGGCGACGCGATGAGCTTCAGGAAGTCCGCGCGCAGTTCCTCCGGCGTCGACGGACGCGGCAGCTGCGCGGAAGTGTCGGCGATCAGGCCGTCCTGAAAAGCGGGGCGCTCGATCGGGCGGTCGTACACCGGGCCCTGGTGCGCGACGGTGTGCGCGGGCACGTCGACCACGATCTCGTCGTTCCAGGTGATCACGAGGTGCTCGCCGTCGGTGACCTCGCCGATGTCGGTGGCGATGACGTCCCACTTGGCGCAGACCGCCATGAACGCCTCGACGTTCTCCGGCGAGACGACCGCGCACATGCGCTCCTGCGACTCGCTGGAGAGCACCTCGGCGGGCGTCATTCCGGTGGCGCGCAACGGAACCCGGTCGAGGTAGATGTGCATGCCGCCGTCACCGGCGGCCGCCAGCTCGGACGTCGCGCAGGACAGCCCGGCGCCGCCGAGGTCCTGGATGCCGACGACCAGATTCTCCTTGAACAGGTCGAGACAGCATTCGATGAGCACCTTCTCGGTGAACGGGTCGCCGACCTGCACGCTGGGCAGCTTGCGTCGCCCGGCCGCGGATTCGTCGCCGGAGAAGGTGTCGCTGGCGAGCACGGACACGCCGCCGATGCCGTCGAGGCCGGTGCGCGCGCCGAACAGAATGATCTTGTTGCCCGAACCGGACGCGAACGCCAGGTGCAGATCCTCGGTGCGCATCGCGCCCACGCACAGCGCGTTGACCAGCGGGTTGCCCGCGTAGGAGGGGTCGAAGACCAGCTCGCCGCCGATGTTCGGCAGGCCGAGGCAGTTGCCGTAGCCGCCGACGCCCGCGACCACGCCGGGCAGCACGCGCTTGGTGTCCGGCGCGTCGGCCGGGCCGAAGCGCAGCGCGTCCTGCACCGCGAGCGGCCGCGCGCCCATCGCCATGATGTCGCGCACGATGCCGCCGACGCCGGTGGCCGCGCCCTGGTACGGCTCCACATAGGACGGATGGTTGTGGCTTTCCACCTTGAAGGTGACCGCCCAGCCGTCGCCGATGTCGACGACGCCCGCGTTCTCGCCGATGCCGGCCAGCATCTTGGCCTTCATCTCGTCGGTGGCGGTCTCGCCGAAGTAGCGCAGATGCTTCTTCGAGGACTTGTAGGAGCAGTGCTCGCTCCACATCACCGAGTACATCGCTAGCTCGGCGTCGGTGGGCCGGCGGCCGAGGATTTCCCGGATCCGCGCGTACTCGTCTTCGGCGAGGCCGAGTTCGACGTACGGCTGGCTCGTTTCCGGGGTCGCCGCGGCCACTGCGGTGGTGTCAACTGTGCTGGTCACGGTATCCGTGTCAGGGTTCGCCACACCCGCAAGACTACGTGTCGGCCGGGTCACACCCGCAGCCGCCCAGCCTGGCCCGGGGGAGGTCCGTGAAGGACTCCTTGAGGGAATCAGATTCCCTCAAGGAGTCCTTCACGGAACGTTCGGCCGGGGCATAAATCAGTCGCGCCGGACGGTCCCGGCGGCTTAGCGTCAGTGATCGTGCTTTCCGCCACGTACCGCTTTCCCGACATCCGACTCCCGCAGCGTCCGACGCCGGTCCGGTATCTGCTGGCGGTCCTGCGCGCGCGGCCGTGGCTCGTCCTCGGCGCGGCGGTGACCGGGGCGGGCTGGTCGCTGCCGAGCGCCCTGCTGCCGCTGGTGATCGGCCGCGGCGTCGGCGCGATCGCGGACGGCGACACCTCCTCGCTCTGGCGCTGGGCGGTGGTCGCCGGCGTGCTCGGCGTGGTGCAGGCCCTGCTCGGCACCGGGCTGCACTTCGCGGCGTACGGCATGTGGATACACGGCGCGGGCACCACGCAACGCCTGGTCACCGACCACACGACCCGGCTCGGGGCGAGCCTGCGCGAGGCGGCCAGCACCGGCAACGTCGTCGCGGTCACCTCGTCGGACATGAACTGGATCGGCAACGCGTTCGAGGTCATCGGCCGCACCATCGGGTCGCTCGTGGCCTTCGTGGTCATCGGGATCGCGATGCTCGGCACGTCGCCGTTGCTGGGCATCGTCGCGCTCGTCGGCGTCCCGCTCGCGGTGCTCGGCATCGGCCCGCTGCTCGCGCCGCTGCAGAAGCGCAAGGCCACGCAGCGGGAGAACCTGAGCGACGTGAACGCGCTCGGCGCGGACATCGTGTCCGGGCTGCGGATCCTGCGCGGTGTCGGTGGCGAACGGCGGTTCCTGCGCCGGTTCCACGACGCCAGCCAGCTGGTGCGCCGGTCCGGCGTCGAGGTCGGGCGCAGCGAATCGTGGCTCGCCGCCGCGGAAGTGCTGCTGCCCGGACTGGTCACGGTGGCGATCACCTGGCTGGGCGCCCGGCTCGCGCTCGACGGCACGATCGGCGTCGGCGAACTGGTCGCGTTCTACGGCGTTTCGGCGTTCCTGGTGGTGCCGGTGAGCACGGCGACCGAGCAGGTCAGCGCACTCACCTCGGGCCTGGTCGCGGCGCGCAAGGTGTGCGGGCTGCTCTCCCTGCGGCCGAGGTTGGCCGACCCGGCGTCGCCGCAGCCGCTGCCGGACGGGCCGCTGGAACTGGTGGACACGACCAGCGGCATCCGGGTCGCGCCGGGCAAGCTGACGGTGGTCGACCTCGGTGCCGAAGCGGAAGCGATCGCCGAGCGGATGGCCCGGTTCGCCGATCCGGGCGAGGACGAAAAGGTGCTGGTCGGCGGGGTGCCCGCGGATCGCGTCGCGCTCGCCGAGTTGCGGACCCGCGTGGTGTACGCACACAACCAGGACATCTGGTTCTCCGGCGTGCTGCGCGAACAGCTGGAGCCCGCGCGTCCGGGCAACGTCGACATCTTCGCGGCGCTGCACGCGGCGGACGCCGAGGACATCGTCGAAGCACTGCCGCGCGGCGTCGACGAGCTGATCGGCGAACGCGGACGGGAAGTGTCCGGCGGCCAGCGACAACGGCTGAGCCTGGCCCGGGCGCTCGCGACCGACGCCGACGTGCTGCTGCTGGACGAGCCGACCTCGGCCGTCGACGCGCACACCGAGGCCCGGATCACCCAGCGCGCCAAGGAATTGCGGAACGGAAGGACCACGGTGGTGTTCAGCCAGAGTCCATTGTGGAGGAACGTGGCCGACGAGGTCGTGCACGGAAAGGCAGTGACGGTATGACGACGCGGCTCCCGCTCGCGTCGAGGCGCGAGGTCCGGCAATGGGTGCGGCGCACGGCCGCCGAGCACCGGCGCGAGTTCTCCTTGATGCTCGGCCTGTTCTTCCTGGCCACGCTGATCGGGCTGGCCGGGCCGCAGTTGCTCGGCCTCCTGGTGGACGGCGTGGTCAGCCACGGCACGACGATGCGGGTCGACCTGCTGGCGGCGGCGTTCGTGGTGGTGCTCGTGCTGCAGGCGTGGGCGAAGAAGGCGGCCCGGCTGCGCGGGCGCGTGTTCGGCGAACGCGTGCTGGCGGAGAACCGCGAACGGTTCGTCAAGAACGCACTCGACCTGCCGCTCGGCACCGTCGAGGCGGCCGGAACAGGCGACCTGCTCAGCCGCGCGACCAGCGACATCAGCAGGCTGGACCACGCGGTGCGCTTCGCCGCGCCGGAAATCCTGATCGCCACCGCAACCGTGCTGCTGACGACTATCGCGATGATCGTGACGTCTCCGCTGCTCGCGCTCACCCTGCTCGTCGCGCTGCCGCTGCTGGTCCCGGTGAACATCTGGTACCAGCGGGTGATTCCGAAGGCGTTCGCGTGGATGCTCGACCGGTGGGGCGACCTGCAGTCGGTCACCCACGAGACGGTGGAGGGCGCGCGGACCGCGGAGGCGCTGAGCCTCACCGAACGGCGGCTGGGCACCGGACATCGCGCGCTCGACCAGGCGGTGCTCGGCGAGCGGCGGATGCGGGCGTATCAGCTGCGCTGGCTGCCGTCGCTGGAGTTCAGCTACGTCCTGCCGATCGCGGCGCTGCTGCTGCTCGGGCTGTTCGCGTACCAGCAGGGCTGGGCCGGGCTCGGCACGATCACCACGATGCTGGCGTACGCGCAGGCGATGACCACGCCGCTCAACGAGGCGCTGTTCTGGCTGGAAGACCTGCAGGTCGCGATCGCCGCCGCACGCCGGATCCTCGGCGTGCGGCCGACCGAAACGGCCGAGAAGATCGCCGACGTGCCGCGCGGACGCGACATCGAGGTCCGCGACGTCCGGTTCGGCTACACCGCGGATCGCGAGGTGCTGCACGGCATCAGCCTGAGTGTGCCGCGCGGCGAACGGCTGGCGATCGTCGGGCCGTCGGGTGCGGGCAAGTCGACGCTGGGCAGGCTGCTGGCCGGGATTTCGGCGCCGACGGCGGGTTCGATCCAGGTCGGCGGCACCGAGGTGTCGACGCTCGCGGACGACGTGCTGCGCGGCGAGGTTCTGCTGCTGACGCAGGAGCACCACACGTTTTCCGGGACGCTGCGGGAAAACCTGGCGCTGCCCGCCCGGCGCGACGGTGGCGACTGGACCGACGAGGAACTGATGGCCTCGCTCGCGTCCGCCGGTGCGGCGGAATGGGCGGCCGGGCTGCCGGACGGTCTGGACACCCAACTCGGCTCCGGCGCGTACTCGGTCCCGGCCGGGCTCGCGCAGCAACTGGCGCTCGCCCGGGTCGTCCTGGCCGACCCGCACACGCTGGTGCTGGACGAGGCGACGTCGTTGCTGGACACCGGTTCGGCACGGGAGCTGGAACGGTCGCTGAACGCGGTGCTCGAAGGCCGCACGGTGATCGCGATCGCGCACCGGCTGCACACGGCCGCGGCGGCGGACCGGGTCGCGGTGGTCGAAGGCGGGCGGATCACCGAGCTTGGCCCGCACCAGGACTTGCTGGCGTCGGACGGCCCGTACGCGAAGCTGGTCGCGGCCGCGAGCTGAAGCGCGATTCCCGGACGACAAATCTGGCGCAGTGAAAGCTGTGGGTGAACTTTGGGGGAATCAGATTTCCCCAAATACACTATCCGCATCGAAAGGGGAGCGGGTAGTGACTGACAAAATAGGTGGCCGGCGGGCCCTCCTCGCAAGCTCGGCATTTCTGGTAGCCGTGGTGATCGCGGCGATCGTGGTACCGCTTGCGCTCAACAGCGGCAAGGTGCCCGGCCACGCGATCGCGGTGTCACAGCCAGGTCCGTGGCAGCTGGGATCGGACCGGATCCCGCCGTACGAGAACGGCATCGATTCCTGGGTCGTGGGCGACGATCTGGTGCTGGTGAACGACACCTATGCGGTCGCGTACGCACGGAGCGACGGCAAGGAACGCTGGAGGATCCCCTCCCCCTCCGGCCATTTCTGCGGGGCGAGCACCTCCGTCGTCGATAACCACGTCGCCGTCGGCTATGGGGATCTCTGCTCGAGCGCGGCCGTGCTGGATGTCAACGCGGGAAAGCTGCTATGGCAGCAGGCGATGCCCATCACCTCGTCGGGAAGCCCGTCGGAGGCGAAACTCGACGAGCACGCAGTGCTGGCGATCGTCGGCGGTTCGGTCGTGGTCGTGCACTACCAGCAGCTGCTCGGGCTGGACGCGGCCACCGGCGCCGTCCGCTGGTCCGAGGTCACGCCACCGACCGACGAGAAGGTGTACTCGAACTGCATCCCGTCGGACGGGATGCCGCGCAGCGCGGACTTCGTGCTGCTGTCCCACTGCAGCGCCAAGGACGCCGGCGACGACTTGTACGTCGCCGTTGCCGTCGATCCCGCGACCGGAAAAATCAAGCAGCACAACGAGTTCGTGAAGAGCAAGTCCTTCCTCACGATGGCGTGGGTGAGCGCGTCGCCGCTGGTCGCCTACCTCAGCGATACATCGAAAGGGTTGTATGAAACTCTCGACGACTCGCTCGAACCGGTTTCCACCATCGAGGCCGGAGACGCGTTGAACGGCTTCATGGGCGACGACGGATTCGGCTACAGCCTGAGCGGGGTCTCCAACGGCACGTCACATCGACGTTCGCGAGCACTCGTCACGGGCACCACGATGATCGCCCTGACAAACCCGCAGAAGCCCAACCGCCTCGCCGCGTTCGACCTCCGCACCGGTGCCAAACGCTGGGAAGCCCCGGCACCCGGCGGCGGCATTGTCGCGGCACCGCTCGCGGTGGAGGGCGGGCAGGTGATCGCCGTGGTCTCCGCTGGCCAGGACAGTCCTGATCAGCACATCGTCAAGTTCTCACTGGACACCGGAGCGGTGACACCCGTGCGCACGGTCTCGCTCCCGGGTTCCGGCAATCGCCGCTTGGCACCGTGGTTCTGCCGCTTGTTCTGGGCAGACGGGGTCGTTTACGGAGTCCGCGGGATCTACAACGGGCAGTCCACGGCACTGGTCTTCCGGCTCGGCTGAGTCTTCTGCCTCGGCTTCGCCGAGGCGGCGGGATCGCCTTTAAGCCGGCGCGATCCCGCGGCATGGTCCCGTCAGTTCGAACTGATCAGGCGGTGTGGCCGAGGCGAACAACACGGAATGTCTGCCCGGGATTCGGCGTTGGGCACAAGCGGATCCTGATCTTTCTAGCCTGGGGGTGACGCCGGATGGCGGTCATGACGGTGGACGAACGAGAGAAGTTCCTCGCAGAGAAGCGCGTGGGTGTGCTGTCGATCGGCCGGGACGGCGCGGCTCCGCTCGCGGTTCCGGTCTGGTACGACTACGAGCCCGGCGGCGAGCTGCTGATCTGGATGGACCGGGGGTCGGCGAAGGACCGGGCGATCGAGGCCTCGGGCAAGCTGAGCCTCACGGTGCAGCAAGAAACCCAGCCGTACAAGTACGTCACGGTGTCCGGTCCGGTCGTGGACCGGTCCTCTGCGCCGACCGAGGAGCAGGCGCTCGCCATTGCCTCGCGGTACGCGTCCGAGGCGAACGCACGGGAGTTTGTCGAGGGCTCGCTCAAGGAGACCTCGGTGCTGGTGCGGGTGCGCACCGAGCGCTGGCTCTCCAGCGACCACAGCAAGTAAAAGCCGTGAGGGGAACCCTGAGGGAATCAGATTCCCTCAGGGTTCCCCTCACGTACCTTTGGCTCAGGCCTTCACGAGCGCGTCGACCGCGCTGTAGAACATGCCGAGGCCGTCGTCGGACGGGCCGGTGAGCGCGTCGATCGCGTGCTCCGGGTGCGGCATGAGACCGACCGCGCGGCCGTTCTCGCTGGTGACGCCCGCGATGTCGTTGCGGGAGCCGTTCGGGTTGCCGCCGACGTAGCGGAACGCCACCCGGCCCTCCGCCTCCAGCATGTCCACAGTGGACTGGTCGGCGACGTAGCAGCCGTCGTTGTTCTTGAGCGGCACCAGGATTTCCGCGCCCGCCTCGTAGCGCGTGGTCCACGCGGTGGTGTTGTTGTCGACGCGCAGCCACTGGTCGCGGCACACGAAGTGCAGGCCGACGTTGCGGATCATCGCGCCGGGAAGCAGACCGGCCTCGCACAGGATCTGGAAGCCGTTGCAGATGCCGAGCACCGGCATGCCCTTGCGGGCGGCGTCGATGACCGAGGTCATCACCGGCGCGTAGCGGGCGATCACGCCGGCGCGCAGGTAGTCGCCGTAGGAGAAGCCGCCCGGGACGACGACCGCGTCGACGCCCTTCAGGTCGTCGTCGGCGTGCCAGAGCGAAACGGCTTCGGCGTCGGCGTAGCGGACCGCGCGGGCGGCGTCGCCGTCGTCGAGCGTGCCGGGGAAGGTGATGACGCCGATGCGGGCGCTCACGCCTCGACCCGCCGGATCGTCCACTGCTCGATCACCGGGTTGGCGAGGAAGCCCTCGGCCATCTTGGCCAGCGTCTCGTCATCGACGTCGTCGTCGACCTCGAGTTCGAAGTGCCGCCCCTGGCGCACGTTGGCGACCCCGGAGAAGCCCAGCCGCGGCAGCGCACGCGCCACCGCCTGGCCCTGCGGGTCGAGGATCTCGGGTTTGGGCATGACGTCGACAACGACTCGAGCCACGGCTGGCTGCTCCTTATTTCTGCAGGTCGTGGGTGCGCTTGAAGCGTACTTCACCAGCTGGACCGGCAGACAGACCGGTGTCGGGGAGGAGACGTGACCCACGCCGTCGCGCGGGGCGCCGAATTCCGCCGGGTTCGATGCCCCTTCCGACTGATCGGTTTTCCGGGGACTTGCGCGTAGCGTGACCTGCGCCATGATGTGTCGTTGACAGGGTGTCAACACCACCGGGAGGCAGCGTGCCAGAGCAGGACTCCTTCGACTACGTGATCGTCGGCGCGGGCAGCGCGGGCTGCGTGCTGGCGAACCGGCTGAGCGAGGACCCGTCCGCGCGGGTGCTGCTGCTCGAGGCGGGCGGCGAGGACACCGCGGACGAGATCCGGATCCCGGCGGCGTTCGCGTCGCTGTTCAAGACGAAGTGGGACTGGAACTACGAGACCGTCGAGCAGAAGCACACCGGCAAGACGGCGTACTGGCCGCGCGGCCGGATGCTCGGGGGCTGCTCGTCGATCAACGCGATGATCTATATCCGCGGCAACCGCGCCGACTACGACGGCTGGCGCGATGCGCACGGAGCCACCGGCTGGGGCTGGGACGACGTCCTGCCGTACTTCAAGCGCGCCGAAGGCAACCAGCGCTTCGGCGATCCGCTGCACGGCACGGACGGCCCGCTGCACGTCGAGGACCGGCGGTTCACGCACGAGCTGTCGACCGCATGGGTGGACAGCGCCGTTTCGTGGGGGCTCAAGCACACCGACGACTTCAACGGCGAGTCGCAGGAGGGGGCCGGGCTCTATCAGGTCACCTGCAAACGCGGCCGTCGCTGGTCCACCGCGGACGCTTACCTGCGGCCTGCCCTGGAGCGGCCAAATCTCACGGTGCGCACGAACGCGCAGGTCACCAACGTTGTCTTCGAGGGCACCCGCGCGGTCGGAGTGTCCTATCTGGACAAAGGCGTGCCGACGACCGTCCGCGCGGACGCCGAGGTGCTGCTGTCCGGCGGCGCGATCAACTCGCCGCAACTGCTGATGCTGTCCGGAGTCGGACCGGCCGAGCAGCTGCGCGAACTGGGCATCGACGTGGTCGCCGCGCTGCCCGGGGTCGGCGACAACCTGCACGACCACCCGGCGGTCGGCGTGATCTGGTCGACTAAGGGCACGACCGACATCGCGGACTCCGCGACGCCCGCCGGGCTGATGCGCTACCAGCTGACCAAACGCGGCCCGCTCGCGTCGAACATCGGCGAGGCGGGCGCGTTCTACTCGACCCGCGACGGGCTGGCCGCGCCGGACATGCAGATCCACGTGGCCCCGACGTTGTTCTACGACAACGGAATGCGCGAGCCGACCTGCCCTGGCTTCACCTCCGCAGCCACCCTGGTCGACGTCGCGAGCAGGGGGCGGCTGCGGTTGAAGTCGGCGAATCCGTTGTGGAAGCCGGAAATCGACCCGGCTTACTACGCGGAGTCGATCGATCTGGAGTCGATCAAGTCGGCGCTGCGGTCGCTGATCGAGATCGGCCGGTCGGGTCCGCTGGCGAAGTTCTTGGACCGGCCGTTCCTGCCCGCGACGCATGAGCTGTCGGATGAGGCGCTGACTGAGCATGTCCGGGAGAACACGCAGACGCTGTATCACCCGGTCGGCACGTGCGCGATGGGCAGCGGCGAGCACGCGGTGGTGGATCCGGACTTGAAGGTGCGCGGAGTTTCGGGGCTGCGGGTGGTGGACGCTTCGGTGATGCCGGTGGTGCCGCGAGGGAACACCAACGCGCCGACGATCATGGTGGCGGAGAAGGCGGCGGACCTGATCCGGGCTCGATGACCGCTCTGTCAACCTGGCGGGATCTCCTTGCCGCCTGGGCGATTCCGGACACCGTGCATCCTCCGGAATCGCCGTGGGTTCTGCCGCGGGAGGTGTTTCTGCGGCGGGCCGATCGGCAGATCGCCGAGCCGATCGGGGCGACGCATCGGTTGGCTGCCGAGGCTTTGCGGGAGCCGGGCACGGTGCTCGACGTCGGCGCGGCGGCCGGGGCGGCGAGTCTGTCCCTGGTCGGCCGATCGAACGTCACCTCGGTGACGGCGTTGGACACTGACGACGAGTTGCTCGCCGCGTTCGCCGAGCGGGCGGCGGGCGTGGAGCATCGGCTGTTGTCCGGCAGGTGGCCCGAGCTTGCCGAGTCAGCCGGTGTGGCGGATGTCGTCGTGTGCGGGAACGTGGTCTACAACGTCCCCGACCTGGCCCCGTTCGCCGCGGCGCTCACTGCGGCGGCGCGGCGGCGGGTGGTAGTCGAGACGGCCGCGCGGCATCCGTTGACCGCGCTTAATCCGTTGTGGCAACGGTTTCACGGTATTGAGCGACCAACTGGGCCGACTGCCGAGGATCTTCTCGCAGCGCTCGCGGAAATCGGGATCGAGCCGAAAGTCGTGGTGTGGCAACGGCCGCCGGAGCGGGAGTACGCGGAGTTCGCGACGATGGTGGACGTCGTCCGGCGGCGATTGTGTCTTCCTGCCGACGCGGCCGGGGAGGTCGAGCGGGCGTTGCTGGAGATGGGCGTGGACCCGGAAATGCCGCCAGATCTCGGGTCTTCCGGCCGGGATCTGGTGACCCTGGCATGGCCCGGTTCCGCCTAACGGGCGCGTTCCAGGGCGGGAACGCGGGCGAGCTGCAGCGAGAATAGCTGCCCGGCAAGGAAACCCAGCCCGAGAATGAGGTAGGAGTCGCCGACCAGGTGCTGCCACGGCGTCCACGCGAGTTCTTGCATTCCGCTGGACGGCACGAAAGTGTGCGGCGCGACGATGAAGACCGCGAGCCCCGCGAGCAACGCCGCGCCGGTGCCGGGCGTGCGAACCCGCGCGGCGAGGATGAGTGCTGCGGGCACGATCCAAACCCAATGGTGCGACCAGGAAATCGGCGACAGGACGAGCACGGTCGCCGCGTTGACGACGAAGGCGAGCAGTCCGTCGACGCGTCGCATGACGAGGACGGCGGCGATCAGGACGAACGCGGACGAGGCCAGCCACAGCAGGTCGTGCGTGCGCGGCAGCAGGGCGAGCCGGTTGAGGGCGCCTTCGATGGTCTGGTTGGTCGCGTAGGGAGATCCGCTGAATCCGTCGGCGCCGGTGAGACCGCCGCCGAAGAAGTACTCGGCGGACGCGCGCGGAGCGACCAGGAAACCGATCAGCGTGGCTGCGGCACCGGTGAAAAGGGCGTTTCGGGCGGCGCGGAAATCCTTGGTGAGCAAGAAGAACAGCAGGAAACCGGCGGGCGTTACCTTGATCGCGGCGGCGAGGCCGACTAGCAGGCCGCGTGGCCAGCGCGGGTTGGGCACAAGGCAATCGACCACGACTAGTGCCATTAGGACGAGGTTGATTTGTCCAAAAGAGAGCGTCGAGCGTACCGGTTCGAAGGCAAAAGCAGCACCGGCGAGCGCGGACGCGGTCACTGCGGCGGTGCGGCGGTTCCAGCCCTGCCGCAGACGGCGGACCACGACGTACAGGACGACCCAGAGTGAGACGACCGAGACGAAATCGAGCACAAAGGACGCGACAGACAGCGGAGGAAGTGCCAAGGCGGAGAAGAGAATCGCGGCGAACGGCGGGTAGATGAAGGGCAGCATGGAGCCTGCCGTCGTGGCGGGGAGAGCGCCGTAAAGGTCGCCACCGTGGAGGACGGCGTCCGCGCCGAAGCGATAGACCTGCAGGTCAACGGGATTGAAGCGGCTGACGACGGCCGCCGCACCGACGGCGATCACTGTCAAGCTGACGACGAGCAACAAGGCGGATAGCCGCCCAGCCTTTTCCTGCAACCACATGCCGCGGCCATTGTAACGTCGGCTTTGGCGATCAGCCGAACGGTTGCGAGCGCTCTTCCCGGTAGGCGTGCAGGATGTCGCGAGCCTCCTCCGCGGAACGGCGGATGCTGTCCGCGACGACGTCGACAAAGCGCGCGATGCCCTCCAGCCGGACAGCCGCCTCCGTGTCCGGGCCCAGCACTTCGACACCGCGCCGCGCGGTTTCGGCGAGGCGGAGGTTGGCGCTGACGGTGGCCATCATCGACTCGTAGAAGACGTCGTCGTCGACCAGGTAGCGCTCGCGACGGCCCTCGTCGCGTTCTCGGCGCACCAAGCCCTGGTGTTCGAGGAACTTGATCGCTTTCGACACCGACGCGGGGCTGACCTGCAGCCGCCGGACGAGTTCGGCCGCGGTGAGACCGCCGGAATCCGTGGTGTAGAGCGCGACCAGCAGCCGCGCGGTCATCTTCGGCAACCCGGCGTCGGTGAAGACGGTGGCGAACGACTCCTCGTACTCGCGCACCGCCTCGGCGTCGCGTCCGCCCTCCGGCGGAACTGGGCGAGCCCGTCGGGACGATGATTGCCTGCTCCGGTGGGCGCGGTGTTCGGTGGCGTGCTGGGCGAGGTCGGCGCGGTAGCCGGCCGGGCCGCCGTTGCGCAGTACTTCGCGCGTGACCGTCGAGGTGGGCCGGTCGAGCCCGCGGGCGATCTCCGCGTACGCAAGACCGTCGGCGAGCCCGACCGCGATCTGGTGGCGTTCCTGCTGGGTGAGCCTGCCGCCGGGCATCGCGATCTCCTTCGTTCTCGCCGAGGATAGCGTTGCTCTCGCTCTCATTGCAACACGGCCATTGCGTTGACCTTAGCGTTCATTGCAACGATTCACCGACGTTTACCTGCATAAACTCCACTGAAACGCAACATGCAGGTTGGCAAGATATGGAAACGCAACGTAGCGTTTCGCAAGTCAGAAACAACTGGGGGAAGGAACCCGGACATGCCGACCATCGAGAACTACCAAGCCGCCGAACTGCTTCTGCGCCGCCTCGCCCGGCCCGGCGAACTGATCGTCGGCGACCGCGTCCGTCCACAGTGGATCGACGGCGGCGCGCGGTTCTGGTACGCCGTGAACCACGGCGACAGCAAGCAGTTCTTCCTCGTCGACCCGGCCGCGGGCACGCGCACCCCGGACTTCGACCCGACGCAGCTGCCCGCCGCGACGCCGCCGGGCGCCCCGCTGGACGTGCCCTCGCCGGACGGCAAGGTCGCGGTGTCCCAGCGCGGCGCGGACCTCTGGGCGGTGTCCGGCGACCGCGAATGGCCGCTGACCACCGACGGCGCGCCCGGCTATCAGTACGGCACCAGCCCGGAGAGCCTCGGCAACGCCACCCTGCTGCGCAAGTTCGGGTTGCCGCACCTGCCGCCCGCGGTCGCATGGTCGCCGGATTCGACCAAGGTGCTGACTCACCAGACCGACGAGCGCGAGGTCCGCGAGACGCACCTGCTCGAAGCCCGGCCCGCGGACGGCAGCGCACCGGCGCTGCACACCCAGCGCTATCCCTACCCCGGCGACGAAAAGATGGCGCTGGCCGAACTGGTAGTGCTCGACGTCGCCACCGGCACGACGGTCCGCGCACAGACCGAACCGCTGCTCACGCCGATGATGTCGCCGGTGACGGCCAAGTGGGCGTGGTGGGCGGCGGACGGTTCGGCGGTGTACTTCCTCGGCCAGCCGCGCGACCGGCACACCCTCACGCTACACCGGATGGACCCGTCGACCGGCGAGGTCACCACGGTGCTCAGCGAAACCGGGCCGACCCGCGTCGAGCCCAACCAGTGGCTGTACGAGCCGCCGATCGTGCGCGTGTTGGAGAACGAGGTGCTGTGGTACTCCCAGCGTGACGGCTGGGGCCACCTGTATCGCTACGACCTGCACACCGGTGAACTGCTGAACCAGGTCACGTCCGGCGATTGGGCGGTGCGGCAGATCCTGGGCGTCGAAGCGGAGACGGTGTACTTCGTCGCGTCCGGGCTGGTCGCGGAGGATCCGTACCGGCGGACGGTGTGCCGGATCGGCTTGGACGGCACCGGGTTCGCCAAGCTGACCGACGATTCGCTGGACCACGTCGTCACGATGCCCGACAGCATGGCGTACTTCGTCGACTCCGCGTCTACTGTGGACACCCCGCCGGTGGCGACGGTTCGCGACTGGTCCGGTCGCGTGCTGGTCGAGCTGGAGCGGGCGGACATCACGAAGCTCGCCGCGACCGGCTGGACGCCGCCGGAACCGTTCTGCGTCAAGGCGGCCGACGGGGTCACCGACATCTACGGCGTGCTGTACCGGCCGCACGGTTTCGATCCGGAGAAGACGTATCCGGTCGTGGACAACATCTATCCCGGCCCGCAGGTCACCCGGGTTTCGCCGTCGTTCGACCCGGGCGGCATGGGCCTGGACGCGGAACCCCTTGCCGCACTGGGCTTCGTGGTGCTCGCCGTGGACGGACGCGGCACGCCGGGCAGGAGCAAGGCGTTCCACGACGCGTCTTACGGCAAGCTCGCCGACGCGGGCAGCCTGGACGACCATCTCGCGGCCATGCGACAGCTCGCCGAGACGCGGCCGTGGATGGATCTGGACCGCGTGGGCGCGTTCGGGCATTCCGGCGGCGGATTCGCGACGGTGCGGGCGATGGTGGACTACCCCGAAGTCTACCGGGTCGGCGTTGCTTTGTCCGGTTCGCACGACGCGCAGCATTTCAGCCTGGACTTCGTGGAGGCTTACGACGGCGCGGACAATCCGCGGGCGTGGGCGGCATCGTCCAATGTGGAGATCGCGGATCGGCTGACGGGCAAGCTGTTGCTCGTCCACGGCGAGATGGACGACCGCGTGCACCCGGACAACACGCTGCGGCTGGCGGATCGGCTGATCGCGGCGAACAAGGACTTCGAACTGCTCATCGTGCCCGGCGCCGAGCACGTGTTCATCGACTGCCTGTCGTATGTCCGGGCCCGCGGCTGGGATTTCCTGGTGCGCGAACTGCTGGGCGAGCAGCCGCCCGCCTACCGGCCCGCTCCGATCGTTCTCGATCCGGAGCTGCTCGGCGAGCTGTTTGCCTGACGTTTTGTCGACATTGCCCGTTTTTGTCGGACCCTCTCGCTACGGTTCCAGCCATGAGCACTTCCCTCTACTACGACGCGAGCCGGGCGACCGCGCTCACCCCCACCGAGACGGCCGCGATCGAGCGCATCGTCACCACCCACCAGTCGTCATTCCCTTACCCGGACGAGGAATCCCTCTTCCTGTACGAGGAGGGCGGCAGCGAGCCGGACGCGATCGTGGCCGGTTCCACCAAGATGCCGTTCGATGTCGACCGGGTGATGGCGGTGCTCGGACTGGTGCTGGGCTCGGTGACCGAACTGCGGCGCGCTGTTCCGGACGCGGAGTGGCGGGTACAACTGGACGATTTCGAGATCCCGTGGGACGAGCACGAGGGGTACTTCCTTCCCTCGTGAACCGTCGGGTCGGCCGGCGGTGTTTCAGGCCTGGCCGACCCGCCGCAGGGCTTCGCGGGTGAGGTCCTTAAGCGTCGGATAGCCGTCGACAGCCATGATCAGATCAGCTTCAGCCAGCAAGGTACGCAGAACATGGACAACGCCGTCCTCACCAGCCAACGACAAACCCCACGCGTACGGGCGGCCGACGCCCACCGCGGTCGCGCCCAAGGCCAGCGCCTTGACCACGTCAGCTCCGGAGCGAACGCCGGAGTCGAACAGGACCGGCGCGCCGCCGGAGGCATCGACTACCTCGGCCAGGCAGTCCAGCGCCGGGAGACCGCCATTGGCCTGCCGTCCGCCGTGGTTCGAGCAGTAGATCCCGTCGACCCCGCCGTCGATCGCGCGGCGGGCGTCGTCGGGATGCTGAATGCCTTTGACCAGCAGCGGAAGCTTGGTCAGCGACCGCAGCCAGGGCAGGTCTTCCCAGGTCAGCGGGTTGCCGAAGAGCTGCGCCCACAGCCCGACGGCGGCCGCCGGGTCGTCCTCCGGAGCCTTGCCGAGCCGCTTCCGGAAGACCGGGTCGGCGAAGTAGTTGGCCAGGCAATGCCCGCGCAGCTGCGGGAAGTTCGCCGTCGACAGGTCGCGCGGACGCCATCCGGTGACCCAGGTGTCGAGCGTGACGACGATGCCGCGGAAACCCGCCGCCTCGGCGCGTTGCACGAGCGAGGCGGCGAGATCACGGTCAGTTGGCGTGTACAGCTGGAAGAAACTCGGGGTGTCGCCCAGTTCCGGGACGAGCGTTTCCATCGGATCGACACTCAGCGTCGAAGCGACCATCGGCACGCCCGTTCGCGCGCTGGCTCGTGCGGTCGCGAGGTCGCCGTGCCCGTCCTGCGCACACAGGCCGATCACTCCGACCGGTGCCATGAACAGCGGCGACGGCAGCGTCATCCCGAACAGGTCCACCGACAGGTCGCGTTCGTTCGCGCCAACGAACATCCGTGGGACCAGTCCCCAGCGCTCGAATGCCTCGACATTCCCGCGCTGGGTCCGCTCGTCGCCCGCCCCACCGGCCACATAGGACAGTACGGACGGCGGAAGCGCTTGTGCGGCACGCGCTTCCAGTTCCGCGTACGCCATCGGCAAATCCGGGACGCGGCCGGACAACCCGGCGAAGTAGATCTCGTGCTGGAAATCGCCGAAGCCGGGCAACAGTTCTCCTCAGCGCTTGCCGTGCAGGACGGTGACCAGCTTGGCGACCAGCGCGTCCGTGGATTCCTTGCGGGAGAAGGAAGTGAGCGTGAGCGGAGCGGTGAACCGCTGCCGCGCCACTGCCTTCGGGCGGGCGAACTCGCGCAGCCCCTCCGGGCCGTGGATCCGGCCGAATCCGGAATCGCCGACGCCGCCGAAGGGCAGCGACGCGATGCCGGCGAACGAAAGCGGAGCGTTCACCGAGGTCATGCCTGCGCGCAGCCGCGACGCCAGCTCGGCGCCGCGCGCCCGCGAGAACACCGTGGAGCCGAGGCCGTACTTGGTCGCGTTGGCCTTCTCGATCGCTTCGTCCATGTCGCGGACCTTGGCGATGGTGACCGTCGGGCCGAACGTCTCCTCGCGCACCGCCTCGGAGTCCTCCGGGACGTCGACCAGCACAGTGGGCTGGACGTAGCGGTCGCCGACGCTCTCCACGCCGCCGACCAGCGCTTTCCCGCCGCGCTTCAACGCGTCCTCGATGTGACTGCGGATCACCGAGAGCTGCGAGGGCATGGTGATCGGGCCGTACTGCGCGTCCTCGTCGGAGCCGGCGCGCACGTTCTTCGCCTTCTCCACGACTCGCGCGACGAACTCGTCAGCCACGCGTTCGTGCACGTAGACGCGCTCGACGCCGATGCAGGTCTGGCCGGAGTTGGAGAACGCGCCCCAGACGGTGGCATCAGCCGCCGCTTCGAGGTCCGCGTCCGTGTCGACCAGCAGCGCGTCCTTGCCGCCCGCCTCGATCACGACCGGAGTCAGGGTGTTCGCGGCGGCGGCCATGATCTTCTTGCCGGTGGTCGCGGAGCCGGTGAACGCGATCTTGTCCACGCCGGAGCCGACCAGCGCGGCCCCGGTCTCGCCGAAACCGGTGATCAGCTGCAGCACCGGCTGCTCGGGCACGATCTCGGCGAACGCGTCGACCAGCCATTTCCCGACGCCGGGCGTGTACTCGCTCGGCTTGAAGACGACGGCGTTGCCCGCGGCCAGCGCGTAGGCGATGGAGCCGAGCGGGGTGAACACCGGGTAGTTCCAGGGCCCGATCACGCCGACGACGCCGAGCGGGAGGTACTCGACGGTGGCGGCCTGGTTGGCCATCAGGAGGCCGGACGAGCGGCGGTGCTTGCCGAGCACCTTGCGGGCGTTCTTCGCCGCCCACGCGATGTGCTCGATCGCCAGCACGCTCTCGAGCTGGGCGTCCGCGATCGGCTTGCCGGTCTCGTCGCGCACGACCTGGCACAGCTGCGGGAGCCGCCGGGTGAGCACGCCCTTCCAGCGCTGCAGCCGCTCCGCGCGACCGGCGAAGCCGAGGCCGTCCCACCAGCGCGCGGCCGCCCTCGCCCGCTCGACGGCGGTGCCGACCTCGTCGGCCGTGTGCACCGGATAGGTCCCGACGACCTCGTCGGTGGCCGGGCTGAGCGAATCGAACGTCTCGCCGACGGGCGTCGGCTTCGGCTGGACCGCGGTCATCGGCGTTCTCCCCGTCTCGGTGAACCCCCAGGCTACGAGGTTGCTGACACTCTGCCAACAGTTGCCCGGGCTTCCCGCCAGCATGGCATCCGGGACCGGCCGCGGAAAGTCCTCCAGGTCCGGGAGGGAATCGGCGGCCCTCCCGGACCTCGGCCGCGGCGTAGGGTTGAGCCGACCGATCTTGGTAAGGAGAAACCTGATGCGGATCGTCCATTTCGGACATTCCTGCGTATTGCTCGAGACCGCCGCGGAGCGGATTCTGCTCGACCCGGGCACGTTCTCCACCGGCTTCGAGGCCGAGCGCGAACTGTCCGCGGTGCTGATCACCCACCAGCACTTCGACCACCTCGACGTCGAACGGCTGCCCGGGCTGCTCAAGGCGAATCCGGACGCGAAGCTGATCGTCGACCCCGGTTCGGCCGAGGCGATCGAGAAGCTGCATCTGGAGTTCGAGGTCGCGCGCCCCGGCGACGCGTTCGAGTTCGGCGGCACCTCGGTGTCGGTCGTCGGCGGCGAGCACGCCGTGATCCATTCCGATATCCCGGTGATCCCGAACATCGGCTACCTCGTCGACCACGGCGCGTTCTACCACCCGGGCGACTCGTTCTTCGTGCCCGAGCAGAAGGTCGACGTGCTCGGCCTGCCCACCGGAGCCCCGTGGCTGAAGGCAGGCGAAGCGGTGGACTTCCTGCGCGCGGTCGCGCCGCGCCGGTCGGTGCCGATCCACGAGGCGGTGCTGGCCAACCCGGCGATGCACTACGGGCTGTTCCAGAACCTCGCCCCGGAAGGCACCGACGTGAAGGTGCTGGAACGAGGCGTCGCGACGGAGGTCTAGGCGGGAGCGGTGTGGCGCAGGGAGCCGTAGGTGCTCCCGAAGGCCCGGTTTTCGAGGGCCACGTCCACCGCATCCAGCAACGCCTGCCGCAAGCCGGGGCGGCTGAGGTCGGCGGCATCAATACCAAGCCGCACCAACCCGCCCCGGCGAGCGGCCCGGGCAGAGGCCAGTACAAGCGCGAAGCAGCGGACAGTCTCCGTACGGTGTGACTGACTCGTGAAGTCTTGTACCCGCGCGCGCCGAATCTCGCCGGTCACCAGGTCCCGGACAGCGTTCTGGTCGGCGCACAGCGTGAAGCCGTGTTCCCGCAACGCCTGCACAGTGCCAGTCGACGCGAGCCAACGCGGCGGCGCGAAACCGTCGACAGTCACGCCGGTCGCGTCGAGAGCGGCCTTCGCGGCGATGAGCCTCAGCCGCGCTTCATGTGCAGGCAGCACGGCGAACTCAGCCTTGCGACCCAGGTGCACGGCGCGATGCGTTGGCGGAATGCGATGGTCATAGCCGTTGAGCAGCACCGAGTCACCCGCCGCGGCGCGCGTACGCACCCAGGCCGTGACCGGCCCGTCCTCGGTGCGCGCGACATGCAGAATCGACAGCGGAACGTGCCGACGTTCGAGTTCGGCCGCCAGATGCGCACAACGGTGCAGCGTGCGCGTGGTGACCCCGGACAGCGAGACCAGCAGGCGAGCATCCACGCCACCATTGCGCCGCAGCCGTGTGGCGACCGCCTGACCGCACCGTGAACTGCGAGTGAGACTTACGCGGCGGACAGTCACCGCCCGATATGCGCGCCGGTTATGCGGGGTTCTTGCGGCAGTGCCAGATCAGCATCGAGGGCACGTCTTTCGCCGCCGCGACCAAGGCTTCTGGGATCAGACCGTTGAGCGACCACGGCCAAAGGTCCCACGGTCCCCCGCCGGGAACGTGCTGCGGCTGGGCCAGCGTCGGCGTCGGCTCCTGGCAGCTCACCGGCGTGAGACCCGCGTCGAAAAACGCACGCAGATAGTCGCCGACCCGGTGGTGATAGGTGCGCACCCGAGCCGGTTTGCCGTCAGCCGTGCGTACCGAGGGAATCGATCCGCGCTGGACCTGCTCGGGATGCACGTCGGAGAGGACGAGGTGCCCGCCCTGAGCGAGGACGCGGGCGAACTCCGCGAGCACCGGCGTCAGGTCCGGCACGTGCGACAACGCGAGCCCGCAGAGCACCACGTCCTGCGAACCGTCGTCGACCGGGAGTTCCTGCAGGTCGGCGACGAGGGTCGAGTCGGCCTTGGCGTGGCTGAGCATCTCGGGCGAACCGTCCACGGCGACGACGTGGTGCCCACGCTCGACCAAGAGGCGAGTGAGTCGCCCAGTGCCGCAGGCAGCATCGAGCGCGCGGCCGGGCGGAATGGTGTCGAGGATCGTCGCGAGGTAGGGCTCGTCGGCGAAGGCAGCGTTCTCACCGGAGTCGTACGCGGCGGCCCAACGAGCGTAACCATCTCGCGGGGCGAGCTGGGTTACATCGACGCCTTCGGCCAGGCCTTCATCGGACAGCAGCGCGCGGATTTCACCTAGGCGCGCTTCGACGAACGCGCGATCGTGCTCGCCGGTGAACGCGCGGAGCAAGGCGGTTCCTTCGATGCCGACGAGGTAGGCGAGGGGATGCTCGTAGCTCACCCTTGCGGACGCTAACCGGGCAAATGCCGCAAGGCCACCGATTTTCGCGTTCCCCCGCCATGTTCTCGTGGCTACTAGGCTCAGCGGCGGATTACGTACCGCACCAGCTTCATCCTGGGGAATACTCGGCCCGGTGCCGAGCGGGACAGCCTTCACAATTGGCTCAGCCGTTCACGGATTGACCGGTTTGGCCGCCACCACGAGCCGCCGCACCGCGACCGCGACCCGCCCGCGCAGGTCGGGATCGATCAGGGCGCCGTTCTCGACAGCCTGGCGAGGAATGGGAATCCGCGCACAAGCGTCGTCGACGATGCGGGTGCCCGCGTAGGTGAGCGTCTTGCGGAGAGAGTCGTGCGCGTCCGCACCCCCAGTCGGCGCGGCGACCGAAGACGCGTTGATCCACGCGACCGGCTTGCCGTACATCTCGCCGCCGCCGATGGTCCAGTCGAGCAGATTCTTGAACGAACCCGGCAGGCCGCCGGCGTACTCCGGGGTGCAGAACAGGACGCCGTCCGCCGCCCCGATCGCCTCCCGCAACGCCGCGACCTCTTCAGGCAACGGCTCCCGATCGCGGTCAGGATTGAAGTGCGGCAGCCCGTCGAGCCCACCGTACACAGTGGACGGTGTAAACCCGGCTGCGGTCGCGATGACAGCCGCGTTGACCGAACCGGCCCGCAGACTGCCGCTGATGAGCAGAAGCACGAGCCCAGTGTGCCAGCGCGGACGGTGCCGCGGGGTCGCCTTTTCCGGTATCTGCCTAACGTTCACCCGCTGCGACCGCGCGAACGCAACTGCCGCACGCCCCGCCGCCCCGGCACCGGCCGCACCCGCTGCGTGACGTGCCGAGCTGCGCAGCGGCTCGGCGATGGACGGTTGGTGACGGATCGGATTCCAGCCGAGCGCAGGTCCTGGAACGGCCGGAGCCCGACCGCGACCAGACCCGACCCGCGCCCGAGCAGCCGCACGGCCTGCCAAAGCCACAGCCAACCCGTGCCGGAGCAGACGCGCAAGCCGCCAAGACCACAGCCAATCCGCACCGGGGCTGGCGCTTCCTGCCAATCGCCAGCCGAACACAGGTACCGCGGCCGCCCGGGAATCGCCAGCCGCAAGACCGCTCCCAAATAGGCGGACAGCCTGCCGGGCGAGAGATCAGCGCACCGACCTCACGCCCACACCACCCCTCCCCGCTGCCCCTTCGCCGATGCAGCCGCCGCTCGCGTTACCGGACCCAGGCACACCACCTCTCCCCAC
>NZ_PQIA01000121.1 GCF_003385235.1 Amycolatopsis circi | reverse complement strand
CCCTACGCCCCGTCCCCCCAACCCGAAACCCGCGTGACGCCGACGATGCGCACGCTCCCCCGGGCCGTGCGCGAATTCACCGGCCGGAACACCGAACTCCAACGGCTGCTGTCCGCCGCACGCACCGCCGCCGAAGGCCCGGTCCGGACGATCGCCATCCACGCTGTCGACGGCATGCCCGGCGTCGGCAAGACCGCCTTCGCCGTGCACGCCGCACACCAACTGGCCGACGTGTTCCCCGACGGGCAGATCTTCCTCGAACTGCACGGCCACACCCACGGACAGGACCCGGTCACCGCCCACGACGCACTCGCTTCGCTCCTGCTCGCAGCCGGCATCACGGCAGACCAGGTCCCTGCGCGCATCGACGACCGCGCGCGTCTGTGGCGCGACCGAGTCGGGGACAAGAAAGTTCTGCTGATCCTCGACGACGCCGTCGACGCCGCACAGGTCAACCCGCTCATCCCGAACACGCCCAGCTGCCTTGTGCTCGTGACCAGCCGACGCCGACTCACCGCCCTGACCGACGCCGAACCCGTCTCCCTCGACGTGCTTCCCCCGGATCAGGCCGTCGACATGTTCCGCCGTCACGCCCGCAGCCGGCTCCTTCCCCCGGACGACGACGAGATCCGGGAGATCACGGCCCTGTGCGGCGGCCTTCCGCTGGCGATCTCCATGGCTGCGGGCCGTCTGGTCAGCCACCCGACCTGGACTCTGCGCTACATGGTGGACCGGCTCACCGCGAAGCACCGGGGCCTGGCCGACGAATACCCGGACGACGTCGCCGTCGCTGCAGCCTTCAGCCTCTCCTACCGCGATCTGCCCTCAGACCAGCAGCGGCTGTTCCGCCGGCTGGGCCTGCACCCCGGGCCCGACATCGACGCGCACGCGGCCGCAGCGCTCGACGGCTCCGACCCCGCCACCTCCCGGCTTCGCCTCGAAGCCCTCTACCTCGGCCACCTCGTCGACGAACCCCAGCCCGGCCGCTACCGCCTGCACAGCCTCATCCACGCCTACACCGAAGTACTGCTGACCGAGGAGCCGCCTCGTGAACGGGACCGCGCCCGGGCCCGGCTCCTCGACCACTACCACTGCACCGCAGCGCACGCAGCGACGTTCATGCCCGGCGACTGCTCAGGCCACCCCCGCCACGGCCACGACGCCATCGCCTGCACCGACGACGCCCTGCGCTGGCTGCACGCCGAACGCGTCAACCTCCTCGCCTGCGCCGGCTACGCCGCCGAGCACGACCTCCCGCAGTACGCGGTCGGCCTTTCCACCGCCCTGCACGCCTTCCTGCGCCTCTCCGGCCGGTGGGACCAGGCGCGCACTCTCCACACCGCCGCGCTCCGAGTACTAGGCCCGAGTCAAAACCGCCGCAACGAAGCCCTCATCCGCAAAAACCTCGGCGCCATCCACTACCTGCTCGACTCCTACACCGACAGCATCGCCAGCCTCGAATCCGCCCACACCCTCTACCGGTCCCTCGAAAACCTCCGCGGTCAGGCAGCCGTACTCAGCGAACTCGGCCACGTCCACCGCCTCACCGAAAACCACCGCGACGCCGCCCGGTACCTCACCCAAGCCCACGCCATCTACGAGACACTCCACGAGCCCCTGGGACAGGCCATCGCGCTCAACGAACTCGGCGTCGTGCACTACCGCACCCACGACTACCCCGCCGCCACCCGCGCACTCCGCACAGCCTTCACCCTCTTCACCCGGCAACGCGACCGACGCGGACAAGCCAACGTCCTCAACGTCGTCGCCACCCTCCGCCACGCCATCGGCATGTACACACCTGCAGCACGCGCCGCCCGGTGGGCGCAGAAGCTCTACATCGCCCTCGGCGACCCCCGCGGCCACGCCATCACCCTCAACATCCTCGGAGCCATCGCCTGCTCCCACGGCCACGGCGACACCGCCGTCGACCATCACATCGAAGCCCTGCGCCTCTACGAAACCGTCGGAAGCCGCTCCTGCCAAGGCATCTCGCTGAACTACCTCGGCCGCGCCCTGCACCAGCACGGCGACCACGAACAAGCCATGACCATGCTCCGACGGGCATACCAGCTGTCGCTCGAACTGCAGAACCGCACCGAACAAGCCGTCGCCCTCAACAACCTCGGCAACCTCGCCCGCACCTGGCCCCACGCCGGCAACCCGCTGAGCCTCCACAAAGAAGCCCTCGCCACCGCCCGCGACGCAGGCGCCCAGCTCGAAGAAGCCCGCGCCCTCGAAGGCATCGCCCGATGTCTCCTCCCCAGACACCACAAACGAGCAACAACTTGCCTCCGCCGAGCACTCGACATCTACCGACGCCTCAAAGCACCACAAGCCACCGAGATCCAACGGCTACTGACACGCGCACAACGGTTACACCCGATTGCAACAATGCATCCCGACCAGGTGCCACCAGGCACCTAAACCACAAGAAGCGACAGCACGCGCCTGACACACCGACAACACGGCGGCGTCGCCGCACCCCTCGAGCCAAGTCAATCGAAGCGCACGAGCAAAGCCGTTAGACACCGATGCCGCACCCCGCGCGGGACGGCTTCCGCAGCGAGTCGCTCGTGGACGATGTAGCCAATGACGTCGTCGCCACACTGGAACAGCAAGCAGCTCCTAGCAGTTCGCTTGCGTGCAACGATGTCCGCGGTGGGGCCGGTGCACCGGCCCCACAGAACCGCGAGACACCCCCCTGGCAGTCAGGCCACCTTGCCGGAGTGCTCGCCCACATGATTTGCGGTCGCGGCGGCGCAGTCGCAGTCCAGTGGGGCATCACCGGACAGCATGGCTGTGCGTCTGCCCGCTCGCTCTGTCCCCAGCGCGGCGCGCCGTCCCACCGACTGCTGCACTCGATTTCAGCGGCTGCGGCACCGAACTCCGGCGACTGCTGTCCGCCTGTGTCGTCACCGAGGGCGCTACCGAGGTAGCTGACAGCGGCGGGTCACAACACACTGTCCTCGGACGTCAACATCTTCCATTTGCCTAGGTAGCGACCACCGCCTGTAACAAAGCCTTGATGTTGATCGACGTCCGATGTACTCGGCATTCTCTGTCGAGAGTAATTCGAAGGTTTGGGCCTGAGCGGATCACGAACCCGTGTGTGGAGCGGGGCAGCTCGCGTTGACGGACGGCGCCACTACCCTCTGAGGGTGTCGGCGTCGGAGCAGGGATTCGGGGGATGGGGACACGGTGGATGTCTTCGCTGTGCGTGATCGGCTAGTCAGTGACTACCGCCGTTACGTCGACGGGTTCCTGCGCGTACGCGACGACCGGATCCGCAGGTTGGTGGACCGCGAGCTTGACGCTGGCTTGCTGTGGCCGGAGCCGTGGCTCTCACTTAACCCTGCGTTCGCCGGCGGGGGCGACATCCGACAGCTGGTCGAAGAGGGAGTGCTGCATCCTTCGTGCGCCCAGATCTTCCAGGTGGGTGGCCGGTGCTTGCAGTTGCATCAGCACCAGCGAGATGCGGTGGCGGCGGCCCAGGTTGGTGCGAGCTATGTGTTGACCACAGGCACCGGGTCGGGCAAGAGCTTGTCCTACCTCGTTCCGATCGTTGACCACGTGCTGAGGGAAGGCAGCGCTCGTGGTGTTCGGGCCATCGTCGTGTACCCGATGAACGCGCTGGCCAACAGCCAAGAGCTGGAGCTGGCGAAGTTCTTGGGCGACACGGACCGGCGAGTAACTTTCGCCCGCTATACCGGCCAGGAAAGCGACGAGCAACGGGAGCAGATCCTGCAGCATCCGCCGGACGTGCTGCTGACCAACTACGTGATGCTCGACCTGCTGCTGACCCGCCCCGATGAGCGGCGTCGGCTTGTCGAACAGGCCGGTGAGCTGCGGTTTCTCGTACTGGACGAGCTGCACACCTACCGCGGCCGTCAGGGCGCGGACGTTGCGATGCTGGTCAGGCGTGTGCGTGATGCGTGTGGTAGCCCGTCGGTGCAGTACGTCGGCACTTCTGCCACCTTGGCCGGGCCGGGCACCCTGGAGCAACAGCGTGCGGCGATCGCCGAGGTGGCCGGGCGGCTGTTCGGCACGCGGGTGGAACCGCGGCATGTGATAGGTGAGACGTTGCGCCGAGCCACTCGCAGCGCCCCTGATCCGGACGACGACGCCCTGCGCGCCGCCGTTCAGAACGTCGGGGCAGCCGAGGATCTTCGGGATGACCCTCTGGCCGCGTGGGTGGAGTCGACCTTCGGCGTGGCGACGGTCGACGGACGGCTGGTGCGCCAACCGCCTACCAAGCTCTCCGACGCGGCCACGGACCTGGCGCGTCGCACCGGACTGGACGAGGTTACCTGCACGGGCGCGCTTCGACAGGTGCTGCTGGCCGGTGCGGAACAGCTTGATGATTTCGGCCGTTCGCTGTTCGCGTTCCGGCTGCACCAGTTCATCGGCAAGGGCGATACCGTCTATTGCTCGGTCGAGGCCGAAACCGACCGCTATCTCACGACCCGGTACCAGCTGGCGGTGCCAGGCCGCCCCGAAGCCGTTCTTGCGCCGCTCGCGTTCTGCCGCGAATGCGGCCAGGAGTACCTGTCGGTCATTCGTACATCCGATGGGTTCCGGCCGCGGCTCCCTGACGATGCCGCAGGTGATGCCCGTAGCGGCTATCTGTACGTCGACACCACCACCCCCTGGCCCGCCGACCCGACCGACGTATTGGAACGACTCCCGACCGGTTGGCTGGTCGGTCGGCCTGGAGCAGAGCAAATTGATCCGACCAAGGTCGATCATCTGCCTGTCCGAGTCGTCGTGCAGCCAGACGGTCATGAGGATGTACACGGGCAGGGCGGCGTCCCGGCGGCGTTCGTGTCCGCGCCTTTCCGGTTCTGCCTGCGATGCCGAGTGTCGTATGAATCCGCGCGCCAGCAGGACTTCGCGAAGTTGTCCAGTCTCGGCTCCGAGGGCCGAAGCTCGGCGACGACGGTGTTGGCCTCTAGCCTGGTGCGGGCCCTGCGTGGCGAGGACCTGCGCGACGATGCCAGGAAAGTGCTGTCTTTCACCGACAACCGGCAGGATGCCTCACTGCAGGCAGGGCACTTCAACGACTTCGTCCAGGTCGGTCTGCTGCGTAGCGCCTTGCACCGGGCCGTAGCCGAAGCCGGTCCGGACGGGTTGCGACACGACACAATGGCTAGCGCGGTCGTCCAGGCGCTCGGGCTGCCGCGCGAGGAGTACGCGCTCCAACCAGACGTGCGGGGCCTCGCCCGACAAGAGGCCGAACGGGCGCTTCGGGAAGCGGTCGCCTACCGGCTCTACCAGGATCTGCAGCGTGGCTGGCGGATCACGATGCCGAACCTCGAACAGTCCGCGTTGCTCAAGATCGACTACGTCGCGCTGGATGAAGCGTGTGCCGACCACGAGATCTGGCGCAGTGGCCTCTTGGCCGACGTGTCCGCCGAGCTGCGTGAGGCTCTGGCGCGGGTGCTGCTGGACGAAATGCGCCGATCGTTGGCGATCCGGGTGGCCGCGCTCACCGCTGACGGGTTCGAGGCCGTCCGCAATCTTTCAGACCAGCATCTGCGTGATCCGTGGACGATCGCAGAGGAAGAGCGATTTCTCGCCGGCCGGGTCTGGCCACGGTCGCGGCGGCAGGACGACACCAGGGGCGACACGTTCATTTCCGGCCTTTCGGCATACGGCCGGTACCTGCGCCGCCAGCTGCGCGGGGACGGGCCGCGGATCACCGCAGCTGATACCGAGCTGACCATCGTCGGAATGCTGGACGCACTCGCCCTTTACGGCCTCGTGACCGTCGTCGAGGAGGACCGCGGCGAGCGGGCGTATCAACTCAACGCCGCTGCCCTTCGCTGGTTGGTCGGCGATGGCGTCACGCGCGCACCAGACCCTCTGCGCAACGCGCCTGGCGAGACTGGCGCCGCCCCCAACCCGTACTTCGTCGACTTCTACCGCACTCTCGCGGCCGGGCTGACCGGCTTGCGGTCAGCAGAACACACCGCACAGGTCCCGGCGCCGATCCGCGAAGAGCGCGAGGAAGCGTTCCGTCACGCCGGGCTGCAGGCCCTGTTCTGTTCTCCCACGATGGAGCTGGGTGTCGACATCGCGACCCTCAACGCCGTTGTGCTGCGCAACGTCCCGCCGACTCCGGCCAACTACGCCCAGCGCTCCGGCCGCGCCGGGCGTGCTGGACAGCCCGCGATCGTGGTCACCTACTGCACCACCGGTAGCGCGCACGATCAGTATTACTTCCACCGCTCCGCGCGGATGGTGGCCGGCGCCGTCGCCCCGCCCCGCCTGGACCTGGCCAATGCCGACCTCCTGCGTTCCCACATCCACGCCATCTGGCTGGCCGAAACACGCCAGCCGCTCGGAAAGTCCCTGGTCGAGCTGCTGGATGTCAGTGGTGACGACCCGAGCCTGGAACTCGAGCCCGCAGTGCGGCACGCCTTGTCCGACCGTGCCGCAGCGGAACGGGCGCTGCACCGGGCTCGGCAGGTGCTGAGCACTGTTGACGAGATCGCCGACGCGCCGTGGTTCGACGAGGACTGGATCCGCCGTACCGTCGAGGACGCCGTCGAGGCGTTCGACCGCGCCTGCGACCGATGGCGTGAAGCATTCCGGGCGGCGCGCTCCGAGATGGCTGCGGCAAACCGCGTTCTCACGGACGCCGCCGCCTCGGCGGATGCCGTCAACCGTGCCAGGGCGCAGTACCTGGAAGCCGCGACGAAGCTGAACCTGTTGCGCAACGAATCGGACGAGTTGGGTTACAGCGACTTCTACAGCTACCGCTACTTCGCCACCGAAGGTTTCCTGCCTGGCTACTCGTTCCCCCGGCTGCCGGTATCGGCGTTCATCCCTGCCCGAGCCGGAGGCCGCCGCCGCGACGGCGACTACCTGTCCCGTCCGCGGTTCTTGGCTATCAGCGAGTTCGGGCCCGGTGCCTTCGTCTACCACGAGGGCGCTCGCTACGAGGTCGTGAAGGTGTCAGTTCCCTCCCGCGGTGACGCAGACGGCCGACTCGCGCTAGAACGAGCCAAGCGCTGCGAGAACTGCGGCACACTGTGGAACGACTCCGACGATCACTGCGACATCTGCAACGTCGATCTCGGAGCCTCCGTCCCGAACCTGCTGCGGATGACCACCGCGACCACCCGCCGCCGCGAGCGGATCTCCTCCGACGAGGAAGAACGCCGCCGCCAGGGCTTCGACCTGGTCACAGCAGTCGGACTGCCACCCGACGGGCCCGACGCCCGACGCGAGGCTCGGGTGATCGCCGCGGACGGGCGCGAGCTCGCCCGGCTCACTTACGCCGACACCGCGACCATCCGCCGGATGAACATCGGCCTCCGACGGCGCGCACCCGGCACACCCGACGGCTACTTCATCAACCCCACCAGCGGACGATGGGAGCCACGCCCCCAGCGCAACCGCCAAGGCCGCGCCGCCGCAGCAGCCGGTGCGCCACCCGAACTGGTGATCCCGTTCGTCGAAGACCGTCGCAACACCCTTGTCGTCCACTGGTCGGACCAGGTCTCCCCAGAGCGGCTGGCAACCTTGCAGTGGGCACTCAAACGAGGGATCCAGGCCGCGTTCGACCTCGAAGACAACGAACTCGCCGCCGAAGCACTGCCCAACACCCGAGAACGCCGCCGGATCCTGTTGTATGAATCCGCCGAAGGCGGAGCCGGCGTGCTGCGCAACCTCGTCGCCGGCGAGCATTACGACCTCGGCCTCGTCGCCCGTGAGGCGCTCGACATCCTGCACTTCGACCAGGACGGTCACGACCGGGGCTCCGCCCAACCCGGTACCGAACGCTGCGAACGCGCCTGCTACGACTGCCTGCTGTCCTACGGCAACCAACCCGACCACCTCCTCCTGGACCGCCACTCGATCGCCACGATGCTGCGTGACCTCGCCGACGCCACTACCGTCCCGGCAGCACACGCTGCGGGTGCCGACCCGGCCGTGCCGGACGCTCCCTCCAACGGGGTCGTGAGCGAGCACCCGTTCATCGACCTGCTGCGTGCCAAGGGCTCACGGCTCCCGGACGCCGTCAACGTGCTCGTCGAGGAAGCACAAGCGCGCCCGCACTTCGTGTACGAACTGGCCGTCGGCCGGTACGGCGTGTTCATTGACAACGGCCACAACGATCCCCTCACCGACGAGGATGCCGAGGAACGGCTTCTGGCTCGACCCCGGTGGCACGTGCTGCGGCTCCGTGAGGGCGAGGACTGGGCCGCGGTCATCGACAGGATGCCGACGGTTTTCGGAGGTGGACGTTCGTGAGCTGGGCAGCTGGTTCCCTGGTGCGAGCTCGTGGCCGCGACTGGGTCGTGCTGCCCGACAGCACCCACGACCTGCTTCTGCTACGCCCGCTGGGCGGCGGCGCGGACGACATCGCCGGAGTACTCCCGGATCTCGAGCCGGTCGAATCCGCGACCTTCGCGCCGCCGGACCCTGACGATCTCGGCGACGCGGTAAGTGCGCGCCTGCTCCGCAGCGCACTGCGACTGGGCTTCCGGTCCAGCGGCGGCCCGTTCCGCAGCCTCGCGCAAATTGCCGTGAGCCCCCGTTCCTACCAGTTGGTCCCGCTACTGATGGCCCTGCGCATGCGCACAGTCCGGCTCCTGATCGCCGACGCCGTCGGCGTCGGCAAGACCATCGAAGCCGGTCTGATCGTCGCGGAACTGCTCGCCCAGGGCAGCGTCGACCGGTTCACAATCATGTGCAGCCCCGCCCTGGCCCCCCAATGGCAACGGGAGTTGACTGACAAGTTCGGACTCGACGCTGAACTCGTCCTGCCTTCCACCGCTGGCCGCCTGGAGCGTGACCTGCCCGCCGGAGAATCGCTGTTCGAGCGCTACCCGTACACGGTGGTGTCCACCGACTTCATCAAGTCGTCACGGCGCGCGGACGAGTTTATCCGGGCCTGTCCCGGTCTTGTGATCGTCGATGAAGCCCACACTTGCGTCGGGGCCGCTGACGGCCGCACCGCCCGCGCCAGCCAGCAGCGCTACACGCTGCTGTCCCGCCTCGCCGCCGACCCGAATCGGCACCTGTTGTTGGTCACCGCAACCCCGCACAGCGGTAAGTCGGAAGCGTTCCGGGCGCTGCTCGGGCTGCTGGATAAGTCTCTCTCGGAGCTGCCCGACGACTTGTCAGGTGAGGCGCGCCGCCGCGACCGCGAACGCATCGCCCGTCACGTCGTGCAACGCCAGCGCGGAGACATCCGCAGCTACCTCGACGAAGACACCCCATTCCCCAACCGCATCCCGTTGGAAGCTACTTACCGGCTGTCACCGGACTACCGCAAGCTGTTCGACCAGGTCCTCCGCTACGCCCGCGAGACCGTACGTGATTCGGCCGGAGGCCCGGTGCACCAGCGGGTCCGCTGGTGGTCGATCCTCGCGTTGCTGCGCGCAATGGCCTCCTCGCCCGCCGCAGCCGCCGCGACCCTGCGCAACCGCAGCGGCGAAGACGACGTGACCACCATCGAGGAAGCCGATGTCCGCGGCCAAGCCGGCGTCCTCGATCTCCCCGACGAGGACGAAGCCATCGAAGGCCGCGACACCACGGCCGGGGCGCTGCCCGCCGAAGACACACCGCGGGCTCGTCTGCTGCGACTGGCCAAGGACGCTGATCGACTGCGCGGCGCCAAGGACGCGAAGCTCAAGAAAAGCATCGGCCTTGTCCGCGACCGGGTGGAAGCGGGCGACGCCATCGTGGTGTTCTGCCGCTACATCGCGACCGCCGAGTACGTGGGAACCGCACTGCGCCAGGCGCTGCCGGACGTCGAAGTCGCCTGGGTCACCGGCGCCCAGCCACCGGAAGAACGCGAGCGCCGCGTCGCCGAACTCGGCAAAGCCGAGCGCCGCGTCCTGGTGGCCACCGACTGCCTGTCCGAGGGTGTCAACCTGCAAGACCACTTCACCGCAGTCCTGCACTACGACCTGTCGTGGAACCCCACCCGCCAGGAGCAACGCGAAGGCCGCGTCGACCGATTCGGACAACGCGCCCCCGACGTATACGCGATCACCTACTACGGCGAAGACAACGGCATCGACGGTCTCGTCCTGAACGTACTGCTCCGCCGTCACCGTGCCATCCAAGCCGACACCGGGGTCGCCGTTCCCATCCCGCAAGACAGCGACGCCGTCCTCACAGCCGTGCTGGAAGGCGTGCTGCGCGCCGAGACCGGCGGTCAACTCCAACTCGAAGGGGTCGAGGAGACCGCGCGCACCAGTCTCCACCAGCGGTGGGATGACGCAGCTCAACGCGAGAAACGCTCCCGCAGCCTGTTCGCCCAAGAACAGATCAAACCCGATGAAGTCTCCCGAGAAGTCGATGCTCTCCGCGCCGCGCTCGGCGGCCCGGCCGAGACCGAAACCTTCGTCGTCGATGCCCTCAGCTCGCTGAGAGCCACCCTGACCACCACACCCGAGGGACACATCGCCGCGCTGGACGGGCTGCCCCTCGCACTACGAGAGGAACTTGGCGGCCCCACCGACCTTCCGCTCGTGCGAACCCCACCCGCACCGGACGGAGGGGCCGTACTAGCTCGTACCGATCCCACCGTAGAAACCCTCGCGCGCTACGTCCTTGACACCGCACTCGACCCCGAAGCGGGCACCGACCGTCCCGCCCGGCGATGTGGCGTGCTCCTCACCGACGCCGTCGACACGCGCACCGTGCTGCTCCTGCTGCGCTACCGCCTGCACCTGACCCTGCCCACCGCGACCGAACGACGCTCTATGGTCGTGGAAGAAGCACGCCTGCTGGCCTATCGCGGTACTGCTGCCACCCCCGAATGGCTACCCGACCAGGAGGTCACCGCGCTCCTAGATGCGCGGCCCGCAGGCAACGTCCCCCGCGACCTCGCCGCCGAAGACATTCGCCGCGTTCAAGCACGCCTAGACCGGCTCACCCCGCACCTGAACGACGAGGGAGACCGGCTGGCCACAGAACTCCTCGCCAGCCACCGCCGAGTACGGGAAGCCGCCGGCAGCACCGGCGCACTCATCCGCCGCGGCCTCACCGTCACAGCCCAACGCCCCGCCGACATTCTTGGCGTGTACCTCTACCTGCCCGCGGGGATCTGATGCGCACTCACACCGTCAGCACCATCCGCACCGTCGGCGGTCTACTTCCGCCCGAAACCCTCGAAGCCATCACCACCGGCGAACTCGACGGACTCAAACCCAACACCTACGGCCTCGCCGAGTCCGAAACGGTGCGCGAAGCGGCCAACCGCTCATGGGAACGACTCCGGGGAGCCTGGCTGGCCTTCCGACGTACGGTTCCGCCCGGTGAAAACACCGGCCACCAGGTCGAAACCACCCGCGCCCAATGGCTCCGCGTCCTCTTCGACGAACTCGGCTATGGCCGCCTTCCCGCCGTCCCCGCAGGCGGCCTCGCCGTCGCCGACACCACCTACCCGCTGAGCCACTTGTGGCAACGGACCCCACTACATCTGCTTGGCGTGGGCGTCGACCTCGACCACCGCACACCCGGAGTGCCCGGCGCCGCCCGCCAAGCACCGCACTCCATGATGCAAGAACTCCTCAACCGCTCCCAGGACCACCTATGGGGCATCCTCACCAACGGGCTCGAGCTACGCCTGTTGCGTGACTCGGCCGCACTGGTCCGCCAGGCATACGTCCAATTCGACCTCGCCGGTATGCTCGACGGAGAAGTATTCGCCGACTTCACCTTGATGTGGCAGCTCTGCCACGCTAGCCGCGTCGAACCGCAACCAGACCCGTCGGCCGCCCCCAACACCTGCTGGCTGGAACGGTGGCGCGAAGATTCCACTACCCGTGGAACCCGTGCCCTCAAACGCCTTTCCGCCGGAGTCAGGCAGGCGCTCAACATCCTTGGTGCTGGATTCCTTGCCGCAACACCCGCACTCCGGGACCAACTGCGCCAAGGCACGCTCACCTCACGTGACTACCACCGGCTGGTGCTGCGTGTGGTCTACCAACTGCTCGTCCTGTTCGTCGCCGAAGACCGCAACCTCCTTCACCACGACAAAGCCACACCTGAACAACGACGACGGTATGCCCAGCACTTCTCCACCGACCGACTACGCCGCAAAGCCCAACGTCGCCACACGACCGAACGCCACACTGACCAATGGGCCGCACTTCGCCTGACCACCCGTGGCCTCGGCAACGAAGAAGGTCTGCCGGCGCTCGGCCTTCCCGGACTCGGCGGCATTTATGACAAGGGCGCACTCGGACCTCTGGAAGACGCAGCCCTTGCCAACCGCGACCTCCTGGCCGCCGTCCGTGCCCTGTCCCTCACCCGCGACGAGGCCGGCATGGCCCGAGCCGTGGACTACCGCAACCTCGGTGCCGAAGAACTCGGTAGCGTCTACGAATCACTCCTCGAACTCGTCCCGGACTACGACGCCGAGACAGGTCGCTACACACTCGATGCAGCACCAGGAAACGACCGCAAGAAGACCGGTTCTTACTACACCCCCTCGGACCTCGTCGATGTCCTGCTCGACGAGACACTGAAACCGGTGCTCGACGACGCAGCGACAAACCCCGACCCCGAAGCCGCTCTGCTAGCCATCACCGTCTGCGATCCAACCTGCGGCTCAGGACATTTCCTCGTCGCCGCAGGCCGACGGATCGCGCGGCGTCTCGCTGCACACCGAACTGGCGAGGCCGAACCTGCTGAACCCGCGCTTCGCGATGCCATGCGCGAAGTTATCAGCCACTGCCTCTACGGCGTCGATCTCAACCCGCTCGCCGCCGAGCTAGCAAAGGTGGCGCTCTGGCTCGAAGCCCTCGAACCAGGTCGTCCCTTGTCCTTCCTCGACGCCCACATCAAGGTCGGCAACGCACTACTCGGTACAACACCGGAACTCATCGACAACGGCCTTCCGGAAGCAGCCTTCACGGCCCTTCTCGGCGACGACTCGGCCACATTGTCGAAGCGCAAGCGCCGCAACCGCGATGAGACCATCCACTCCGAACAAGCGGAGCTCGTATTCGGTGCACCATCGCAAGACTTCGGCAAGGCGTTCCAGGAGCTGGCCGACGCCCCTGAAAACACGTTGATCGACGTGCACGCCAAGGCTGCTGCATGGCAGGCCGCGGAAGAAGAACCAACACTGGCGCAAGCCCGGCTAGCGGCCGATGCCTGGTGCGCCGCCTTCCTTTGGCACCACAAGCCAGAGGGCGTTCCCGGCCCCACCGCGGGTGACATCCGCCGCATCACCAACCAGGGGTTATCCGGGATCACATCCGACCAACTCGACCAGGTGCGCCGACTCCGCGACAAGTACCATTTTTTCCATTGGCATCTTGAGTTCCCCGACGTGCTACCCGAAGGGTTCTCGTGCATCCTGGGCAACCCGCCATGGGGAAAGCTGAAGCTGAAGGAGCAACAGTACTTTGCGGTCAGCGCCCCTGAGATCGCGGACGCCGCCAACGCAGCTGCTCGCAAGAAAATGATCAGCAAGCTCGAGGCAGCGCGGCCCGCCCTATGGAGCCTTTACCAAGCGGCCGTTCGAGACGCAGATGCAGCGAGCCTATTCGCCAGAGGCTCTGACCGCTATCCGCTCACAGGACACGGCGACATCGACACGTACGCCCTATTCGCTGAAACCTCTCTAGCTCTTACCTCCAAACGAGGACGCCTTGGCGTCGTGCTTCCGACCGGCATAGCCACTGGTGAAACCACGGCGCCGTTCTTCCGTCGGCTCATAGACAGCAGCACTCTGGCCGCCTTCCTCGACTTCGAGAACGAAGCAAAGATCTTCCCCGGCGTCACTAACAGGTTTCGCTTCGCGGTCCTCGTCGCCACGGGCGGTCAAGCTATCCCAACCGCCTCCTTTGCATTCTCCACCCGCCACGTTCATCAGATTGGTGACCGACGGTTCTCGCTCCAACCGTCCGAGATCCTCCAAGTGAACCCCAACAGTGGAACGAGTCCAATCTTCCGGAGCCGACGTGACGCAGAAATCACCATCGGCATCCACGGCCGCCTTCCCGTGCTGTGGCACGACAAACTCGCCGACGGAAACACGTGGAACGTCTCATTTCAGCGAATGTTGGACATGGCGAACGACTCGGGCAGTTTCCGTGATGAACCATCTCTACGCAGTGAAGGCTGGCAACCTAACAACGGCGCGTTCGTGCGAGGCAATGCGACAATGCTTCCACTGTACGAAGCCAAGATGACACATCACTTCGACCATCGCTACGCGACCTATGCTGACGCCACGCAGGCTCAACTCAACAAGGGCACGCTGCCGCGGCTCACGCCCGAGCAACATGATGACCCAGGCTCTGTTGCTTGGCCTCGATACTGGATCCCTGCGGCTGACGTTGACGCCGCGCTGGTCGGAAGGTCACCCAACCATTGGTTGCTCGGTTGGCGAGACATTGCGAAAGATACTGATGAGCGGACACTGATCGCAACAGTCATCCCGCGCACCGCCGTAGGCCACAAGTTCCCACTTGCTCTGCCTGGCGAGAAGCCAGTTGCTGGACTTCAAGCCAACCTGTCCGCGCTCGTACTCGACTACTGCGCCCGCCAAAAACTTTCCGGAGCCTCAGTTATCTACTCGCTGGTCAAGCAACTTCCTATCGTTCCTCCGTCTGTCTACAGTGCCGCTGCTCCGTGGCAGCCCGGCAACGCGGCAACCCTGGCGGACTGGGTGATTCCGCGCGTCCTGGAGTTGTCGTACACGGCATGGGACCTCCAACCGTACGGACAGGACCTTGGTGACGACGGACCTCCGTTTCGATGGAACGAGGAGCGACGCGCACAGTTGCGCGCCGAGCTGGACGCCGCGTACCTGCACCTGTACGGACTTGATCGAAACGACGCCGAGCATGTCATCGACTCGTTCTTCGTGGTGCGTAAGAACGAGGAACGGCAGCACGGCGAGTTCCGTACCAAAAGGCTGGTACTTGCCGCATACGACGCGATGGCCGAAGGCGAGTTCTCCAGCCCGCTTGATCCCGCACCCGGACAGGGACAGCGTCACCCGGACCGGAGGTCGTAGCCGTGCCTGATCAGAACAACAGCCTCTACGCCGCCGCTCAGCGTGTCGTAGAAGCGGGCCTCGCTAACGACGACTCCGCGTTCACGCCGGGTCGTCCGGTGTGGACACAGACAACCGCTGACGACCTCTGCCAGCGGTTTGTGAATGCGCCGGAACTCGGTGGGTCGAGCTTTGCGGAGAAACTAGGGCGGCAGCTCGCTGACGCTCCACCTGAGACTATCCAGCTTGCCGCCGAGCTGGTGTATCTGCATCTGCTCGCGCCCAACGACTTCGGCGGCGTAGCCAAACGCGAACTCCTCTCGACGGTCCTGGCGATTTCACCCCAACCGATCCATGTCCCGTCGGACCTAGACGCCGCACTGGACGGCGGGTTCGGTCGAGCCGGCACGGCCTACCGCACTTACCGCGATCGACAGCTCGCCTGGCTTGTGCGATTCGTTGTGGCATGGAAGGAACTGTCATCCGAGGCCAGGCAGAACGCGCTGGCTGACCCGTGGGCTTTTCGAGACGTCGCAGACTCAATCCCGGTCAACAGCGCGTACAGCCAACGGAATGTGTTGCTGCACCTAGCCTTTCCAGGCACCTTCGAGCGCATCGCGTCGCGGCGTCACAAGCAGCAGATCATCGAAGGACTCGCAGAGGACGTGCCCCAGCCGACCGGCGATGAAGATCGCGACCTGGCCGCCCTGCGGGCCGAGCTGGAACGTCAACGCGGCGACCACATCGACTTCTACGACAGCGATCTGGAGAGGCGGTGGCGCCCCCGCTCTGGCGCTGCTGGCGACTCTGAGTCGGAACTACGGGGCTGGCTCGTGCGAGGAGCGAACGTGCATGGCCGCAACCTGGTCCCGGAGTGGTTGGCAGAGGGCTACTGCTCCCTGGCTTACCCCGACCTTGGAGAGCTGCCATCCGGGCGCACCCGATCCCAGATTGATACCCAGCTCGCCGAGATGCAGCCGGACCTCACGAGCAAACAACGCTCCATCCATGTCGGGGTGCTCGATCGGTTCCTCAACCAAATGCATGACGGCGACATCATCGCCACCGTCGATGGGGCCAAGGTCTACGTTGGTACGATCGCCGGCGCGGCGACATGGACCGAGACACCCGAGCATCTGGACAGCCGCCGACGTCCGGTCCGGTGGGCGAACGCCGACACTCCCTTCACCCGCGACCAGCTCACCGCCCCGACCAAGGACCGGCTCTCCGGGCAAATGGTCGTGAGCACCCTTGGCGCCGAGGTCGCCGAGTTCGCCGCACTGGCAGGGATCGATCCCGACATCGACCCCACCGAAGACACCCCGGAACCACCTGCCAACGAACCAGTCGTGCTGCCCGAGCCGACCGCAGAACTCGCCAACGACCTGTTCGTAGACCTCGAGTGGCTGTCCGAGACTGTTGACCTTCTGCGGGAGAAGAAGCAGATCATCCTTTACGGGCCACCCGGAACAGGCAAAACCTACCTCGCGCAGGAGATTGCGCAATTCCTCACCGAACAGACCGGTGGCGAACATCGCCTTGTTCAATTCCACCCGTCCTATTCCTACGAAGACTTCTTCGAAGGTTTCCGACCACAACGCGGCAGTACCCCTGGCACCGTGGCATTCGAGTTGGAGGATGGGCCGCTCAAGCTACTCGTCAATGAAGCCAACAAGGACGTCACCCGCGCCTATGTGTTGATCATCGACGAGATCAACCGGGCTAACCTCGCCAAAGTCTTCGGAGAACTCTACTTCCTCCTTGAATATCGCAGCCGCTCCGTGCAACTGCAATACTCGCCAACAGAGGACTTCCGGTTGCCGCCCAACCTCTACCTCATCGGCACCATGAACACTGCGGACCGGTCGATCGCACTCGTCGACTCGGCCATGCGACGGCGGTTCTCCTGGCAGGGACTGTTTCCCGGCGAAGCCCCAGTCGCCGACATACTCCGTCGGTGGCTCCACGCACATGGCCTGCCAGCCGATCGCGCCGACCTGCTGGATGCCCTCAACGACCGGGTTGCCGACCGCGACGCTGCCATCGGCCCCTCGTACCTGATGAACTCGCGCGTCGGCACCGAGGCCGGCCTTGCCCGTATCTGGAAACACCACATCATGCCGCTCTTGGAAGAACGGCACATCGGCGACAACGTCGACCTCCTCGCCCTTTACAGCATTGATGCCCTTCGCAACGGCACCACCCCACACATCCGACCGCGTGAGAATCCCGTACTAGATGAGGAGATCGGCGAGCCACCGACGTGAGGCGCCTGACCCTGCCCGAACACCAAGCCCGAGCGTTCAGCCCGATCGCCCGGCCCATTGCCGACGCGCTCGCCACCACCGGAGCGGTCAAAGTCAGTGCAGACCTGGAAGGCCGCACCATCCTCAAGGCGTCGTCGTACGTCGGCGTCCTTCGATGCGGCGAGGTCGAACTTCGAGTCACCCCAAAGATCGGTATCCACCGACTGCTGTGGCTCCTCGGCCACGCCCATGATCCCAGCGGCTGGCGCGACGACGACATCGTGGGCCTCGCCACTGTCGACGACCTCGTCACCGCAGTGGCCGTGTCCTTCCACACCGCGACCCGCCGAGCCCTCACCCACGGAGTACTCCAGGGCTACCGCACCGTCGAAGAAGCGCTTCCACTCCTGCGTGGCCGCCTGCGCGAAGCAGACCAGCTCCGCCATCGCCTCGGCCTCGTCGTGCCGCTGGAAGTCCGCTACGACGACTACACCGTCGACATCCCCGAGAACCGCATCCTGCTGACCGCAGCCCGCCGGATGCTCCGTGTTCCCGGCCTGCCGCTGGCAACCCATGCCGGTCTTCGCCAACTGCTGACCACCCTGGCTGACGTCACCCCGTTGGTCGCTGGGGACAAGCCGCCCGACACGCCGACGACCAGGCTGACACGCCACTACCAACCGGCGCTCCGGCTGGCTCGCATCATTCTCTCCGGACGAAGCATCGATCAGCCGTCTGGATCCACCGCGGCCAGCGGGTTCCTTTTCGACCTCAACAAAGCATTCGAAGACTGGCTCACTATCACGCTCCGCCGCGCACTCGAACCCTACGGAGGCCGGCTGCGCGACCAGTACCCCAGTCATCTCGACATGATGCGGCAACTGCGCATCCGCCCCGATCTCGTCTGGGAAAGGCGGGCTCAGCCTGCCGCGGTCCTTGACGCCAAGTACAAGCGGGTGAAGGACGCCGACCGGCCGCACGCCGATCTTTACCAGATGCTCGCCTACTGCACCGCCCTCGGCTTACCGGAAGGGCACCTCGTATACGCCTCGGGGGACGCGCCCAGTTCCCACACCGTGGTTGAGGTCGGCACCAGGCTCCGTACCTGGGTACTCGACCTCGCTCGGCCGACGGAACACATCCTCGATCAGGTCAACCGCATCGCGAACGCTGTAGCCGCCGCGATCGTTTAAGTGATCGAAACCCGCGACGGCACCCTCGTGCTATCGACACGCTCTCAAGATCCGAGCCTACGAGCCGTGCCAGGTGGACAATGGCCGGTTAGCCTCCCCTTGGAACGAACGGTTGTCGCCGATGACGCTTCACCTCAACATCGCATCTACCGAGGCACTGGCGTTTGAGCCTGCTCGCCGCGTCCTTCGGCTCTGGCCAGCAGTCGGCGGTGCGCAGGCACAGCTGAGCGTCACCATCAGGAGGACTTCCGAGCGCAAGGACGCCCCGCCGTACCAGGTGTCCGCGGCGATGCTCATCGGCAAGAACTCAAGCCGAGATCGACGACTTCTCACCCACCTGACTGCTGCCCACCTGACCAATCCAAGCCATGTGGCCACAGAACTCACACTGACCGGCTTCGTCAGCCACGAGCAACTCCGTGTGGCCGAGTCGTTGCGCGAAGGGGCCGAGCACATCTGGGTCACACTCCAGATCAGCGCGACCTGCGTGGACGGCGACCCAGCACAGCTGGTCGGTGGAACAGGAGAACTCGGGTTCGATCTACCCAGCGGCGAATGGGCGCAAGAGCTGGAGGGCGTCGATGTCGGCTCCTACGTCGAGATCCTCGTACCACTGACCAGCGACAATGAGCACGCGACCGCCGTACGGCGCCTGCGCAAGGCGCGCGAACTCATCCGGGACAACCACCTGGAGGAGGCGCTCGGCGAAACACGCAAGGCCGTCGAGGCGATTCGTGCTGCGGACGGCACACCCGCCACAGTGCGGCAGGCTCGCTCGAAATCCCCTCGGGACCGTGACCAGCGCGAACGCTGGGCCTTCCTCGTCGAGGACATCTTCTCCCTGCTCAGCGGAGCCGCACACGACGATCCGGGTACGACTGAGCACTTCGTGTGGACCCGCGAAGACGTCCTCGCCCTGGTCACGGCCACAGCTGGACTGCTCAACAGGCTCTGAACGCGGCGAACAGTAGCCAAGCCGCAGCCGCCACCACAGACCACCGGTCGAAGGGGCGTGGCGCCAGCAGTCGGCCCCCGCCGGAGGCGGTTCGACGCGGCCCACGAACTCGGCCATCTCGTCATGCACCAAGGACCCGAACGTGTCCAGAACCGGGAGGCCGAACGCCAGGCCGACCGTTTCGCCGCCGCCTTCCTGATGCCCCGAGCGGACGTCCTCGCGCACAATCTCCGCAACGCCAGCCCCGATCAGCTCATCGACGCCAGCCGCCGATGGCGGGTGTCGGCCATGGCTCTCGCCCACCGGCTCGGTGAACTCGGCCAGCTCACCGAATGGGGCTACCGCAGCGCCTGTGTCGAACTGGCCAAACGCGGCTACCGCCGTAGCGAACCTGGCAGCCAGCTCGTCCCCGAGTCATCACAAGTCCTTGAGAAGGTCTTCGCGCATCTGCGCGCGAGCGGCTCGGGCGTCAAGGCGATCATCGACAGCACCAAGCTCACCCCCGAAGAGTTCAACCGCCACGTCTTCGGACTGGCGAAAACGGTCACCCTGGGACGTTCCGAAGGGCCGGAGGTGCCCACGCGACCGAATCGCAGCCACCTCCATCTGGTTTCTCCGGGCTAAATGTCTCCGTTGAACTGTCGGATCCGCGCGACAGAGCTGGTTGACGATGGGTACCGGCGCTTCGGAGGTCAGAAGAGCAGACGGGTGCAGCCCTCAGTTCGACGCCGGCGGGTCTAGGGCGCCCTACGGGCCTTGGTGAGGGAATACCTGTCCGATCGACCGGGCGAGGACTTCGGCCCGCCGGGATCGCCAAAGAGCTCGGCCGCTTGGGCTGCGTGGCCAACAACGCGTGCGAGAAGCTGATCGAAGACGGATACGCGACCAAAATGTGCGAGGCTCCGAATCGGTTCGCCGTCAACGCGCGCGAGACCGATTACCCGGATACCGCCGGGAATGCTCCCGCGCAGCGCAGGGCACCTGACCCCCTGTCCGCGCACAAGGCCGCCACCACCCGTCCTCGGGAACATGGTTCCTGCGCGCGGGTTTCGCGCCGCCGGTCGCCGAAACCGCGTTCGAAGCGACATGTCCAGCCCTCGCATCGTTCGTCACGCCACCTTGATCGCGCCCAGCGGTCCATCGCCGCCGTACTGTCGGCTTGACGAAAACTGTTGTTTTCCAACCCACACCGCGGCATGAGCACACGTCTCAGCGCCGTGTGGCGGGGCATGCGTCACCCGCCTGCCACATCCCGCCAGGCCGCGAGGTTATCCCAGGCAGCCAAGGTCCCGGGATGGCCAGGGCCCGCCACACGCAACTGGTCGGATAACAGTTCTTCCAATGCGGATACTGCGCCGACCGGATCTCCTGCCAGGCCCCGAAAATGCGCGAGTTCGTGACGCGCGGTCAACGTGCCGGGATGGTCCGGGCCCAGCACGCGCAACTGGTCCGACAACAACTCCTCGAACGCGGCCGCGGCACCGACCGGATCGCCTCCTATGCCCTGAAAATGCGCGAGCTGATGACGCGTGATCAACGTGTCAGAGTGGTCCGGGCCCAGAACACGCAGCCGGTCGGACAACAGTTCCTCGAACGCGGATACAGCACCGGCCAAATCACCTGCCAGGCCCCGAAAATGCGCGAGGTTGTGACGCGTGATCAACGTGCCCGGGTGGTCAGGGCCTTGCACGCGGAGGCAGTCCGATACCAGCTCTTCCAACGCGGCCGCGGCACCCGCCGGGTCGCCTGCCGTTCCCCGCGAGGACGCGAGCACGCTGCGGGTGTCCAATACGTGCGGATGATCCGGGCCCAGCACGCGCAACTGGTCCGACAACAACTCCTCGAACGCGGCCGCGGCACCGACCGGATCGCCCGCCGAGCCTCGCGACGTCGCGAGGGAGGCGCGGGTGCGCAACGTGTCAGGGTGGTCAGGGCCCAGAACACGCAACTGGTCCGACAACAACTCCTCGAACGCGGCCGCGGCACCGACCGGATCGCCTGCCAGGCCACGCCAGACCGTGAGGCCGTGGCGGGTGGTCAACGTGTCAGGGTGGTCAGGGCCGAGCACGCGCAGCCGGTCCGACAACACCTCCTCGAACGCGGATACAGCACCGGCCAAATCGCCCGCTTTGGCCCGATGGTGCGCGAGATTGTGGCGTATGGTCAGCGCGTCGGGGTCGTCCGGGCTCGCCAGGCGGAGCCGGTCTGCAAGCAGCTCTTCCAATGCTGAGACAGCACCGGCCGGATCGCCGGCCTGGCCGCGCCAGCTCGCGAGGGCGGCGCGGGCGGCCAACGTGTGAGGGTGCTCCGGGCCCAGCACGCGCAATTGGTTGGCAAGGAGTTCTGCGAACGCGGCCGCGGCCCCGGCCGGGTCGCCCGCCAGGCCGCGCGAGTTCGCGAGGGCGGCGCTGCCGTTCAAGGTATCGAGGTGGTCCCGGCCCAGCACGCGCAGCCGGTCCGACAACAACTCCTCGAACGCGGAGACGGCACCGGCCGGATCGCCTGCCAGGCCGCGCCAGGTCGCGAGGCTGTGGCGGGTGGTCAACGTGTCAGGGTGGTCAGGACCCAGCTGGCGTGCGACGGTGGTGTGGAGGCACTGGAAATACTCCCTGGCGTCGGCGACCAATCCGATGTTGCCCAGGCTCTTCCCAGCACGCCGAAACACCTCGTGCCCGGCAGGCTCCCATGTGCGGTCGCTTCCCGTCTCGGCGAGCGCGGCGGCGTTGGCACGCAGCATCTGCCCCAGCACCGCGTCCCGTTCGTCGTTCGGCCAGATCCGCAGGAGCGCGTCTGCCGCCGTCAGCGCCAGGTCCCGACGCCGTCCGCTCGGCAATGCGTCGCGGGTAGCGCGCTGAACCATTGCGTGCATCCGCACAATCCCCTGCCGCGGGTCGCGGGTGATCAGGTTCAACCGGTGCAGGCACCCCAGTCCGTCCCGCGCAAGTTCCGCGGCGGCCTCGCCTCCCGTACGAGCCGCGACGAGCTGGACGACCGCGGAGGACGAGAACAACGCGGAGGGAATGCCGTTGGGGTCCAGCACACTGGCCACCTCCAGCAACACTCCGGCGACCCCCGCCGGTTCCAGCCGGTCGGCTTGCTCCACCGACAACGACCACGTGGTCGCCACCGTGGCTCGGTGATCGTCGGGCAGCCCCTCGGGCTCGGGCACCAGCGACGTCAGGCGGCGCCGGCGATCCTTCCAACGGTTGTGATAGTCGGCGCAGGACAGGTCCCGGTCCAGCATGTACGCGCTGGCTTGCGCCAGCGCCAACGGCAGACACCCCAGCTCGACCGCCAACTCGGCCGAGCCCTCGACCAGGTGCGGCTGGTCGGCCAACGCCGTGCGCAAATAGGCCGCCGCTTCTTCCACAGTGAACACGTCGACCTCGACCAGGCATCGACCTTGCGTCCGCAGGGCAGCGTCGCGGCGGCGAGTGGTCACCACCACCCGCCCGCTCGCACTGGCCGGCGGCCACAAATCCCGCAGGTCAGCCGGGTTCCGGACGTCATCCAGCACGATCAGCCACCGCGCCGAGGCGGCGGCGAGCCATTCCAACAACCGTCGCGCACCCTGCTCGGGGTCCGGGTCCTCGACTCCGGTCAGGTCGGCGGCCGCGCGGGCATAGCTGGACACCACCGCCTCCCGCGACGCCGCCGTCACCCACACCCACACTCCTGCCTCGCCTGCCGCCCACCACCGCTCGGCGTAGTCCAGAGCAACCTGGGTCTTGCCGGCCCCTCCCAGTCCCGACACCACGCTGGTGTGCGGCCCGGGGCGGCCGGTCAGCACCGCAGCATCCCCGTGTTCCAGCGCCTGCTCCAGCGCGCGTACCGCGTCCGCGCGCCGTTGAAAAGCTGCCGCTCGCTGCGGCACCACTCCCGCCCGGTACGGCAGAGTCACGCCCGCGCGCGTCGAAGCATGAAAGTTCACGTCGCCGTGGATGACACCGGCCTGGACCACGTTCCCGAGCACATCCCCAGCCACGTGATTGGCCGTACCGCCGCGAGGCGGCCCATCGGGGCGGTCATTCATCGATCCAGTATCACGAGCCCGCTGCCCGACGACAGCACAACCCCAGACGCTAACCCGAATGGGCGCACGAATGCCCGGCGAGCAGACCACGTTCCGCACCTCGTCGGCAGACCGAAGCGCAGTCGGTCGCTGCCGCCATGATCGCCCGCGCTGCAAACCGGGAACGCGCTCCCTCGTCGGATCAACTGCCGTTAGCACGTCGCACTGGCGGCAGGTCGTACCTAGGTGCGGTCCGGTGGACAGGAACCAGCGGTCGCGGTGTCGGCCGCGTGTTCGGTCATGCCGACCTCCCGTACGCGCGGCGGTAGTCGAGGAATTCGCGCCACTGGTACGCCTCGTGACGGAGGCACGCTTCGGCGGTGCTGACGGCCGCTCCGACGGCGACGGTCTCGGCGAGGCGCAAGTGCATGCGCGCCCAGCCGAGGCAGCGTGCGTACTCGTCGGCTGCTTCTGCCGGGGATGCCACCCCGGTCGCGGCCCGGGTGCAAGTCACGCGCGCGGGCGAACAGCTGTTCCGCAGCAGCGCAGTGTCCGGCGGCGCTGCGGATCCCCACCGTCGCGCGGATATCGGCGGGAGCCAGGGTGGGCGATGCGACGGGATGAATCATGGCGTCCTCCGTGATGGCCGACGGCGTTTCGTCGGGACGGAACGATCAGCGGGCAGTCAGCACCGCGTGCGGCGGGCGGTCAGCACCGGAGTGGGTGTTGTGGCGGTCGTAGTCAGCAAGGAACACGCGTACACCGAAGCGCGGCGGCCCGCCGAAGGGTCAACTCGTCCGTAAAGGTCGAACAGCGTCGACAGAACGCGTGCGGTCGTCTCGGCACCAGGCGACTTCGCTGCGGCCCGACCAGATGGAGAGCGGCTTCCCATCTGCACTCTCATGCGCCCAGACATCAATATGTGATATATATCACATTACGTCGTAACGCGCTGAACGCATTCCCGCCGAGCACATTCATGCGAACAGACCTGGAGCAAAGCTGGAGCAGCGCCATGCGCCCAACGGCAGCGGCCAGAGTTGAACCGCGCCCAAGGGCGGCCAACCGCACCACCCGTCCAGCGGCTTCTCCAAAACCCCAGGTCAGAGACCTGCGTGGGCCATACTGGCAGTGAGGGGGTCAGGGGTTCGAGTCCCCTTAGCTCCACCGTGACGAAACACCGCTCACCAGACCAGAAGGTCCAGGTAGAGCGGTTTTTTCGTGCCCCTTGATCTTGAGTTTTGTTATCGCGAACTTCAGTTACCGTTCAGTAGCTGGAGCAATCCTGGAGCAACCTCTGACCCCACTACGGACAGGGCCCATGCTCTGCTCCAGAACATGTCACCGATCGGGTGATCGTCCGCGAAGCGTCTTTGATTCACGGCAACGGACCGCAGACTGGAAGCTGGAGGCTCGCGACATACTCGCGCGCACGGGACACCTGCGCTGGCATCGGACCGTTTCACTGGGCTTAGCACGGCGCACCAGCCGCACACAGAAGAGAAGCAAGTCCAGCGGAACGGAATGACATCCACAGCCAATCCAGACACAAGCGCCAGGAACCTGGACTCTTCACAGATGAACAGAACGCCAGTTTTCGGAGCTCCCGCCGAGTTCGGCCAGACAGGGGAACCGACCGTGAATGTCACATCGCAACCGTAGCTAAATTGAGCAGCTACCAAACAGTCGCCTGTCGTCGGCCAGCAGCAGGGAACAGGTGCAACTGCTTACTCCCGCCATGGAACCAATCCTGCAGCGCCAAGGAAGATCCATGCGCGCATAGCAACTGTTGGGCTGCGGTATTTGCATCCACACCCTGAAGGGAGGGGCACGTGCACGCTCGGTGGACCGGAACTCGCCGCGCCAGCATTGATAGGCCGACGCGGGGCGGCTGACTGGGTTAAGGACGATGGACCGGAGCCGTTGCCGGGCAGCATCAGCATGCCAGGACCGAGCCTCAACGACCGCGATCTCCGCGACTCCTGGTTCAGCACCGTGTGCGACCAGCTGGGAACACAGCGAGACACGGAGTCCGACGAAACCCGTCCCACTTGTCTGCGGCGCGATCAGGCGAGCGGCAATGCGAGCCGCAGTCTCTAGCGACTAGCGATACTCCGGATTCGGCAGCCACACACCATTCCCCATATGCGTGGACGGAACACGGAATACCGCAGGCTCGTCGTCAATGGAAAATCCGAGAATATTGTCATCGCCCACACTTGTGAGAACTTCCCAGATGACCTCCGTAACCGGGCCTTGATGTTCCCCCCATTCGTTCGCGTCTTGATTATAGTAGGCGACACGCCATTGATCCGGGTCCCTGCCGTCGACTATCCAGCAGAATATCCCTCCTTGACCGTCGTTCCCCCAAGGGAGGAGCCCCCCAGGTTTCGGGTACAGCCTGTAATCAGTTCCTTTGAGGTACTCCAATTCCTCGTCGCCAAGAACTTGGATAGTTCCGAATATTTCTTCTTGAATAAAGTTCGCATAGTCCGTTCGAACATCGATCGGGCTGGTTACCCAAACGAATTCTCGATACGCCCCAGAGGGAAATCGAGACAGGAGTTCTTTGTAGTCGGAGGGGAGCACCGTGCCGATGTCCAGCTCGACAGCTTCCCAGTCGCGGCCTGGCCTGACCTGGCCAACCCATTGGGCGACACGGGCAATTTCGTCGATGGTTCTTTGTCCGCGTGACGGGCTCACGGGTTCTCCTTGGTTCGCTGGGCCAACATCACCGGATGACACTATCAGTAGCAGAATTCGATCTTGTTCTTCGACGAGTTGCCGCCGTTGACGTTTTCGATGGTGGCTTGGCAACGGTAGCCGTTGTTGCCGATGGCGTCGATGAAGATCCACTGTGGTACCGCCGCGGTCTTGCTCGGGTACTGAACCCACACGCGGTAGATGATCTCTTTGTCGGTTCCGTTATCCAATGCCCGGGCGACGGCGTTCTCGACCTTCTTCACATCTGACGAATTGACCCGATTGTACTGGTTGACCAAGTTATCCAACTTGTTGCTTCCATGGAAGCGAGCGGCAATGAGGTGACCGGACTGCATGACGCCGCGCTCGTAGCCAACGGGCCTCGGGCGGTTCTGACGGGTGTCCGGAAGCGTCGTCGTGGCACAGACGATTCCGCTGGTTGCTCGTAGTGCCGGGTCTCCGAGGTAGGTGAACGGTTCCATATCCCCGTTGTCAGGGTCGTCGCGTTTCATGGTGCCGTTGGCGCAGTCGTCAAGCTTCATCTTGTCTTTGGTGGGGTTGAGCCGGATTCCCGGGACGGGATCGACATCGGGGACAGGTTTCTTCAGCTCTTCTTCTTTGTCGACGACGGTGCAAGTCTCTCCCCCGCCGCCGGCTAGTGCGGGTGCGCGGCATTTGATCAGGCCGCGGACGTAGTTGCGGAGGTTGGTGGTGATGCGCCGGGCAGCGACGACGGCGTCCTTGAACGACCGGATGCCCTTGACGATCCGGACGGTGGCGGAGATGGCGTCGGGGATCTTGGAGAGGACAGAGATGAACTTGAACAGGGGCAAGGCGTTGACGACGGTCATGATGCAGGCGATGAAGTCGCCTTCGGTGAAACATTTCTTGGCATCGGTGTAGCCGATGAGGTCGAGCAGGACCTGCCCGCCTTGTTCGGTGATGAACCCCATGAGGCCGGCGTTGGCCTTGGCGCGGTTGTTGTTGTAGTCGTCGACTCCTTGCTGGCCCTTCTCCTTGCGGAGCGCGGTTTCCTCGTCCGCGGTGAGTGCGGGGACCTCGCTGTCGTCGTTGATCGCCTCCTCCGCGGCCTTGCGCTGCTCTTCCTCGTCGGCCTTGCGGAGTTCTTCTTGGAGTTTGGCGAGTTCGGCTTGGATGTCGTTGGCGTCGTTGGCGGCGTTTTTCGCGCGGGTTTCGGCGTCGCGGGCGTAGTTTTCGGCGTTGGTGGCCGAGTCGTTGGCGTCCTTGGCGTGCTGCTCCGCCCGGTCGGCGGCCGCGCGCGCGGCCTCGGCGTCCCTGGCGGCTTGCGCTGCCGCCTGTTGCGCCGCCGCGGCGTCATTGGCGGCGCGGGTGGCTGCGGCGGAGGCTTCGTTGGCGGCCCGGGTGGCGTTGTCCGCGGCGGTGCGGGCGGCGCGGGCGTCAGCTTCGGCCTGGTCGGCCGACAGCCCTGCCAGGGCGGCGTCGGCGGCGGCCTGGTTCGCGGCTGCGCGGGCGGCCTGGGCGTCGGACTGGGCCTGGGTGTCGACGACGTTCGCGTCAGCGGCGGCCTGGCGGGCCCCCGCGGCTTCCTTCGCGGCCTCGGCCGCGGAAGCCTGAGCATCGGCCGCGGATCGGGCCGCGGCGGAAGCCGAATTGGCGGCATCAGCGGCTGCTTGGTAGGCGGGGGCGACTTCGCCGGCCGCGTTCTTCGCGGCTTCGGCGGCGATACGAGCCCGTTCGGCGGCGTCGTTGGCGGCAGCCTGGGCGGCGTCGACCTGGCTGGCACCGGTGTCGCGAGCCCGGTTGGCGACGTTCTGCGCAAAGTCGGCGTCGACATCGGTACCGGCGAACGGCGCGGCCATCCCGATCGCAGAGTCGGCCGGGTTGGCGATGCCGGACGCGGACTGCACCGCCGCGCTCGCCGCGCGGGTGGCGATACCGGCCTGCAGCGCGGCGGTCGAGGCCTCCACCGCGGAAGCGTTGGCTTCGTCCTGGGTGCGCTGCGCAGCCTCCAGTGCCTGCGCGGACTTGACCGCGGTCTGCTGGGCGAGGTCGGCGGCGTTGCGGGCGTTCTGCGCCGCGCGGGCTTCGGCCGCGGTCGCGTCGGCGGCGGCGGCATTGGCGCGCATAGCAGCCTGGTGGACCAGTGCGGCCTCGGATTCGGCGCGGGTGGCGTCCTGGTCCGCCCGCGCGGCAGCGGCCTGCGCTTCGGTGGCCGCGGTACGGGCTCGTTCGGCTGCGGCTTCAGCATCGTCGGCCGCGGCACGGGCCTGCGAAGCCGCGGCCTGGGCACGGTCGGCAGCTGCGCGGGAGTTGCTGGCCGCGAAGTTGGCCTGGATCGCCGCGCTGCGGGCATTAGCCGCAGCGGTGCCGGCGGCGTCGGCGTCCGACCGTGCCTGTCTCGCGGCTGCGGCGGCTTGGTCGGCGTCGGCGCGGGCCTGGTGCGCGGCGTTCCAGGCACGGTCCTTGTCGGCCTGGGCGACCTCGACCATGCCCTGGGCCTTTTGCGCGAGGCCTTCGAGCACCTGGGCCTTGCGGTTGAGGGTCTCCGCGGATTTCGCTACTTCGGCGGCGTAGTCGCGGGCTTGGTTGGCGTTGGTTTCCTGGGTTTGCGCGTCGGCATCGGCGTCGTGGGCAATCACTTCCTGCCGGCGGGCATCCTTGCTCCGGTCGGCGGCGACCTGTTCCTGCTGCTGGGCGGCACCGCGTTTCTGCGCGGCGATGTCGGCCTGTGCTTCGGCTTCGCGGCGTTTCTGGGCGGCGACGCCTGCTTCGCGCACCGCGATATCGCGCTGCTGGGCGGCTTCGCGCTGTTTGGCCTCGGCCTCGGCGCGCTTGGCCGCGGCCTGCTGCCGGTTGGATTCGGCTTCGGCGCGTTTGGCCGCGGCGGTGTCGCGCTCGCGTTCGGCGGCGGCACGGGAGTCCTTGACGTTCTGCGCGTGCTGCTGCGCCTGATGCAGCGCGGCGAGGGCGTCGGCGTGGGACTGTTTGGCCCGCGCGGCTGCGGTGGCCGCGGCAGCGGCCTGGTCGGCCGCGGCCTGCGCCAACTGCTTGGCTGCGGCCGCGTTCACCTCGGCGTTGGCGCGCCACTGACGGGCGTTCTCCTCGTGCGCCTTGGCTTTCTCGCTGGCGTCCGTGGCTGCGGCGTCCGCGGCGATCGCGTCGACGGCGTGCGAGGCGGTGTCCGCGGCCTGTTTCGCGGCGGTCGCGGACGCACCCATCGACTGCACGACCTTCGCCCATTCCGAGCCGTGCGGCATCCCGTTCTGCACCAGGATGTTGGCCTGCGCCACTGCGGCACCGGCAGCGGCCTGGGCGTTCTGGGCATCAGTGGACGCATTGGCGACGTGACGGGCGACCTCGTCCTTCGCCCGCTGGTACAGCTCCGCGTGATAGCTGTGGCCGGCCTGGTCGGCGGCGAGGGTTTTCACGATGTCGCGGGAGGTGTTCGCGGCGGCGGTCATGTCGTTCGCCGCCCGTTCCAGCGCGCGGACGCCGTCGGCGTGGGCCGACAGCAGATACCGGCGCGCCGTCATCGCCCGCGCCGTGCGCTGCGCGAGATCGGACGCGGCCTCGGCCTCCTTGCGCTGGCGCTCCAAATCCGCCAAGTGCTTCTCGCGGGCGTCGGCGTCGCGTTTGGCGGCCTCGAGATACCCGGTGGCGAAGAACTGCTCGATCGCGGCATCCCCTTGTGCCAAAGCAGCTTTCGCCGCAGCCGACACCTCCGGTCCCCCCCGGTCGGCCACGATCTGCACGAAAGCACGTCGCCGTTCCCGGTAGGCCTTGTCGAAGGCGTCGTTCTTGCGGTCCCGCTCGGCCGCGATGTCACGCCCATAGGCCAGGAAGGCCTCCCGGTCGTGAGCGTCGCCTTTCAACGCCCGCTCCACGGCCGCGTTGAACTCAGGGCCGCCCTGCCCGGCCAGCGGCTCGATCAGCGCGCGGTTGGCCGCGTCCGCGTCGGCTTTCCGCTTCCGGGCCTTGGCCCTGGCGTCCATGTTGCCGTGCGCGAAGAACTCGTCGATCGCGCCCGCGTCGCCGGCGTCCGTGCGGCGCAGGGTCTCCCGCGCGGCGTCGCGGACCTCCTGGTCCTCGTCGTGATCGGCGATGTCGGTGACCAGGTCCCGCTGCATCTGCTTGATCAGCGCGGCGTCTTCGGGATCCAGCTCCCCCGCCGCGGCCGCATGCTCGGCGACGGCAGGCGGCTTCTTCTCCGGCGGCTGCCACTGCCCGTGAATCGCCGTTGCCGCCGACGCGGCAACGGCGTTCGCGCCTTCCCCCGCAGTCACGGCAAGCAGAGCGGATGTCACCGCGACGACGAGGCCCCGATGCCATCCGGAGATCACCGCGGCGTGTCTTCTCGGTCTTCTGGACAGTTTGCGCACAGCAACGCACCCCTCGTCACAAGAACAGAGCGCACAGCACCGCCCCGGCGGTACCGCGGAAGATCAGCGGAGAACGGGTTCAGGCAGGCTTCGACATCCGGTCGAAACCGGACTGGGCCTGGCCCGAGACGTCGGTCCAGTGCACGGTCTGCCCGGTCGCGAAAGAGTCTTCGCCGGTCCAGGCAGTGCGGTTCTTGTTCGCGGTCGCGGTGACCGCGGTCCAGATCGGGTCGGTCTTCCCGGCATAGCGGTCCACAATGGACTGCCAGTAGCGAGCCTGCTCGGCGCACAGCCGCTGCTCGGCGTCCCACGTCGTGCGAGCGGCGTCGGCCTTGTCCTTCGTGGTCGCCCACGACCGGGCGGCGACCGCGCGGGCCTGCTCCGCCGCCGCGCCGCTGGCGGCGAGCGCTTCCCGCTCGGCTTCCTGGGCATCAGCCAGAAGACCGGGGATGAGCGCGTAGTAGCGCGCCCCTGCTTCCTGGCTGCGCTGCCGGAAGAACTCGACGTCCAGCTCCGCTGCGGCCATCCAGTCGGTCGCGTAGAACTCCCGGACGTC
>NZ_PQIA01000110.1 GCF_003385235.1 Amycolatopsis circi | reverse complement strand
CGCCAACGGGCGGGATCGCCGGTCCGGTACAGCCGAGCCCCCGGTTCGGCGGAGAACGGATCGGGCACGAACCGGTCCGCGGTCAGCCCCGGCCGGCGGAAGTATCCGCGGGCCACCCCGGCGCCGCCGAGGTACAGCTCCCCCGCGACGCCGCTCGGCGCCGGCCGCAACCACCGGTCCAGCACGTACGCGCGGGTTCCGGCGATCGGCGTCCCGACCGGCGGCGGCAGCTCGGCACCGGCGGGCACGAGCGCCGCGGTCGAGTACGTGGTGGCTTCACTGGGTCCGTAGAGATTGTGCACTGCCCGGACGGCCGCCTGCCGGTATGCGGCGTCGACCAGCGATCCCGGCAGCGGTTCTCCGGCAAGGCAGACTGTGCGCACGCCGGGCGGCAGTTCCCCGTCACGCAACACTTCCGCGAGCACTGACGGCACGGTGTTCACCAGCGTGACGTCCGGCAGCGGCGTGTCCAGCATGGCCAGCGCGCTGTCGACGAGCACGACGCGCGCGCCGAGACTCAGCGGCAGGAAGATCTCGAACACCGAAAGGTCGAAGCACACCGACGTAGCGGCCAGCATCCCGTCCGACCCGTCGAGCGGGAATGCGGAACTCGCCCAGCCCACCAGCGCCGCCACGTTGGCGTGGGTGATCTGCACGCCCTTCGGCGTGCCGGTCGAGCCGGAGGTATAGAGGACGTACGCGGTTTGCCCGCCCGAGACCGCCTCGTCCGGAGCGTGCACCGGCTGTGCGGCGATCGCCGCGGCGGCCCCGTCGACGGTGACCGTGCACATTCCGTTACTGGGCAACCGATCCGCCAGCGCCTCGCGGGTGACGGCGATCTCGGCGCCGCTGTCGGCCAGCATCGCGTTCAGCCGCTCCGCCGGATACGCCGGGTCCAGCGGCAGGTAGCCGCCGCCTGCTTTCAGCACCGCCAGCAGCGCGACCACCAGCGCCGGCGTGCGGTCGAGGCAGACCGCCACCAGGGTTTCGGCGCGCACGCCGAGGCCGCGCAAATGCCCGGCGAGCTGGTTGGCGCGCTCGTCCAGTTCCCGGTAGGTCACCGCGGTTTCGCCGCACCGCACAGCGATCGCGTCCGGAGTGCGGGCGGCCTGGGCGCGGAACCGTTCAAGCACGGGCGTCCGACCGGCCGCCGGACCGCCGTCGGCCGACCGGGTCATGTCGTCCAGCTCGGCCGCGCTCAGCATCGGAAGCGTGCTCACCGGCGCGACGGGATCCCCGACGGCAGCGGCCAGCAGCGTACGCAGATGTCCGGTGAGGCGTTCGACAGTCGCGTGGTCGAACAACGCGCCGTCGTACTCGAACACCACGTCCAGTCCGTTCGCACCGATGTCGGTGACGAACAGGCTGAGGTCGAACTTCGCGGTGCCTCCGCGGTGCTCCCGGCGGAACGGCACCGACCGCAGCCCGGGCCAGTCCCGGTCCGCCGCCGGCGTGTTCTGCAGCGCGAAAAGCACCTGCACCACCGGGTTGTGCCGCAGGTTCCGCTCCGGCTGCAGCGCCTCGACCAGCCGCTCGAACGGCAGGTCCTGGTGGCTGTAGGCGTCCAGGCAGTTCTCCCGCACCTGGTCGAGCAGGGCGCCGAAACCCGGGTCGCCGGACACGTCCGTGCGCAGCGCCAGAGTGTTGACCAGCAGGCCGATCATGCCGTCCAGTTCCGGACGGCCGCGGCCGGCGACCGGTGTGCCGACGACCACGTCCGGCGAACCGCTGTGCCGGGCCAGCACCGCGCTGAAACCGGCCAGCAGCACCATGAACAGCGTGGCGCCGTGCTCGTGGCCGAGCAGCGCGAGCCCGTCGCGCAGCTCGGCCGGCCAGCGCACGGCGACCTGCGCGGACCGCGCCGCCGGCACTGGCGGGCGCGGCCGGTCCAGCGGGAGGTCGAGCAGCGCGGGAGCGCCGGCCAGCCGGTCGCGCCAGTAGCCCAGTTCGCGCTCCAGCCCGGCGCCGGAGAGCTGTTCCCGTTGCCACACCGCGTAATCCGCGTACTGGACGGGCAGCTCCGGCAGCTCCGGCTTGCGGCCCTCCGCCGCGGCCTGGTAGCAGATGCCGAGCTCGCGAGCGAAATTGCCGAGCGACCATCCGTCGGCGATCGCGTGGTGCATGGTGGTCAGCAGCACGTGGTCCGCGGGTCCGAGGCGGAGCAGGCGGACCCGCAGCAGCGGCCCGGTCGCCAGGTCGAACGGTGCGGCGGCTTCCGCGGCGGCCAGCCGCGCCGCGACCTCGGCGCGGTCCGCCTCGGGCAGGCCGGAGAGGTCGACTACCGGCAGCGCGACGTCGGCGGCCGGGGCGACGAGCTGGCTCGGCACGCCGGACTGGTCGATGTCGGCCAGCGTGGTCCGCAAGGTTTCGTGCCGGTCGGCCACGGTGCGCAGAGCTTGCCGCAGCGCCGGGGCGCCGAGCCGGCCGGACAGCCGCACGGCCATCGGGATGAGGTAGGCCGGGCTGCCCGGTTCGAGCTGGTCGAGGAACCACAGCCGCTGCTGCGCATAGGACGCGGGCAGGACGAAGACGTCCTGCTCCACGCCCGGGTCGATGCCGGTCACCAGCCGACCTCCGGGTGGAAGTCCGCGGCGGACTGCGCGGTGCCCGCCGCGCGCACCCGTTCGGCGAGCCAGGAGCCGACCGCGAGGTCCAGCACGCCCAGTCCGAACGGCGAGAACACCGCGGCCCGCTCCGGATCGCGGGAGACCGTGCCGGTCAGCACGTCGGCGAGGGTGCCGGCGACGAAATCGCGGTGCCCGACCCGCTGCTGCGCCAGGTGCAGCGAAGTGCGCTCGCGCATCACGTGGTCGATGTCGTCGGTGAAATTCTGCGCGCCCAGCACCAAGTCCTCGCCCAGGTCGCGCAGCGACAGGTGCAGCACCACCGGCCGGTGCGCCAGCAGCTTCGGATCGTGCAGGTGCGGCGTGCCCGCGACGGTGGCGAGCACTACGAGGTCGCAGTCTTCGAAGGCGCCGGACACCTCGTCCGCGACGACGACGTCGGGACCGGGCAGCCGCTCGGCGAACCGGTGCGCGGCAGCCGGGTCGGTGTCGAACAACCGGTAGCCGCCGACCTCCCAGGACAGATCGGCGAAGAACCGGCGCACGTGGTCGGCGATCAGGCCGGCGCCGACGAACCCGATCCGGCGCGCGGTCCGCCCGCCGGTCAGCGCCTCGGCCGCGAGCACCGCCGATGCGGCCGTGCGGGTCGCCGAGATCAGCGAGGATTCCAAGCAGGCGTAAGCGAATCCGGTCGCCGGGTCGTTGAGCAGCAGCACCGCCGACGCGCGCGGCAGGCCGTGGTTCTTGTTGCCCGGGACGCTGGCGATCCACTTGAGCCCGGCGACGTCGAATTCCCCGCCGAGATACCCGGGCAGCGCGATGATCCGGTCGGACTCGCGCCCCGGGAACCGCAGGAAACTGCTGTGCGGCAACGAAGAGTCCCCCGCCGCGTGGACGAGGTAAGCGCGGCGGACCACGTCGGCGCACTCCGGCCGCGCGGCGTCGAGGTGCTTGCGCGCGTCGCTTCCGGTGATCACGGTCAGTTCGGGCGGCGCCAGCTCGGGCATGGGAATCCCTTTCAGATGCTCAGCACCGGCGAGGGCAGGCGCTCGGCGAGCCAGCCTGGCCGGTAGACGGTGTCCGCGTACGCGGTGCCCCGGTCCGCGCACAGCATGGCGACCACCGGGGCCGGTCCGCGGTACCCGGCGAAGTACCGTTCGATCGCGGCGTAGACGCTGCCGGTGGACCCGCCGGCGTAGATGCCGTGCTCGCGCACCAGGTCGTGGCAGGCGGCGACAGCTTCGGTCTCCGGGACGATCACCACGTCGTCGATCTCCGCCCGGCCCGCCATCGGCGGCCGGATCGCCGAGCCGAGCCCCGGGATGTGCCGGGCGCGCGGCGGGCTCCCGAAGATCGCCGACCCCTCGGCATCCACCGCGACCACCTTCGCCCGCGGCCGCAGCCGTTTGACGCAGCGGGAAACTCCGGCGATCGTCGCGCCGGTGCCGACCCCGACGAACACGTAGTCGATCCGCTCCAGCGCCGCGCACAGCTCGGCGCCGGTCGTCAACTCGTGCGCGTCCGCGGCGTCGGCGTTCTCGTACTGGTTGGGCCAGTACCCGTCCGGCAGGCCCGCCCGCAGCCGGCGCACCGCGGCCAGCCGGCTGAGCAGGAACCCGCCGCTTTCGTCCCGTACGGTCACCTTCTCCACCCGCTCGCAGGCCGCGCGCAGGAACCGTTCGGTGGCGGGGTTCGTGTTCGGGTCGATCACCGGCACGAAGGACAGGCCTGCCGCGCGACAGAACGACGCCAGCGAGATCGCGAAGTTCCCGGACGAGGACTCCACCACGACGCTGGCCGAGGTCAGCTCGCCCCGCTCGGCCGCGCGGCGCAGGATCAGGTACGCCGAACGGTCCTTCACGCTGCCGGTCGGGTTCTGGAATTCGAGCTTCGCGTACAGCCGCAGCCGCTCGTGCGCGAGCCGCGCGACCGGAGTGCGCGCGAAGCCGGCGCCGATGCCGTCCAGCCGCGCGAGCAGCGCGTGGTCGGTCACGCGTCCGCGCTGGTCGTCGCGACCAGCCGGCCGGTGCCGCTCAGCGTGGCCAGGTCGATGTCCGCCACGCAGCGCACCGGTTCGTCATTGAGCACCAGGCTGCCCTCCAAGTGCACGGCGCCGGAGCCCTGTGCGAAGTCCGCGCCGTCGAGTGCGCAGCGTTCGCGGTCGAGCCGGACGCCGAGGTCGGTGCCGCCGGTGGTCCCGGTGAACTTCACGAACACGAAGCCCAGCTCGTCGACCCGGCGGTGCAGTTCGGCCAGCGTCGCCACCGGTCCGCCGACGGCCACCGGGTGCGTGCCCTCCGACAGGCGCTGCACCAGCTCATCCATTGCGTTGTCCTCCTTGGTTTTCCGAATCGGCGGTGTCCGCGAGGTCGGCGGGCACCGCGAAACCCAGCTCGGCGGTGCAGAATTCGCGCCATCCGGCGGCGTCGCCGCCGAACAGCAGCGGTTCGCCGGTCACCGGATCGGCGCGCACCGCGTAGTCGTCGCCGAGATAGCCGAGGTCGTCGTCGCCGAGACCGGCCTGCGCCGGCGCGGCCGCCGCGGTCCAGCCGGGGAACCGGCGGAACTGGCCCAGCGGAAAGGCTTTGCAGTACCCGGGCAGTGCGGCCGCGCTCACTGTGCCGCGGCCTCGGCGGCCATCTGCTTGCGCAGGCTCAGCGGCCGCATGTCGGTCCACACCTCGTCCACGTGGGCCAGGCACTCCTTCTTGGTGCCCGAGGTGCCCTCGCTGCGCCAGCCGGCCGGGATCTCCCGGTCCGCGGGCCAGATCGAATACTGCTCCTCGTGGTTGACCACCACGTGGTAGACGGTGGTTTCGTCGTCGTCCTCGAACACGGTTCCTCCTCCGGCGCGCTCAGCGGCGCGGTTCTTTCTCGGTGTTCTTTTCGGTGGCCAAGGTCAGCTGCCGCCGCAGGTCCCACAAGAACGGGAAAACCCGTTGCGCGGCCCGGCCTTCGAGATAGCCGGACGATCCGCCGCCGGTGCCGCGCACCAGCCGGCCGATGATCCGTTCGACCAGGCACAGGTGCTCGTGCCGCCAGCGCAGCCACATCCGGTCGTGGTCCAGCAACTCCTCGCCGAGCAGCACCAGCGCGGCATGCCGGTCCGGTTCCGCGTACACCGCCTGCCAGTCGTCGGCGCCCGCGGCGCGCGGCGCCCCGACGGCCACTTCGGCGAGGCTCGGCGCGGCGAGCGCGGCGGTCACCTCCGACGGCAGCACGCCGCTGCTGGCCGACGCGAGCTGCGCGAGATAACCCGGCTCGCGCAAGCCGACCAACACTTCGAGCACCCGGAACTGCACGGACTGGAATCCGCTCGCGGTGCCGAGCGCGTGCCGGAACTGCAGGAAGGCACTCGGCTCCAGCGTGTTCAGGGTCTGCATCTGCGCGATCTGGGCGGCGAAGATCTCGTTGACCCGGCGCATCCGGGTGACCGCGCGCGCCCAGTGCCGGGCGGCCAGGCAGGGCAGCACCCGGTACAGCTCGTGGATCATCACCTTGAACCACAACTCCATCGCCTGGTGGGTGACGATGAAGTGCAGTTCGTCCGGGTGCTCGGGTTCGCTCACCGGGCGCTGGAGCCGCAGCAGGGCATCCAGTTCGAGGTAGCTTCCGTAGGTCAGCTCGGCGGTGCCGGGCAGGTCGGTCATCCCGCATCTCCCCCTCTGGGCGGCGCTGCCGGAGCGGTCGCGCGCGGCATTCGGAGTTCGGATTTCCGGCGGCGGTAGCCGTCGCGGCCCACCGCCCGGATGGCGCCCGCGTCCGCGGCGGGCCCGGCCGCGGACCGGCGGTCGAGTTCGGCCGCCAGCGCGGCGACGGTCGGCAGCTCGAACAGCGCCCGCAGCGGCAGGTCGGACTGGAATTCGGCGCGCAGCCGGGCGTGCACCCGGGTCGCCAGCAGGGAATGGCCGCCGAGCGCGAAGAAATTGTCGTCCGCGCCGACTTCGGGCGCGCCGAGCACGACCTGCCACACCTTCGCGACCCGTTCCTCGGACGGCGTCGCCGGCGCCCGGTACGCGACCCCGCCGAGTTCGTCGCCGGCCGCCGTCCGCAAGGCTTTCCGGTCGATCTTCCCGTTGGGCGACAACGGGAATTCCGCGAGCCGCACGAACGCGGCGGGCACCATATAGGCGGGCAGCGTGCGAGCGCAGTGCGAACGCAGCCCCGCATCGTCCACTTCGGACTCCGCGACGACGTACCCGACCAAGCGCGCCCGGTCGCCGGTCCCGTGCACGACGGTGACCGCCGCCCGAACGTCCGGATGCGCCGCGAGCACCGCGTCCACTTCGCCGGGCTCGATGCGCTGACCGCGAATCTTGACCTGGTGGTCGAGGCGACCGAGGAATTCGAGCACACCGTCGGCGCGCAGCCTCACTTGGTCGCCGGTGCGGTACAGCCGGGCGCCGGGATTCCCGGCCGGGTCGGGCACGAAGCGTTCGGCGGTCAGGCCAGGCCGGCCGTGGTAGCCGCGGCCGACTTGCACGCCGCCGATGCACAGCTCGCCGGGAACCCCGGCGGGCACCGGCCGCAGGAGGCGATCCAGCACGTGGATCCGAGTGTTGGCCACTGGTGCACCGAGCGGCACGGTGCCGATCGGGTCCGGCGGGCATGGCCAGTGCGTCACGTCGACCGCAGCCTCGGTCGGCCCGTACAGGTTGTGCAGCGCCGCGCCGGGCAACCTTGCCGCGACCGCGCGGACCACTTCCGCGGACAGCGCCTCGCCGCTGGCGATCAGCCGGCGCAAGGAACTCGCGCGGGCGGATTCCGGCGTATCGACGAACGCCGAGAGCATGGCCGGAACGAAATGCGCCGTGGTGACGGCTTGTTCGTCGGCCAGCTCAGCCAGATAACGCGGATCCCGGTGGCCGCCGGGCGCGGCGAGCACCAGCCGTGCGCCGGTCAGCAGCGGCCAGAAGAACTCCCACACCGACACGTCGAAGGTGGCCGGCGTTTTCTGCAGCACCCGGTCGTCGCCGTCGAGGCGGTAGGTGTCCTGCATCCACTGCAACCGGTTGACGATCGCGCGGTGCGTGTTCATCGCCGCTTTGGGCCGGCCGGTCGAGCCCGAGGTGTAGATGACGTAGGCGAGATTGTCCGGTGCCGCCTCCCGCCCGCGTCGCGGATCGGCTCCCTCGCCGGGGTGCACCGTCTCGACGGCCGACGCGGACGCGCGGTCGGTGACCAGCGCCGCGGCCTCGCTGTCGGCCAGCAGCGACGCGAGCCGTTCTGCCGGGTGCTCCGGATCGAGCGGCAGATAGGCGGCGCCGGCGACCAGAACCCCGAGCACCGCGACGACCAGCTCCGGCGACCGGTCCAGGCAGACGCCGACCCGGTCCTCCGGGCCGATCCCGGACGCGCGCAACCGCTGGGCCAGCCGCTCGGCCTTGGTCCACAGGGCCCGGTAGGTCAGCTCGCGTCCGGCCGAGGACACTGCGACCGCGTCGGGTGTTCGCTGCGCTTGTGCGCGCACCAGCGCGACCAGGGTGGTCTCCGGCAGTTCGACGGCGGGGCCGGTGAGCGTGGCCTGCGCGGCGAGTTCCGGCGCGGGCAGCAACGGCAGCTCCGACACCTGCCGCTCCGGATCCTCGGCCAGCGCCCCCAGCACGCTTTCGTACGAACGCATCAGGCGGAGGATCGTCGCCTGGTCGAAGAGGTCGGTGTTGTATTCGACGTTGGCGTGCAGCCCTTCGGCGGATTCGCGCACCGAGAGGGTCAGGTCGAAGCGTGCGGTGTCGCCGGCCGGCCGGTCGTGCACCGCGCTGATTTCCAGGCCCGGCCACGGCGCACCGCCGGCCGGCGCGTTCTGCAGCACGAACAGCACCTGCACCAGGGGGCTGTGGCTCGGCGAGCGCTCCGGCCGCACCGCGTCGACCAGCAGCTCGAACGGCACGTCTTGCTGGGTGTAGGCGTCCACGGTGGTGTCGCGCACCCGGGCGAGCAGTTCCCGGCCGGTGGGTGCACCCGTCAGGTCGGCGCGCAACACCAGGGTGTTGGCGAAGAACCCGATCAGCGGCTCCAGTTCGGGCCGCGAGCGGTTGGCGATCGGGGTGCCGATCAGCAAGTCCCGCTGGCCGCTGTAGCCGGACAGCACGGTCGCGAAGGCGGCGAACAGGACCATGAAGACCGTCGCGCCTTCCGCGTTGCCCAGTTCGCGCGCGGCCGCCGCCACTCGCGCAGGCAGGTCGACCGCGACGTTCGCGCCCCGGTGGGTCTGCACGGCCGGCCGCGGCCGGTCGGTGGGAAGCGCGAGCAGTCCGGGCGCGCCGGCCAGCTTCTCCCGCCACTGCGCGAGCTTGCGTTCCAGCCGGTCGCCGCTGAGCAGATCGCGTTGCCACACCGAGAAATCCGGGTACTGTACCGGCAGTTCCGGCAGCACCGCCGGCCGGTGTTCGACCGCCGCGGCGTAGCTCTCGCTCAGCTCCGCGACCAGCACGCCGGACGACCAGCCGTCGCTGACGATGTGGTGCAGATTCAGCAGGAGGACGTGGTCGTCTTCGGCCAGCCGCACCAGCGCCGTCCGCAGCAGCGGGCCGGTTTCGAGATCGAACGGCGTGCGCGCGTCCTGCTGCGCCAGCGCCGTAGCCCGCGCGAGCGCGTCCGCCCGGTCGAGTTCGCTCAGGTCGACCACCGGCAGCCGGACCTCCGGTGTTTCGGCGATTACCTGGTACGGCGTGCCGTCCTCACTGGAAAAGGTGGTGCGCAAGGATTCGTGGCGGTGCACGACGGTCCGCACGGCATCCGCCAGTGCGGTGACGTTCAGGTCGCCGGTGAGGCGCACGGCCATCGGCAGGTTGTACGCCGAGCTTCCGGGTGCCCAGCGATCGAGGAACCAAAGACGTTGCTGCGCAAAAGAAAGCGGGACCACGCCAGCACGCGGTACCGGGGTCAGCGCCGGCGCTGAATCTTCCGTCGCCCGCGCTCGCTCGACGAACCGGGCGAAGTCCGCGAGCGTCGGGTTGTCGAACAAGGCGCGCAACGGGAGTTCCGCGTGCACCAAAGCGGACAGACGGGCGATCACCCGCATCGCCGAGAGCGAATGCCCGCCCAGCGCGAAGAACGCCGACTGCCGGCCCACGTCCGTCCCGCCCAGGACGGTCGACCAGACGGTGGCGACCAGTTCCTCCATGCCGGGTCGCGGCCGGTCCGCCTCGGCGGCGGTGCCGGCCCCGGCGACCGCCGGGAGCGCACGCCGGTCCAGTTTTCCGTTGGGGGTCAGCGGAAGCGCGTCCAGCCGGACGAACGCCGACGGCACCATGTACCCGGGCAGGCCCTCCGCGCAGTGCGCTCGGAGGTCCGGGTCGGCGGAACCCGTCACCGCGTACGCGACGAGCTGTTGGTTGCCCGGCACGTCCTCGCGGAGCAGGACGACCGCGTCGCGCACGGCCGGGTGCCGGTGCAGAACCGCCTCGATCTCGCCGAGTTCGATCCGGAAACCGCGCAGCTTCACCTGGTGGTCGATGCGGCCGAGGAATTCCAGCGTGCCGTCCGCCGCGGCGCGCACCAGGTCGCCGGTGCGGTAAAGCCGCGCGCCCGGCGGCCCGAACGGATCCGGCAGGAACGACGACGCGGTGCGGCCGGGCCGTCCGGCGTACCCGCGGCCGACTCCGCTGCCGGCCACGCACAATTCGCCGGGCGCGCCGAGCGGCACCGGACGCTGCCGGTTGTCCAGGACGTACAGCCGGGTGTTCGGCAACGGCGTGCCGATCGGCACCCCGGAAGCCTCCGCGGCGGGCGGGGCCGCGATGACGTGGTGCGTGACGTCATCGGAGCATTCCGTCGGGCCGAAGGCGTTGAGCAGCGGAATCCGCGGATGCTGGGCGAGCCAGGCCCGGCAGAGGTCGGCGGGCAGTGCCTCGCCGGTCAGCAGCAGCCACCGCAGGGCGGGCAGCTCTTCGGGCGTCTCGGATGCCTCGATCGCGCGAAGCATCGAGGGCACCACTTCGAGGATCGTCACGTTCCGGCGCGCGGTCTCGGCCATCAGCCGGACCGGGTCGTGGGCCACCTGGTCGGCGAACACCCGCACACTGCCGCCGACCAGCAGCGCCGAGAAGAACTGCCACACCGAGATGTCGAAGGACGGCGACGCGGTGGCGGCCACCGTGTCGCCGGCGGAAAGGCCGAGGGCGCGGACCTTCGCGAGCAAGTGGTTGACCATCCCGCGCTGCTCGACCATCGCGCCCTTGGGCAGGCCGGTGGAGCCGGAGGTGTAAATGACGTACGCGAGGTGGTCCGGCCCAGTCCGCGGAGCCGGCGGCTGGACCGCGCTGGGCAGGTCAGCGTCGTCTACGCAGACGACCTGTGCGTCCGTCGGCGGGAGGGCGGTGCGGTTCGCGTTGGTGGCGACCACGACCGCCGCGCGGGCGTCGTCGAGCATGAAGGCGATGCGCTGCGCGGAAAGCGCGGTGTCCACCGGCAGATACGCGCCGCCGGCCTGCCACACCGCGAGGATCGCGATGATCAGGTCGATCGAGCGGTCCAGGCACAGCGCGACCTTGGTCTCCGGCTCCACGCCGAGGCTCCGCAGGCGGTGCGCGAGACCCGCGGCGGCCGCGGCCAGTTCGGCGTAGGTCAGCTCACGGTCGTCGTCGGCCACCGCGAGCGCGTCGGGAGTGCGCGCCGCTTGCGCCCGGAACAGCTGCGGGAACGTCTGGTCCAGCGGGAACGGCACCGCGGTGTCGTTCCACTCGAGGAGCACCTGCCGGGCCTCGTCCTCGGCCAGCACCGGCAGGTCCGCGACGGTGCGCCGCGGATCGTCCGCCAGCGCGCCCAGCACGGTGCGGACCTGGTCGAGCAGCCGCCGAGCGGTCTGCGGACGGTAGCGGTCGCCGTCGTAGAGCAACTGGAGCCGGACCTGCTCGCCGGGCGCCGAGATCAGCGTCAGCGGGTAGTTGGTCTGCTCGTGCCCCTGCAACCGGTCCACCGCCGGCATTCCGGCGGGACGGGCCGCCGCGGCTTCCGGCAGTTGCTCGACCAGGTAGTTCTCGAACACCAGCACCGACTCGAACAACGGCTGGTCCCGGGGCACCGCGCTGGCGCCGTGAATCTCCACCAGGGGGGTGAACTCGAACTGGCGCGCGTCGGCGAGCGCGCGCTGCACGTCGTGCAGCCAGTCCAGCGCCTGCCGGTCCGGCTCGACCGCGAGCCGCACCGGCTGGGTGTTGATGAACTGCCCGACCATGCCTTCGGCGCCGGACAGGTCCGCGGGCCGGCCGGCCACGACGGTGCCGAACACCACCTCGGGCTCCGTGCTGTGCCGGTGCAGCACCAGCGCCCAGGCGGCGTGCACCAGGGTGCCGAGCGTGACCTGGTTGCGCCGGCCGAAGTCTTGTACGGCGGCGGTCTGCTCGGCGGTCAGGTGCACGATCTCGGTCGCGGACCCGGTGGCCGGGACCGGCTCGCCCGGTTCGGCCGGCAACGGCGTCGGCGCGCTGACGCCGCCGAATTCCTTGCGCCAGAAGGCTTCCGCCTGTGCCGGGTCGCGCTCGGCGAGCCAGCCCAGGTAATCGCGGTACGGCCGGGCCGGCGCCGGGACGAACTCGATGCCGGTCAGCGCGGCCCGCTGGAACGCGAGGACTTCCTGGAACACACGGGCCAGCGACCAGCCGTCCAACAGGAGATGGTGGTGAGTCCAGATCAGCTCGCGAGTGTCCTCGCCGGTGCGGATCAGCGTCAGCCGCATCAGCGGCGCGGTTTCCGGACGGAACCGCTCCGCCCGGTCCGCGCGCAGCAGGCCGGCCAGAGCTTCGCGTTGTTCGGCGGGTGCCCGGTCGCGCCAGTCCAGCTCCCGCCACGGCACTTCCGCCGTGCGGTGCACCGCTTGCAGCGGGGAATCGCCGTCGCGCCAGTGGAACGAAGTGCGCAGCACCGGGTGGTGCGCCACCACCGCAGCCCACGCCGAACGCAGCGACGGCACGTCGAGGTCGCCGGTGAGCCGGCAGGTCACCTGCTCGACGTTCACGCCGCCCTCCGGCGCATAAAGCAGGTGGAACAACATCCCTTGCTGCATGGGCGACAACGGATACAGGTCTTCGAGACCGCCGGGCAGCGCCGCGAGCCGGTCTACCGCGTCCTGGCTGACCGTCGCGAGCGGGAAGTCCTGCGGGGTCGCCAGCGCGGCGTCCTCCGCGGCTTCGGCGAACTCCGCGACGCGATCGAGGAAGCGGGAGGCCAGCCGTGCCACGGTGGATTCGCGGTGCTGGCCGGGGCTGTAGGTCCAGCGGACCTGGAGCTTGCCGTTCGCGACGGCGGCGGTGACTTCCAGCGCATACCGGCGCGGCGCGCGGTCGCCCTGCGGCACGCCGGTCGGCTCGCCGGACAGCCGCCAGCCGGAGCCGTTCTCCGGGGTCTCGTCGAACTGGCCGAGGTAGTTGAACAGGACGTCGCGTTCGGCCGCGCCGAAACGGATGCCGCGGCCGTAGGCGAGCAACTGGTACCCGATGCCGCCGTCCGGCACCGACCGGAGCCGGGCTTTCGCGTGCCGCAACGCCGAAATCGCATCGCCCGCGACCAATTCGAGCGGGTAGAGGCTGGTGAACCACCCGACGGTGCCGGTGAGGTCGACGCCGGCCCAGCGCGTCTCGCGACCGTGCCCTTCGGTGTCCACCACCACGCGGTCGCGGCCGGACCACTCCCCCAGCGCCTGGCCGAGGGCGGCGAGCATGACCTCGACTGGCCGTACCCGGGCGGAGGCCGCGCGCAGGAGGGAGCGGGTCTGCCGCCGGTTCAGCGACCGGGTGACGGTTGCCGCGCCGCCGGCCGTTTGCGTTCCGGCGCCGGGGAAATCGACCGGCAGCGGCGCGTTCGCGGCGCGGAGCATGTCCTGCCAGAACGGGAGTTCGGCGGCGAGTTCGGCCGACTCGGCGTACTCCGCCAGCCGGGTCGCCCAGGCGGCGAAGGAAGTGCCGGACGCGCGGGCCGGCGCCTCCCGGCCGCGGGAGATCTCGGCGTAGGCCGCGGCGAGGTCGGCCAGCAGGACGCGCCACGACACGCCGTCTACTCCCAGGTGGTGAACGATCAGCAGCAGCCGCTCGCCGTCGTCGCCGAGGCGGACGTGCACCGCGCGCAGCAGCAGGCCGCCGTCCAGGGCGAGCGAAGTCTGGGTTTCAGTCGCGATCTCCTCGAACGCGGCGGCCGGATCGGCGCTCCCGGACAGGTCGACGCAGCGCAGCAGCTCGGGATGCTCGGCGGGCTCGGCGATCCGCTGCTGCCACCGGCCGTCGGGCCGTTGCTCGAAACGCAGCCGCAGCGCCGCGTGCTTCGCGGTCAGGTGCATGAGCGCGGCTCGCAGCGCATCCGGGTCCGCAGGCTGATCGAGCCGTACGGCGAACGCTTGGTTGAAGTGGTGCGGTGCGGGCCGTTCCGCGGCGAAGAACCAGGACTGGATCGGAGTCAGCGGGATCGGGCCGACCGGATCGGGCTCCGCCACCGCGGGTTCGGCGGTTTCGGCGCCGACCGCCGTCGCCAGCTCGGCCACGGTCTGGTGCTCGAACAGCTGCCGCGGGTTGATCCGCAGCCCGGCCTGCATCGCCCGCGCCGCGATCCGCATGCTCAGGATCGAATCCCCGCCCAGGCCGAAGAAATTGTCGTGCACGCCGACCGCGTGCACGCCCAGGATGTCCTGCCAGATCTCGGCGAGCGCACGTTCGGCCGGGGTGTCCGGCGCGGCGTACTCGGCACCGGACTGGGCGCGGTCGGAGGACGGCGCCGGCAGCGCGGCGGCGTCGATCTTGCCGTGGGCGGTCAAGGGGAACGCGTCGACAACCACGTGGTGCGCCGGATGCAGATAGCTCGGCAGCGACCGGGCCAAATGTTCGCGGATGTCGGCGATCTCGCCGGTGGTGACCAAATAAGCGGCCAGCCTCTCGTCGCGCAGCAGCACGTGCGCGGCGGTCACGTTCGGGTGCGTGCGAAGCGCGGCTTCGACCTCGCCGGGCTCGACGCGGTGCCCGCGGACCTGCACCTGGCTGTCGCTGCGCCCGAGGTAGACGAACGTGCCGTCGCGCAGCGCCCGCGCCCGGTCGCCGGTGCGGTACATCCGGGCGCCCGGCGCGCCGTGCGGGTCGGGCAGGAAGCGCTCGGCGGAGAGTCCGGCCCGGCCGAGGTATCCGCGGGCGGGCCCGGCGCCGCCGACGTAAAGCTCGCCCGCCACGCCCGCCGGCACCGGGCGCAGGTCGTCGTCCAGCAGGTACCCGCGCAGGTCCGAAATCGGCCGTCCGATCACCGAGCCCGCACCGGGCCGCAGATCGGCGTCGGCGACCCGGTGCTGGGTCACGTGCACGGTGGTCTCGGTGATGCCGTACATGTTCACCAACCGCGGCCGGTGCAGCCCGGTGCGGCTGGCCCAGCCCGCGAGCTGCTCGGCGGACAGCGCCTCGCCGCCGAAGATCACCGTGCGCAGGGCGGGCAGTTCGCCAGCGGCCGCGGCCAGCGGCAGGAACGCCGAAGGCGTCTGGTTCAGCACGGTGACCGCTTGCTCGGCAAGGAGTTCCGCGAAGTCGTCCGGCGAACGCCGGGTCAGGTCGTCCACCAGCACCAGGCGGCCGCCGTGGGCCAGCGCGCCCCACAGCTCCCACACCGAGAAGTCGAACGCGATCGAGTGGAACAAGCTCCAGATGTCGTGCGCGCCGAACCCGGTCCAGTCCTGGGTCGCGTCGAACAGCCGGGCCGCGTTGCCGTGCGGCACCAGCACGCCCTTGGGCTGTCCGGTGGAACCCGACGTGTAGATCACGTACGCCAGCTGCGCCGGGTCCACCCGCACGTCGACCGGTTCGGCCTCGCGCGCGTCCAGGACGACGACCTCCGGCCCGGCCGGCACCCGCGCCGCGAGGTCCGGGGTGGTCACGACGATCGGCGTCCGGCTGTCGGCCACCAGGTACCCGATCCGCTCCGCCGGGTAAGCCGGGTCCAGCGGCAGGTACGCACCGCCGGCGAGGTGGCAGGCCAGTACCGCGACCACCTGCTGGGGCCCGCGCTCCGACAGCACGCCGACCAGCGTCTCCGGGCCGACGCCCGCGGCCCGCAGCCGTTCCGCGAGGCCGGACGCGCGCCGCAGCACCGCGCGATAGCTCAACTGTTCCTCGCCCCGCACGACGGCGATCGCGTCCGGCCGGGTCCGGGCCTGCTCCTGAAAGCGGGTCACCAGCGGAACCGGCGCGGCCAATTCGCCGGCGTCCGGGTTCCACCGCCGCACCAGGTCCGCTTCGTCCACTGTGGACAAAAGCGGCAGCCGGGCGACCGGGCGTGCCGGATCGGCGGCGATGCCGGCCAGCAGGCGAACGAGCTGACCGAGCAGATCGGCGGCGGTCGGCGCGTCGTACCGGTCGGCGGCATACAGCAGGCGGAGGCTGAGCCGGTCGCCCGGGGCCGCGACCAGGGTCAATGCCACGTCGGTCTGCTCGGCGACCCGGACGTCGCGCACCACCGTCTCCGATTCGCCGCGCACGGAGTCGTCGCCGAGCGGGTAGTTCTCGAAGACCACCAGGCTGTCGAACAGTGCGACGCCACCCGGTGCTTCGCTCCACGCCCGGATCCGCGCCAGGGGCGTGTGTTCGTGCTGCCGCAGCTCGGCGACCGAACGCTGCAGCTCCCGTAGCCACTCGCCGACCGGCTGGCCGTCCGACCAGCGCACGCGCACCGGAACCGTGTTGATGAACAGCCCGATCATGTCCTCGGAGCCGGGCAGTTGCGGCGGACGCCCGGCCACGGTCACGCCGAACACCACGTCGTCGGTGCCGCTGTGTTTGCCCAGCAGCACTCCCCAGGCGGCCTGCACGACCGTGCTCGCGGTGAGCCCGTGCTCCCGGCACATCAGCTGCAGGGCCGCCGTCGCTTCCTCGTCCAGCTCGACGACCGCGCTCACGGATCCCGCTGCGCCGGGGTTCGTGGCCCCGGCCGGCAGCGCGGTCGGCGCGGCGAACCCGCGGAGCGCGTCGCGCCAGGTCTTCTCGGCCGCCTGGTCGTCCCGGGCCTGCAGCCAGCCGACGTAATCGCGGAACGGCCGGACCGGCGGAAGGTCGACCTCGGCGCCGGGCGCGGCCGAGTAGTACGCCATCACCTCGCGCAGCAGCCTCGCCCGGGACCATCCGTCGAAGATCAGGTGATGGTTGCTGCAGACGATTTCCCACGCGTCCTCGGCGAGCCGGATCAGCGCGATGCGCAGCAGCGGAGCCCGCGCCACGTCGAACCCGCGGGCGTGGTCGGCGCGCAGGAACTCCGCCAGCCGCCGCTCGCGCTCGGCGGCGCTCGCGCCGCGCCAATCCTCCACTGCCACGTCGAGCCGCGCCTCGCGGTGCACGACCTGGACCGGCTGGTCCAGCTTCTGCCACAGGAACGAGGTGCGCAGCGCCGGATGCCGGTCGACCACGCGCTGCCACGCGCGGGCGAAAGCGTCCGGATCGAAGGGGCCTTCGACCCGGAACGCGACCTGTTCCACGTACATCCCGCCGCGGTCGTCGGCGACAGTGTGGAACAGCAGTCCTTGCTGCAGCGGAGAAAGCGGGTAGAGGTCCGCGACGTCGCTCACGGCGCCAAGTCCAACTCGGCGGCGGCGGTCGGGACGACCGCGACCGGCAGCCGGCTCGGGCCGCTGAGGAAATTGGACCGCACCCGGGTCACCGGCCCCGCCACGTCGATGTCCGCGGCGAATTCGGCGAGCGCGGAGAGCAGGGCGGACATCTCGACCCGGGCCAGATAGGACCCGAGGCAGAAGTGCGGGCCGAAGCCGAACGTGACGTGTTTGTTGGGCTGGCGGGCCAGATCGAACACCTCGGGCTCGTCGAACACCCGCTCGTCCCGGTTCGCCGAGCAGTTCCACACCGTCACGATGTCGCCCGCGGCGATGGTGCGGTCGTGCAGCACCACGTCTTCGAGGGCGACCCGGCCGAAGTGCATGGCCGGCGTCGCCCAGCGAAGCGCCTCTTCGACCGCGGTTTCCGTTGCGACCGTGCCATCGCGCAGCGCGCGCCACTGGTCCTTGTGCTCGCTCAGCGCCTGCACCGTACTGCACATGGACAGCCGCGCGGTTTCGTCGCCGCCGATGACCAGGCTGTAGCAGTTGAAGATGATCTCGTGCACGGTGAGCGCGCGGTCGCCGATACTGCCGGTGGCGAGCGCGCTGATCACGTCGTCCTCCGGGTTTTCGCGGCGCAGCTCGGCCAGTTCGGCGAAATACATCAGGATCTCGTTGCGCGCCGCCCACGCGTCGCTGAACGTTTCGTCCGCGTCGTCGGAACTGAGCGCGGACTTGTTCAGGCGGAGCAGATGCGGCCGGTCGGCCTCGGGCACGCCGAGCAGGTCGCAGATGGTGGTCATCGGGATCCGGTCGGCCACCTCGCCGGCGAAATCGAATGCGCCGCGCCGCACCGCGGCCCGCACCGCCCGCCGGGTGGACTGGCGCACCTGTCCGGAGACCCGCTCGAGCACCCGCGGCGAGAACGCCTTGAGAAGCACCGCGCGCAGTTCGCGCTGCCGCGGCCCGTCGGTGACCGCGAGCATTTTCCCGGCCGCGGTGTCGCCGCCGCGCAGCAAAGTGGTGAGCAGATTGCCGCGTTCCGACGTGAACCGGATGTTGTCCTTGTACACCGCCTGCACGTCGGCATGCCGGGTGATCACCCAGAATTCCGGGCCGTGCACCGTTTCGGAATGCCGGTAAACCGGTTCGCGATCGCGCAGCCGACGCCACAGTCCGGACAAGTCGGCATCGGCATGGGTCGCCGGGTCGGCCAAATCGAACGCCGCCGGGCTTTCCGCCGCGACCGCAGTTTCGGCACTCAAGAAGCCGCCCTCCGTCTTCTGCCGCCCCCGGCGGTCGTCACCTGCGCCGGAACCGGACCTCTCCGCGCGCTGTCCGGTCGGCGAGCCCGACATTAGAGGTTCCGACGGAATTCGTGCAAGACCTTCCAGCAATGCTTTCAATGGCCCGGACAATGCGCAATGAGCGTAATTCGATGCAATGCTGCACTACCTTTCACAGCGCATTTTTTTCACCCCGCGCAAAGCGGGTTGGCGAGTCCCCGGAGCCGTGCTAGCGTGCGGGAGAATTGATCCGCAGCCACGCCATTCTGGGGGCGTTTCAGCGTGTTATCCAGCGAGTCACGGACGACGGCCGCCGCGGGTTTCCGGCGCACCGCCGAATCGGCCGCATGACGGAATCGAATACGCCGGACGGCGCAGTTGCGCTCGCCGGCGCTCCGTCCGGTCCGGCCGCGCTGCACGAATTGTTCGCCGCGCACGCGGCCTCGACGCCGGACGCGATCGCGGTGGCTCACACCGAGCGTCAACTCACCTACCGGGCGCTGGACGCGCGCGCCACGGCCTTGGCACGCCGCCTGCGCGCGCTGGGCGTCGGGCCGGACGTACGCGTGGGTGTCTGTCTTCCGCCGACCGCGGACCTGGTGACCGCGCTGCTCGCAGTGCTCAAGGCCGGCGGCGCCTACCTCCCGGTCGACCCCGCGTATCCCGTCCGTCGGCTGGAATTCCTGCTCGCGGACAGCGACGTACCGATCCTGCTCGCCCATTCCGCGACAGAACTGCCCAGCCACCGCGCGCGCGTGCTGCCGCTCGACCGGCCGTGGCCCGCCGAAACCGCCAGGCTGCCGGTTCCGCGCGTCGACGACCTGGCGTACGTCATCTACACCTCCGGATCGACCGGACGGCCGAAGGGCACCCTGCTCACCCACCGGGGCATCGCCGGGCTCTCCCGCGCGCAGCAACGGATTCTCGACGCCGGTCCCGGCCGCCGGGTGCTGCAGTTCGCGTCCGCCAGCTTCGACGCTTCGGTGTTCGAGATCGTCATGGCGTTGTGTTCCGGCGCGACGCTGGTCCTTCCCGGCGAGCGGCTGATGCCCGGCGCGGACCTGGTCGCGACGCTGGACCGGCAAGCGGTGACGACGGTCACCCTGCCGCCGTCCGCGCTGGTGGTCACGCCGGCCGCGAAGCTGCCCGCGCTCGCCACGATCGCGGTCGCCGGCGAGGCCTGCCCGCCGGAAATCGTCCGCCGGTGGGCGCCCGGCCGCCGCTTCCACAACCTGTACGGCCCGACCGAGGCGACGGTCTGGTCGACCGCGGCGACCTGCGTGCCGGACGAGCCGGTCACCATCGGCGTCGCGGTCGCGGGCGCCCGGGCGCACGTCCTGGACGCCGATCTCCGGCCGGTGCCGCCCGGCGCTTCCGGCGAGCTGTACCTCGGCGGACCCGGCTTGGCGCGCGGCTACTGGCGGCGTCCGGGGACCACCGCGGAACGTTTCGTGCCGGACCCGTCCGGCGAGCCCGGCGCACGGCTTTACCGGACCGGCGATCGCGTGTTCCGCCGTCCGGACGGCGAACTGGACTTCGTGGGCAGGCTCGACCGGCAGGCGAAGGTCCGCGGCCACCGGATCGAACCGGGCGAAGTCGAGGCCGTGCTGCGCGAGCACCCCGCGGTGCACGATTGCGTCGTCATCGCCGCGCCCGACACGCTGACCGCCTACGCGGTGGCCCCCGAAACGACTGCCGAAGACCTGCGGTCGCACTGTGCCGAGCGGCTGCCGGCCCATCTGGTGCCGGACGCGTTCCCGCTCCTCGACGCATTGCCCGTCACGCCGAACGGCAAGGTCGACCGAGCGGCGCTGCCTCTGGTTCGACGGGATTCCGGCCAACCGTACGAAGAACCGGTCACGGACACCGAAAAACGCCTCGCGGCGATCTGGGCCGATGTCCTCGCCGTGCCGAAGGCAGGCCGGCGCGACCGGTTCCTCGCCCTCGGCGGCCATTCCCTGCTCGCCACCATGGTGCAAGGCCGGGTCCGTGCGGCGTTCGGCGTCGAGCTGCCAGTGCGCGCGGTGTTCGAGGCGGCCGACCTCGCGGCGCTCGCCCGCGAGATCTCCGAGCAGGACCGCACGCACGCCGACACCGCACTCCCGTCCGGCGACTCCCCTGCCCCGCTCTCCTCCGGTCAGCGCCAACTGTGGTTCCTGGAAGAGCTTCTGCCCGGTACGGCGGCCTACGTGTCGCAAGTGGCGGTGCGTCTGTCCGGCCCGGTGTCGGTCCCGGAAGCCGAACGCGCGCTCAACGCGGTCGTCGCCCGGCATTCCGCGCTGCGCACCACCATCGTCGCGGACAACGGCCGGCCGATGCAGGAGATCGCCGAGGAGCTGCACCTCGGCATCGAGCTGATCAACGCCGAGACTGCGCCGGACGCGGCGCGGGAATTGGCCGCGCAGGTCGCGCGTCGCCCGTTCGACCTCGGCCGCGCCCCGCTGCTGCGAGCCGCGCTCGTGCGCATCGCCGACGACGAGCACGTGCTGGTGCTGGCCGGGCACCACGCGGTGGTCGACGGCTGGTCGTTTTCCGTGCTGCTGCGCGATTTCGCCACCGCGTACCGGGGCGCCCCGCTGCCGCCGCCGACCGCGCAGTACGCGCAGTTCGCCCGCTGGCAGCAGAGCCGCCCGGAGCTGCGCACGCCACTGGGCTACTGGCGAGAACAGCTATCCGGCGCACCGGCGCTGCACGAATTGCCGCTGGACCGGCCGCGCCCCGCCGTGCAGACCTTCGCCGGCGCCGTGCACACCTTCACCGTTCCGGCCGACCTGCACCGGCGCCTGATCGCGTTGAGCCGCACCGAAGAAGTCACCCTCTTCATGACCTTGTTCACCGCGTACGCGGTCCTGCTCGCCCGGCACAGCGGGCAAGACGATCTGGTGGTGGGCACGCCGGTCGCGAACCGGGGACGGCCCGAATTCGAGGAGGTCGTCGGCTTCTTCGCCAACACCGTCGCGCTGCGCGTCCGGACCGGCGGCGACCCTAGCTCCCGCGCCCTGCTGCACCAGGTCCGGCGCACCTGCCTGGCGGCCTACGCCCAGGACGTGCCGTTCGAGCTGGTCGCCGAGGCGGTGCGGCCCGAACGGGACCTCAGCCACAACCCGGTCTACCAGCTGTTGTTCGCGTTGCAGAACGCTTCCGCGTTCGAGGTCGACCTGCCGGGGGTGACCGCCCGGCAGCTCGATCTCGATCCCGGCACCACTCGGTTCGACCTGGCCTTCGCGGTGACCGAAACCGCCGACGGGCTGCACGGCGTGGTCGAGTACAGCACGGACCTGTTCGCCGCGCGCACTGTCGAACGGCTCGCCGACCACTACTGCCTGCTTCTCGCCGCGATGGTCGCCGATCCCGGCGGGCGGGCGAGCGCGGTGCCGCTGCTCACTCCCGCCGAAACCCGGCAACTCGCCGAATGGAACGACACCGCGGTACCGGTCGAAGCCGGCGAATGCCTGCACCAGGCCATCGCGAGCCAGGCCGCCCGGACACCGGACGCGATCGCGGTCGTCTGCGGCGACCGGCAGCTCACCTATGCCGCGCTGCTGCGGTCCGCGCACCGGCTCGCGCATGTGTTGCGCGCGCGGGGCGTGCGTGCCGAAACGCCGGTCGGCGTGTTCCTCGAACGCTCCGCCGAGTCGATCGTCAGCCTGCTGGCGGTGCTCGCCGCGGGCGGCGCGTATCTGCCGCTCGATCCGGCCTACCCGGCGGACCGGCTCTCGTTCATGGCCGCCGACAGCGGCCTGCGCGTCGTCGTGACCACCAGCGATCTCGCCGCGTCGGTTCCGTCCGGGGTCGGCACGATCGTGTGCCTCGACGGCCAGCGGGACGAAATCGCCGCCGCGAGCGCATCCGCACCCGCGGTCACGGTCGGCCCGGACCACCTCGCTTACGTCATTTACACCTCCGGTTCGTCCGGACGGCCCAAGGGCGCGCTGATGGCGCACCGCGGCCTGACGAACCTGGTCGCGGTCGAGGCGGCCGCGGTCGCCCCGACCGCCGCGGATCGAGTGCTGGCCGTCGCGTCATTCGGTTTCGACGCCTCGCTGTGGGACGTCGTGATGGCACTGTGTTTCGGCGGCACACTCTGCATCGCGACCGGCGAGGAGCGCCTGCCCGGCCCGGAACTCGCCGGGCTGATGGTCCGGCAGGCGATCACGCACGCGACCCTGGCCCCGTCCGCGCTGGCGTCGCTGCCCGCGACTCCGCCGGACCTCGCCGTGCTGACCTCGACCGGCGAAGCCGTCACCGCGGAAGTGGTCCGCCGCTGGGCGCCGGGCCGCCGGTTCCTCAACGGCTACGGCCCGACCGAGTGCACCGTCGGCGCGACCATCGGCCAGTGCCGCGCGGAGGACGCGGAACCCACGCTGGGCCGTCCGTTCGCCAACACTCAGGTCCACTTGCTCGACGCGCATCTCCGGCCGGTGCCGCCAGGTGTCGCGGGCGAGGTGTACGTGAGCGGGCCCGGTCTGTCGCGCGGCTATCTCGGCCGTCCCGGGCTTACCGCGCAACGGTTTCTGCCCGACCCGTTCGGCGCGCCAGGCGGACGGCTCTACCGCACCGGCGACCGCGCGCGGTTCGGCCATGACGGCGGTCTGGTCTTCCTCGGCCGGGCCGACAATCAGGTGCAGCTGCGCGGGTTCCGGGTCGAGCCCGGCGAAATCGAGACCGTGCTGCTCGACCACCCCGCAGTGCGCGAAGCCGCGGTGCTGGTCCGCCGCGGCACGGCCCGGCTCGCCGCCTACGTGGTGGCCGAACCCCGACCCGCCGCGGCCGAGCTTCGCGAGCACTGCGCCCGCCGCCTGCCGGAATTCATGGTGCCCGCGGCGATCGTGCTGGTCGACCGGATGCCGTTGACCAGCAACGGAAAAGTCGACCGCGACGCGCTGCCGGAGCCCGATTTCACCGCGGGCGCGGAATACCGGCCGCCGCGCACCGCGGCCGAACGCGCGCTCGCCGCGGTCTGGGAGCAGGTGCTCGGCATCGCCCGCGTGGGACGGGACGACAACTTCTTCGCGCTCGGCGGCGACTCGATCCTGAGCATCCAGGTCGTTTCCCGGGCCGCGCAAGCCGGGCTGGCCGTCACCGCCAAGCAGCTGTTCCAGCACCAGACCGTCGCGGAACTGGCCGCCGTCGCCGGATCGGCCCCCACGATCTCCGCCGAGCAGGGCCCGGTCGCCGGGCCCGTCCCCGCGACGCCGATCCAGCAGTGGTTCCTCGACCAGAAGCTTCCCGCACCGCACCATTTCAACCAGGCGCTCGTCCTGCGCTCCGCCCAGCCGCTCGACCCGGCGGCGTTGGAAACGGCGCTGCACGCACTGCTCGCGCACCACGACGCACTGCGCCTGCGGTTGCGCACCGAAGACGGCTGGGTGTTGGACAACGCGCCGCTCCCGGCGGAACCGCCCGCGCTGCTTCAGGTCGCCGACCTGACCGCATTGCCTGCAGCGCAACGGTTCTCCGCACTCGACACCCGCGCCGCAGAAGCACAGCGCTCACTCGATCTCGCCAGTGGTGTGCTGCTGAGCGCGCTGTACGCCACCGTCGCCGAGGACGACCACCGGGTCCTGCTCGTGGCGCATCATCTCGGCGTGGACGGGGTTTCCTGGCGAATCCTGCTCGACGACCTCGCCACCGCGTACCGGCAAGCGCTCCGGGACGAGCCGGTCGTGCTGCCGCCGAAAACCACGTCGTTCCGTCAGTGGGCCGAGTCGGCCGCCTTCCGCGTGGGCGACCAGGAACGGTGCCGAGCGCTGCTGGAACAGCATGACGGAAGCGTCCCGGTGGACTTCGCACCCGCTGACTTCGCACACGCCGGAGCCGGTGTCGTCGGTGACGCTCACACCGTGACCGTCGCTCTCGACGAAGCCCAGACCTCCGCGCTGCTGCGACCTGCCGTCGGCCGGTCCGCAAAGGACATCCTGCACACCGCGCTCGGCCTGGTGCTGACCGGCTGGACGGGCCGCGACCGGGTGCTGGTCGACGTCGAGGGCCACGGCCGCGACACCGGTGCGGATGCCGATCTCACCCGCACCGTCGGCTGGTTCACGGTCATCGAGCCGGTCGTGCTCGGCAAGGACGGCACGGAAGCGGTCGGCAGCGGATGCCTGGACCTGCGGCACGGCTCGGACGCGCCGTTGCGTTCCCTTCCGGTGCCGGAGGTGTGCTTCAACTACCTCGGCCAGCTCGACGGCGGCCTCGGCGACGCCCCGTGGGAACTCCTCGCCGAACTGCCGGCCGGCACGCAGGATCCCCGGCAGCCACGGCCGTATCCGCTGGAGGTCACCGCGTTCGTGGCGGCCGGGCGGTTGCACGTCCGTTGGACCCATGCGCCCGCGATGCACGCGGAGCGCACCGTCGCCCGGCTCGCCGAGCAGTTTCTCGAGCACATCCGCGACCTCGCCGAACCGGCGGCCGAATCGGGCGTCGAAGCGACGTATCCGCTGTCGCCGTTGCAACAGGGCATGCACTTTCACGCACTGCTGTCGCCGGACAGCGGCGTGTATGTCGTGCAGCTTTCCTTTGCGCTGGAAGGCGATCTGGACGTCGAGGCATTCCGAAGCGCCTGGCACGAGGTGGTCTCCCGGCATCCCGCACTGCGCACGACCTTCCGCCAGCCCGACGGCGAAGATCCCGTGCAGATCGTCCACCGCGACGTGCCGGAGCCGTGGCGGCTGACCGACTGGCGCGGCCGCGACGACGTGGCGGCGCTGGTCTCGGATCTGCTGGAGAGCGAGCGCGCCGCCGGATTCGACCTGACCGAGCCGCCCCTGCTCCGCTTCGCCCTGGCCCGGGTCGCCGAGCGGACCCACCGGTTCGTCTGGACGCATCACCACCTGCTGATGGACGGCTGGTCGTTGCCGATCGTCCTCTCCGACCTGTTCACCGGGTACGAAGCGCATCGCGCCGGAAAGCGGCCGGAGCTGCCCGCCGTGCCGCCGTACGAGAAGTACGTCGGCTGGCTGCGCGAGCAGGACGCCGCGGCGGCCGACGCCGGATGGCGCGAAGCACTCGCCGGGTTCACCGTGCCGACCCCGATTCCGCTGGACCAGCCCGGTTGCGGCCCGGTCGGCGCCGCGACTGTCGAGGTCGAGCTATCGGCGGAGCGCACCCGTGCGCTGCGGGACCTGTGCCGCGGCCACGGGCTGACGTTGAGCACCGCGGTCCAGGCGGCGTGGGGCCTGGTCCTCGCCCGCCACGCCGAGTCCGATGACGTCGTGTTCGGCGTGACCGTGTCCGGCCGGCCGCCGGAACTGCCCGCGGTCGAGAGCATGGTCGGACTGTTCATCAATACCCTGCCGATGCGCCTCCGCGTCGACCCGGACGCCGAGGTGACGGCGTGGCTGCGTGCCGTGCAGTCGTCGTTCGCCGAAGTCCGGCAGTACGAGCACACGCCGTTGGTGCGCATCCAAGGCTGCAGCAGCGTGCCCCGCGGCAGCCGGCTGTTCGACAGCCTGGTGGTCTTCGAGAATTACCCGCTCGGCGAACACGCCGTACAGCCGCGCGGCGGGTTGCGGGCGCACGACGTGCGCGCCACGGAGCAGACCGACGCGGCGCTGACCCTCGTCGCCGCTCCGGGCGAGCGGCTGGCGCTCCGCCTCATGTACGCCACCGATCGCTGCCCCGAGGACTGCGCCACCGCGTTGGCCGAGCAGGTGACCCGCGCACTGGAGTCCTTTGCGGACGGTCCGGGCCATCGAGTCGGCGCCGTTTCGCTGGCTCCGGCGGACGACCGATTGCTGCGCGCTTGGAACCCCGCGCCGGAAGAGGTCCGCGGCCCCGCGCTGATCGAGCGGTTCGTCGCGGCGGCGCGAAGGCAACCCGACGCGATCGCCCTGGCGTGGGGCGACGAACAGTTCACCTACCAGGCCGTGCTGCGCCGCGCGGGCGGGCTGGCGAGCCAACTGCGTGCCGCCGGCGTGGGACCGGAAGTGCTGGTCGGCGTTCTGCTGGACCGCGGGCCGCTCCAGGTGATCGCGGTGCTCGCCTGCCATCTCGCCGGCGGCGCGTACTTGCCGCTCGACCCGGCTTATCCGCAGGAACGGCTCGACTATCTGGTGTCCGACAGCGGCACGCCGGTCGTGGTCGCCTCGCCGGATCTGACCGGCCGGGTGCCCGCCGGGCCGCACGTGCTCACGCCCGCCGCCGGGCCGGCCGAGCCTGTCCCGATGCCGATCGATCCCGCGCACCTGGCGTACGTGATCTACACGTCCGGATCGACCGGGCAGCCGAAGGGCGTCCTGGTGCCGCACGGCAACGCGGCCCGGCTGTTCGACGCGACCCGGCACTGGTTCGGGTTCGGCCGCGAGGACGTGTGGAGCTTGTTCCACTCCGTGTCGTTCGACTTCTCGGTGTGGGAACTGTGGGGCGCGCTCGCGCACGGCGGCCGGCTGGTCCTCGTCGACGACACCACCCGGCGGGCCCCCGCCGACTTCGCCCGGGTCCTGGCCGACCAGGCGGTCACGGTGCTCAACCAAACGCCGTCGGCCTTCCTGCCGCTGGCCGAGACGGTTCCCGAACTGCCCGCGCTGCGCACGGTGATCTTCGGCGGCGAGGCGCTGTCCGCGGACCGGCTCGCCGGCTGGACCGCACGGTTCGGGCTGGACCGGCCGCAGCTGGTGAACATGTACGGGATCACCGAAACCACCGTCCACGTCACCCGGCACCCGGTCGGAGGTCCGGACCTGGACCGCGCGTCCGGGAGCGTCGTCGGCCGCCCGATCCCGGACCTGCGCGTCTACCTGCTGGACGACGATCTCCGGCCGGTGCCCGCCGGGGTCGCCGGGCACCTCCACGTCGGCGGCGCCGGGCCGGCCCGCGGCTACCTCGGCCGACCCGGGCTGACCGCCGGGCGATTCGTGCCGGACCCGTACGGGGAACCCGGTTCGCGGATGTACCGCACCGGCGACCGCGCGCACGCGCTGCCCGACGGCGTCTTCGTCTACCTCGGACGGTCCGACGACCAGGTGCAGCTGCGCGGCCACCGCGTCGAACCGGCCGAAATCGAAGCGGCGCTGCGCCGCCACCCCCGGGTCACCGGCGCCCGCGTGATCCTGCGCGAAGACGAGCCCGGCGACCAGCGTCTGGTCGCTTATCTCACCGCGGACGGCGACACCGCCGACCTCCGCGCCCGCGTGCGGGAAACCCTTCCGGCGCACCTGCGTCCGGCGCATTACCTCACCCTTGAAGCCTTCCCGCTCACCGCGCACGGGAAGGTCGACGTCGTTGCGCTTCCCGCACCGGAAGGCGGCGACGAACCGGCCGCCGGGCACGTCGCACCGCGCACGCCGACCGAACGGGCGTTGGCCGAGCTGTGGTGCAATGTGCTGCGCGTGCCGGAAGCCAGACCGCACGACAATTTCTTCGCACTCGGCGGGCATTCGCTGATCGCCACCCGGCTGCAGGGCCGCATCCGCGCCGAGTTCGGTGTCGAACTGCCGCTGCGCACCGTGTTCGAAGCGCCCGATCTCGCCGCGATGGCCAAGGAAATCGCCGGCGCCCGGCCCGACGAAGCACCGATCGTCCCGCGGGAGCGGACCGGACCAGCACCGCTTTCGTCCGCGCAACTGCGGCTCTGGTTCCTGGAACAGTGGCGGCCCGGAACCCCGCTTTACCACATCGCGGGCGCGCTGCGGTTGACCGGAGAACTGGACCCGCGCGCGTTGCGCACGGCACTGCAAGCGGTTGTCGACCGGCACGAAAGCCTCCGCACGCACCTGACGGTCACCGGTTCCGAAACGGGTCAGCTCGCGCGGGACCAGCTCGCCGCCAAGCTGCCGACGGTCGACCTGTCCGGTCAGCCGAACCACGCCGACCGCCTGGTAGCGGCGGTCGCGCACACCCCGTTCGACCTCACCGAGGGTCCGCTGTGGCGGATCGTGCTGGTGCGAACCGGCCCGCGAGAACACCAGCTCGCACTGTGCCTGCACCACCTCATCGCCGACGGCCACTCGCTGGATCTCCTGCTGCGCGAGCTGGCGGAGAACTACCGCACCGCGCTCGCCGGCGAGCCGATCGCGCGCGCACCGCTGCCGATCCAGTTCGCCGACTACGCCGCCTGGCAGCAGGACCGCTTGGCGGGCAAGCGGATCGACGGCGATCTCGCGCACTGGCGCGCGAAGCTGGCCGGGATTTCCGCAGCCCCGCTTCCGACCGACTTCCCCAGGCCGGACGTGCAGACGCACGCCAGCGCGGTGCACCAGGCCGAATTGCCCGCCGCGGTCGCGGCCGGGGTGGCCGAAGTCGCTGACCGGACCGGCACAACGCCGTTCATGGTCCTTTTCGCGGCCACCGCGGTCGCTTTCCAGCAGGCCAGGGAGCTGTCCGAGGTGGTGGTCGGGACGCCGGTCGCGAACCGGTCCCGGCCGGAAGCCGAAGAGCTGATCGGCTGCCTGGTCAACACTGTCGTGCTGCGCGCGGACGCGGCCGGCGAGCCCACCTTCGCGAGCCTGCTGGAACAAGTCCGTGCCACCTGCTTGGACGCCTACGCGCACTCCGAAGCGCCGTTCGAGCGCGTCGTGCAGGAGGTGCAGCCGGAGCGCTCGGCCAGTCACCTGCCGTTGTTCCAGACCTGGTTCGTCGTCCAGGACGAACCGGCCGCGGGCAGCTTCGGCGGCCTGCGCGCGCAGCCGGTCGGCGCGCCGCCGGGCATGGCTCGCTACGACCTCCGGCTGGAGTTCCGTCGCACGGCCGCCGGCTTGAGCCTGGTGTGCGAGTACAAGACCAGCCTGTTCCGGCCCGGCGGGATCGTCCGGCTGGCCGAGCACATCCGGCGGGTGCTGCGCGTCGTGACCGCTGACCCAGGCGCCGCGATCGCGGGCCTGGCCGGCGAACTCGCCGCCGCTGACGAGGCGGAACAGGCCGCCGGCGCGGCCGGAGCCGCCGCCTACAGCCAGGGAGCGCTGCGACGGCGCCGCCGTGCCGTCGCAGCGGCGCCCGACCAGGCAGAACCCAACGCACGACAGGAAGCGGGAAGATGAGCACTCGGGAAAGCGGATCAGCCCAGTTCCGGCCCCGGCGGCGAACCGCGGTGAGCCTCGCGCCGGAGACGCTGGTCTCGGCCCGCCCGCTGCTGGCCGACGGCCCGACGCCGCTGCTGTTCGCCCCGGCGGTCGACGGCGTCAACGCGCTGTCCTGGGTCGAGGCCAACCGCGAGCAGGTCCGGGAGGAGACCGTCCGGCACAAAGCCGTGCTGCTGCGCGGGTTCACCGTCGGCGACGTCGCCGAGTTCGAGCAGGTGGTGCGGCTGGTCGGCGGCGACATGCTGGAGTACTCCTACGGCTCGACGCCGCGCAGCCACGTCGCGGGCAACGTCTACACCTCCACCGAGTACCCGGCCACGCAGGAAATCCCGCAGCACAACGAGATGGCCTACAGCCGGTCGTGGCCGCTGAAGCTGGGCTTCTACTCGGTGCGGGCCGCGCCCGAAGGCGGCCAGACGCCGCTCGCGGACAGCACCCGCGTCCTGGCGCGCATCCCCGCCGCGATCCGCGACCGGTTCGCCGAGCACGGCGTGATGTACGTGCGCAATTACGGGCAGGGCCTGGATTTGCCGTGGCAGGACGTGTTCCAGACGTCGGAGCGGACCGAGGTCGAGGCGTTCTGCGACCGCGCCGGGATCGAGTACGAATGGCTCTCCGCCGACAGCCTGCGCACCCGTCAGGTCTGCCAAGCGGTGGTGACGCATCCGGAAACCGGCGAGACCGCCTGGTTCAACCAGGCGCACCTGTTCCACATTTCCGCGCAGGCACCCGAAATCCGCGAAACGCTGCTGGCCGCCTTCGGCGAGCACGGCCTGCCCCGCAACACCTACTACGGCGACGGCAGCCCGATCGACGAAGCCGATCTCGACGTGATCCGCCGCGCCTACCGGGAAGAGACCGTCATGTTCCGATGGCAGGACGGAGACATCGCCATTCTCGAGAACATGCTCGTCTCGCACGGGCGGATGCCGTACGCCGGACCGCGCAAGCTCGTGGTCGCGATGGCCGGCGCGGGCGGACAGGGCCAGTAGAGCGACGATGGAAGGCTACCGGCTCTCCCCTCAGCAAAAGCGTGCCTGGCTGGTGCACCAGGCCGACCCGAACGGTGTCTACCCGGCGCAGGCGCGCGCCGAAGTCAGCGGAAACCTCGACCGCGAGCGGATGCGCCGCGCCGTCGAAAGCGGGTGCCTGCGCCACGAAGCACTGCGGACGGTGCTGCACCGGCCCGCGGGCATGGACTTGCCGATCCAGGTCATCCAGCCGACGCCGCGCGTGGCGTATGCGGTGCACGACGGCACTGACCCGGCTGACCTGGCGCAAGCACGCGCGGACACGGATTTCGATCTCCCGGACGGCCCACTTGTGCTGGCCGATCTGGTGCTGCGGCCGGATTCCCGGGCCGAACTGCTGTTGACGACTCCCGGCTGGCTGGTCGATGCGGTGTCGCTGCACGTCCTGCTGTCCGAGATCCGCGAGAGCTACGAGGGCCGGCCGCCGCCCGACGAACCGTTGCAGTACGCCGATGCCGCCGAGTGGCAGCACGATGTCCTGGCCGCTCCCGAGACCGCCGGGGGCCGGGAATTCTGGCAGACGCACCTCGCGACGCTGCCGCCCGCCGAAGCGCTCCCCTGCGAGCGAACCGGCGCGGCGGACGGCTTTCGCCCGGCGACCGTGCCGGTCGATCTGCCCGCCGAAGTCGTCGCGCACGCCCAGCA
>NZ_PQIA01000117.1 GCF_003385235.1 Amycolatopsis circi | reverse complement strand
GTGGAGGCGGGGTGCCGGAAGGAGTCGGCTGGGGGTGGTGGGCCAGCACAGGATTCCGGTGCCTGCGCAGAGGAACGGCCAGGCGGAGATCAACGGGGGTCACCTCGATGCTGGGCGGTTGGGTGGCGGCGGTTGCGGGAGTCATTGCTTCGGGGACGGAGTTGGGGAGCGCGACTGGGTGCGCACCGGGCATGCGCGAGATCAGTTGGGGGACAAAGGTCGACTGGCGATTGGCTGCGTGGGGCAAGCGCGGGCCTGACCGCACATGTACAGGCGGCGGCTGCGAGGGAAGCTAGTCGCCGGGCGTAGTCAAGGCGGCGAAGAGAGAGCGACGGCTCGTCCAGTGGCCGTCTCGCCAGACCGCGTGGGTTTTTACTTCTCCGTGGTAGCGCTGGAGTACTGCGACTTCCGTCAGGCGGCGGCCGGTGGTTGTTCGGCGCATGTGGAGGATTACGCGGACTGCTGCGGATAGCTGGCTGTGTAAGGCATCTCGAGGGAGGCCGCCTAGGGCTGCTAACGCTTCTAGACGTGCGGGGGCTTCTGCGGGAGAGTTCGCGTGCAGGGTGCAGGCACCGCCGTCGTGGCCGGTGTTCATGGCGTTCAGCAGGGAGCACACTTCGGCACCGCGGACTTCTCCGACGACCAGGCGGTCTGGGCGCATTCGCAGGGCTTGGCGGACCAGCTCTGGGAGTTCTACAGCACCGGCGCCTTCTACGTTGGCGGGGCGGGCGACGAGGCTGACGAACTGGGGATGAGTCGGCCGTAGTTCGCCGGCGTCTTCTACGCAGACGATTCGTTCGGCCGGGGCCACCGCGCCTAGCAACGCACTCAGGAGAGTCGTCTTTCCGGCACCGGTGCCGCCGGTGATCAAGAAGGCTAGGCGGTGCTTGAGGATTGCTTGGAGAATGCTCAAGGCGGTTGTGTCGATGGAGCCGTGTGCGTGCAGGGCGGCTAGGTCGTGGGTCACCGGGCGCAGGACGCGTAGGGACAGGCAGGTGCCGTTGGCGGCGATGGGCGGCAGTACGGCGTGGACGCGGATTCGGCCTTGGCGGACGGGGAGCCAGCCGTCTACGTAGGGCTGGGCGTCGTCTAGGCGGCGGCCTGCGGCTAGGGCCAGACGTTGCGCTAGGCGGCGGACGGCGTCCTCATCGGGGAAGCGGATTGTTGTACGAGTGAGGCCAGCGGGACCGTCGGTCCATACCTGGTCGGGGGCGGTTACCAAGACATCGGTGACGGTGTCGTCCTCCAGCAGCGGAGCTAACGGGCCTGCGCCTACGAACTCGTCTCGGGCTTGGCGGACGGCGGCTAACACTGCGTCGTGGCTTAGGGCACCTCCCGCTTCTGCGCGGACGGCTTCGGCTAGGGCGATCGGGTCGGTGCCGCGGCTTTCGCCGGCCAGGCGGTGGCGGACGCGTTCAACTAAGTCGGTAGCCATCTATGCCGCCTGTGCGATGGGAAGGGGCCGCAGGTTCGCCAGTACGGCGCGGGCGGCGGTGACCAGTGCGCCCTTCGGGGGCAGCTCGAACTCGCCGGATTCCAAAGTGGTGGCCACTCGGCGTTCTGGGGCTACGGCGGCGATCAAGGGCGGACCCAGCATGCCTGCGGTTTGCGAAGCTGGGACGCCGTCGATGAGGTGTCCGCTTGCTACGACTGCGAAACGTTCGGTATGCGGGCGCAGGTAGTTCAGGACCTGTTTCGCTGCCATGCAGGCGCGGAATTCCACAGGAACCACCAGCACGACTAGGTCGGCGACGGAAGCTACGGCGACAGTGCCCTCGTCGAAATGGCGGGGTAAATCGCAGACAACGGTGCGACCGGCGCGGCTGCCTGCGGCGACCACCGCCGACAGGGCTCGCGGGGTCGGACCGTCGCCGGAACGGCCGCAGGACAGCACGGGGAGCTTGCCGCGGCTCGGGAGCGAAGCGATTAGAGAGGGGACGGAGACTCGGCCGGAGAGCCGAACTTCCGGCCACCGCAGGCCTTTTGTGTGTTCCAGCCCTAGCGGGAGGTCCAATCCGCCGCCTAGGGGGTCGCCGTCGACTAATAGCGCGGAGCCGGTGCGGGCGGCTTCGACAGCGACTGCGGCGGCCAGCACAGAGGTACCCGAACCGCCTCGGCCGCCTACGAAAGCTACTACTGGGCCTGGGGATTCGGCTGGTGCGTCGGTGACATCTGCGAACGCGCCAGTCAGACCCGCTTCGTCGTCCGGCAGGCTGAAGACGCGGCGAGCGCCGAGCGCGGCTGCGCGTCGCCAGGTTTCCAAGCCGGGTGCGCCTTTGCAGACGAGGACGACGCTGTCGCGGGCTGGCATTGGCGGGCTGTCGACAGCAATGTCCTCGTCCACCACTACAAGCGGAGCGCGCATCCATCGTCCGCGGGCGGCGGTCAGGTCTGGTGCGTGGTCGAACTCGCAGCCGACTACGGCGGCGACGCGGCGGATCTCTTCGAACACGGTGCCCTCGCCGGAGACGACGAGCGGTTGTGCGGTGGCCATGTGCCCCTCCCCTGGGTCTCGTGGGCCGGACTTCCACCGTCGCTCGCCGCCGGGGCATCCGGCAATGCCCGTTTTTCCGTCCTGTGGATAACCCGGGGGTTGTGGACAACCGGAGGGGCGAAATCGATCCAGAACCGCCGGAGTGTCCGCCCGCACCGGACAATGCGCGACCCCGCGCATTCGGCTGAGAAAACGATTGCTGCGGAGAACCTCCGGAAAATCAAGTGAAAAGAAGTAAATTTGCCGCACGCGACGAGTAACGGCCGGCACGGCCGGAGAAAACACCGGAAAGGTAAGCGAGCGGTTAATTGATCTTGCTCGTTAGGCGCGTGGTGAACGACCGCAACTGCGCAGGTCAGGGGCAAAACCGCAGACTGTGCAACGGTTTCCGGGAAGACCTGAAAATTGTTCGCCGACGCGGAAACCGGGAGAATAGAAGGCGGCCCTCGCCAGGGGGGAGGGACGAGGGCCGCCAGGGGTTCAGCCCCGGGGGGTCGGACTGAACCAGCCCGGTTCACGACCGGGTCTGTTCACTGTAACTCCGTTAGCTATGAGTTGGCTGTGTGAGTGACACATACGATTCGATAACGGCACCCGAGGCCGTAAGCGAGGCGATGTCATCGATTTTCCGGCCGCCGCCACGACCGGTGTGCTGCCAACAACCGGGCGCGGTACGCCTATCCTGATCACGTGGCCGAACCCCGCAGCGAAGAAGCACCCCGGCGCGTAGCCGCCTTCTTCGATCTCGACAAGACGATCATCGCGTCGTCCAGCGCGCTCGCGTTCAGCAAGCCGTTGCTGCGCGAAGGACTGATCAACCGCCGCGCCGCGCTGCGAAGTGCTTACGCGCAACTGGTTTTCTCGCTCGCCGGCGCGGACGCGGACAAGACCGAGCGGATGCGCGCCGAGGTTTCCGCGCTGTGCGCGGGCTGGGATGTCGCGCAGGTTTCCGCGATCGTGCGCGAAACCTTGCACGACGTGGTCGATCCGCTCGTCTACGCGGAGGCGACCGACCTCATCGCGCAGCACCTCGCCGACGGACACGACGTGATCGTGCTTTCCGCGACCGGCGAGGAGGTCGCCGCACCGGTCGCCGAGATGCTCGGCGCGACCCGGTGCGTCGCCACTCGCATGGAGATCCTCGCGGGCCGCTACTCCGGCGAGGTCGATTTCTATTGCTACGGCGAGAACAAAGCCGTCGCCGCGAAGCAGCAAGCCGCCACGCACGGCTACGACCTGGCCGACTGCTTCGCCTACACCGATTCCAGCACCGACATCCCCCTGCTGGAGGTGGTGGGTCACCCGCACGCGGTGAATCCGGACAAGCTGCTGCGCCGCACCGCCGACGAACACGGCTGGCCGGTCCTCGCGTTCGAGCGGCCGATGTCGTTGCGCACGCGGATCCCGGCCAAGTCGGCGGGGATGGTCGCGCTCGGCGTGGGCGCTGTCGCGGCGGGCGCGACCTGGTACAGCCTCAGCCGACGGCGCCGGTCTCGCGGCACCGGCGACTGAGCACCCGCGTGGCGGTACCAAAACTCCGGTGTCCGCAGCTAGGTCCGTTGCTCAGGGTGGTGCTGTCACCGGATCGAGCCTCTGTACCGGTGCACCCGTACGCGCACTTGAAGTGACCGCGCTCACGGCGTAGAAAGTAGGTGCGGACGTTGATTCGGCCAGGACAGAGGTAGAAGAGAAGCCTCTGTCACCCCGGACAACCTCCGTGCGCGGACTCCGGGTACCCACGCGCAGCACGCCGCGGGAGGCTCGTCGTCTAGGGACTGCGTACCGGGACGCCGGACGCCGAGTCCATGAAGGTACGACCAGAGTTGCACGCTTGGTCGCCCGAGATGTTCGCGCTGACTGGCGGCGCCCGTTGGCCTCGGCTGACGGGCGCCGCCAGTGTTACTAGTCCGACCAAAAGTAGGCCGCCCCCTGAGGCGGCACGTAACCGTTGCAGCGAAGTCATTAGGCCGTGGCTGTGGTCGGAGTAGTAACGATCGGCACAGCATGTCCGGGGAAAGCGCAGCGGACCGAGCCAGGCTCGAAGAAATCCGCGCACCCGGACCGGCACCGGGCGCCGTCCTCCCAGGTGAACCCTCCCGTTCCTGCGCTCGGCCGATGGACAACCCCGTATCGCGGTGAGTAGCTTCCCGATACCGGTGCTGCCCGGTGGACGCTTCACGACTCGCGTCCGCACCCGCGGCGGCACGCGACACTGGGAGGCAATTCGTGACGAACCGACTCGCGCGCACGCGGAGGATGCAGGTGTTCGCCGTTCCCCTTGCGGGGGTGCTCGCCGTCGGGGGGTTGAGTTCCTCGGCGTTCGCGGCGCCGAAACAACAGCAGCAGACACCCCAGCAGCAGGCGGCGCAGCTCGACGCCGCCGCGGCGCGGGCGTTGCGCGGCATGAGCCTGGAAGAGAAAGTGGGGCAGCTGTTCGTCACGTGGGTGAACGGCAAGTCAGCTGACGAGGTCAACCCGAAGAACCAGACCGACTTCGGCGTCGACACCGCCGCGCAGGCGGTGCAGAAGTACCACCTCGGCGGCGTCATCTACTTCCACAACACCAGCCGCGACAACTTCGAGAGCCCCACGCAGGTCGCGAAGCTGTCCAACGGCCTGCAGCGCGCCGCGATCGCCAGCGGCGCGCACATCCCGCTGCAGATCGGCACCGACCAGGAGGGCGGCACGGTCACGCGGATGGGCGCGCCGGCCACCGAGTTCCCGAACTCGATGGCCATCGCCGCCGGTCGCGACACCGACGCCGCGACCAAGGCCGCCACGATCCTCGGCCACGAGCTTCGCGCGGTCGGCATCAACCAGGACTACGCCCCGGACGCGGACGTCAACTCCAACCCGGCCAACCCGGTGATCGGCGTCCGGTCGTTCTCCGGAAGGCCCGACCTGGCCAGCAGTTTCGTGACCGCGGAGGTCAAGGGCTACCAGCAATCCGGGCCGGCGAGCCAGACCGTCTCGTCCACCGCGAAGCACTTCCCCGGCCACGGCGACGCGGCGACCGACAGCCACACCGGATTGCCGAAGATCAATCGCACCGAGGCGGAGTGGCGGGCGATCGACGTGCCGCCGTTCAAGGCCGCGATCGCCGCGGGCATCGACTCGATCATGAGCGCGCACATCCAGTTCCCGAGCCTCGACCCGTCCGGCGAGCCGGCGACGCTGTCGAAGCCGATCATCACCGGCAAGCTGCGCGGCGAGCTCGGCTACAACGGCGTCGTGATCACCGACTCGCTCGAGATGCAGGGCGTGCGGGAGATGCACAGCGACGCCGAAATCCCGGTCCTCGCCTTGAAAGCGGGCGTGGACCAGCTGCTCATGCCGGTGCACCTGGACGTCGCGATCAATGCGGTCATCGCCGCGGTGAAGTCCGGCGACCTGCCGATGCAGCGAATCGACCAGAGCGTCCTGCGCGTGCTGAAGCTCAAGCTGAAGCGCGGAATCCTGTACGCGCCGTTCGACAACCCTTCGCAGGTCATGAAGAAGGTCGGCACGCCGGAACACCTGGCGACCGCGCAGGGCATCGCCGACCGTTCGATCACCGCGATCGCCAACGACGCCGGAGTGCTGCCGCTCAAGCAGAAGCCGTCGACCGCGTTGGTCACCGGCTGGGGCGCGACCACGACGCAAACGCTTGCCGCCCGCTTCACCGCGCACGGCACGAAGGCGACCGCGCTGGCCACCGGGCAAACGCCGACCGACGCGCAGATCGCCGAGGCCGCCGAGGCCGCGAAGCAGAACGACGTCGTCGTGGTGCTGACCAACAACCTCGGCGGATTCCCCTTGCAGGGCAAGCTTCTCCAGGCGCTGATGGACACCGGCAAGCCGGTGGTCGCGGTAGCCGCGCAGATCCCGTACGACGCCGGGTACGCGAACCCTGTGCCGACCTGGCTCGCGACCTACGGCTACATCACGCCGTCGCTCGAAGCGCTGGCCAAGGTCGTGCTCGGCGAGACGAAGCCCAGCGGGAAGCTGCCGGTCGACGTCCCGGCCGGGGCGGACGTGCACACCGTCAAATACCCCTTCGGACACGGGTTGACCTGGTGAGTCTCAACCGCAGGAATTTCCTGGCCGTTCCGGCGCTCGCCGTCCCGGTACTCGCGGGCGGCTCGGCGGCGGCACAAGCGGCACAGGCGGAGGCGGCACAAACGACCCCGGAAGCCGCACAAACCGAGCTGGAACACCGCGTCCTCACCGGTGCCGAACAGCTCGCCGCGCAGGGCTGGCGTCCGCTCGCTGGCCGGAAGCTCGGTGTCTTGTCCAACCCGACGGGCGTGCTCGCCAACGGCGACCACATTGTCGACTCGATGGTCGCGGCGGGCGTACGTCCCGTCGCGGCCTTCGGGCCAGAGCACGGCTTTCGCGGCAGCGCGCAAGCCGGTGGCTCCGAAGGCGACTACACCGACCCGCGCACCGGAATCCCCGTGTACGACGCGTACGGCGCTGACGCGACGAAGCTCGCTTCGCTGTTCCAGAAAGCCGGACTGGACACTGTCGTCTTCGACATCGCAGACGTCGGCGCGCGCTTCTACACCTACATCTGGTCGCTGTACACGGCGATGGTCGCCGCAGCGAAGGTCAACGCGGCCTTCGTCGTCCTAGACCGGCCAAACCCCATCGGCGGACGACTGTCCGGCCCAGTGCTCGACCCGAAGTTCTCGTCCGGCGTCGGGCTGAAACCGATCGCACAGCAACACGGCATGACTGTCGGCGAGCTGGCGCGGTTCTTCGCCGCGGAGTTCCTGCCCGGCGAAGGCGTGAAGCTGGCGAAGCTCGAAGTCGTCCAGGTACGCGGCTGGCGACGCGACAGCTTCTTCGCCGACAGCGGTCTCCGTTGGGTCCTGCCAAGCCCGAACATGCCGACACCGGACACAGCGCTCGTGTACCCGGGCACCGGCATGTTCGAAGGCACCGTGTTCTCCGAAGGACGCGGCACCACCCGGCCGTTCGAAATCATCGGCGCGCCCGGCCTCGACTGGCACTGGCGCGAGGAACTCGAGAAGCTCCGCCTGCCGGGCTCAGCGTTCCGCGAGATCTACTTCGTGCCCACCTTCGGCAAGTTCGTGAACCAGCCTTGCGGCGGCGTACAGGTCACCGTCACCGATCCGCGGGCCTTCGACGCGATCAGCACCACCGTCTCGATGTTCGTGACGGCCAAACGCGTCGCGCCCGACAAATTCGGCTGGCGGCCGGATCACATGATCGACAAGCTGTCCGGATCCGCGCGGCTGCGCACCATGGTCGACGCCGGCGCCGGGGTCGACGAGATCACCGGCGCGTGGCGCGCCGAACTCGCCGACTTCGCCCGCAGACGCCGCCCCTACCTGATCTATCGCTGAGGAGAGCGGCCATGCGTGCTAGGAAAGTGCTCGTCGCGACGTTGGCCGTACTGGTCGCGGCCACGACGACCGCGGGAGCAGCGACGATCAACAACCGACACGGCGGCTTCGCCGGACGCTTCGACCGTCCGCAGCACGGGTTCGCTCCGGCGAGCACGACGCTGCGCGACGGCAGCCCGCGCGAGGTCAACCTCGATCCGCAGCCGATCCGCGACGCAGAACAGTTCCTGAAGAGCTGGACGCGGCCGGACGCCAGCGGGCATCCGCACTTCTCCGGCGCGGTCGGCCTGCTCGCGCACGACGGCGTGGTCGTGGACCGCTACGCCGTCGGCGGCGCGCTCCGGTACGCCGACGCCAAGGGCACCGAATTGCCGCCGGACCAGCAGGTTCCGATGCGCAACGACACCATCTTCGACATGGCGTCGATCTCGAAGCTCTTCACCTCGATCGCCGCGCTGCAGCTGTCCGAGCAGGGCAAGCTGGATGTCAACGCGCCCGTCGTGCGCTATCTGCCGGAGTTCGGCGTCAACGGCAAGCAGGACGTCACCGTGCTGCAGCTGCTCACGCACACCTCCGGCTTCGACGCCGACCCGTCACCGTCGCTCTGGGCCGGCTACCCGGACATCCCGTCGCGGCGCAAAGCGGTGCTCGACAGCCCGCTCAAGAACGCGCCGGGCAGCACCTACCTGTACTCCGACCTCAACATGCTCACCCTCGGCTTCCTGATCGAGAAGCTGTCTGGCAAGCCGTTGGACCAGGTGGTGCACGACCGCATCACCGCGCCGCTCGGCATGGTCGACACCGGCTACAACCCGCCCGCGTCGAAGCTCAACCGGGTCGCCGCGACCGAGTACGAGACGACTCCGCCGCGCGGGCTCGTGCGCGGACAGGTGCACGACGAGAACGCCTGGTCGCTCGGCGGCGTCGCCGGACACGCTGGCGTGTTCTCCACGGCGAGCGACATGGCCGTGCTCTCCCAGACCATCCTCAACGGCGGCAGCTACCGCGGGCACCGGATCCTGCGGCCGGACACCGTCACGAAGATGCTCACGAACTACAACCAGCGCTTCCCCGGCGACGAGCACGGGCTCGGCTTCGAGCTGGACCAGCCTTGGTACATGGGCGCGCTGGCGTCGCCGATCAGCGCGGGCCACACCGGCTTCACCGGCACCACGCTGGTCATCGACCCGGAATCCCGGTCGTTCGCGCTGTTGCTCACCAACCGCGTGCACCCCACGCGCACCTGGGGTTCCATCAACCCCGCCCGGCAGGTCTGGGCGACCTCGCTCGCCAAGGCGATGGCGGTACGGCCGGTCGAAGGCCCCGACGCTTGGTACGCGAGCCTCGGAAACAACAGTGTCGCTACTCTCAGCACACAACCGCTTCCAGCGGGTGCGTCACTGCGGGTGTCTTTCGCTGCTTTCGTCGACACAGAGGGCTCAAGCGACCCGTTACAGCTCGAATCGAGCACCGACGGGGTTAATTGGCAACCTGTTCCACTGCAGGCCCGTGGCCGGGGTGCACCCGCCGACGCGGTGACTTCGCTCTCCGGGCACGGGCACCGCTCCTGGTGGCGGGTGTCGGCGGAGGTGCCTGCTTCCGCCGCTACCTCGCTCCGGTGGCGTTACAGCACCGACCCGAATTACACGGGACGGGGAGTTTCCCTCGATAGTGTGAAAGTCACCCAACGCGGCCAGGTCGTTCTCGATGGTGAGCAGAATCCCTCGGAACTGGCCTCTTCCGGATGGGAATTGAGCGCTCGGTAGCCCTCCAGCCGCGCATTGCGACCTGCGCGCCCCCACTCAGTGGAACAAGACTCCTTCGCTAGACACACTTAGTTGCCAAGTCGTTAGCTTTGACTCGTTAACGCGGCAGACCCGGTTGGCGACTTTCTTGATAACGATTAATCGCAAACCGAAGTCCGCAGACACGGGCGGGTTGTGGTTCTGCCGAAGGATGTGGGTAGCCTTGTCACAAATGCCAACGGTTAGTAACTTTCCGACGGCGGAAGATACCGATTCCGTAGTCAGCAGCGCACCGTCCGAGCACTTCGCAGGTCAGGCGACGGCGCGTGATGCGGATGCGAGCCCGTTGGTCCGCATCCGCTCGCTGCTGCCCGGGCTCGCCCGCGCCGAGCAGCGGGTCGCGCAGGTCGTCCTCGAAGACCCGGCCTCCGTCGCGCGGCGCAGCATCACCGAGGTGGCGCTGTCCGCGAACACCTCCGAGACCACGGTGACGCGCTTCTGCAAGGCCGTCGGGGTCGGCGGCTACCCGCAGCTGCGCATCGCGCTCGCCGCGGACACCGCCCGCACCGAGGCGCGCAGCTCGCGCAACCTCGGCGGCGAGATCGGTCCTGGCGACGACCTGGCGTCCGTCATCGGCAAGGTCAGCTTCGCCGACGCGCGCGCCGTCGAAGAGACCGCCGACCAGCTCGATGTCGCCTCGCTGCAGAGCGTCATCGACCTCGTCGCCGAAGCCGGCCGGGTCGACGTGTACGGCGTGGGCGCAAGCGCTTTCGTCGCCGCTGACCTGCAGCAGAAGCTGCACCGGATCGGCCGCGTCTGCTTCGCTTGGTCGGACACGCACATCATGCTCACCTCGGCCGCCGTGCTGAAGCCGGGCGACGTCGCGATCGGCGTCTCGCACACCGGCGCGACCACGGACACCGTCGAGGCACTGCGGGTCGCGCGCGAGCACGGCGCGGTGACCGTCGCGGTCACGAACTTCCCGCGCTCGCCGATCACCGAGGTCTCCGACCACGTGCTCACCACGGCGGCCCGCGAAACGACCTTCCGGTCCGGCGCGACAGCGAGCCGGATCGCCCAGCTGACCGTGATCGACTGCCTGTTCATCGGCGTCGCTCAGCGGCACATGGAGGCATCGGTCAACGCGTTGGACGCCACGAGGGACGCGGTCGGCTCGCACCGGCTCGGGGTCAGACCCGACGGTCGTCGTCGTCCGCGGGAAACCGGCAAGTGAACCAAGAAGCGAGGATCTGATGTCCGTCCCCTGCCAGACGGTGCACGTCGATTCGCCCACCGAACAACGAAACCCGCGCACGGTGGACATCGACCTGATGTCCACCATGGGGATCCTCGGCGCGATCAACGCCGAGGACCGCCGGGTGCCGGACGCGGTGGCCGCGGTGCTGCCGCAGCTGGCCCGCGCGGTCGACTACGCCGTCGAGGCGCTGCGCGGCGGGGGGCGCGTGCATTACGTCGGCGCGGGCACCTCGGGCCGCCTGGCGACGCTGGACGCGGCCGAACTGGTGCCGACGTTCAACGTGCCCGGCGACTTGTTCGTCGCGCACCACGCGGGCGGTGAGAAGGCGCTGCGGCAGGCCGTCGAGAACGCCGAGGACGACGCGGACGCCGGCGCGGCGGAACTCGCCGACTCGGTGCGGCCGGGCGACTTCGTGCTCGGTCTCGCCGCCTCCGGGCGCACGCCGTACGTGCTCGGCGCGCTCGCCGAAGCCAGCCGGATCGGCGCGCACACCGGGCTCGTCTCGGCCAACCCGCGCGCCGCGAAACCGGCCGCGGTGGACGTGCTGATCGCCGTCGCCACCGGTCCGGAGGCCATCGCGGGCTCGACGCGGATGAAGGCGGGCACGGCGCAGAAGCTGATCCTCACCGCGTTCTCCAGCGCGACGATGATCAAGCTGGGCAAGACGTACTCGAACCTCATGGTGAGCATGCGCGCGACGAACGCGAAGCTGCGCGGCCGCAACATCCGAATCCTGCAGGAAGCCACCGGCATGACCATGGCCGACTGCTCGGACGCGCTCACCGAAGCCAGCGGCGACCTGAAGGTGGCGCTCGTGCACCTGCTGTCCGGCAGCGATGTCACCCGCTCCGCCGAGGCGCTGTCCGCGGCAGGCGGGCACGTGCGCAAGGCGCTCGACTCGCTGCACCTGCGCGCCGGCTGAGCTTTACCGGATTGTCCGTGAAGGGCTCCTTGAGGGAATCTAATTCCCGCAAGGAGCCCTTCACGGCTTTCCGGGGAGCGAGAGGACGGCGATGACGCAGCGGCTCACTCGCGGCGACCGGTGGTCGATCGGCGGCATGGCGGCCGTGATCCTGCTGCTCAACCTCGTCGGCTGGGGTTTGCTGGTGCTAGTCGTCGCGCCGCGGCACTACGCGCTCGGTGCGGGCGGAACGTTCGGAATCGGCCTCGGCGTCACCGCGTTCACGCTCGGCATGCGGCACGCGTTCGATGCCGACCACATCGCCGCGATCGACAACACCACGCGCAAGCTGATGGCCGACGGGCAGCGTCCGCTGTCGGTCGGATTCTGGTTCTCCCTCGGGCATTCGACCATCGTCTTCGCGCTGTGCCTGCTGCTGTCGATGGGCGTCCGCGCGATCGCCGGACAGCTGGAGAACGACGGTTCCGCGCTGCACGAGACGACCGGGCTGATCGGCACGTCGGTGTCCGGGATTTTCCTGTACCTGATCGCGATCATGAACCTGGTCGTGCTCGTCGGGATCGCGCGCGTGTTCGCCCGGATGCGCCGCGGCGAACTGGACGAGGCCGAACTGGAACGGCATCTCGACAACCGCGGCCTGATGAACCGGTTGTTGCGCGGGGCCACCAAAGCGGTGCGGAAGCCGTGGCACATCTATCCGGTGGGAATCCTTTTCGGACTCGGTTTCGACACCGCGACGGAAATCGGCTTGCTCGTGCTCGCGGCGGGCGCGGCCGCGTTCGCCTTGCCCTGGTACGCGATTCTGGTGCTGCCGATCCTGTTCGCGGCCGGGATGAGCCTCTTCGACGCCGCCGACGGCGTGCTGATGAACTACGCATACGGCTGGGCGTTTTCCCGGCCGATCCGAAAGATCTATTACAACCTCACGGTCACCGCGCTTTCCGTAGCGGTCGCGCTCGGCATCGGGACCATCGAGCTGGTGACGCTGCTCGCTGAGAAGCTCGACATCACCTCCGGCCCGCTCGCCGCGATCGCCTCGGTGGACCTGGACTACGTGGGCTTCGCGATCGTCGGACTGTTCATCGTCACCTGGTTGGCCGCGTTCGCGATCTGGAAATTCGGGAGAATAGAGGAGAAGTGGGCCGCGCGGCTGGGAACCGCCGACTGACACCTCAGGGGGCGCCGTGAAGAGACAAGTGCCGATACTGGCGAGGGCGTTGGCGCTCGTGCTCCGCCGCCAGACCGACGTGCCGCCCGACGGCGTCGCGATCCACTACAGCCGCACCATCCGTCCGATGTTCTGGGTGATGCTGGCGGTCAACCCGGTCGACATCGTCCTGGTCGAGGTCGTCGTCAAGTCCGTACCGCTGCGGATCGCGTTGCTGGTGCTGGAAATCCTCGGCGCGCTCGCGTTCTTGGCGATCGTCGCGACCCTCTACAAATATCCGCACTCAGTCAGCCGAGACGGGCTGCGAGTGCGGTATCTGTCCTTCTTCGACTACCGGATCCCGTTGTCCAGCATCGATTCCGTGCGGCAGGTGAGCCGGACTCTGAAGGCGAGGGGCGGCGTCAGTGTGCCCGAAGACGGTGTGCTGGCAGTGGGAATCAACCAGTCGACCAATCTCTCGGTCGCCCTGCGCGAACCGCAACTGGTCGATCTCGGCCGCAAGGGCACCGTCGAAATCACTCAGCTCGAGTTCTGGGCCGACGATCCGCGAGCCGCCGTCGCGGCGATCCGGGGCCAGCTGCCCGCGAGCGTGTGAAGCTGCCGGAAGCGGCGGCGGATCCCCTCGCCGCCACCCCGGCAGCACCCCCAGCACCCCAGCGTCAGAACGAGCCGACCGGCTGGCGGATCGCGGCGTTGAGCCGGTTCCACACGTTGATCCCGGCGATGGACAGCAGCAGCGACGAAAGCTCTTTCTCGTCGTAGATGTCCGCGGCGGCGTCCCAGACCTCGTCCGGGACCGGGTCCGTCCGGTCGGCCAGCCGGGTCACGTGTTCGGCCAGGTCCAGCGCGGCGCGCTCGGCGTCGGTGAAGTACGGCGATTCGCGCCACGCGCCGACGCCCCAGATCCGCTCGTCCTTCTCGCCGGCCTCCTTCATCTCCCGGGCGTGCATGTCGACGCACATGCTGCAGCCGTTGATCTGGCTCACCCGCAGGTGGATCAGGTGGTGCGTGGTCGCGGGCACGGTGCTGTCGTTGGTGGCCTTGCTCAGCGCCATCAGGGCCTTCATCGCGTCCGGCTGCACCTGGATCGGGTGGGTCATCCGAGCCTGCATGACGATCTCCTCCTGTCACGTCCGCCGGTTTCGGCGGGTCTTGCTGGTAGGACCCGGCCCAAGGAGAAGATGTGACAGTGCGGGACGAAAAACAGGACGAGAATTTTTGGGCGGCTCAGTTCGAGGAGCATCGGCCCAGGCTGCGGGCGGTGGCGTACCGGATGCTCGGTTCGTTCGCCGAGGCCGACGACGCCGTCCAGGAGACCTGGCTGCGGGTCACGCGATCGTCGGGAGAAGACATCCGCAACACCGGCAGCTGGCTGACGACGATCGTGTCGCGGCAGTGCCTCAACATGCTGCGCTCGCGCGCGACCCGCCGCGAGGACCCGCTGGACATCCGGGTGCCGGACCCGGTCGTGGAGACCGGGGACGGCGTCGACCCGGCGGAACAGGAGGTCCTCGCGGACTCGGTGGGGCTCGCGCTGCTGGTGGTGCTGGAGGCGCTCGACCCGGCGGAGCGGCTCGCCTTCGTCCTGCACGACATGTTCGCCGTGCCGTTCGACGAGATCGCGACGATGCTCGACAAGAACACCGCCGCGGTACGGCAGCTGGCGAGCCGGGCGCGCCGCCGCGTGCAGGGCGTGACGCCGGCCGGTCCGGCGGATAGGACCCAGCAGCGCAAGATCGCGGACGCCTGGCTCACCGCTGCCCGCGGCGGCAACTTCGAGGGGCTCGTCGCGCTTCTGCACCCGGACGCGTTGCTGCGTGTCGACACCGGTGGGCTCGGCTCGAAGGTCGTGCGCGGCGCGGCCGAGGTCGCGGGCAGCGCGTCGCAGTTCCGTCCGGCCGGTCTGGTGTCGCAGTACGCGACCGTCAACGGCGGCCCTGGCATCGTCGCCCTGCGCGACGGCAAGCCGGTTTCGGTGCTGTCGTTCACCGTTGCCGACGGGCTCATCACGGAGATCAACATCCTCGCCGACGTCGAGCGGATCGCGGCGCTGAACTTCTGAGGTCAGCCGAGCCGGTCCAGGGCAGCTACCGCTTCGGCGGGCAGCTGCACCTGGCCGGCGGCGAGGTTTTCGGCGAGATGCGCCGGAGTCGCCGTGCCCGCGATCAGCAGCGTGCCCGCGTAGCGCTGCAGCAGCCAGGCCAGCGCGACCTGCGCCGGAGTACAGCCGAGTTCGGCCGCGCTGCCGGTCACGACCGGATTTCCGGTGACGTCCTGGCCCAGCTCGAACGCGGAGCCCAGCGGGAAGTACGGCACCCAGGCGATCTCGTGTTCCCGGCACAGCTCCAGCACTGGTTCGGTGGCGCGGGCGAGCACGTTGTAGGAGTTCTGCACGCAGACGACGCCCACCGACAGCGCGTGCCGGAGCTGGTCGGCGGACACGTTGCTGAGCCCGAGCGAGCCGATCTTTCCCGCGTCGCGCAGGGAAATCAGCTCGGCTAGCTGGTCGTCGATGTCGACGAGCTGGTCGCCTTCCGCGATCAAGCCGGGTCCGGCGTCCGCGCGGCGCAGGTTGACCACGTCGAGCTGTTCGACGCCGAGCGAGGCGAGGTTGGCCTCGACCTGCTCCCGAAGCTGATCCGGTTTTTGTGCGAGCCGCAGCCCTTGCGGGGATTCCTCGGCACCGACCTTGGTCACCACGACCAGGTCGTCCGGATAGGGCGAGAACGCTTCGCGGATCAGGTCGTTGCACCGGCCGTCGCTGTAGAACTGGGCGGTGTCCAGGTGGTTCACACCCGCGCTCGCCGCCTCGCGCAGCAGTTTCACCTGGTCAGCGCGGTCGGTGCCGGGGCGGCCGAGTTGCATCACGCCGTAGCCGATCCGCGCGACCTCGCGGCCGGCGAGCTTCGCGGTGCCGCCTGGAGCAGTGGTTGCCGTCATGAGGAAAGACTCCTGCCGTGGCATAGTGGAAGTTGATGCGGAGGCGCCTCCGTATCACCACCGTAGCAGAAACGGAGGACACTCCGCTTTGTCGAGCCCGAAGAAGCCGCGCGCGGACGCGGAACGCAACCGTCTCCGCTTGCTGACTGCTGCCCGCAAAGCGTTCGGCGAGGGCGACGAGCCCGTCACGCTGGAGCGCGTCGCACGCGAAGCGGGTGTCGGCATCGGCACGCTCTACCGGCACTTCCCTACCCGCGAAGCGCTCGTCGAGGCGCTGTACCGGGACGAGTTGGCGCAGGTCGTCGCGAGTGCGCCGAAGCTGCTCGAGACCGAGAAGCCGCTTCGCGCGCTGCGTGGGTGGATGGACCGCTTCGCCGAGTATGCGAGCACAAAGCACGACATGGCGGACACGCTGCGCGCGATCATCGAGGCGGGCACTGTCGACATGACGCAGGTCCGCGCGGAGTTGACCGAGGCTGTCCAGCTGATCATGGACGCGGGTGCGGCGGATGGGACGCTTCGGGCGGATGTTCGCGCGCAGGACGTTGTCGTGACGGTGGTCGGCGCGTGCAGTATGCGGACGTTGCCGGGCGGGCCGGAGCAACTGGACCGGATGCTCGACCTGATCCTCGCCGGAGTCCGTCAGCCGCCGAGCTGATGCACCCGCAACGCCAGCTGGATCTCCAGCGAGCGTTCCGGCTCGCGCCAATCCTCGCCAAGCAGCACGGCGAGGCGTTCCATCCGCTGCGCGACCGTGTTGACGTGGACGTGCAGGGTTTCCTTTGCCCGCGCCAAATTTCCGCCTGCCGCATAGTACGCGCGCAGCGTTCCGACGAGGTCGGTGCCGCGGCGGGCGTCGTAGTCGAGGACTGGGCCGAGCGTCGCCTGGACGTAGCCGGACAGGTCGGAATGCCTGCCGAGCAGGACGCCGAGGAACCCGAGGTCGGCCATTGCCGCGCCGTCGCCTTCGCGACCGAGAGCTAGCAGCGTATTAACGCATCGAACAGCTTCAGTGTACGCCTGTGCCAACGCTTCCGGCCCGGTCGCAGGACCAGCCGCGCCGACGGTCACCGGACAGTCCACAACGGACCTCAGTTCGGCCGCGATCCGTGCTGCGGCAGGCTGATCCGGCGCGAGCGCGACGACTTGCTCCGCGTGGACACCAACCAAATCACCGTACCGGGCACAGGACGCAGCGAGCCCGCGTCGAGAGATACCGGACGCGTGCGCGACCAAAACCGTGTGCGGCGAAGACAAATCGACGCCCAGCCGACGTGCGCGAGCGACAAGCGCACCCGGGTTACGCGTTGGCGCAGTGAGCAAGTCCGTCAGCAGTTCACCGCGCACTTGGTCCTCGGCTTGCGCAACGGAACGACGCAGCAGCAACAACAACGCCGTGACAACAGCAGCCCGCTCAAAGAGTCGCCGGTCATCTCCGGCCAGCTCCGGACGTCCGGAAAGCGTCAGGCTCCCGAGCAATTCGCGCCCCGCCCGCACCGCGCACACCCAGACGTCCTTTGTAGACACAGCGCGACCATTGGCGTGCGATGAAGCCACCGCAGCAGCGTCAAAAGCGACCGAGGTACCCGCCAGCAGCCCGCCTTCTTCGTCATGCACGGCGATCGAGCCACGCAGAACTCCGGCCACTTCCGCCGCCACCGCGGGCAGATCCGCGCCGCCGAGCACGAGGTCCATCAACCTGTCGTGCGCGTCATCGGCCCGGCGCATCGTCGCGTTGGCCGCGTTCAGTTCCGCCGCAGCCGACCGGGTTTCGTCCAGCAAATGCGCGGTGTCCAACGCGATCGCGGCGTGTGCGGCCAACGACGACAACAGCGCGACCTCCGCCGTCGAGAACGCCCGCGACGACCGGTCGGACGCATACAGCACGCCCAAGACCTTGCCGCCGATTGCCAGCGGCACGCCGAGAATCGCCTTCAAGCCCTCCTCGCGGACGCCCGCGTCGATCGGATTCGTGTGCCGGAACCGCTCGTCCTCGAAATAGTCCGCGGTCGCGTACGGGCGCGCGGTCTGCGCCACGAGACCACCTAACCCCTCGCCCATTCCGAGCACAATCTGTTGGAACAGCGCGGAAACTGACCCGTCCGTGACCCGGATGTACGTCTCGCCGTTCGCCTCGTCGTTGAGGCTGAGATACGAAACGTCAACGCCCAGCAGGGTCCGCGCACGCCGGACGATCGACCGCAGCACCGCGTCCGGATCGCGCAGCCGGGCGAGGTCGCTCGCAGTGTCGAACAACGCCGTCAGCTCGGCTTCCCGCCGCCGGTGCTCGCTGAGCGTCTCGCGGATCCGCAACGCCAGCTCGGTCGCCGAACCGATCGCGGCCGACTGCTCCGCGGACAACCCCCGGGCAGCGACGTGCGCCAACTGCTCACTGCTCGCGCCAGCGGCGAGCAGTTCGAGCAGCCGGCGATACGCCTCAGCGGTGGGGTCCACACCCGTCATGCTGTCATTGAAGCCTGCCGTTCGGCCGCCGTCTCGTGCAACGACGCGCCGCGCGTCTCGCGGGCAGCCAGCAGCGCGACCAGCGACAACAGGCACATCGCGACCACGTAAAGCGAGATCGGCACCGTGGAGTGGTACGCCTCGAACAACGCCACCGCGATCAACGGCGCGATCGCCCCGGCCGCAATGGACGACAGCTGACCGCCGACCGAAAGCCCGGTGTAGCGCACCCGCGTCGGGAATTGTTCCGCGAAGAACGCCGCCTGCGGCCCGTACATCGCGCCGTGCACAACCAGCCCGACCACCGCCGCGCCGATCACCGAACCAGTCGTGCGCAGGTCGAGCAGCCAGAAGAAGCCGAACGACCAAGCGGCCATCCCGACCACGCCGAACAGGTACACCGGTTTCCGCCCGATCTTGTCGGACAGCAGTCCCCACAAGGGAATCGTCACGAAATGCACGGCCGACGCGACGAGCACCGCGGTCAGGCCGGTCGCCTTCGGCAGGCCGAGCCCGGTGGTCACGTATACGAGAATGAACGCGGTGATCACATAGTAGGACACGTTTTCCGCGATACGTGCGCCGAATGTCACCGCCAGCGCCCGGAAATGCCCGCGGAACACGTCGACAATCGGTGCCTGCTCGCGCTCGTCCGCGGCGGCCTTCGCCGCGACGAACACCGGCGATTCCGTAACCGCCAGCCGGATCCACAGGCCGATCACCACGAGCACGCCGGACAGCAGGAACGGAACGCGCCAGCCCCAAGCCTGGAAAGTCGCGTCCGACTGCGCCGACGCCAGGATCGCGAGCACCGCCGTGGCCAGCAAGTTCCCCGCCGGAACCCCCGTCTGCGGCCAGGACGCCCAGAACCCGCGCCGCCGGTCGTCGCCGTGCTCGGAAACCAGCAGCACCGCGCCGCCCCACTCGCCGCCGAGGGCGAAGCCCTGGATCAGCCGCAGCAATGTCAACAGAACCGGCGCGAGCACGCCGACCGCGCTGTACGTGGGCAGCAGACCCATCGCGAACGTCGAACCGCCCATCATCAACAGGCTCACGACCAGGAGTTTCTTGCGTCCGATCCGGTCGCCGAAGTGCCCGAACACGAGCCCGCCGATCGGCCGCGCGAGGAACCCGACCGCGTAGGTGAGCAACGCCAGCAGGGTGCCGGTGAGCGGGTCGGCGGTCGGGAAGAACAGCTTGTTGAAGACCAGCGCGGCGGCCGAGGTGTAGAGGAAGAAGTCGTACCACTCGATGGTGGTTCCGATCAGGCCCGCGCCGACGACGCGCAGCAGCTTTTTGTCCATAATGGACTCCACTCCGTTGTGGGGAAAGGGGATTTCAGCCGGCGGTCCAGCCGCCGTCAACGGGAAGCGACGCACCGGTGACGTGCCCGGCGGACTCGCCGCAGAGCCACCGCACGAGATCGGCGACGTCCTCGGGTTCGATCAGCCGCTTGATCGCGGCCCGGCGCAGCAAAACCTGCTCCAGTACCTCTTCCGGCGGCACCCCGTGTTCGGCCGCCTGCGCTTCGATCTGCCCGGTGACGAGCGGCGTGCGGACGTAACCAGGATTCACGCAATTGCTGGTCACGCCATGTTCAGCGCCTTCGAGAGCGGCCACTTTGGACAGTCCCTCGAGTGCGTGTTTCGCCGTGACGTAAGCAGCTTTGTACGGACTCGCCCGCACGCCGTGCACGCTGGACATGTTCACGATCCGTCCCCAGCCACGCGCGTACATCGCGGGCAGGCACCGGCGGATCAGCAAAAACGGCGCAGTCACCATCAATGACTGAATGAAGGCGAACCGCTCCGGCGGAAATTCTGGCAACGGCGCGACGTGCTGAACGCCCGCGTTGTTGACGAGCACATCGACGTCCGCGGGCAAGGTCTCCAAAGCCGCCGGATCAGTCAGGTCCACGACATGCGCCTGCCCGCCGACCTCAGCAGCCGCCTCCTCCGCCCCGGCGACGTCCACGACGTGCACCTTCGCCCCGGCCGCGCCGAACGCCCGCACACAAGCCAGTCCGATGCCGCTGCCGCCGCCGGTCACCAGCGCGGTGCGTCCGGCGAGGGAACTGTCACTGGTCATGGGCGGAAACAGTAAGTCGCTCCGACCAGGGCGACCATGGCTCAATCCACCACAGAACGCCCACGCGCTATGTGGTCGGCCCCCACTGGGAAACTCAGTCCTCGTCCATCCTGATCAGCTCGAACCCGTGGCCGTTGCAGGTGGGACACACCGCGCCGAACACGTCGCCGCCGCCATGGCAGTCAGGACAAAGGCCGTCGTGCCAGCTGGTCCCCGAGACGTCGCAGTGCGGCCGCGGGTAATGGGTGTCCGGCAGGCAGCATTCCGCGCCGGTTTCGGCATGTCGCCGACGGCAGAGGTCGCGGCCCCCAGGCTTGATCATGCCCCCAGCATCGCACGACTCGATCCGGATCAGCCAGCGGCCGACGAGATGCTCCGCGCCTCGTTCGCACCGGTTTCGAAGGCCTCGCAACAGAAGAGCAGCCATTCGCGCACGCCGTCCGGCGTCCCGCCAGCGAACCCCTGCGCCAGTTCGACATACCGCGGAACGCGTCGGAAATAGGCCACCTCCGGCACTGTCAACGCCTTCGGATCAAGCCCGGTCGCGATCATCGACAGCCGCGCCGCCGCCCGAGCGACCACCCCGTCCGCCGAACCGAACGGGGCCAACGCCAGCAGCTCGCCGTGCACGACGGCGGTCAGCACCGGCCCCGGCACGGAAGTCGCACCGGTGACGAGCTGAGCCAGCATCTCCAGCCGCTCGCCCCCGCGCTGCGGACGGCCGAGCTGATCCGGGTCGGCCACCACGTCGGACGCGGCCAGCAAGTGCAGCCGAGCCAACGTCTGCAACGGAGCCCGCCGCCACGTCGGCAGCAACGACTCCAGTTTCTCCGCCACCCGCAACGACCCGGCGAGCAGCGGGTCGGTCACCGAACCGTCTTCCGGCAGCTCGGGATTAGCCCCGTCGATCCCCGCCGAAGCCCGCGCGGCACGGACGGACGCCTCCGCCGCGGTCTCCGCTCCGCCACGCAGGTTCGCGGGCAACCGGTGCACGGCGAAGATCGCGTCCTGCGCTGCCTTGGCCGCGGCGGCGACGCCGTCCAGTTCCAGCAGCGGCTTCAGCGGGTCACTCATGCGTCCAGCACCTGCCCAGCGCGCTCCACCACCGGAGGCAGCACCGACCACGGGAAGTTGATCCACCGGTCAGTCCGCTTCCACACGTACTCGCACTTCACCGTCGAAGCGGGCTTCTCGTAAACCACCGCACACCGCACGTCCGCGACGTGGTCGGCGCAGAAGTCGCGGACCAGCTTGAGCGTCGCCCCGGTGTCCGCGACGTCGTCGGCGACCAGCACCTTCTTGTGTGTGAGATCCACCACGTTGGGCACCGGAGGCAGCATGACCGGCAGGTCCAGCCGCTGGTCGACGCCGGTGTAGAACTCGACGTTCATCACGTGCAGGTTCTTCACGTCGAGCGCGTACCCGAGCGCGCCGGCGACGAACAGCCCGCCGCGCGCGATGGACAGGATGAGGTCGGGGACGAAGCCGTCCGCGGCCACCTCCTGGGCCAGCTCCCGGCTCGCCGAACCGAACAACTCCCAGGTGAGGTTTTCTCGCTCCTCGGCCATGCGCGCTCTCTTTCTCCGGGTGGTCCAGGGAGCATAAGCGGCCGAATAGTGGACTGCTGAAATGATCGGGAAATGGCACTTCGACACAGCCACTTGCCGTCGTAGCGTGAGCCCGTGACCTGGAGCGAACACCCCATTCTGTCCGGCCGCCACGTACGGCTCGAACCCCTCACGCCCGACCACGCGCCCGGCCTGCTCGAGGCCGGAGCCGACCCGGGCATCTGGGCCTGGCTGAACATCCGCCAGCCCGCCGACCTCGGCGAAGCCGAGACGATGGTCAAAGAGGCGCTCGCCGACCCGGACCGCCGCGCGTGGGCGCAGATCGACGTCGCGTCCGGCCGCGTCGCGGGCACCACTTCCTATTACCAGGTAGTAGCAAAACACCGGATCCTCTCGATCGGGCACACCTGGATCGGCGCGGACTTCCAGCGCACCGCGCTCAACACCGAGGCCAAATTCCTCCTGCTGCGCAACGCCTTCGAGGACTGGGGAGCCCAGCGCGTCGCGTGGGAAACCGACAACCGCAACCTCCGTTCGCAACGCGCCATCGAACGGCTTGGCGCGCTGCGCGAAGGGGTGCTGCGGGCGCACCGGATCCGTCCGGACGGCACGACCCGCGACACGGTGCTCTACTCGATGACGGACGCCGAGTGGCCGGGCGCCCGTGCCCGGCTGCTCGCCCGCCTCGGCTGAGTCTCGCCGCACGTCGCTTGGCGCTGTGCGCGCAACGTGGCTGCAACCTTGTCGTAGGCGGACTAACGTCGCTAGCGTTCCCTGAGCCGCGGGTTCGCACTACAGGAGGCTTTGCACCATGACCGAGCAGTCCCCAGCGTTGGACAACCTGCTCACGGAGAGCCGCACGTTTCCTCCCAGCGACGAGTTCGCTGGTCAGGCGAACGCGAAGGCCGATTTGTATGCGACGGCGGACGCTGACCGGGAGCAGTTCTGGGCCGGGCAGGCGGAGCGGCTGTCGTGGGACACCAAGTGGTCCCAGGTATTGGACTGGACCAATGCTCCGTTCGCGAAGTGGTTCGTGGGCGGGAAACTGAACGTCGCGTACAACTGCGTGGACCGGCACGTCGAGTCCGGCCACGGGGACCAGGTCGCGATCCACTGGGTCGGCGAGCCGGGCGACACGCGCGACATCACCTACGCGCAACTGAAGGACGAGGTCTCGAAGGCCGCGAACGCGCTGTCGTCGCTGGGCGTCGTCGCCGGGGACGTCGTGGCGATTCAGCTGCAGATGGTGCCCGAGGCGATTTTCGCGATGCTGGCGTGCGCGCGGATCGGTGCCCTGCACAGCGTGGTGTTCGGCGGCTTCTCGCCGACGGCGCTGCGCGCGCGGGTCGACGACGCGGCGGCGAAGATCGTGATCACTTCGGACGGCCAGTACCGCCGCGGCAAGGCCGCGCCGATGAAGGCGAACGTCGACGAAGCCTTGCAGGGCGCGGAAACCGTGCAGAAGGTCATCGTCGTCAAGCGCACCGGCAGCGACCTCGAGGGCGAGACGCCGTGGACCGACGGCCGCGACCTGTGGTGGCACGAACTGGTCGACGGGCAGTCCCCCGAGCACCAGCCGGAAGCGTTCGATTCCGAGCACCCGCTGTTCATCCTGTACACCTCGGGCACCACCGGTAAGCCGAAGGGCATTCTGCACACCTCCGGCGGCTACCTGACCCAGACCGCGTACACGCACAACGTCGTGTTCGACCACAAGCCGGGCGAAGACGTCTATTGGTGCACTGCCGACATCGGCTGGATCACCGGGCACTCCTACATCGTGTACGGGCCGCTGGCGAACCGCGTGACCCAGGTGGTCTACGAGGGCACGCCGAACACGCCGCACGAGGGCCGGCACTGGGAAATCATCCAGAAGTACAAGGTCTCGATCTACTACACCGCGCCGACGCTGATCCGCACCTTCATGAAGTGGGGCGAGGACATCCCGGCGAAGTACGACCTGTCCTCGCTGCGGGTGCTGGGAAGCGTGGGCGAGCCGATCAACCCCGAGGCCTGGATCTGGTACCGGGAAAAGATCGGCGCGAACAAGACGCCGGTCGTGGACACGTGGTGGCAGACCGAAACCGGCGCGATCATGATCTCGCCGCTGCCCGGCGTCACCGCCGCCAAGCCGGGTTCCGCGCAGCGCGCGCTGCCGGGCATCTCGGCGAAGGTCGTGGACGACACCGGCGCCGAGGTCCCGCACGGCGGCGGCGGATACCTGGTGCTGGACAAGCCGTGGCCGTCGATGCTGCGCGGCGTGTGGGGCGACGAGGAGCGCTTCCGCGACACCTACTGGTCCCGTTTCTCCGACCAGGGCTACTACTTCGCGGGCGACGGCGCGAAGTACGACGGAGACGGCGACATCTGGCTGCTCGGCCGCGTGGACGACGTGATGAACGTGTCCGGGCACCGGATCTCCACCACCGAGGTCGAGTCCGCGCTCGTGTCGCATCCGACGGTCGCCGAGGCCGCCGTCGTCGGCGCGACCGACCCGACGACCGGGCAGGGCATCGTCGCGTTCGTGATCCTGCGCGGCAACGCGGTCGACGGCGGGGATGACGCGGTGCAGGAGCTGCGCAACCACGTCGCGAAGGAGATCGGCCCGATCGCGAAGCCGCGGCAGATCATGGTCGTGGCCGAGCTGCCGAAGACCCGCTCCGGCAAGATCATGCGCCGGCTGCTGCGCGACGTCGCGGAGAACCGCCAGATCGGCGACGTCACCACGCTCGCCGACTCGTCGGTCATGGACCTCATCTCCTCCGGACTGAACTCCGGCAAGGAGGAGTAAGTTCTTCACCGTCAGGAAGGGGCTCTCCCGGCTGGGAGGGTCCCTTCCTGCATTGATCCCCTGAAAGTGCGGGCATCGAACGCATGTTCTAAGATGCCCGCGTACCCAACCCAGATCCGGGCAAGGAGACGACACGAATGTCCGTGGAAGCCTTGACGCACGACGAGGACACTGCGGCCGAGACGGCGGCGTCGTCATCGCCGCAGGCCGCTGGCACCCCGGAGACCCCGGAAGTCGCCGAGTCCACTGCCGCTCCCGCGGAGTCCGCTTCGGAATCCGCCCCGGCGGACGCCTCGAAGCCGGAGTCTTCCGAGGAGACCTCGGCCGTCGACTCGCCGAAGCCGAAGCGCGGCCGCCCGAAGGCCGCGGCGTCGACAGCGAAGAAGACCCGCACCGTGGAGCTGACGCTGACCGTCACCGGCACGGCGGACGGCGAGTGGCAGGCCGAGCTGAAGAACGGTGCCAAGTGGGTCGCGAAGGGCCTGGCGGTCCCGGCCGCGGCGGTTTCGCGTGCGGCCAAGGAACTGCACGAAGAGCTGTCCGGTCCGATCGACGAGGTCATCAACGCCGCCCGCGAGGCGCAGGCCGCGAAGGTCGCGCAGCTGGAGGCCGAACTGGAAGCCGCGAAGGCGGCGCTGGCCGAACTCGACAACTGAGCTAGACCCGGTTCGCCCGGGTCCGGTGTCCACTGTGGCGCCGGACCCGGGCGTTCGTCGTTTCAGCCCACGGGCGGCTCAGCTCCCCAGAAGTCCGTGAGGGGAACCTTCACGGACTCTGATTCCCTCAAGGGGCCCCTCACGGACTTCCGCATCGCCTGCCCGGCCCCGGCTATTCACTAGGTCAGGCAAGGCACAATTCATTGAGGATTGCCTTTCTTAACCGCATTCCAGCACTTCGGGAAAATGTCGCGCGGAAACAATTTCCGTGATTCACTGAAGCGGTGACCGAAACGATGGGCGACGCGGTGCACGCGCACGAGCCGCACGAGGACCTCGGCGGCAAGCTGAACTGGCTGCGCGCCGGGGTTCTCGGCGCGAACGACGGGATCGTGTCCGTCGCGGGCATCGTCGTGGGCGTCGCGGGAGCCACCGCGGACAGCACCACGATCCTCACCGCCGGAATTGCCGGGCTCGTCGCCGGCGCGTTTTCCATGGCGGGCGGGGAATACGTGAGCGTGAGCACCCAGCGCGACACCGAACGGGCGCTGCTGCGGCTCGAGAAGCACGAACTGAAAACGATGCCGGAGGCCGAGGAACGCGAACTCGCGCAGATCTACGAGGACAAGGGCCTCTCGCCGGAGCTGGCGAAGCAGGTCGCGCGCGAGCTGACCGAAAAGGACCCGCTGCAGGCACACGCGGATGCCGAACTCGGCATCGACCCGGACAACCTGACCAGCCCGTGGCAGGCGGCGTGGGCGTCGCTGCTGGCGTTCTCCGTCGGCGCGCTGCTGCCGCTGCTGGCGATCGCCTGGACGTCGGTCAGCGTCCGCGTCTGGGCGTGCGCGCTGGCGGTGGTCGTCGGCCTCACGCTCACCGGTTTCGTGAGCGCGAGGCTCGGCAACGCGCAGGTGGGGCGCGCGATCGCCCGCAACGTCGGCGTCGGCGCCCTCACCATGCTCGTCACTTACTTCATCGGAGTGCTTTTCGGCACCACCGTGGGCTAGTGGCCCGGGCCCCGCCCCGCCCCCACCCTCAACGGAGCGGCTGCGCCGCGCTAGTGCACACCCTTCATCAACTTGCGGATGAACGGAATCAGCGCGAGCAGCACCACGCCGATCACGATCGCGGTGCCGCCGATGATGCTGAAGTACGGCACCTCGTCGTGCGGATCGTAGGACTGCGCGAGCTTGCCCGACATCGCCGTGCCCAGCGACACCGAAAGGAAGTTCAGCGCCACCATCTGCGTGCGGAACGCCTTCGGCGCGAGCTTTGTCGACAGCGACAGCCCGACCGGCGACAGCATCAGCTCGGCGATGGTGAACACCAGCAGGATGCCGGCCAGTGCGATCAGCGGGCTGCCGTTCTGGCCGGTGTGCGCCATCGGCAGGAACAGCAGGAACGCCGCGCCCATCAGGACCGTGCCGAGCACGAACTTCATCGGCGTCGACGGCTGCTTCGGCCCGAGCTTCGTCCAGATCGCCGCGACCACCGGGGCGAACACGATGATGAAGACCGGGTTGATCGAGTTCACCCACGACACCGGCATCGTCCAGCCGAACAGGTCGCGGTCGAGCCGCTGGTCGCTGTAGACCGAGACGACCGTCGACTGCTGCTGGTACAGCGAGAAGAACGCGGCGCTCGCGATGTACATCGGGATGAACGACAGCACCCGGCTGCGCTCCTCCGAGGTGATCTTCTTGCTGGTCAGAATCGCGACGAAGTACACCACCGAGATCGCGACGACCACGTAGACCACGACGTCGGCGAGGTTGTCCGGGGTGACGACGCCGGACATGATCAGCGCGACGATCGCGCCGACGATCACCACGGCCACGCCGATCGCGAGCGCGCGCTGCGTCGACGGCAACGGGTTCGGCACCTCGGACGCCTTCGCGCCGAGATTCTTCCGCCCGATCGTGTACTGGATCAACCCGAGCGCCATGCCGACCGCGGCGAGCCCGAAACCGAGGTGGAATCCGCCGTTCTGCTGGGCGAGCCCGGTCAGCAGCGGGCCGATGAACCCGCCGATGTTGACGCCCATGTAGAAGATCGTGAACCCGGCGTCGCGGCGCTCGTCGCCCTCTGCGTACAGCGTGCCGACCACCGAAGTCGCGTTGCCCTTGAGCCCGCCGGACCCGAGCGCGACGCACGCGAGACCCACGCCGACGCCGGTCAGCCCGGGCAGCACGGCCAGTGCGATGTGCCCGAGCATCACCACGATGGCGCTGTAGAACAGCGTGCGTTCGGAGCCGAGCAGCCGGTCAGCGATCCACGCGCCGACGACCGTGGCGAGATAGTCCGTGCCGCCGTACGCGCCGACGATGCCGAGTGCGGCGCTCTGGTCGATCCCCAGGCCGCCCTTGTCCGCCTGGTAGTAGAGGTAAATGGCGAGGATGCCCTGCATCCCGTAGAAGGAGAAGCGCTCCCACATCTCCACGCCGAAGAGGTTTGCCAACCCTCGCGGGTGCCCGAAGAATCTGGTATCGGCCTGGGCGTCGATAGGGGTGCTCACTACTGCCTCGTCCCTGTCTTCAACATCATTGTCGTTCTCTCCTCGCATGCTAGAAGGCGAACAGGTGAACGAAAAACCGGCGTCAGTATGGACTAGACAACTTCGCCGACGCGATGGGCTGACCTGCGTTTGCGCGCAGCACGGCCGGATGTGAGCGTCATCGGGCAGGACGCGGGTTGCCGTTCGTCACAACGGCCGGTAATCGGCGACTGCGGACGGTAAACTGGACCTCGGTGTGCCGGGAAGTCTGGTCGGCGGGAAAGCCGTCGTCCCCACAAGGAGTTTTTCGTGACCCCAGCCCGCGCCGTCGCCGAGTTCGCCCGTTTCCTCCGCACGGAGACCACTGGCGGACTGATCCTGCTCGGAGCCACCGCGGTCGCGCTGATCTGGGCCAACTCCCCGCTCGCGCCCGCTTACGAGGCGCTGCGCGACTTCCGGATCGGCCCGGATTTCCTGCACCTCAACCTCTCCCTCGGAGACTGGGCGAAGGACGGCCTGCTCGCGTTGTTCTTCTTCGTCGCCGGGCTTGAACTCAAACGCGAACTGGTGGTCGGCGAGCTGTCCCGGTGGCGCCAGGCCGTGCTGCCGGTGATCGCCGCGGTCGGCGGGATGGTCGTGCCCGCGGCGCTCGCGCTCTCGATCGCGTGGGGCACGCCGGAGGCCGACCGGGCGTGGGCGATCCCGGTGGCCACGGACATCGCGTTCGCGCTCGGCGTGCTCGCGCTGACCGCCTCGAACCTGCCCAGCAGCGCTCGGGTGTTCCTGCTTTCCCTTGCCGTGGTGGACGACCTCGGCGCGATTCTCGTCATCGCCATCCTCTTCACCAGCAGTTTCAACCTGATCGCGGCGGCGGTCGCGGTGGTCGCGCTCGGGCTTTACGCCTTCCTGCAGCACAAACGCGTCCGCACACCGTGGCTGTACGTGCCGATCGCGCTGATCACGTGGGTCGCGGTGCACTCGGCGGGCATCCACGCGACGATCGCCGGCGTCGCGCTCGGGCTGCTCACTCGGGTCCGTGAGGACGAAGGCGAGGAGGAATCGCCCGCGGTCCGGCTCGAACATCGGCTGCAGCCGTGGTCAGCGGCGGTCGCGGTGCCGGTGTTCGCCTTGTTCGCCGCGGGAATCTCGGTGAACGGCGAGGCGCTGTCGACGGTCTTCACCACCGCGTTGCCGCTGGCTGTCCTCATCGGACTGGTCGTCGGGAAGTTCGTCGGCATCTTCGGCGCGAGCCTGCTGGCGGTGAAGCTGCACGTGGCGGAAAAGCCCAGCGGAATGAGCTGGCGAGACGTGGCCGCGCTATCCGTGCTCGGCGGCGTCGGGTTCACCGTCAGCCTGCTGATCGCCGAACTCGCCCTGCCCGCGGAAGCGGCGGAAGTGGCCAAGGCGGCGGTCTTGATCGCGTCGGCGATCGCCTCGCTGACGGCCGCCGTGCTCCTCTTGCGACGCAGCCGGGTACACGCGAACGCGGACTGATCCCGACACTCCCGCCAGTCCGTCGCGCCCGGGGAACGGCCACGTGGCACGATGACCCAGTGAGCAGCCCCAAACACGAGCGCACCAGCCCCGACGGCGTGGGGGCCGTGCCGTACCTGCCCCTGTCCAGCGACGAGGAAGCCGCGGCGAGCGAGCAGTCCATCGGCAAGCTCGTCGGCGACGCCACCCAGCACCTGTCGACGCTGGTCCGCGCCGAAATCGAGCTGGCGAAGGCCGAGCTGGCGCAGGAAGCGAAGAAGGCGCTCAAGGGGACCGTCTTCTTCCTCATCGCCCTCACCGTCTTTCTGTACAGCACCTTCTTCCTGTTCCTGCTGATCGCCGAGGGTCTGTCGGACTGGTGGGGCATTCGCTGGCCCGCGTTCGCGACGGTGTTCGGCCTGATGCTGGTCACCGTGGGCGCGACCGCGTTCCTCGGCTGGCGCAAGGTGAAGAAGCTGCGCGCGCCGGAACGCACCATCAGCAGCGTCAAGGAGACGGCTGAGGCGTTCAAGCGCAAGCCCGCCGAAGACGACGACCTGCCCTCGACGCAGGGCTGACGCCAGCCCTCGCGCGCGGTGGTGGAGCTGACGCCGGACCCGTCGAGCGTGCGGGTCGACGGCCCGTGGACGCATCGCGACGTCTCGGCCAACGGCATCCGCCTGCACGTAGCCGAATGCGGCGAGGGCCCGTTAGTGCTGCTCCTGCACGGCTTCGCCGGTTTCTGGTGGACCTGGCAGCACCAACTGCCCGCACTGGCCGACGCCGGTTTCCGTGCAGTCGCGGTAGATCTGCGCGGCTACGGCGACTCGGATAAACCTCCACGCGGCTACGACGCCTGGACCCTGGCCGGCGACGTAGGCGGCCTGATCAAGGCGCTCGGTGCCCGCCGGGCACATCTAGTAGGCCACGCCTGGGGCGGCATGCTCGCCTGGACAGTGGCGGCTTTGCACCCGCGTCTCGTGTCGTCGGTGACCGCCATCGGCGCCGCACACCCGCTCGCGTTCAAGTCCGCGGTGAAGCGAGCGAGCAGCCAGATCCGAGCAGTCGGCCATCTCTTCCGCTTTCAGGTACCGATGGCCCCGGAGAAATGGCTGGTCCGCGACAACGCGGCGGCGGTGGAAGAACTCTTCGCCAAATGGTCCGGCGAGTCCTGGCGATCCTCTTCAGATTTTACGGAAACGATGCCCGCCTTCCGCCAAGCGATGCTGGTCCCAGGCGTCGCCCACTCCGCACTGGAGTACTACCGCTGGGCCTTCCGAGCCCAATTCCGCGGCGAAGGCAGGCGCTTCACCGACGCAGTAGACGGCCGCATCGCAGCCCGCGTATTGCAACTACACGGCGCAGACGACACCTGCATCCTCCCGGAAACCGCACTGGCGTCAGTCCACTGGGCAGGCCCGCACAGCGAACCGAAAATCTGGCCAAGCATCGGCCACTTCCCACACCTGGAAGACCCAGACCGAGTAACGAAGTCCGTAGTGGACTTCATCCGCTAACCCTCGGCAAGACTCGTCCGTGAGGGGAACCCTGAGGGACTCTGAGTCCCTCAGGGTTCCCCTCACGACCCGCCATTCCCTCAAGGGGCCCCTCACGGACCACCCACCCACCGCAGCCCGCGCACCCAACTATCG
>NZ_PQIA01000115.1 GCF_003385235.1 Amycolatopsis circi | reverse complement strand
CACATCTCGCGCGCGTGCTCCAGCGACTGGTCGAGATCGAGGTACCGGCCGCCGTCGGAGAAAGAATCCGGCGTCACGTTCAGCACGCCCATCACGGCGCAGCGCCCCGGCCGGGGGATCACCGGCGCCCCCGGATCAGCTCGATCGCCTCGGCGCGCGACGTCGCCGACGACCGCAACATCCCGCGCACCGCCGACGTGGTGGTCCGCGACCCGGGCTTGCGGATCCCGCGCACCGACATGCACAGATGCTCGGCCTCGATGACCACGATCACGCCGCGCGGCTCCAGCTTCCGGTCCAGCGCGTCGGCGATCTGCGAGGTGAGCCGCTCCTGCACCTGCGGGCGCTTGGCGTAGAGGTCGACGAGCCGGGCCAGCTTCGACAGGCCGGTGACCTTGCCCTCGCCGTTCGGGATGTAGCCGACGTGGGCTACTCCGTGGAAGCTCAGCAAATGGTGTTCGCAGGTCGAATACATCGGGATGTCCGTGACGAGCACGAGTTCCTCGTGCGATTCGTCGAACGTCCGCGCCAGCACCTCGTCCGGGTCGAGGTAGAGGCCGGCGAACATCTCCTGGTAAGCGCGAGCGACCCGGGCCGGGGTGTCCTGGAGACCGTCCCGATCCGGGTCTTCGCCGCAGGCGAGCAACAGCTCACGAACGGCGCGCTCCGCCCGGTCGGAATCGAAGACCGGGCGGATGCCGTCTTTACTGCTTGTCTGATCCGTCGACGTCACGCCGATGCTGCCCCTCGTCCGGCTGCTGGCCGTTCGCGCCGTCGGCGAACCAGCCCTGCTCACGCGGACGGTCTTCGGCGGGGCGCCACGGCTGCTGGCCGCCCGGGGACGTCGCCGGGGTCCAGCCCGGAGGCGCCCCGTAGTTCGGCGGTCCGCTCTGCGCACCGCCCGGGCCACCGGGCTGGTAGCCGCCGCCTGCCGGACCGCCCGGCTGCTGCTGACCACCATACGGCTGGCCCCAGCGGCCGGCGCCGTTCGGCCCGCCCGCCGGACGTCCGCCGTTGGCCGGCGGGGCGTACGGGTTCGCGTTCGGGTCCGGAGCCTGGTACGGCGGCCCGCCGGGAAGCTCGCCCGCTCCCGGAGCCGTGCCGACCGGGGTCGGGGCGGGCTGCAGCGCGGGCTTTTCCTTCTCCGGACCAGGCGGCGGCCACGGCTCGCCGCGCTCCATCGCCAGCTCGCCCGGGGTCTTGATCGGCGGCTTGTCCGACGGCGTGCGCTCGCCGAACTCGTTGAAGACGGTGATGTGCGGGCGCTTCTCGACGGTCGCGAAGATCCGCTCGAGGTCCTTGCGCTGCAGCGTTTCCTTCTCCAGCAGCTCCATGACCAGGTTGTCGAGCACGTCGCGGTAGGTGTTCAGCACGTGCCACGCCTCGGTGTGCGCGGTCTCGATGAGCTTGCGCACCTCCTCGTCGATCTCGTGCGCCACCTCGAGCGAGTAGTCGGCCTGGCGGCCCGCGGACCGGCCGAGGAACGGGTCGCCCTGCTCCTGGCCGTACTTCACCGCGCCCAGCCGCGCGCTCATGCCGTATTCGGTGACCATCGCGCGGGCGATCTTCGTCGCCTGCTCGATGTCCGAGGACGCACCGGTGGTGGGCTCGTGGAACACGAGTTCCTCGGCCGTGCGGCCGCCCATCGCGAACACCAGCCGGCCGATCATTTCCGACCGGGTCATCAGCTGCTTGTCGTCTTCCGGCACCAGCAGCGCGTGCCCGCCGGTGCGGCCGCGCGGCAGGATCGTCAGCTTGTACACCGGTTCGATGTCCGGCATCGCCCACGCGGCGAGCGCGTGCCCGCCCTCGTGGTAGGCGGTGATCTTCTTCTCCTTCTCGGAGATGATCCGGCTCTTGCGCGCGGGACCGCCGACCACCCGGTCGACCGATTCCTCGAGCGCGACGTCGGTGATCACGTGCCCGTTCTCGCGGGCGGTGAGCAGCGCGGCCTCGTTCAGCACGTTGGCCAGGTCCGCGCCGGACATGCCGACGGTGCGCTTGGCCAGCCCGGTCAGGTCGGTGCCCTGCGCGATCGGCTTGCCCTTGGCGTGCACCTCGAGGATCGCCTTGCGGCCGAGCAGGTCCGGCGCGGACACCGGGATCTGCCGGTCGAACCGGCCCGGGCGCAGCAGCGCCGGGTCGAGGATGTCCGGGCGGTTGGTGGCCGCGATCAGGATGATGCCGCCGCGGGCGTCGAAGCCGTCCATCTCGACCAGCAGCTGGTTCAGCGTCTGCTCGCGCTCGTCGTGGCCGCCGCCGAGGCCGGCGCCGCGCTGGCGGCCGACCGCGTCGATCTCGTCCACGAAGATGATGCACGGCGCGTTCTGCTTCGCCTGCTCGAACAGGTCGCGAACGCGCGAGGCGCCGACACCGACGAACATCTCGACGAAGTCCGAACCGGAGATCGTGTAGAACGGCACGCCCGCCTCGCCGGCGACCGCGCGCGCGAGCAGCGTCTTGCCGGTGCCGGGCGGCCCGTAGAGCAGAACGCCCTTCGGGATCTTCGCGCCGAGCGCCTGGTAGCGCGCCGGGTTCTGCAGGAAGTCCTTGATCTCGTACAGCTCTTCGACCGCTTCGTCAGCGCCCGCGACGTCGCCGAAGGTCGTCTTCGGCATGTCCTTGTTGAGCTGCTTCGCCTTCGACTTGCCGAAGTTCAGGACGCGGTTCCCGCCGCCCTGTGCGTTGTTCATCATCCACATCAGCAGGCCGAGCACCAGCGCCAGCGGGATCGCGAAGATCAGGATCTGGGTCAGCAGGCTCTGCTGGGTGACCTTGGTGGTGAACTTGATCGGATGGTTCGCCTGGTTGCCGACGTTCGCGCCGAGGAGCTCTTTGTAGATGTCGTCGGTCGCACCGCCGGGGAACTGCGCGACGACCTGGTCGGTCTGCTGGCCGTCGACATCGATCTTTTGCGTGAGCAGCAGTTTGAGCTGCTGCTCCTTGTCCTCGAGGCTCGCTTCCTTGACGTGTCCAGCCTTGACCTGCTGCATCGCCGTGGAGATAGGAGCCTGGGTGTAGCCACGATCGCTGTCGAAGATCGTGTTGTAGGCGAACACCGCCAGCAACCCCGCGACGATCCACAGCAGTGGGTTCCTGAGCACGCTCTTCCGGTTCATACGACTCGGCCCTTGCGGCCTCGACCCTCCCTGGTTGGGCGGCTCTTGTGATACCCGCCATCGCGATCTTGACAACCCGTGGGTGCCACAAGGCACCCGTCCCACCAGGGTACCGTCCGGGCGGGCGGGGAAGCCTGGCGAGCCTCTCGCAGGTCAACGGCCAATCCCGCGCGAGGGTTCCCGTTCCGGGACGACACGTCACCCGGCTACCGGGTGTCGACCGCCACCGAAGCCACCATTTCACCCAGCCTGCTCCGCAGCGTCGCCGGGTCCGCCGGCGCGACGGTGACCCATTCGCGGCCGTCCGAACCCGCCCTCGACAAGCTCAAATACCGTCCGGTGGCGGTGTCGAACCAGCCGAGCACCCGGGACCGTTGCCGTTGTCCCAGCTGGGATCGGCTGTTCGCGGCGAGCTGACCGCCGCGCAGCCGGGGCTGGCCCGCGATGAGCCCGTAACTCTCGCGCGGATCGACGGTGGCGCGCTCGCTGAGCGACTGGCGTTTCGCCCGCCGTCCGCCCTTTTCCTCGGACTGGCCGCCGCCCGCGGCGACCGGAACCCGGATCGGCTGGGTGTGCAATGCCTCGTCCAGCGGAAGGGTGACCGACGCCTCACTTCCGCGCGGACCGCCCGGCAGCAGTTCGACGATCGTGGACACCAGCGCGTCCGGCTGGGTCTCGCGCAGCCAGATGCCGTCCGCGTCCTGGATCGCGACCACGCCGGTGCGCTCGTCGCCCGCGGCGAGCAACGCGACCGGATGCGCCTCGAACTGCGGGATGTGCAGCGCGTCGATGGAGTGCGGGGCGCGAGCGAGCAGCGTCAGCCAGTCCTCGATGTCCGGCTCGAGCCGGCCGCGCGAATCGCGGATGCCGCGGGCCTTCAGCTCGATGTCGACCCGGTGCCGCAGCGAGACGCGCTCGTCCTCGGTAGCGCCGTGCGAGCGCACGCGCAGCGGGTAGGGCAGCTCGCCCAGCTCCGCCGACTCCCACAGAAAGTCGAATGCCAGCGGCGAGAAGAACTCTTGGTGCATCCGGTGCTGCTCACCCTCCGGTCAACGATTTCCCGGCCCAGCGTAGCGCCGGATCGGTGGTCTTCAAGCGGCCAGTAGCGCGCGGGGGTTCTCGCCCCAGGTCGACGGACCCAGCGCGCGATGCCCGCGATGCGAGGTCCGTGAGGGGAACCCTGAGGGACTCAGAGTCCCTCAGGGTTCCCCTCACGGACCTTTCGCAGGAACCGAGCCACGCAACCCCGGGGCTGGTCAGCGCAGGTCAGGCAGAGCGGGTCAGAACGCGCCCGCGCTGGCCTGGTCGGCCACCCCGGCGAGCATTTCGCCGAGCCGGTGCCGCAGCGTCGCCGGGTCGGCGGGGGCGATGGTGATCCAGTCGCGTCCGTCGTGGCCCTGGCTGGCCTGGGTGAAGTACCGGCCGGTTTCGGTGTCGAACCAGCTCAGCACCGTCGAACGGCTGCGTCCGCCGAGCCGGTTGCGGGCGTTCGCGCCGATCTGGCCGCCGCGCAGGCGCTGCTGGGCGTGCAGCCGGGCGAGTGCCTTGCGGTCCTCGTCGACGCTCGCGCGGCCGGAGGCGTCGACCTGGTTGCCGCGCCGCTGCATGAAGTCGACTCCGGACGCGCCGACCAGCTGCTCCAGCGGCACGGTGATCGATTTTTCGGTACCGCGCGGAGCGCCCGGCAGGAGCGAAATGATCGCCGTGGCCAGGCCGTCCGGCGCGCACGGGTGCAGGTGCAGCCCGCGCTGGTCCTGGACGGCGAAGAGGCCGTCGCCGTTCGCGCTGCCCGCGACCGCGAGCAGCGGTTCGCCGTTCGGGTCGAGCAGCTGGACGGTGTCGAGGCTGACGTCCGGCGAGGCGAGGATGCCGAAGTAGTCCTCGATGTGCGAGGCGGCCCTGCCGCGGTCGTCCGCGAGCCCTCGGTCGGCCAGTGCGCCCAGCGTGCGCGTGCGCAGCGCCGAGCGTTCGTCCATCGTCGCGCCGTGCGAACGGATCCGCAGCGGATACGGCAGCTCGCCCAAACCGGCCGACTCCCACAGGAAGTCCACCTCGATCGGCGCGAGCAGCTCCGCGTTCGGCATCGACCAACCCCCTACCCCGAGTGTTTGCGAACGCTCGCGGGCGCGTGACCGGATCGGTCACGCGCCCGCGAGCAGTGCGTCAGTTGTCGTCGTCCGACCACGCGCCGATGACCGGCGGCGGGGTGGCCTGGTTGGCGCCGAACGCGTCGTCCGGGTCCGGCTCGATGAGGAACGAAGCGTGCGTGTGCTCCTCGTCCTCCTGGCCGGCGCCGTGCGCGCCCGCGCCGCCCATGCCGCCGCCCATCGGGCTCATGCCGCCCTGGGACTGGCCGATGGTGCCGCCGGCCGGGACGACGCCCTGCTGTTGCGGAGCCGCCGACGCCGCGCTCTGCCCGTTCTGGTGCTCGGACGCGGCGGAGGTCTTGCCCTCCTCCTTGCGCGAACCGCTGCGGTTGCCCTCGCCGAGCTTGCCGCCGGCCAATCCGGCACCCGCGCCGATGGCGCCGAGGCCGAGCGCGGAACCGATGCCGCTGCCGCCCGTGCTGGCGGGCGCGGCCGGAGCGACCGGGGCCGCGCCGACGCCGGAACCGGCGCCAACGCCCACGCCGGTGCCAGCACCGCCGGCGAGCGGGCCGCCCTCGAAGCCGGAGGCGCCGTACTTGCCGGAGTCGGCCGAGACGTGCGCCGGAGCGCCGTGCCCGGCGACCCCCGCGCCGCCGACCGCGCCGTGCGCGCCGACCGTGCCGAAGCTGGCCGGCGAACCGAGCGCGCCCGGACCGTCGGTGTGGCCGATGTTGTTGACGTTGTTGAACGAGTTGCCGTTGAAGTGCGACGCGGTCGGCTTCATGCCGAGCGAGTCCGGGCCGAAGCTCGGGGTGGAGCCGTCGACCTCGCTCATCGCCTGGGTGTAGGCGTTGAAGAACGCGACCTGCTGCGCCTTGACGTCGTTGGCGGCGTCCGCCTGCGCCTTCTGGTCCGCGGCCAGCGCGGCCGGACCGCCGGCGAGCGCGGCCGTCATGGCCTGCTTCGGGTCGTAGTCGCGCGGGGCGGGCATCTTCTTGACCTCGGCGGCCGCGGCGGCCTGCCGGGCGAGCCGGTCGGCCATCGTGTGCGCGGCGTCGGAGGCCTGCGTGCCCGAGTTGGCGATCGCCACGAGCGCGCCCTGCGCACCCGCCGCACCGTGCCCGACCCAGACGTTGCCCAGTTCGGTGATCGCGTTGTACAGGTCGTCGGACGCCTGCTTCAGCTCGGTGCCGTGCTTGGTCCAGTGCTGCCCGGTGGACTCGGCGGTGCCCGGGTCGTTGTCCGTGGTCGCGCCGACGTAGAGCTGGTGGCTTTCCTGCGACTGCCAGTTCGGCGGGTTGCCGATGGCCCGGTCGCCGCCGATCTCGAAGCCGCCGGAGCTGCTGCGCGCGGACGCGACGATGTCGTTGGCCGCCGAGTTCGAGCCCATCGCGACGGCGGAGCCTGCCGCGGGGACCGAGGACGAGGAGCCGTAGCCGGAGGTGTTGTAGCCCGAGGTGTTGTAGCCCGACCCGTCCGGGACGGAGCCCGGGGCCGAGGTGTTGGTGTTCGGTGCCATGACTGCGTGATCCCCCTAGGACGTCAGGCCTTGTTGCGGAACGGGTCGCCGGCGGACTGGTCGATCTCGTGGTAGCGGGCCATCGCCGCGACGATGCCTTCTTCCGCCGCCTGGTACTGGCCGAGCAGGTTCTGCAGCGCGGACGAGTAGGAGTCGCCGCCGCCGTCGGCGCGCTGCACGAACTTGGTCGCCATCGCCTTGCCGACCGGGTTCGCGCCGAGCTTCGGCGGCTGCGCGAGCGTGCCCGCGCTGTTCAGGAGAGCTTCGACCGCGTCCCGACCGGTCCGGATCTTCTTCAGCACGGTCTGCGCGGCGTCCGGGTCGATTCCGACCTGGCCGTTGACAGCGGCGTTCTTGAACGCCGCGGCATCCGCCGAGCTGTTGTTGCCCATCTGCCCTCTCTCCGTTCCCCCGCGCGAGGACCAGCCCGTCGGCTGGTGTCACTCGTCCGCATGGCAATAGGTCTTCGCATAGGTTAACGCACCTGGTCGAGCCCTATGACGCGATTTCGGGCTTCCGGGTTCCGGACGTGAAAGGTTTCTCGCGAACCGGACTATCCGGACGTGTAGACGTGCGGATCGAGCGTGCCGATGTAGGGCAGGTCGCGGTAGCGCTCGGCGTAGTCGAGGCCGTAGCCCACGACGAACTCGTTGGGGATGTCGAAGCCGATGTATTTGACCGGCACCTCGACCTTCACGGCCTCCGGCTTGCGCAGCAGCGAGACGACCTCGAGCGAGGCCGGGTTCCGGCTCGCCAGGTTCTTCAGCAGCCAAGACAGGGTGAGCCCGGAGTCGACGATGTCCTCGACGATCAGCACGTCGCGTCCGGCGATGTCGCGGTCGAGGTCCTTCAAGATCCGCACCACCCCCGACGACGAGGTCGAAGACCCGTAGGACGACACGGCCATGAACTCCAGCTGCGTCGGCACCGGAAGCGCCCGCGCGAAGTCGGTCATGAACATGACGGCGCCCTTGAGGACGCCGACCAGAAGGAGGTCGCCCTGGCCGTTTTCCGGGTGGTCCGCGGCGATCTTCGCCGCCAGCTCCGCGATCTTGTCTTTGATCTGCTGCTCGGTGATGAGCACGGAGGCGATCTCGCCCTCGTACACGCGTCATTCCCCTCGGGTGGTGGGTTCGGGTCCGGCAAGCGAGAGCCTGCCACGCCGCCGTCGAGCCTCCAAGTTGCCTGGCAGCCACACCCCGCCCTGACCCCGCCAACGGGCCACGAGCGCGTCGACCGAACGCAGGTGCGCGTCAGTCAGCTCGCGGACCCCGGAGTCCAGCAGCCACCTGCGGAGAACCCGTCTGCGCAGCGCAGCGGGCTCGGCCGCCAGCACGGCTACGTCAAGGCCGTCTTCGCGGGCCGCGCTCTCGTGCACGCGCGCGGCGAGTGTGTCCAACGCCTCGGTGTCCTCGCGCAGCTGTGCGGCCGTACGGGCTAAAGCTGGAGCGACTCCACCCGACAGCACGTCCTCCAGGAGCGGCAGTGCTTCCGTACGCAGCCGTACGCGGGTGAAGCGTGGATCGGCGTTGTGCGGGTCTTGCCACGGCTCTAGGCCAAGTTCTGCGCATGCCGCAACGGTTTGCGCGCGAGTGATGCCGAGCAGCGGACGGCCCCACGGCGGATCGTGCGGACGCATTCCGGCGAGTGAGCGCGGTCCGGAGCCACGGCCTAGACCGAGCAGCACCGTCTCGGCTTGGTCGTCTTGGGTGTGGCCGAGCAATACGAGCCCTTCGCCGTCTGGCAACGCTTCGCGCAGCGCGTGGTACCTCGCGGCACGCGCGGCTGCTTCGGGACCGCCTTTGCCTACGACATGCACAGCGTGCACTTCGACGACGTCGATGCCGAGACCCTTCACGACTGTCGCTGCTTCGGCAGCAACGACTGCTGAATCGGCCTGGAGGCCATGGTCGACGACGAGCGCCCGCGTACGGACGTCTCGATGCCGAAGGACGTACGCCGTCGCCTCAGCGAGCGCTAGGGAGTCCGCGCCGCCTGACACCGCGACGCACACTTCGCCGGGAACAGCGACCGTCGCGAGGAAATCGCGGACCGCCCTCCGGACCGCGGCGAGCGCGCTCACCCGTGCAGTCGCCGCACCCAGGCCGCGGGGTCGGCGATCTCGGCGCGGGTCGGCAACGTGTTCGGCGAACGCCAGACCGCGTTGAACCCGTCCATCCCGACCGCGTCGACCACGTGCCGCGTGAACTTCGCGCCTTCCTCGTACTGGCGGATCTTCGCGTCGAGGCCAAGGACCGCGCGCAGCAGCCGGTCGAAAAGCCCGCCGCCCTGACGACGCGCGGTGAATCGCGCGCGGATCTGTTCGACGCTGGGCACGACCTGCGGACCGACCGCGTCCATCACGTAGTCCGCGTGGCCTTCCAGCAGCGTGGACATCGCCAGCAGCCGATCGAAGACCGAGCGCTCCTTCGGCGACTGCAGCAGCTCCGCGATGCCGCCGCCCTTGCCGCGATTGCGCAGCGCGTCGGGCAGCCTGCCGACCAGCTCGGCCAGCCCGTCGGTGGAACTCTCCGCGAGGCCGGACACGAGCCGTTCGACCTCGTCGGCGAAGTAGTCGCGCAGCCACGGCACCGCGGTGAACTGCAGCCGGTGCGTGCATTCGTGCAGGCAGACCCACAGCCGGAAATCGCGCGCCGGAACCTTCATCGCGCGTTCGGCGGCCACCACGTTCGGCGCGACGAGCAGCAGTTCGCCCTTGTTCTCCGGCCCGCCGAACGGGTCGTACTGGCCGAGCACGCGGGACGCCAGAAACGCGAGCAGCAGTCCGGTCTGCACGCCCGCGCCGGACGCCAGGATCGGGCCGAGCGGACCGCCTTGCGCTGCGGGCAGCGCGCGGCCGGTGAGCACGCCGAGACCGGACGCCGCGGACCGGACCCAGCCGGGCCGGTCCACCACGGTGCCGGGCAGCAGCGGCAAGTCACGGCCGAGGCCGGTCAGCTCGCGGACGTGGTCCTCCGCCTCTGCGGTCAGCTCCCGCAGGTCGACCACCGCGCGGTCGGCCTCGCCGCGGGCGATCTGCGGGCCGCCGCGCACCAGCAGCGCGCCGGTGGCGGCTGCCCGGTCCCAGTCGACCATGGGCCGCCGTTGGGTCTCGGTTTCCTGGCTCACCCCTCCGACGCTACCTTCCGGCCCGGATTTGTGGGCAGCTCAGCCGAGCGGGTTCAGCGAGTCGGCTCAGTGCCGGCTACTTGCAGCCGCAGCTCCGCAACGCCGTCGCCAGCACGTCGAGCGCCGCCTGCCCGGAGTTCTTGTCCGAGCCGTTGGACATGAACGCGAAGGCGAGCACGCGGTTGTCGCTGTCGAGCACATACCCCGCCAGGGTGTTGACGCCGGTGAGCGTGCCGGTCTTGGCCCGCACCCAGCCCTTGCCGCCCTGGGTTTCGCCCGAGTGGTAGCGGCCGTGCAGCGTGCCTTCCGGACTGCCCGCGACCGGAAGACCGGCCAGCAGCGGACGCAGCTTCGGCGTGTTCGGGTCCTTGCCGTCCGGACCGGCCGCCGCGGCGAGCACCTGTGCCAGCAGCCTGGCCGGCACCTTGTTCTGATTGGACAGTCCGCTCGTGTCGAACAGCTGCAGGCCGTTGACGTCGAAACCGTGGTCTGCCAACACCTTCTTCACCGCGGCGGACGCACCGGCGAACGACGCTTCCCCGCCGGTCGCCATCGCGACCTGGCGGCCGAGCGAGTCGGCGAGCACGTTGTCGGAGATCTGCAGCAGCGCGTACGCGAGGTCCGGCAGCGGAGCCGACTGGACTTCGCCGAGCACCTTCGCGCCTTCGGGAGCCTTGGCGGGCCCGGCCGGGGACGCGCCGAGCTTGTCCGCGACGAGCTGGGTGAGCGCGGTCCCCGGGTTGCCCGAGCGCATGGTCTCGTCGGCCTTCGGGTTGCCGCGGCCGCCGTCGGTCATGGCCGGGACGATCGGGGCGCCGTACAGCGACGGCGCGTCGCCCGGTTCCCAGCCCGGCGCGGTGTTCGGACCGCTGAAGGCGCTCGCGTCGAGCTGGACCTTCGTGACGTTGCCGCCGGCCTTCTTGACCTGGTTGACGAGGTCGTCGACGTGCGCCGCGCCCGGGTAGAGCGGCGAATCGGTGCCGACCGGCAGCGCGGTCAGCGACGGGTCGCCGCCGCCGACGATGACGACGGTGCCCGGCTGCGCGCCCTGGACGATCTTGGTGGAGATCCGCTTCGTCGGCTCCATCGAGAGCAGCGCCGCGGAGACGGTGAGGATCTTCGTGGTCGACGCCGGGGTCAGCGGCGTGTTCGACGCGTGGTCCCACAGCACGGTGCCGTTGGCCGGGTCAATCACACTGCCGCTGAGCTGGGAGAGCGCCGCCGCACCGGCGGGACCCGACAGCTTCGAGGCGACGCCGTTCGCGGACGGTCCCTGACCGGAGGTGTCCGGTCCGTGCAGCGCGAGGCTGGCGTCGGAGGGATCGGGTTCGCTGCCCTTCGGCGCGTTCGGCGCCCACGGCAGTCCGAGCCGGTTGGACACGGCGGGCACGGCCGACGCGCCACCAGCGGCGGCCAGCAGAAGCAGCACGACGAGCGCCAGGATCAGCACCTTCCGGCGCGGCTTCTTCCCCTCGGGACGCGGTGCGTCGGCTGCGGGCGGGACCGGCCCGGCACCGGCAGGCGGCTCCGGCGGGTACTGCTCCGCGGCGTTGCGCGGCTGAATCTGCTCTGGACCTGGGCGTTCCGCGAAGCCTTCGGCCTGTGCCGGAATGCCGATGGTCGCCTCGGACGCCCCCTGCTGCGCCTCAGGTGCGTAGGGGAAGCCCTCGGGCGGACGCGGGATCCCGACGGTCGCTTCCGCCGGGAACTGACCACCGGCCGGGTCGATCCGCATCGGCCGCACGTGCCCCGCGCCCGCGGGCGGGACGGTGCCGGGCTGCGGTTCGGGCAGCCCGGGGCGGACGGGAATCTCGATCTCCTGCGACCACGGTTCGGCTCCGGATTCGTTCCGGTTCGCCTGCGACTCGTCCCCGCCACGGCCGGACTGGCCCGGGTTGGAGCTGGCAGGCCAGTTCTCCGGCGACTCGTTCCCCGCACGGCCCGGCTGCCCCGCGTTGGAGCTGGCAGGCCAGTTTTCCGGCGACTCGTCCCCGCCACGGCCGGACTGGCCCGGGTTGGAGCTGGCAGGCCAGTTCTCCGGCGACTCGTTTCCGGCACCGCCAGGTTGGCCCGGGTTGAGGCGAGCGGCCGCGGACCCGTGGGCCGGGCTGGACTCGCCCCGGAAGCCAGACCGGTTCTCTTGCGATTCCGCCCCGGTTCGGCCGGTCTGAGCCTGGCCGGACGAACCGGGCCAGTTCTCCGGCGACTGGTCACCAACGCGGCCAGGCTGAGCCGGGCGAGCGCCGGACTCAGCGCGACCGGGCTGGCCCTGGTCAGCCGCGGCGGGCCCGGAGCCAGCAGCACCGGATTCGCTAGAACCGGAGTCGTTGCGGAAGGCGGTCCAGCCCTCCTTGGGCGGCTCCTCCCCCTGCTCGTCCCGCGAGACGATCGGGCGGAACGCCGCCCAGCCCTGGTTGCTGTCGCCCGTCGCAGGCGTTTCGTCCCGGAAGGCGGCGAACTGCCCAGGCTTCCCGGCGGGCTCGCCGGTCCCAGCGGATTGGCCAGGCTGGCCGGACTGGAACGGATTCCACCCCTGCCCATCGCCTGAGTCCCCCGAACCAGACCCGGCTCCAGCGGGCTCGAACAGTGAGTTCCCCGGCTTCCGCGCGGCCTGCCACGAGGGCGAGGACTCCTGCTGACCAGACGAAACGTTCGGCTGTGCCCGGACCGTCTGCTCCGCGGCCCCCTCCGCGGACGGCCTCGGCTGCTGCTGGGAGACCTGAAAAGTCTTCTCCCCAGCGCCCTCCGCGGAATCGACCGCCGAGGACTGCACCGTCGCCTCGGCGTCCGGACGGCCCGCGTTGTCGCCCGGACGCGGCACCCCGGCCACGAACCGGGTCGGTCCCTCCACCGGCACCCATGGGGTCTGCGGTTTCGGCTCCTCCGCGCGACCAGCCGGCGCGGCCGCCGAAGCGCCGCTCATCCGGTCCGCGAGGTTCGACCGGGGCGGTTCCGGAGGCGAGGCGGGAGCGTCCGAGGGCGCGTTGAGGCCGGGGACCTCCTCGGGCGGGACGTTCGGCTGGAACCACGATCCCGGCCCGTCTCCCGGTGTGACATTCGGCACGGAAAGCTGCGCGGTGGCTCCCGCGTCGCGCTTGGGCAGGGGGAGGCGGGAGGTCGCCCGGTCCGTTGCGGACGAGGTGTCCTCGTCGCCCGTGGGCCACCTCGGCTGGTCGTTTTCCGGCACCCACCACTCCTTCTCACCCGCCCCCGAAGGGGCCAAGGTCACATGCCGTCTGGCCGACATCGGCGCGACCGGCCGACGGGGCGTAGTCCACACTAGTGACGTCAACGAGGTCATTAGGTTGCCGCCCACGAGCGTGGGACACCGAGAGTCAAGAAGCAGCGAGGACGGCCGTGGAATTCGACGTCACGATCGAAATCCCCAAGGGGGAGCGCAACAAGTACGAGGTCGATCACAAGACCGGTCGGATCAAGCTCGACCGGACCCTGTTCACCGCGACCCAGTACCCGGCCGACTACGGCTTCATCGACGACACGCTCGGCCAGGACGGCGACCCGCTCGACGTGCTCGTGCTGGTCCAGGAGCCGACGTTCCCCGGCTGCCTGATCCGCTGCCGCGCGATCGGCATGTTCCGGATGACCGACGAGAAGGGCCCGGACGACAAGGTCCTCGCCGTCCCGACGAATGACCCGCGCCTTGAGCACCTGCGCGACATCCACCACCTGAACGAGTTCCACAAGCTCGAGATCCAGCATTTCTTCGAGGTCTACAAGGACCTCGAGCCGGGCAAGAGCGTCGAGGGCTCCTCGTGGGTGGGCCGCAGCGAGGCCGAGGCCGAGATCAACCGGTCGTACGAGCGGGAGAAGGACCGCCTCGCCAAGGAAGCGGTCGAGGGCGAAGCGCACCACTGAGCCACCGAAAAGGGGCCGTCCACCAGGCTGGTGGACGGCCCCTTTTTACTTCCGCGTCAGCCCGCGAGGGCCAGTTCTCCGGCTTCCTCCTCGGCGCGCTGCTCCATCGCCGACTTGTCCGAAAGCGGCTTCTCCCGCAGCAGCCAGACCAGCGCGAACCCGACGGTCAGCACCGCGCCGCCGATCAGGAACACCGTGCTCATCGAGCTGGAGAACCCTTCCAGGATCGGCCGGGCGAGCACCGGGTCGAGCGTCGACAGGAACGAGGTGTCGTTCACGTCGAGCCCGCCGCCTGCCATCTTCTGCGCGAACTCCGGGTGCTGCGCCAGCGCCGCGGTGTAGGCCGGGGAGGCCATCGCCGAGCGCACCGCCGCCGCGATCCGGTCGCCGACCGTGCTGAACAGGATCGACAGGAACACCGCGGTGCCCGCCGTGCCGCCGATCTGCCGGAAGAACGTGACCGACGAGGTCGCGACGCCGATGTCGCGGGGCGAGACGTCGTTGGTGGCGGCCAGGGTCAGCGTCTGCATGGTCGAGCCGAGGCCCAGTCCGAGCACGAACGCGATGGCCATCACCAGGCCGAGCGAGGTGTCCACGCCGATCGTCGCGAACGAGTACACCGCCGCGGCCATCAGGCCGAGACCGGCGACCGCGAAGCCCTTGTACCGGCCGGTGCGGGCGATGATGCGTCCGCTGCCGAGGCTCGCGACCATGATCCCGAGGGTGAGCGGCAGCATCTGCAGCCCGGCCTGGGTCGGCGTCGCGCCCTTCACGATCTGCAAGTACAGCGGCAGCGACATCATCGCGCCGAACATCCCGATGCCCTGGATCACCGTGACCAGCGTCGACACCCGGAAGACCCCGTTGCGGAACAGCCGCAGCGGCAGCAGGGCGGCGTCGCCCATCCGGCGTTCCTGCAGGATGAACAGCACCACGCCGAGCGCGCCGACCAGGTACATCGCCAGCGACGCGGGCGAACCCCATCCCCATTCGCGGCCCTGCTCGGCGACGAGCAGCAGCGGCACGAGGCCCAGCGTCAGCGCACCTGCGCCGAGGAAGTCGACCTTCTGGTCCACCCGGGTGTGCGGGAGATTCAGCACCTTGCTGACGACGACCAGCGCGGCGAGCGCGATCGGGACGTTCACCATGAACACCCAGCGCCAGCCGGTGAGGCCGGCGAACGAGTCGAGTCCGGCGAAGAACCCGCCGACGACCGGGCCGGCGACGCTCGAAACGCCGAACACGGCCATGAAGTAGCCCTGGTAGCGGCTGCGTTCCCGCGGCGAGGTGATGTCGGTGATGATCGCCAGCGCGAGCGACATCAGCCCGCCGGCGCCGAGGCCCTGGAACGCGCGGAACGCGGCCAGTTCGTACATCGATCCGGCCATCGCGCTCGCCAGCGAACCGGCGAGGAACAGCGAGATCGCGGTCAGGTACATCGGCTTGCGGCCGAAGAGGTCGGACAGCTTGCCGTACAGCGGCGTGGAAAGCGTCGCGGTGATCAGGTAGGCGGTGGTGGCCCAGGCCTGCAGGCTCTGGCCGTGCAGTTCGTCGGCGATGGTCTTCATCGCCGACGACACGATGGTCTGGTCGAGGGCCGCCAGGAACATGCCGAGCATCAGTCCGGACAGAACCGTGAGGATCTGCCGGTGTGAAAGCCGTCCGTTCGTGGTGGCGCCCCCTTCCGCAGTGGCGGTGTCGCTCATGGTGGTCTCCCTCAGTGCCGGGGTAGTTGCTTGTATCCTTCAACTACTTGCTCGCCACAACTGTTCCCGAAAAACTTGCATTCATCAACCAAATATCGTGTGACGCTAATCTCCCGCCGGGCGATGTCGAGAACGGGCGACCGGCTCCGTCCCTGGCGCGAACGTGACGGCGACGAGCCGCCACCAGCACGGAGGAGAACCACGATGGCCAAGTACCTGCTGCTCAAGCACTACCGCGGCGCGCCGGCTTCGGTGAACGACGTCCCGATGGACCAGTGGACGCCCGAGGAGGTCACCGCCCACATCCAGTACATGCGCGACTTCGCGGACCGGCTCGTGGAGACCGGCGAGTTCGTCAGCGAGCAGGCGCTGTCGCCGGAAGGAACGTTCGTCCGCTACGACGGCGAGGGCCGCCCGCCGGTCACCGACGGCCCGTTCGCCGAGACCAAGGACGTCATCGCGGGCTGGATGCTCATCGACGTCGACAGCTACGAGCGCGCGGTCGAACTGGCCGGAGAGCTGTCCGCGGCTCCCGGGGCGGGCGGGAAGCCGATCCACGAATGGCTCGAACTGCGCCCCTGCTACGGCGTGACGCCCTCGGTGACCGAATGAACGAGGAGTTGCTGCGGGAACTCGTGCCCGCGGTGATCGGCATCCTCGTCCGGCGCGGAGCGGATTTCGCGTCGGCCGAGGATGCCGTGCAGGAAGCGCTGATCCGCGCGCTGGACGCGTGGCGGGACGATCCGCCGCGCGACCCGAAGGCGTGGCTCATCGCGGCCGCGTGGCGTCGCTTCCTCGACGCCACGCGGTCGGAATCCTCGCGCCGGGGCCGGGAAGTGGCGATCGACGCCGAGCCGCAGCCCGGGCCGGCGTCCGCAGTGGACGATTCGCTCCAGCTCTATTTCCTGTGCGCACACCCGTCTTTGACACCGTCGTCGGCCGTCGCGCTCACCCTGCGCGCGGTCGGCGGGCTGACCACGAAACAGATCGCGCAGGCGTATCTGGTGCCGGAAGCGACTATGGCGCAACGGATCAGCCGCGCGAAGCGGACCGTGTCCGAGGTGCGGTTCGACGCGCCCGGCGACGTCGCGACCGTGCTGCGCGTGCTGTACCTGGTGTTCAACGAGGGGTACTCCGGCGAACTCGACCTCGCCGCCGAAGCCATCCGGCTGACCCGGCAGCTCGCGGCGGGGTTCGACCATCCGGAGGTCGCCGGTCTGCTCGCGTTGATGCTGCTGCACCACGCGCGCCGGGCCGCGCGGACAACACCGGACGGCAGTCTCGTGCCGCTCGCCGAACAGGACCGCGGCGCTTGGGACACCCGGCTGATCAGCGAGGGCGTCGACATCCTGCAGGCGGCGCTGGCCCGCGACCAGCTCGGCGAGTACCAGGCCCAGGCCGCGATCGCCGCGCTGCACGCCGACGCTCTCGCGGCGGAGGAAACCGACTGGGTGCAGATCGTCGAGTGGTACGACGAGCTTCTCGCGCTGACCGACAGCCCGATCGTCCGGCTCAACCGGGCGGTCGCGGTCGGCGAGGCGGACGGGCCTCGTGCGGGGCTGAAGGCTCTGGCGGAGCTGGACGACAAGCTGCCGCGGCACGACGCGGTGGCGGCCTACCTGCACGAACGCGACGGAGATCTGGTGACCGCCGCGCGGCTGTACCGCGAAGCGGCGGAGAAGGCACCGAATGTGGCCGAGCGCAATCACCTGATCAGTCAGGCTGCCCGGTTAAACAGCTCGTGAGTGGCGATCACGGTTAGAACCGCGATCGCCACTCACGACGTCACTCGCTATACCCCGGGATCGGGAACGGCTGCAGGAACTCGCGGATCTCCGCCGCGATCGAGTCGAGCGCGCCGTCCTGCTGCGCCGCCGCGGCGGTCACGGTCCGGTCGATCCAGTCCGCGACCTGCACCTGGTGCTCGGGCTTGAGCCCGCGCGTGGTGATCGCCGACGTGCCCAGCCGGATGCCGGACGGGTCGAACGGCTTGCGCGGATCGAACGGCACGGTGTTGTAGTTCAGCTCGATGCCCGCGCGGTCCAGCGCCTGCGCGGCGGGCTTGCCGGGCACCGCCTTGTTGGTCAGGTCGATCAAGAGCAGGTGGTTGTCCGTGCCGCCGGAAACGAGGTCGTAGCCGCGCTCGACCAGCGCTTCGGCCAGCGCCTTGGCGTTCGCCACGATCGTGTGCGCGTACTCGGAGAACGACGGCTGCTGCGCCTCCCCCAGCGCGACCGCGATAGCGGCCGTCGTGTGGTTGTGCGGACCGCCCTGCAGACCCGGGAACACCGCCTTGTCGACGGCCTTGGCGTGGTCGGCGTCGGAAAGGATCATCGCGCCGCGCGGGCCGCGGAGAGTCTTGTGCGTGGTCGTGGTGATGACCTGCGCGTGGCCGACCGGCGACGGGTGCGCGCCGCCCGCGATCAGGCCGGCGATGTGCGCGATGTCGGCGACCAGCACGGCGTCGACCTCGCGGGCGATCTCGGCGAACGCCGGGAAGTCGATGGTGCGCGGGATGGCCGTGCCGCCCGCGAAGATCAGCTTCGGCCGGTGCTGGCGGGCGAGGTCGCGGACCTGGTCGAGGTCGACGCGGCCGGTTTCCTTCCGGACGCCGTAGCGGACCGGCGTGAACCACTTGCCGGTGGCGGACACGCTCCAGCCGTGCGTGAGGTGGCCGCCGTCGGGCAGCGCCATGCCGAGCACGGTGTCGCCCGGCTTGGCGAACGCCAGGTACACCGCGAGGTTGGCCGGGGAGCCGGAATACGGCTGGACGTTCGCGTGGTCGGCGCCGAACACGGCCTTCGCGCGCTCGATCGCGACCTGCTCGACCTGGTCGATGAACTGCTGGCCCTCGTAGTAGCGCTTGCCGGCGTAGCCCTCGGAGTACTTGTTCGTAAGCACGCTGCCGGTGGCTTCGAGGACCGCCTGCGAAACGTAGTTCTCGGACGCGATCAGGCGGATCTTGTCGTGCTGGCGCTTCGCCTCGTCCTCGACGAGACCGGCGATCTGCGGATCCGCCGCGGACAGTGCGGACAGGGCGGGCTGGTGTGTCATGGCGTACTCCGGCTCTGCAGTGGCCCTCACCCAGGCGCGCGGTGCCGGCCTCGTCGTCGCTCCCCGGTGGTGCTCCACCTCTTGAATGGCGCCAGTCGCTGCTGCGGAAGCAGTTTAGTGCACTCCGCCAGCCGCGTCCGGCCTGCGGGAAAGCGCTCAGACCTGCTCGAGGCCGCCGCGGTGGCGCCGCGCGAGTTCCTGGTAGACCGCCGCGTTGTGGTCGACCCACACCCGCGCGGAATCGGTGAGTTCCACGAACTTCTTCGCCGGGCTGCCCATCGCGATCATCTCCGCCGGGACCTCGGTGCCCGGCGTGACCGTCGACCCCGCGGCGACGAACGCGCGCGGTCCGATCACCGCGCGGTCGAGCACGGTGGAACCGTTGCCGATCAACGCCTGCTCGCCGACCGTGCAGTCGTGCACGAGGCACTGGTGCCCGACGGTCACGTTGCGGCCGACTTCGGTCGTCTCGGGTCCGGAGTGGATCACCGAGTTGTCCTGGATGTTCGCGCCCTCGCGGATGACGATCGGGCCGAAGTCCGCGCGGATCACCGCGCCGTACCAAACCGAAGCGTCCTTCTCGACGGTCACGTTGCCGATCAGGGTGGCGGTGGGGGCGATCCAGGCGTCCGGGTGGACCTGCGGGCTGACGCCGTCCAAGGAGAACAAAGGCATGCCGGGAGCCTAAGCGGCGTCAGCGGTATCCGGCGAAGCAGAGCGCCTCGATGTCGCCGCGGAGGCTCGCGGACGACCGCGGCCGGACCCGCTGCTGCACCACCGCGCCGAGCAGGTAGCTCAGCAGCGAGCGGGCGCGGGCGCGCGGGTCGTCGACGTCGAGCGGGGCGAGGAGTTCGACGAGCAGTTCGGTGATCGAGGTGAGCATGGCGTCGATCGCCTGCGGATGCTGTGCGCGGCCCGCCGCGATCCAGTACTCGAACCAGAGGAACGCGCCGCGCGGATGGTCGGCGAACTCGGCGAGGTAGGCCTCGGTCACCGCGAAAAGCCGCCTGCGCGGGTCGGAGTGCTTGTCCGCGACCTTGCGCAGATCCGCCGCGAAGGTGTTGATGTGCGCCGCCATCGCCCGGTCGATGAGCACGTCGATGTCGGCGAAGTAGTAGTGGATCGCGCTCTTGGTGAGCGGTCCGGCCTCCGCGATCGCGCGTACCGTGCAGCCGCCGAGTCCTTCGCGGGCGAGGACCTTGCGAGCCGCTTCGACGATCTGTTCCTGCTTCTGCAATTGGTTGGGCGACAGCTGGGCGCTGCGGCCGGGCACGGCGGTCACGGTGATCCTCGTTACGTTTGTCAGGACGGCAGCCCTGAATCCTAGGCCAGTCGTCCCAACGTCTTCCGGCGGGTGAAAAACCGGATTGGCCACCCCGGTCCGCGCAGCGGACAATGCCCGGCATGGTGATCTCAGGGGACAAGGGGCTCAGCGAGGCGGCGCGCCGTCAGCTGGAAAAGGAAATCGCGGACCTGCGCGCGCAACGGGAGGCGCTTTCGCCGAAGCCGGGCGAGCAGGAACGCACGGGGGACGCCGCCGACCAGGCGGACGTGATCGACCGCGCCGAGGCAGCGGCGCGACTGGACCGGCAGATCGCCGACGTCACCGCGAAGCTGGAGCACGGCGCGTACGACAGCTCGCTGCTTCCGGACGGCACGCGCGTTTCGCTGCGTTTTTCCGGCGGTGACGAGGAAGAGTTCACCGTGGTGACCCTTCCCGGCGAGGACGCGGACGCGATCACCTCGGACAGCCCGCTCGGCATCGCGCTGTCGAAGGCGAAGGCAGGCGAGGAAATCAGCTACCGCACCCCGCGCGGGCAAGCCACCGCGACGGTGCTGAAGCTGACCCCGCCCGCGAACTGACCACATAGGACAGACAGTGGCCGTCCCGGAGTCCGGGGCGGCCACTGTTATTTGTCCGCGTTGGCCACCGTTTCGGCTTGATACCCGTACACCCCGTCAGTCTCGACCGCGACGTGCCAGCCGCCGCAGTCCTGGTCCATCCGCTTGTGCTCGCCCGCCGGCCACCAGTCCGCGGTGAGCGTCGGGGCCTTCGCCTCGGCCTTTCCCTGCTTGCACAGGGACGGGAGCCCGGACGGACCTGGTTGATAGCGCAGGATCCGCTCCGAACCGGTGGTGCGGATCAGCTCGGTGACCGACTTCGCGTCGTCGGGCACCCACGACGGAAGCCGGGCATCGGCGTTGGCCTTGCCCTGCTTGCCGGTGTCGTAGGAAACCGCCTTCACGTGGCCGTTCGACTTCTCCTCGATCGAGGAGCCGAGGCCGCACGACGCGACCGTGGCCAGCGCCGCGATTCCGGTCGCCGTCAGTACCGCCTTGTTCCGCACGCTGTTCATGGTTTCCAGTCAACCGAGACCGGCGCGGCATGCCCTCGTTCTTCCGGCCCTAGCTGCTGGCCGGTCGGCCGACTCCGTCCCTCACATGAGTGAAATCGCGGGTCATTCTTCGCCGTCGAGATGAGCCTGCAGCGCGGCGAGCGGACCGTCCCAGTCCCGCGCGAGCGCGGCGAGGAACTGCTGTGCGACCCGCATCGGCGCGGAATCGAGCCGGTACCGCACGCGACGCCGCTCGCCGGGCTCCGCGGCGACCAGGCCGGCGTCGGACAACAGGCCGAGGTGCTTGGCGATCGCCTGCCGCGTGATCGGAAGCCGGGCCGCGAGATCCGTCGCCGTCGCCGGGCCACGCGCGGCCAGCTCGGCGAGGATCGCGCGCCGGGTCGGATCGGCGAGCGCGGCGAAAACCTGCTCGGCGACCGCTTCGGAATCAGCCGGCATCGAGACTGGCCGCCAGCTCGTCCAGTTCGCGCGCCCAGCCGTCGACGTGCGAACGATAGGTGGCCGGGTATTGGCCGTCCGGCAGCTGCGAGAACCCGGATTCGACCACGGTGAGCCGAGTCCCGCCGTCGCGCGCTTGCAGGGTGAACTCGACGTACGTGCGGCGCGGGTCGTCCTCCGGCATCCCGTCGACCTGCCAGGTGAAGCCGAACACCGCCGGCTCCTCGACCCGCTCGACCCGGATCTCGGCGACGCGTTCGCCGGTCCACGCGACCCGCCCGAGACCGCCCGGGCGCAGGTCGATCTCGGCCTCGTCGCCGAACCAGGCGCTCAGGCCGTCGGCCGTGGTCAGCGCCGTCCACACGGTCGCAGGCGGCTGCGCCAGCTCGACCGTCCGCTCGATGCGGTCGGGAAACCCCATGCCGTGCTCCTTCCGGGCCGAGCCTAGGCAACCACACCCCATTGACGCAACCAAACGGTTGCCATATTGTCGCAACCATTCAGTTGCATCACCTCGCGAAAGGAAGCTCGATGAACTCCTTCACCACCGAACTGACCGTCGACCGCACCCCCGAAGAGGTCTTCGCCGCGGTCACCGACGTCCGAGCCTGGTTCAGCGAGTCGATCACCGGCATCGCGACGGCAGTCGGCGACGAGTTCTCGTTCATCGACAAGAGCATCCCGACGAGCCGGATCCGGGTCACCGAACTCGTGCCCGGCCGCCGGATCGCCTGGCACGTCGAAGACGCGTACCTCGCCTTCATCGACCAGCACGACGAGTGGACCGACACCCGGATGACCTTCGACCTCACGCCCAGCCCAGGCGGTACGACGCTGCGATTCACCCACCACGGCCTGACCCCGGAAAGCGCTTGCTACCGCGATTGCTCCCGAGGCTGGACAAGCTGCGTCAACACCAGCCTGCACGCGCTGCTGACCACGGGCGTCGGCAAGCCGATCCCGAAGTCCGAGGCCCCGGAAGGACATCTGGCCGAGTAACGCGCTTACGGGACCTGGAGGTCGGAGGTGTCGCGTTTGGCGTGCATCTCCCACAGCGTTTCGGCGAGGTCGGCCGGGTCGATCTCCGGAAACTCGGAATTGGGCTCGATAGCCCCGGATCGCAGTGCGGCGTCGACTGCGCTTCCCCGGATCATGGCTCCGATCTGAAGCGTCGCCGCGTACACGCCGTCGGGGGCGATTTCGGCGGACAAGCTCTGCAGGTAGTTGCGGGTCGCCGCCATCGCCGGGCCGATGCCGCTGAGGACGGGCGCGGGCTGGGTGGCCGAGACGCTCTGGCTGATCAGAATGCTGCCTTCGCCGCGGTCGCGCAGCTCTCCCAGAACGGCCTGGACCAGAGCGATCGGCGTGAGGAAATACAGGTCGAGGAGCCGCTGCGCGGTCGCGGTGGTCAGGTCGGCGGCGGGAGTGAAACCGGTCAGGTCCAAGGGCGAATACGACACCACGTCGATTCGCTCGAAACGGTTGCGGATCGCGTCGACCAGCGCGGGAATCTCCTCCGGACGCGCGAGATCCGCGGGAAACGCAGCGGCTTCGACGCCCTCCGCGGCCAGCCGGTCAGCCAAGTCGGCGAGACGTTCGCGGTTGCGCGCGACCAGGGCGATCCGGAATCCCTCACGGCCGAAGCGCCGCGCGATGGCGGGCCCAAGGCCGGTGCCCGCACCAAGCAGGACCAGGGTTTTCGACACGGAACCTCCATAAGTTGATGGTGATCTCAACTTTGGCGCCAAGTTGAGACCGTTGTCAACTTCTTCGCACCAGCCCTACGATGACCCGGTGAAAACGGAGGGGAAACCGACGCTGCGCCGAGACGCGCGCCGCAACCAGGAGCGACTCCTCGCCGCAGCGGCAGAGTCGTTCCGAGAGAAGGGTTTGGCGGTGCCGCTGGAGGAGATCGCGCAGCGGGCGGGCGTCAGCGCCGGAACGCTCTACAACCGTTTCGGCGGACGGGAAGCGCTGATCGACGCGGTGATGCCCGAACTGGTCGTCGAGCGGATGGACGAGGCGATGCGCCGCGCGCAGGCGGTCGACGATCCGTGGGAATCGTTCGTCACCTACGTGACCGTGCTGTGCGAGCAACAAGCCGACGACCCCGCGTTCCGGGACGCGATCAGCCGCCAACTCCAAGACGCGCCCGAACTGACCGCGCGCTGCACAGCCGAACTCGCCAAATCAGTACGCCTGCTCGAACGCGCGCAACAAGCCGGGACGCTGCGCGCAGACATCACGTCCGACGATCTGATGCTGCTGATCTTCACGAACGCGCTGATCGTGCGCGAGACCGTCGAGTCCAATCCGGACGCATGGCGGCGCACACTCTCGTTCAGTCTCGCCGGACTGCGCGCCGGATGTGGTAGTTAGGAAGCGTGCGAAGATCCTTTTCCTTCAAGGAAATCCGATGAACGATGACGTTTCCCAGAACCTCGTCGTCTTCCGAATCAAAAGCCTCCCCGAACCAGTGCTGGCCAGCGCGCCGACGCAGGCCGAAGACGCTGTCGAGCAGGCGTGGGCGAGCGTCCGGCGGCAGCACAAGGTGCGCGGCTCCGCGGTTTTGGCGGTGTACAGCGAATGGCAGCCGTCGGTGGCCGATCAGAAATTCATGGCCAAGAATTTCCGGAAGGCCGAGTGCACCTACAGCTTCACCCGGCCAGGTCCCGGTGAATGGGACCGCGCGTTCGCCGAAGCCCGCGCCGTAATGGCCGAAGCCGAGCAGCGGAAATCCGCCGAGGAGATACTGCCGACCCTCTGGAGCGCGTCCTCACCGCGCGCCGGACTGCTCGAAGCGCTGCCACACCGACCGCTCGTGCCCGGCCGGTTGTCGGTCGCGCTCGCGGTGGTGGCGCGGACTCCCGAGGGCAAGATCGGGATGCAGCACATCACCCGGCACGAGCAGGAGGTGATGGGCGCACCGCTCGAGAAGCTGCTCGACGTCGGGTTCGGCTGCCTCGCCCGCGGGCTGAAGTTCGAGGTCCGCAGTTCGGGCGAGGACGTGCTGGTCTCGCTCGTCAGGGAGAACCAGCTGGCGGCGTCCGCGCTCGCCCTGCCCGATCTGCATGCCCAGCTGGCACCACACCTCGGGACGGGAGACCTGATCGTCGGCCTGCCCTGCCCGGACGAGATGTACGTGGCCAGGGAGGGCTCCGGCCTGGCGGACACCGTCCGAGAACAGGCGCTCGGGTCGCCGTACGAGACGACGGAACTGGTCCCGTCAGTCCTGCGGCTCGGGTCCGGCGGGCTGGAACTGCTCGCCGAACGGAGCAGCTAGCCGAGGTCCCCTAACGGGTGAATTCGGCGAAAGTCAGCGGCCGGTCCGGAAACGAGTCAGGCCCCATCCGAACTGCTTCGGATGGGGCCTGACCTGGGAGCCGCCTGGGGGAATCGAACCCCCGACCTATTCATTACGAGTGAATCGCTCTGGCCGACTGAGCTAAGGCGGCATGCCGCTGCGCGACGGTCATCAGTGTAGCGGAGGCGTGGTGCGTCACCTTGCGGGGGCCGCGTCGTTAGGCTCCTATGACTTCGGTCTCACTCCCCGACCCGGCGATCATCTGGAGGACCCGGCACATGCAGCGAAGACTGCCCCGTGCGCTGGCGCTGCCCGCCACAGCCGCGTTGCTGCTGCTCCTGGCCGCGCCGGCTGGTGCGCAGGAGATTCCGACGACGCCGATCCCGCAGCCGAACAATCCGTCGCAGCCGCCCGCGTCCGCGCCTGTCGGGCCGCAGCCGCTCGGGCACGCGGTCGGCGACGCGGGGACGGCGCTCGGCGTCCTGCGGCTGCTGCCGAACTCGGTCACCACGAGCACGATCCTTCCGGGCTTCGGCCAGTCACTGCCGAAGCAGTCCGCGCTCGAGGCGGGCATGGGCTTGTCCAGCGCGTCGGCGAACTCGGAGGCTTACCTGGCCTACGAGAAGTCGATCGCGCAGTCGTCTCCGTTCGGGCTGGCCGTCGGGGGCCAGGCTCCGCAGACGCCGGGCAGCCTCGTGCAGACCGCGCTGCCGGACAACCCGAAGGAGATCAGCGGGGGCCTCAACGCGCCGTCGAACCCGCTGCTCAACCTCGGGCTGCTCAACGGCACCGCGCACGCCCGCTGGAGCGAATCGCTCGGCCCGTGCGTGGACACGATCGCCGACGCCAGCACGTCCGTCGCGAGCCTGTCGCTGCTGAACGTCATCCCGACGCTTCCGCAGGTCCCGTTGCTCGGCAACGGCGGGCTGAACCTGCCGCAGGGCACGCAGCTCGCGCAGGGCTTCGACCCGAAGAGCGGGCTGCAGAGCCTCGGCGGCCTGCTGCCCGGCGGCGGCCAGACGCCCGCCGCGGGCACCGGGTCGCTGCTGAGCCTGCCGAACACGCTGTCGTCGCGGTCGCAGGTCAAGCTCGTCGACATCCCCGGCTCGAAGAACAAGGCGGTGCAGTCGAAGTCCACGCTGCAGGCGGCGGACATCAACATCCTCAAGGGCACGCCGCTCGAGCTGAACCTCAAGGTGGCCAGCCAGCCGACGCTGACCGTCACGTCGACCGGCGACGCGAAGACGTCCACAGTGGACTACCAGGCTCCGGTAATCACCATCGGCGCCGGCGGCAAGACGCTGTACACGCTCGACGCGGCGCACCCGACCAAGGACATCCCGATCGGCCTGCCGCTCTCGCAGCTGAGCGACCAGTTCGGCGCGCTCGACAACGTCCCGGTGGTCGGCGGCCTCGTCGCCACCGCGACGAAGGGTCTGCAGCAGCTCGGCGACACCACCGGGAAGGTGCTCGACCTAGGCGTGCTGCGGCTGAGCATCGCGAACCTCGACCAGAAGCAGTCCGAGGCGACCACGCCGTTCAAGGGCTACCAGCTGGGCGCGGCGGCGCGGCTGCTCGACCTCCAGGTGCTGCCGACGCAGAAGCTGAAGGCACTGCTGCCGCAGCAGGCAGGCGACAACCTGCCGTCGTCGCTGGCGCAGCTGTCGCTGGGCGAGCAGGTCGCCCGTGCGTACGCCCCGACCGGCGGCGTCGTGTGCGGTTCGACGACTCCGCCTGCCCCGCCGCAGGGCGGTGCCGCACCGGCGGGTCCGGTGAAGCACCTGGCCTACACGAACGGCGCGTACGACACGGTGCCGCTGTTCTGGAGCGGGACGGCGATGCTGCTGATGGGCGTCGTCATGGTCGCGGCGTTCCCGAACCGGCGGCGTCCCGCGCTGGTGCTGAAGCGGCCGTCCGGCGGTCCGGACGCCCCGTTCAAGCCGTCGCCGCATCCGCGCGACTGACGTTAGGCAAAGGAATAGGCAAAGGGAACGGCCCTCTCGTTGACTGGCGAGGGGGCCGTTTCTCGTGAGTGGCAATCCCGGTTCTAACCGTGCTCAGCACTCACGAGTCAGCCTTGGCGAAGCGTGGTGACCATGGCTTCCACCGCGATCCTCGGCTTCACGTTCAGCCCGATCGCCTCGCGGCACTCCAGCACCGCTTCCAACCGGCGCATCGTCGATTCCGGCGACCAAGCCGCCGCGGCCGAGTTGATCTGCTCGGCGTGGTCGGGATGCGTCAGCGTCGCACCGGAACGCGAAGTCGTCACGAGCACGTCGCGGTAGAACCCGGCCAGATCCACCAACGCGATGTCGAGCGTGTCGCGCTGGGTTCGCGTCGCGCGGGACTTCTGGCGCTTCTCCAACTGCTTCACGGCGGCCTCAGCGGCACGTTTCGCCCCAGCGACGCCCTTGCCGGTGCCGTCGCCGCCCATCGCGGTGCGCAGTTCGGAGCGCTCCTGCTCGTCGCGGCCCTTGCTCTCCTCGCCCGCGTCCGCCTCCGCGGCGCTGATCAGCTGGTCAGCGCTGGTGAAGACGTCGTCCGGACGGCGCAGCCCAAGCGGGATCCGCAGCACGGTGGCGCGACGCTGGCGAGCGGCCTCGTCGGTGGCGAGCCGGCGCGCGCGGCCGACGTGGCCGTTGCACACCGCCGCGGCCCAGTTGGCGCGCTCAGGATCGACGCCGTCCCGGGAGACCAGCACCTGCGCGATCGCCTCGACGGGCGGGGTGCGCAGCGGGACCAGCCGGCACCGCGAACGGATGGTGACCGAGACGTCTTCCGGGTGGTCCGACGGTGCGCACAGCAGGAACACCGTGCGCGCTGGCGGCTCTTCCACGGCCTTGAGCAGCGCGTTCGACGCGCCCTCGGTGAGCCGGTCGGCGTCCTCGATGATCACAACCTGCCACTGCCCGGTCGTCGGCCGACGCGCCGCCGCTTGCACGAGCGCGCGCATCTCGGCGACCGAAATGGACAGTCCTTCCGGGACGACCAGCCGAACGTCGGCGTGGGTTCCGGCCATCGTCGTGCGACAGCCGGGGCACGCGCCGCAGCCGGTTCCGGTGCTGCACTGCAGGGCCGCGGCGAACGTGCGCGCGGCGACCGAGCGGCCGGAGCCGGGCGGGCCGGTGAGGAGCCAGGCGTGCGTCATCGCGGCGGGCGCGACAGGTTCTCCGGCAACGATTTTGGCCGCCGCGGACGCCGCCGAGGACAGCGTTTCCATTGCGGGCTCCTGGCCGACGAGTTCGGTCCAGACGCCGATCGGAGTCGTCACCGATCCTCCACTTTGGACACCACAGGCAGTGCGTCCGCGCCGTTTTGCGTCACTTCCGCTTCGGCTGCCTCGACGACGTCCGCCGCGGCAGCGTCTTCGGGCGACTCGGGTTCCTCCTCCGCCGGTTCCGCGGGGGCGAGCGCGGCGAGCGAGCCGACGAAGACCGACTGGACGGCGCCGCGGACGCGGCCCGCGACGTCGACGTCGGAGCCCTCCGCGTCGACCACCACGTACCGGTCCGGATCGGCGGCGGCCATCTCGCCGAGCAGTTTCTGCACCCAGAGCTGGTCCTTCAGCGACGGCTGCGGATCCTCCGGGTGCTCGGAGTCGAGAAGCACGGTGAGATCCGGGCGAAGCCGTCCGGTGGCCCAGTCGACCAGCCCTTCCAGCTCGCCGCGGTCCAGCTCGCCCGCCGCGGACAGCGACGCGAGCGGGGAGTCGACAAAGCGCTCCATGACGACCACGGACCCGGCGTCGAGCGCGGGCTGGATCTCGCGTTCCACCAGTTCGGCGCGCACGGCCGCGGCGACGAGGGCCTGCGCCCGCACCCCGGTGAGGGCGGCGTCCGAGACGAGCGTGCGGAACCGCTGTTCGCCGAGCGCCGGATCGGCGGTGAGGACGACCGGGCGGGTGCCGGTGCCGAGCCAGCGCGCGAGGCGGGCGGCCTGTTCGGCGGTGTTGACCGCGGTGGTGCCCTCGACGGCGATCAGGAAGCCGTTGACGCGGCGCGGGTTGCGGCGCAGCGCGTTGCGCAGGTCGGTGAAGATCTTCTCGGTGCGCCGTTCGTCCATCTGCCGGTAGGCGATGATCCCGAGCAGCACGGCGAGCAGGCCGCCGCCGAGGATGACCGGACGGGTGCCGTCGACGATGATCGGGGTGCCGAACAGATCGATCTTGCGCTGCCGGACCAGGCCGATCAGCACCGGCGTGACCACCGTCGCGCCGAACAGCACGATCTTGAGCATCGCCTGGTAGATCGCGTTGATCCGGCCGCGGATCGCGTCCTCGACGCGGGAGCCGATGATCGTGACACCGGTCAGGAAGGCGGTGCCCGCGCAGACGCCGACGAAGGCGACCGCGGCCACCGAGATCGACAGGTGCGGCGACAACGCGACGACGCCGAGCGCGAGCCCGGCGAGGACGATCGAGATGCCGAACAGCCGGTCGTGCGGGAGCCGGTGCGCGAGCTTCGGGGCAAGCGCCATCCCGGTGGCCAGACCGATGAAGACGGCCAGCATCAGCAGGTTGAACGCCGCGTCGCCACCGAGCAGCGAGGACGAGTACGGCTTGGCCGCGCCGATGACCGCGCCGCCGGCCGCGAAGGCGCCGAAGGCACCGATCAGCAGGCCGCGGACGATCGGGGTGCTCCGGACGAACTTCAGCCCGTCGCGCATCATCGCGCCGAAGCCGAACTTCTCCTCGTCGGCCCGCTTGACCTTCTGCTGCGGCGTCGAGTGGACGTCGCGCAGGGACAGTTCGGGGATGCGGGTGGCGACGATGATGCCGCTGGTCAGGTACAGCAGGCCGGTGATGACGACGACGACCTTGGCGATGTACAGGTCGACGCCCGGGCCTTGGAACAGGTGGAACGTGGAGTTCGCGCCGAGGATCAGCGCGTTGGCGCCGGCGGCGGTGATGACGGCGAGGCCGTAGGTCATCACCATGCCGAGCTGGTTGGCGGTCTCGACCTGCTCGGGGCGGCGCAGCAGGTTCGGCACCGCCGCGTCCTTGGACGGGATCCACATGATCGAACAGCTGCCGACCAGGAAGTTCGCGACGAACAGCCACCACGGCGCGCCGACCACGGCGATGGAGAGCAGGAACCCGCAGCGCAGCAGGTCGCAGACGACCATGATCTTGCGCCGGTCGAACCGGTCCGCGAGCAGGCCGCCGATCGGCGCGAAGAGCAGGCCGGGCAGCAGCGCGGTGACGACGACGCCGACGAACGCGTAGTTCTGCGCGGAGTAGTTGTCGAGGAGCTTGGTGCTCAGGCTGGTGAGGTTCAGCAGGTTCAGCCAGTCGGCGACACTGCACAGATACGTGACGCCCCACAGCCGACGGAATGGCTTGATCGCCAGCACTCGGCGGGCCCGGTGGATCGTGGACGTCCCGCCCGATCCGCCCGAGCCGGTGCCCGGCACCGACCGTACGCCCTCGCTGATACGCCCACCCCACTTGTCACGGCGGCGTCAGGCGACCCCGGCGGATCCCCCGACCGTGTGGTGCCAGGGTAGTCCCGCCGCGGACGCGGGTCGGGCACGCCCCGTGATATGGGTGGTCGGCGGGGGTCAGCCGAACAGCCCCTTCACACTGCTCACCAGGCTAGCGATGAGCTCGATCGCGACAATTCCGAACACGATGAGCAACACCACGGCGAGCACCACGCCCGCCGTGCTGCTGGAGGGACGGCCGAAGCTGGGCATGCTGAGCGAAGGCAGCCCGCGTCGGCTCTGCCGCTCGGCGAGTTCTTCCTCGATGTCGTCGTCGGCGATCTCGGTGACCCGCTTCGGCCGCGGCCGGGGCACCTTCTTGAGCAGCTGAGGAGCCTTCGTCGGCCACGTCCGCTGCCGGGGCAGCAGGCCGAGAGGAACCAGATCCGGCCGGTCGGAGGGCGGAATCGGATTCGGCGTCTTGACGACTTCCTTCTTCTTGGCTTCCTCTTTCAGCGCGGCCTCGACCATCCGCTTGACCTCTTCGGGGTCGTGCTGGACCGGCTTGGCAGTCGGCAACGGACGGCGCCCGCGGTCCGTCGCGATCTCGAACCCGGCCAGCGGATCGGAGAACCGCTCGCCCCCGGCGTCGCCGCCCAACGTCCCGTCCCGGTCCGGCCCGGGGGCGGGAAAAAACGGAGTCCCGTCGCTCGTGCTCATGGTGACCACCTCACTACGGAATGTCCGCCGCGTCCAGTGTCGGCGAGAGTACCGGTCGCCGCATCCACCCAATGGCCGCAGAACCACTACTGCCCGCGCCCGAGGAAAGTCCCGCCCACCCGGGCCAGTGACCGCTGATAGACGGCGGTGTAGCGGCTCTTCAACCGGGAGCTGGGGTTTGCTTCAGGTGCGCCAGACCGCCCAGGCTGAAGTCATGCGGACGGGGCAGGACACCGCGCCGCCCGGCCCAGGCGGCGAGAGGCTGGGCGGCGAGAGGCTGGGCGGCACGGGGCCGGGGTCGGCTGGTCCAACTCAACTCAGCCAAACCGCACCCGGCCCAGCCAGACCCGCCCCACCCGACGCCACGCCAGCCAACACCGCACCCCGCCAGACCCACGCCGCACCGCGCCAGCCAACGCCCGCACCTCTCCCAACCAGACACCCCTCCGGCGACCCAACCGCGGGATCGCGTCGGCGTGTGGAGGGGCAGTGCGAACGGCCCCCCGGGCCGGGCGCACTGCCCCTCCACACGCCGACTTAAAGGCGATCCCGCACGCGACGACGAAGTCGGCGCAATCAAACACAGCGATCCCGCCGCGGCGGCGGAGCCGACGCCATCAAACACAGTTTGCCGCGCAGACCCGCAAACCCAGCCCCGGCAAACCC
>NZ_PQIA01000112.1 GCF_003385235.1 Amycolatopsis circi | reverse complement strand
CTATTCGTCGGGGGCGTCAGATGTGTATAAGGGACGGCCTAAGGCCCGGGCGGTGGCGGCAGCGGAGACGGCGGCGGCAGCGGTGGCGGCAGCGGCAGCGGTGCCGGCGGAGCCTTCGGGCCCGGCGGATTCGGCGGGGCGGGCTCCGGCCCCGGCGGCAGCGGTTCCGGTGCGGCGGCAGGCGGGGCCGGTGCGGGTGCCGGTGGCGCTGGTGCCATGGGCGGCATGCGTGGTGCCGGCGCGGCTGGCAAGGCCGGTGCGGCAGGCATGGGCGGCATGGGAGGCGGAGCCAAGGGCGGCAAGGGCCAGGAGGACGAGGAGCACCAGACCAAGTACCTGCTGGAAGAAGACGGCAACGACATCTTCGGCTCCGACCAGATGACCGTTCCGCCGGTCATCGGTGAATGAGGATCGGCGACGTGATCACTCTCGACCGGCCCGTGACCTTCACCGCCTACACGCTCTGCAACCTGATCCGGCGACGTGGCGCGGAGCCGCACAAAGTCATCGGCGAGACGGCCGCGTTCTACGTGCCAGAGGATCAGCGCAAGCTGGACGAGCAGGTCAATGCGGGTCTGCAGCAGGCAGGGTTGATGGGGCCGCGAGGGATCGACCGCGATCTGCTCGCGCTGATCGACTCCATCTCGCGGCCGTATTTCGAGTATTACGGCTGGTTTGACGGTCAGTTCGAGGACGGCAGCCCGGCTAACTTTTCCGCGCTGGTGGGCAGTGGCAACGGCGGCGGCTTCGGCCTGGTCAGGGTCGGCCGCCAGCCGACGATCGCGGTTACGCGGCAACGGCCGGAACTGCTCCTCGAAACCTTCCTGGACATCATTCCGGCCGCCCGAACGCCCTCTGGGCAAGCCCTGCTTGTCGACCGCAAGGAGTTCGAGTCCGGGAAGGCCAATGAGTCCGCTGAACCGCGGAGTTCGATCATGGTCACCGACCAGAGCCGGAAGCAACCAGCCTCCCCGCTGAAGGAGATTCAGCGGATCATGCAGGCGCCGCGCATCGGCAATGGCACGTTGTACGTCGCTGCCCGGACACCGAGCGGCACCCGCAGGCGAATTCCCAAGCCGATCAACTTCGTGGACATCGACGAAGGGCGCTGGCTGATGGAGGAGCGGCCGGGCCGCGAATCCATCCTCGTGTACACGCCGTGGTCCAGGCAGACGATCTCCGAACGGCTCCGCCAAGCCCAAAGCGCCTTGGGCTGACCGCCCCGAGCGTTACTCCGGGTGGGGTTTCCGACACGGCACCGCGAGGTGGCCGAGCGGTGAACCCCACCCGGTTTCGCGTTTGCGCCCGGTTAACCTGCGCTTTTCCCGGATTGGTCACCGCTGGTAGTCGCCGGGTGGGCCAGGTGTGGAATTCTCCTTCGTTCAGCCCATCGGGTCAGTCATCTACCGTGCGTAGCAATCATCCACAGGGCAGTGGATCGTCGCCGGTGCGACACGCCGAAGAACCAGTTCGACACGACACGCCGGATGAGTTTTCACGAAGTTCTCCACAGTCTCTACACAGGCCTTGACCAGCGGGTTTACTGAAGCCGATCAGCACTGTCCCCACTTTGTCCACAGGCTCACCGGCACCTGTGATTAGTTGCCCTCAGTCATCCACAGGTTGTCCACAGGACGGTCAACACCCGGAATTGCGCTCGTCCTTCCGGGGGATCTAGCGTGCGTTCGCGCCCAGTACTCCCGGTGGCCCCGCGTGGCGGTCACCGGCGCGGGGAACCGGCCGGTCCATCATCGAAGAGGGCCGGACGGGCGATTGGGAAAGCCGGGCAGACTCCGGCATACTCGAACAGGTGTTCGCATGGACCGGCCTTCGCGCGAGGCGGGCGGCGGACGCGGTTCGGCTCAGGACAGGCGCACGCGAGACGACGGGGCCGGCCGGAACGACGGCGGGGCGAGGGGAGGTGTCCGGGCAGTGGCGGTGACCGATGACCGCGGTCCGGCGTACGCGGAGTCCGATCCGGGTCCCAGCGACCCCGGCCCTGGCGGGTTCGACCGCCAGCCGCCGCAGGACATCGCGGCGGAGCAGTCCGTGCTCGGCGGCATGCTGCTGTCGAAGGACGCGGTCGCCGACGTCATCGAAGCGCTCGGCCCCGGCGATTTCTACCGGCCCGCGCACCAGGCCGTGTACGACTGCATCCTCGACCTCTACGGCCGCGGCGAACCGGCCGACCCGATCACCGTGGCGGCCGAACTGGAACGGCGCGGCGAACTCGGCCGCGTCGGCGGGGCGCCGTACCTGCACACCCTCATCGCGACCGTGCCCACCGCGGCCAACGCGGGCTACTACGCCGAGATCGTGTCCGAGAAGGCGGTGCTGCGCCGGCTCGTGGAAGCGGGCACGCGCATCGTGCAGTACGGCTACGGCGCGGCCGCGGCCGACGGCGCGAACATCGACGAGGTCGTCGACCGCGCGCAGGCCGCGATCTACGACGTCACCGAACGCCGCACGAGCGAGGACTACGTCGCGCTGGAGGACCTGCTCCAGCCGACCATGGACGAGATCGACGCGATCGCCTCGCGCGGCGGCCAGTCCCAGGGCATCCCGACCGGGTTCGCCGACTTCGACGAGCTGACCAACGGCCTGCACCCCGGCCAGATGATCATCGTCGCGGCCCGACCCGGTGTCGGCAAGTCGACTTTGGGACTGGACTTCGTCCGATCGGCGTCCATCAAGCACGGCCTGACCAGCGTCATCTTCTCGCTGGAAATGAGCCGGACCGAGATCGTGATGCGCATGCTGTCGGCCGAGGCGAAAATCCGCCTTGCCGACATGCGAGGCGGCAAGATGTCCGACGACGACTGGACGCGTCTGGCCCGGCGGATGAGCGAGGTGTCGGAGGCCCCGCTGTTCGTCGACGACTCGCCGAACATGACGATGATGGAGATCCGCGCGAAGGCCCGCCGGCTCAAGCAGCGGCACGACCTCAAGCTCGTGGTCGTCGACTACCTGCAGCTGATGACGTCCGGCAAGCGCGTCGAATCGCGGCAGCAGGAAGTCTCGGAGTTCTCCCGTCAGCTGAAGCTGCTGGCGAAGGAGATCGAGGTGCCGGTGATCGCGATCTCCCAGCTGAACCGTGGTCCGGAACAGCGCACCGACAAGAAGCCGATGCTGTCGGACCTGCGTGAATCCGGTTCCCTGGAGCAGGACGCGGACATCGTCATCCTGATCAACCGCCCCGACGCCTGGGAACGCGACGACCCGCGAGCCGGGGAAGCCGACCTGATCCTGGCGAAGCACCGTGCCGGTCCGACCAGCACGATCGTGGTCGCGCACCAGCTGCACTACAGCCGGTTCGCCGACCTGGCCCACGACTGACGCGAGCCCGGCAGAGCTGGCCGCGGTACGTCCTCTTCCTCAGCGCCGCGCGAATCGGTGCAGGGCGTCGAGCGCCGCCGGGGCGAGGGTGTTCGGGTGGACGGCGTCGTGCAGCAGGTGGTCCACTCCGGGCAGCCGTACCCGGCCCGGTCCGCTGACGTGCGCGCGGCGCAGCGCGGTGGTCAAGGCATCCGTGGTGGCGCAAGTGACTTGGACGTCGTTCGTGCCGCAGGTCAGCAGGACCCGGGTCTCCGGCCGCAGGGCCGCGACGGTGGCTGGCGGATAGACGGCGTCGTCGCTGTCCACGAATCGGCTGTTCTGCCCTTGGAAGCCCGTGAAAAGCTGGGCGACGGCGGGCGGCAGGCCGGTGGGGTCGACCGGTCGGTGTTCGCGCAGGGCGGTGACGGCGGCGTCGATCGCCGCGTCGATCGTGTGCTGTTGCTGCGGGGTGAGCTGGCCTTGCCGGACCGCTTCCGCGATCTGGGCGTGCAGTTGCAGAGCGACCAAGTCCAGCAGGCGGAGCGCCTGCGGTTGCAGCAGTGCCAGGCCGATCGGGCGAGGACGGACGATGCCGCCGAGCAGCAACGCGGTCATCGCGCCTTCGCTGTGCCCGACGACCGTCAACGCGTGCGGGTTCGTCTCCGGCTGGTCGCGCAACGACTCGTAGGCGGCCTTCGCCTGCCGGACGAATGCCGGGTAGTCCAGCGTTTCCGGGTGGTCGCGATAGGCGCCTAGCCCGGTGCGGCCGGTGCCGTACTTGTCGAACCGCAGCGTGGCGACCCGGTCGCGATCGAGTGCGTCGACGACCTGCGCCAGCGTGTTCGGGGACAGGTGCGGTTGGTTGCCGTCGCGGTCGGTGGGTCCGCTGCCGGGCAGCAGCAGTGCGGCGCGCAATCGCTGCCCGTGCCGGTGTGCGGGAACGTGCAGGGTGCCGTAGGTCGGCGTCCCGTCGACAGTGAAGACGACCTCGCGGTCGGTGGCGGGCACGAGGCTGGACGTCGCCTCGGCCGGGGCGGCGGTCACGACGGCCAACGACAGCACGACTGCCGTGAGGTGGGAGAACATCGGCTCACCGCACGGCGTTCTCGACCAGCGCGACGGTCGCGCGGGGGTCCTCGACCTGGACGACCAGGCGGGCGTAGCGCTCGTCGGCGAGTTCGATCACCACGGCCTTCGACGCGTCTTTGACGTCCCAGAAGACTTTCTCCCCGTCGAGGTGGAACGTGCCCGCCGTGATCACGCCGGGCAGGTGGGCGCCCGGCGCGCGAATCCCTTTGGGGTCAGCGGCGATGCCGGGGTCCGCGGTCGCGCCGCGGACGTTGGCCAGCGGGATGGTCAGGCTGCTCTTGAAGGCCCAGAGTTTGTCGAGACCCTCGATCACGACCACGAGTTCGTCGCCGTCGATGTTGACCAGTGCCATGTCTTTTTCCTTGTCAGTTAAGGGGATCGAGGCGGTGGGACAGCGCGGTGCCGGCACCCTCGGGGTTGCCGCGCAGGCGGAGGCCCAGCGCGGCGGAGGTGAGGGCGGCGGCCAGGTCTGCGGAGATGCCCAGTGCGTCGGCGATCGCCTGGTCGAGCACGGCCAGCGCTGCGGTCACTTCGGCCGCCACCTCCTCGTCGGCCGGTGCCCGTTCGGCCGCCGCAAGCAGCAGCAGATCGAGGTCTGCCGACGTGACGAGCGACAGCGCGGCCGCGGCATCCGTTGCTGCGGCGAGCGCTTCGGCCAGGGGACGGACGTCGTCGGCGAGGTGGCGGCGCAGGGCGATCAGGTAGAGACCGCGCTTGCTGCCGAACGTCTTGTACAGGCTGTTGCGGTGCACGCCGAGGCGGGTGACGAGGTCGTCGACGGACACTCCGTCGTACGCGCGGCCACCGAACAACCCCACCGCGGCGCGCACCACCTCGTCCTCGTCGAACGCCCGTTGCCTGCCCATGCCCCGACCCTAGACTTTTGAGGAATGATCAGTCAAGAACGATCGTTCCTCAAAGTTCTACGGCCGGGCCTGCCGATCGATCATCGACACCAGGGTCGAGACGAGTTCCTCAGCCGTGACCTGCCACTTCTCCGCGGACAGGTGGCCGCTGACCTCCATGTCCGTGATCCCGTGCGCGCTGGTCAGCAGCAGTGCCGCGAATCGCCGGGCGTGCTCGGGGCCGACTAGATCGCCGACGATGGCGAGAAACTCGTCCATCGCGCGGTCGCCAGCCTGCACCGCCGCGTCGATCACGGCCGCGGCGCCAACTGGCGCGGCGAACATCAACCGGTACAGGTGCGGCTGACGGCGACCGATCGTCATCAGCGCGGCCAGGCCGCGGTGCAGCGTCTCGTCCGTGGGTACCTGCGGATCGGTGCGCACCGCGTGCACCTCGTCCGCGAGCCGGTTCAGGGCTTCGGCCGCGATGGTGGTCAGCAGGCTGTCCTTGTCCGGGAAGTGCCGATACGGCGCGCCGCGGCTGACCCCCGCCCGCGCGCCGACCTCGCGCAACGTCACCGCGTCCGGGCCGCCGCTGTCCAGCAGGCCAGCGGCCGCGTCCAGCAGGGCGCGACGCGTCGCGGCAGCGGATTCCGCACGGGTGACCATGCCGTTCAGCATACAGTTGACAACGTCAGCTGAGCTGCTTACCCTCGCTGAGGTGACAACGTCATCTGAGAGTGGGACAGCAGTCATCACGGGAGCTTCGACCGGGATCGGCGCCGCTACCGCGCGCGAACTGGCCCGTCAGGGGTGCCACGTCATCGCGGGAGTTCGCCGCGAGCGCGACGCTGACGCATTGCGTGCCGACGGCATCGAGCCGGTCATCCTCGACATCACCCAGCCCGACCACATCGCCGAACTCGCCGCCCGCGTCGATCAGCAGGCGGGTCCGCTGCGGGCATTGGTGAACAACGCTGCGATCCAGATCAACGCACCCGTCGAAACTCTGCCGTTGAGCGAATGGCGACGGCAGTTCGAGGTCAATCTCTTCGGCCACGTCGCCGTCACCCAAGCACTGCTGCCCGCTCTGCTGCGCCATTCCGGCCGAGTGATCAACATCAGCTCAGTCGGCGGCCGCGTCGCCTTGCCCACCTACGGGCCCTACGCGGGCACGAAGTTCGCCCTTGAGGCAGTCAGCGATTCGTTGCGCCGGGAGCTGGCGCCGCTCGGCGTACCGGTGGTCGTCGTCGAACCCGGCGCGGTCCGCACGCAGATGCCGGACCGGGTCATCGCCGCCACAAACCAGCAGGCCGACGCCATGTCCCCGCAACAGCGCGATCGCTACGGAAGGCTGCTCGAAGCGGTCAACACGCACGCCGCCGCGCACATGCCCAACGGCAAATCCGCCGACGCCGCGGCAAGGGTGATCGCGAAGGCCGTGACCGCCCGAAAACCTCGCACCCGCTACACCGTCGGCCGGGACGCCGCGCTGATCACTCGCCTGTCGCGGGTAGTGCCGGACCGCATGCTCGACCGGATCCTCGCGGCCAACCTCCGGCCGCATTATCCGAAGCCGACCGCCTAGGAAGCGGCCTGCCAGTCGGCGACTAGGTCCAGCAGTCCGGGGAAGCGTGCGTTGAGATCCTCTGCGCGCACCCGGCTGCGTCGTTCCAGCCCGTACTGCCGCTGCCGCAGGACGCCCGCCTCCCGCAACGCCTTGAAGTGGTGGGTCAGCGACGATTTCGGACGGTCGAAGCCGAACCAGCCGCACGGATGGTCGTAGGCCTCGCGTTCCAGCAGCAGTTTTCGCACGATCGTCAGCCGCAGCGGGTCGCTCAGGGCGCCCAGGACGATCTCCAGCCGCAGGTCTTCGCGCGCCGGCTCGGGCAGCGGCGGCGGAAGTTCGGCCGGTGGGACATCCGGGTCGGGCACCGAGGACGAGCGCATGCCGCCATTCAACCACTCCAGTACGAGTTTAGTCGAACTGGTGCTAGATTCGAGCAGTTCGACTTATCTCGTACTGGAGGATCCATGGCCGTCGTCGCGCCCTCGCGGGTCGCTAGTCCCTGGCTGGCCGCGTGGCCGGTCACCGCGGTGTTCGTGCTTTCGAACGCGCCCACTCCGCTGTACGTGCTGTGGCAGCACCGGCTCGGGTTCTCCGCCGGCACGCTCACGGTGATCTTCGCGGCCTACATCGCCGGATTGCTGGCCGCCTTACTCGTGGCTGGCCGCGCCTCCGATCGGCTTGGGCGTAAACCTGTTGTGCTGCCTGGTGTTCTGCTCGCGCTGATCGCGTGCGGGCTGTTCGCCGTCGCGACGTCGGTGGTCGCGTTGGCGGCCGCTCGGTTACTCGCCGGGATCGCGGTCGGCATCACGGTGTCGGCGGGGATGGCGGCGGTCGTCGACGTCGGCGGGCCGGAACGCGCTCGCACCTCGACGCTCGCGGCGTCTACCGCGATGGTGTTCGGAGCCGGGCTCGGGCCACTGCTTGCCGGAGCACTGTCGGAAACCCTGCCCGGGCCGACGGTGACGATCTTTGTGGTTTCCGCTGTGCTCCTGCTCAGCGCGGCCGTCGTGGTTATTCGGCTACCGCTGCGGCGGCCGGTCGATGCCGGTGCGGGCGATTGGGTGCGAGTCCCAGCGGTGCCGCGGGCGCAGCGCAAGTACGTCGCGCTCGGGATCGCGGTTTTCGCGCCGGGCATCACCTCGACGTCGTTCGTGCTGTCGCTCGGACCGGCGCTGCTGGCCAGCGTGCTCGGCACCAGCAATCGCCTGCTCGCCGGGGCGACCGCGTTCGTCATGTTCGGTGCGGCGACTGCGGTTCAGTTCGCGGCCAAGCGGCTCGAGGTGCGCGCCATCCTGCTCACCGGCGCGGCGGCGGGGGTCGCTTGCATGGTGGCGTTGCTGGTCGCTGTCCACGCGCAGTGGATCGCGGCCATCGTTGTGACCGCTGTGCTCGCGGGGGCCGCGCAAGGGCTGGGCCAGCTCGGCGGGCTCACTCTGATCAGCACCCACGTGCCCGAGCGGCGGCGCGCCGAGGCCAACGCACTGCTCAACTTCGGCGGCTACCTTCCGGCCGCGCTGCTGCCCGTCGGCACCGGCTATCTCAGCGACGCTCTCGGAATCGCCACCGGCTCAACGGTTTTCGCCGCGCTTCTCGCACTCGCCGCGCTCACCGCTGGCGGAATCGTGTGGCGGTACGCCCGCTGACGATCAGGAACGGCCGCCGGGTTGCCAGTAGTGCACCTCGATCGCGGCGTAGCGCTCAGCAGTAAGGATTCCGCGTGCCGCGTCGGCATCGGCGGCTTGCACCAAGGCTGCCGTGCCGAGCCACGCGGTGCCGTCGTCGGACCACAGCGGCCCGTAAGCGATCAAGGCATCCGTCACGGCCGGTTCGAGGTCGACGGCGGGGCCGGAACCTAAGCCCAGCACCAAATACAGGTTCGCCGCCTCCGGGTCGCCGGGGAATTCCCACATGGTGCGGCCAAGAGCGTTGTCCCAGCGGCGAATCAGGACGTCCCGGTAGGCACCGGCCTGGTAATTCGGTTCGGCGAAAGCGAATTCGCGCACCGCGGCGGCGTCCGGGAGGTCGACGATGTGCACGCTGCCGGTCGGGGTTTCGCCGTCCAGGGTCGGGCCGCGCGCGATCAACTCGGCGGCGAATCCGTCCATATAGGACCAATGTTCTTCGATCAGCTCGGTGCGCAACGCGGCGGAGCCGGGACGGTCGCGGTGGTAGCAGAAGAACTTCACCAGGGGAGTCTGCCGCATCCGCTGGACCGCCGAAGACGAATTCGCCAAGTCCGTGATCCAGGCGTACAGTAGTAGTTGAACTTTCAAACACATGGAGGCAGCCATGGCGACCCGCACGCCGGTCCTGTACCTGAGCCACGGTGCGCCGCCGCTCGCCGACGACGAGACGTGGACAAGGCAGCTCGCCCAATGGTCCGCTGACCTGGCGAAACCTCGGGCGATCCTGGTCGTTTCGGCGCACTGGGAAGAGGCTCCGCTGACCCTCGGGGCGACCGCGACTGTCCCGCTCGTCTACGACTTCTGGGGCTTCCCCGAGCGCTACTACCAGGTCAAATACCCCGCGCCGGGCGCTCCGGAGCTGGCCGCGCGGGTGCGAAAGCTGCTGCATTCGACCGACATCCCGGTGCACGACGCCCCGGACCGCGGCCTCGACCACGGCGCGTACGTCCCGCTGGTGGAGATGTTCCCCGACGCCGACGTCCCGGTGCTGCAGATTTCCATGCCCTCGCTCGACCCGCGGGCGCTCTACGACCTCGGCCGCAAGCTCGCGCCGCTGCGCGACGAGGGCGTGCTGATCATCGGCAGCGGATTCTTCACTCACAACCTTCGCGCGATGCAGGAAGTCAATGGTGCCAACGGAACCCCGCCGGGATGGTCCGCGGAGTTCGACCACTGGGGCGACGAAGCGCTGCGCGACCGCGACCTCGACGCGTTGCTCGACTTCCAGCACAAGGCGCCCGCCGCCGCGATGGCACACCCGCGGATCGAACACTTCGCGCCGCTGTTCGTGTCGCTCGGCGCCAGCTCGGCCGAGGGCGAAGGCCGCACGGTGATCGACGGTTTCTGGCACGGCCTGGCGAAGCGGTCGCTCGAATTTTCCTGACGCAGCACGCAAAACGGGCCCGGAAGCACGTGGCTTCCGGGCCCGTTCGGGGTTACCCCCGGCACGCTTCAGGCGAAGCGGTTCACTTCTTGAAGATGCTGGTCACCTTCGCGGCCAGCTTCTGGAACGCACCCAGCGGGCCGGTCGCGTCACCGAGCGCCGGCACGGCCGGAGCGGTCGGCATCGTGGTCGGCAGCGTCGTCGGGACCCCCGGCACGGCGGGCAGCGCGGCGACGGCCGGCAGCTGGTTCAGCGTCGGCAGCGACGTCTTCACCGGCAGCTGAGCGGGAACGGCCGGCAGAGCCGGAACGTCGGCCCGCTCGGCGCCCGCGCCCGGCAGGGCCGGAACGCCCGGCAGACCCGGAACCGCCGGGGCCGACGGCAGGTGGATGCCGTTCTGCAGCCCGGAAACCGAAGGCAGCGCCGAAGCACCCTTCAGCTGGTTGAGCTGGTTCAGCGCGGACAGTCCGCTGACCTGCGGCACGTCGGCACGCTGGGTGCCCGGCAGTGCCGGGGCGGGCAGCGTGGTCGCGGTGGGCAGACCCGACAGGCCCGGCAGCGCCGGCAGGGCCGGAGCCGAGGGCAGCGACGGCGCGGCCGAGGAACCGCCCGGCAGGCCCGGAACCGCAGGCAGCGCGGGGAGCTGGTCAGCGCCCATCTCGCCGCCGAACGGCACGTCGATGGCCGGCTCGGGGTCGACCGTGGTCGAGTTGGGGGCCTCGGCGGTGGCCACGCCGAGCACCTCCAGCGGAACCCCGAAGACCTGCACCAGCGCACCCAGCGGGTGGTAGTAGTCGAAGCCGGACAGCGCGGAGCCCGTGCCGTCGGTGCTGGTGGCGTCGTTGCCGTCGGTCACCGTGGTCACGTTGTCGCCGACCGCGTGCGCCACGCCGCCCACGGCGACCGCGTCGCCGAAGACCTGCGCGACGGCCGTGACCGGGAAGTCGAGGATGTCGCCCGAGAGCGAGCCCTCCACGCCCGAGGTGGTGTCCTTGCCGGCGTCGGTGACGACGGTGTTGTTCATGGCGTCGCCCGAGGACACGCCCGCCACGGAGACCGCGTCGCCGAAGACCTGCGCGACCGGCGCGGGGTCCACGCCGACGATGTCGCCCGCGACCGCGCCGCCGTCACCGTTGGTGAGTGCGTCGCCGCCGGCCGTCGAGGTGATGTCGTTGGTGGCGGTGCCGTGGCCGAGCGCGCCCCCGGCGAGCCCGTCGCCGAAGATCGTGCCCGCTCCGGCGATCGGAGCCTTGACGATGTTGCCGGCGAGCGCGCCGTCCTTGCCGTCGGCGCTGGCGTTGCCGCCCGCCTTCGAGTCGGTCAGGTTGTCCGACATGCCGGTGCCGATGCCGGCGACCGCGCCGCCGACGCCGTGGCCCTGAACCGGCAGCGAAACCGGGGCCTCGACGAGGTTGCCCGCGCCCGCGCCCTTCGCACCGGTGGCGTGCACGTCCTGGCCCGCGGTGGAGGTGGTGTCGTTGCTGGCCTTGCCGTGGCCCTGGCCGACGAACGCGCCGCCGATGCCGAACAGCTGCACCGGGGTGGACAGCGGCGCGGTGGCGAGGTTCGAGCTGAGGAAGCCGTTGTCGTCAGCGGTGTTGCCGCCGCCGCCCGCCTTCACGACCTTGGTCTCGGAGCCGTCGCCCGATCCCTGGCCGATGAACGAGCCGCCCACGCCGAACACCTCGGCCGGCGCGGCCACCGGGACCTGCACGATGTTGCCCGAGCCGGACGAGTCGTTGCCCTGGCTGCCGTCGTAGTTGCCCGCGGTGACGGTCTTGGTCTCGGTCGAGGTGCCCGAGGCGTTGCCGATGTGGCTGCCGCCGATGCCGTGTACCTCGGGCGCGCCGGCGATCTGGGTGTTGACGATGTTGCCGGTCAGCGTCGAGCCGTTGCCGGTGGTGTAGCTGCCGTCGCCGGAGGTGGCGGTGGTGGTGTTGTCGCAGTTGGCGACCGCGCGGCCGATGTAGGTGCCGCCGACGCCGCACGCCTCGACCGGGAGCGCCACTGCCGGGTCGACCACGTTGGCCGAACCGGCGGCGTCGTTGCCGCTCGTCTTCACGAAGCCGCCGGAGGTGGCGGTGGTCTCGTGGGTGGAGGACGAGGCCTGGCGGTCGAGCGCCTGGCCGGTGGTGGCGTTGCCGATCCACGAACCGGCGACGGACGCGACGTTCGCGACCGGGCTGGCCTGCGCCGCGGCGGCGTTGCCGGACAGGAACGACTGGTCGCCGTCCGACTCGAGGTAGGTCGGGATGCCGTGCAGGCTGCCCGGACGGGTGTCGCCCGCCTTGGCGTCGGCCGAGGAGCTGGAGGTGGAGTCCGCGTCCGAGCCCCACACGCCGCCGGCGTTGCCGTTGAACTTGACCGGCAGCGCGATCGGCGCGCCGACCACGTTGCCGCTGCCCGCGGCGCCCTTGCCGTTGGACTTCATGGAACCGCCGGAGGTGGCGGTGGTGTCGGCGTTGTACCCGCCGCTGTAGGCGTTGCCGAGGATCCAGGACGCGGCGTTGCCGGTCACCTGGACCGGGGTCGCGAACTGGCCGCCGACGACGTTGCCGGACAGGCCCGAGCCCTCGCCGGTGGTGTCGACGTTGCCGGTCTCGCTGGTGCTCTGGTGCGCCGAACCGCCCTTGACCGCACCGCTGCCGCCGGCCAGGCCGACGCCGTTGCCCGCGATCTGCACCGGGAGCGCGTAGTCGAGCGCCACGACGTTGCCCGCGATGCCGGAGTACTTGCCGTCGGTCGCGACGTCCTGGTTGTGGCTGTAGGTCTGGTCGTGGTCGCCGCCCTGCACGTGCGCGTCGCCGATGACGCCGACCGCGTTGTCCACGATCTGGATCGGGACGACGACGTCGCCGTTGACCTTGTTGCCCTTGAACGCGTCGTGGGTCGGCGTGAGCTGCCGGGGCGCATCCGCCTTCGGGAGGCTGTCGGTCAGGCTGCCCGCGGAGCCGCCGGGCGTCTTCGCCGAGGCGAGCGCTCCCTTCACGGCCGAGGTGACGGGCTTGGTGCTGATCTCGTTGTGGTGCGCCGGGAGGTCGACCTGCCCGAGCGGGGTGCCGATCGCGTTGTTGGCCTCGTCGATCGGGACGGTGACGTTGAGATCAAGCGGGGAGGCCGGAGTGTCGGGATTGACGTTCTCGTCGGCCGAGGCGATGCCGGTGCCCAGCATCAGCAACCCACCCGTGACCAACGCGGTCTGGAGTCCGCGCTTTGCCCAGGTCTGCATGGGGTTTTTCTCCTTCATATCGGGGTCCCTTGCGGGTTCGTGACGGTGCGGAATGCACCGGGGAATGCGTGCGCGGAAATTGCGCAGCGCGCGAAAAACCCGCGGGGTATCTGTCGATGACGGCGACGGCACACAAAGGTGTCCGTGGGTGCGTCAAAGACCCCGCGGGTGAAGTGGATCAGTCAGGAGTGACGCCGGGCTGCTCGCCCGGGGTGCGCGGCGTGTGCGCGAGGCCGGCGCGGGTCGAACCCGCGACGGCGTTGTCGACGGCGGCGACGACCCAGGAGGGGACGCCGAAGTTCAGTCCGTCGAGGTGTCCTCCGGGCGCGGTGCTGCCACCGGCCGGGGAGTTCGGGATGGAAAGCGGCGCGGCGGGAAGCTGCGCCGGGGAGAACGGAGCGCCGGGAAGCCCGCGGTCGCCGTGGTGCCGCGACGGCAGTTCGACGCCCTGCACCGGATTCACGGACTGCGCGGCCATCGACGGGAAGACCGACTGCAGTGCGTCGGACGTGGTCATCGCGGCGGCGCCGAGGTTCTGCTCCGCCGCGGCGGGCTGCTCAGGAATGCCCGGCGCGGGCAACTGCTGCTCGGATCCGGAAATCGGGGCGGACGGCAGTTTCGGCAGGTCGACCAGGTTCGAGGGAGTGCTCGGGTCGAGCAGGTCCCACAGCTTCCGGCCGAAATCCTGCGCCGCGGGCGGCGGGGTGGTCGCGTCGGTGATCACCTGGCGCGCATCCTGCGGCTTGCGCGCGATGTGCTCGAGCGAGCCGAGCGTGCGCTCCACCGGCTTGACGACCGCGTGCTGGCCGAGGTCGCTGACCGCGGTGTTGACCTTGCCGGCGGCCTCCTGGCTGCCGGAAAGGTCGTCGCGGTGCGGACCGCTGAGCTGATCGAGCGAGCAGGCGGGCCGCGACGTGCCTGGTTCAGACCACGTGGTGGCGCTCTGCCCGCACGACGAAAGTCCTTGCGCGGCACCGGTGACGGAGCCCGCGAAACGGGCCACGCCGTCGGTGACGTCGCCGATCCCGGCGGCCGTCGCGTCGGTGACCGGCGTGACGCTCGCGTCGACCGTGTCCGCCGAAGCGGCCGAAGAGGAGACGGTCCACGCTGCCGCGGTGGCCGCGAGCGCGCCGCCGACGACGAACAACGCACGCGACGCGAGACGGCCGAAGCGCGTCGCGCCCCGCCTCTCGTGCACAGCGTCGTTCGTCACAGGTGATTTCTCCTCAAGGGGTAAAAATTGATTTCGGTTTTCGGCCGGAACGGCACAGTTCCGCAGTGGTGCAAAACCGAGACAACCAAATTTCCGGTCCTCCGCGCATCCTCGACACGACTTGATGCCACCATCGTGTGAACAACACAGAGTGTGGCCGGGTCTCACGATGGGTCATCCCCGGAGAAGACGGCCGGTTACTCCGGAGTCGGTTCGCGCGGAACCGGAGAAGCGGTGATTCGCGTCGGCCGCTGGGCGATCCGCCCGGTTTTCGACGGCGGGGCCGATACGGTTGACCCCGTGAGCCAGCCTGGGCGCGGACAACGCGAACAACCGTCCCTTTCCGAACCAGTCGTCGACGTCACCGGCTTCATCCCGCGCGGCCTGCGCGTGTCCGCCGCGCTGTCGTGGCGGTTCATCGTGGTGATCGCCGCGCTGTACGCGGTGGTGTGGCTGCTGGGCTATCTCGCCTCGGTCGTGGTGCCGGTGTCGATCGCGCTGCTGCTTTCGGCGCTGCTGGCCCCGGCGGTGTCGCGGCTCGTGCGGGCCCGCTTCCCCCGCGGGCTCGCCACGGCGATCGTGCTCGTGGCCGGTCTCGCCGTGCTCGGCGGGCTGCTGACGTTCGTGATCACCCAGTTCTCCAGCGGCCTCCCCGAACTGCAGCAGCAGCTGACCACGAGCCTCAACCAGATCAAGGACTGGCTGATCAACGGTCCGCTGCACCTGCGCCAGGAGCAGATCCAGGACTTCATCAACCAGGCGATCGGCTTCCTGCAGAACAACCAGGCGTCGCTCACCACCACGGCGCTGACCACCGCGGGCACCGTCGGCGAGATCCTCACCGGCTTCGTGCTGACGCTCTTCGTCACGATCTTCTTCCTCGCCGGCGGCGACGGCATCTGGTCGTTCCTGGTGCGCGGCGTGCCGCACCGGGTGCGCAACCGGGTGAACGTGGCCGGACGGCGCGGGTTCGCGTCGCTGGTCAGCTACATCCGCGCGACGGCGGCGGTCGCCGTGGTCGACGCGGTCGGCATCGGCATCGGGCTGTGGATCGTCGGGGTTCCGCTGGTGATTCCGCTGGCGACGCTGGTGTTCCTCGGCGCGTTCATCCCGATCATCGGCGCGCTGATCACCGGCGGCGTCGCGGTGCTGATCGCGCTCGTGTCGAAGGGCGTCATCGGCGCGGTGGTCGTGCTGGCCATCGTGATCGGCGTGATGCAGCTGGAAAGCCACGTGCTGCAGCCGCTGCTGCTCGGCCGCGCGGTGCGGCTGCACCCGCTCGCGGTGGTGCTGGCGATCGCCACCGGCCTGGTCGCCGCCGGGATCGCGGGCGCGCTGCTCGCGGTGCCGCTGCTGGCCGTGCTCAACGCCGGGATCCGGTCCCTGCTGCACGAACACGATCCCGATCCGGCGACAGTCGACGCGCTGCACAGCAAGGCCGCGCATCCGAATGCCGCGCCGGACAAGGCCGACGCCAAGAAGCCGGGCAAGGACAAGAAAGACGAGGACGCCGGTTCCGGCGAAGACGAGAGGTGACCGTTCGTATCACCCGAGATCCGGCGGCGCCGCTGTGGCGCGGTGTCGTGGTGCTGCGCGTCGTCACGTGGTTGTTCGCGCTGGCCGTGGCGATCGCGCACCACCCTGGCTTCCAGCGGCCGTGGCTGGCGTGGCTCGTCATCGGAGTGATGGCCGGGTGGTCTGTCGTGTCGAGTCTGGCGTACATGCGCGAGAACGGACGGCACCGCTGGCTGGTGATCTTCGACCTCGTACTCACCACAGCGCTCATGCTCACGTCGCCGTGGATCCTGTCGGACGCGCAGTTCGACAACGCGACTACGCCGTTGATCACCACGGTCTGGGCGGCGGTGGCGCCGATCGCGATGGCAACGCGCTTCGGCGCGCGCTGCGGCGTAATGGCGGGCCTCGTCGTGGCAGTAGGTACTGGTGTCGCACGCGCGAACGTCGACATCGACGTGATCCGCGACGGTGTGCTGTTGTGCGCGAGCGGCCTCCTTGTCGGTATGGCGGCGACACTCGCGCGCAGCTCCGCCGAAGCGCTCGCGCGCGCCCTTCGCACCGAAGCAGCGACGGCCGAGCGTGAACGGCTAGCGCGCTCGATTCACGACAGCGTGCTTCAGGTCCTCGCGCGCGTACGGCGTCGCGGTCTCGAAGTAGGCGGCGAAGCAGCGGAGCTGGCGCGGCTCGCTGGAGAGCAGGAGATCGCGTTGCGCGCGTTGGTCAGCACCGAACCGACCCGGTCCGGCGACACCGCGGACCTCCGCTCGGCATTGCGACTGCTGACGACCACGTCGGTGCAGGTCTCGACGCCGGCGGGAACGGTGGACCTGCCCGCGCACGTCACCGAGGAACTCGTCGCCATCACCCGCGAAGCACTGGCCAACGTGGAGAAACACGCTGGTCCGGAGGCGCACGCCTGGGTGCTGCTGGAAGACCTCGGCGGCGAGGTCGTGGTGAGCATCCGCGACGACGGGCCGGGCATCGAGGGCGGCAGGCTGGAACGGGCGGCGGCCGAGGGCCGTCTCGGGGTAGTGAAGTCGATTCGCGGCCGGGTGGCCGACCTCGGCGGGACCGCGGTGCTGGACAGCGCGCCCGGCCGGGGCACGGAGTGGGAAGTGCGAGTGCCCGCGAAGGTGAGGGACGGACGATGACGGAACGGACGATCTCGGTGATGGTGGTCGACGACCACCCGATGTGGCGCGACGGCGTGGCCCGCGACCTCAGCGAGAACGGGTTCCAGGTGGCCGCGACCGCCCCGGACGCCCCGGCGGCGATCCGGATCGCGCGCACGGTGCGCCCGGACGTGGTGCTGATGGACCTGAACCTCGGCAGCACGTCCGGCGTCGAGGCGACCCGCGAGATCACCGCGGCGGCGCCGGACACGCGCGTGCTGGTGCTCTCGGCCAGCGGCGAGCACAGCGACGTGCTGGAAGCGGTGAAGGCGGGCGCGTCCGGTTATCTGGTGAAATCGGCGTCCGCGGCGGAGCTGGTGGACGCGGTGCGCCGTACGGCCGACGGCGACCCGGTGTTCACCGCCGGGCTGGCCGGCCTGGTGCTCGGCGAGTACCGGCGGATGGCCGACGCTCCGGACGGCGCGCCGGAACCGCCGCGGCTCACCGACCGTGAGACCGACGTGCTCCGGCTGGTCGCGAAGGGCTTGACCGCGCGGCAGATCGCGGAGCGGCTGGTGCTGTCACATCGGACGGTGGAGAACCACGTGCAGTCGACGTTGCGGAAGCTCCAGCTGCACAACCGGGTCGAGCTGGCGCGGTACGCGATCGAGCACGGGCTGGACGAGGACTGAGTCAAGAAGTCGCGACCCCGGCTTCTTGCCGCCCGGAAGCGAGTTTCGCCTTCCCCAGCCGCCAGGCCGGTTCGCCCGGATGCCACGCCGCGACGACCCCGTCGTCCAAGACCAGGTCTCCGCCTTCGGTCCACTCCAGGCCGGAGTGCTTCAGGTTCTCCGTCGAGTAAGGCATCGACGGAGCCTGCTGCCAGGTGCCGTCGCGCAGGTTCAACAGCCACAGGTCTCGGGTTTGCGTGCCGGTTCCGGCGAAGGACGGGGTGCCGAAATCGACCGCGGCGACGTTTCCGTCCCGGCTGGGCAGCACGTACGGGTTGGGCTGCGGCACCGGCAAGGTCACCGGTTTCCGCGCTCCGCTGCGCAGGTCGAGCACAGTTAAGTCGGTGAGTCCGCCGAGAACCAGCCGGTCACCAGCTGCGGCGAGGATGCGCGGCGACTGCTGCACGGTGCGTCCGGTGGCCGGGTCGATCAGGACGTCAACGGTCTCCGCGGTGCCGCCGCCGACGGTGATCAGCAGCCCGCGCGATGTCTCCACCCGGACGATCGTGTGGCACGACGCCACCGTGCCCCGCCCGAACGAGGTGCCGGTGAGCGCGACGTGTTCCAACCGGCAGAGGTCCGGACTGTCCTCCCGGATCAGCCACACGCTGGTGCCGTCCGCGCCCGGGGCCGCGCTCACCGCTTTGCCGAGCGACCGCGGAGGCGAAAGCCCCAGGTAGACGTACACCTCGGCTGGGTCGCAGGCGGCCTGCGAGCAGATCGGCCCGGTCAGCACGACCGGCGTGTGGCCGACGCGCAGCACTGACACCGCGCGCTGCCCGCCGGGAACGCCGGGCAGCGTGCCGCGCACACCGGAGTCGGCGTCGAATACCGTCGGCGGCGACGTGGCCAGCAGCAACTCCACCCCGATGCCGCCAGTGGCCACGCCGCCGTCGAGGCCGGTCGGCGGGGCCGTGGTCGGGGTCGGGCGCGCCGAACTCACCGGAGCGGGCGCGGAAGTCCCGTTCGTGCAGGCGGTCAGCAGGCAGCAGGCCGCGACCAGGGCGACCGTTGCGCGGAATACGGGTCCGTTCAGGGTTTTTCCCCGATCTGCCAGCGGAAATGGAGTTCTACCATCGAAGCCATGGCCGAGGAAGAGACGATCGCCGCGCAGCCCGCGACCGAGACCAAGCCGTTGACCGCGCGCGACATCCGGGTGTCCGACGACGAACGCGAGCACGTGGTCGGCGTGCTGCAGAAAGCCATCGGACAGGGGATGCTCACCCTCGACGAGTTCACCGAACGCACCGACCAGGCGCTCGCCGCCCGCACCCGGGGCGACCTCAACACCGTGCTCGCCGACCTGCCCGGACTGGTGCACCCCGGCGCGGCGCCGCAGTACGCGCCGATGTCCGAGCCTCCCGGCTACGGACCGAACTACGGGCTCGGCCAGCGGCTCGAACTCAACGCCAAGTACTCGTCACTGCAGCGCAGCGGCCCGTGGCAGGTCCCGGCCGCGATGGTGGTGCGCAACAAGTACGGCAGCACCAAGCTCGACTTCACCGAGGCCCGGGTCGCCACCCCGGTGGTGCAGATCGAACTCGACTCCAAGTGGGGTTCGGTCGAGCTGATCATCCCGCAGCACGCGGCGGTGGACTACAACTCGATCACCGAGATCAAGTTCGGCTCCCTCGACGACAAGACCGGCAGCAACGGCCGCGCGGGCAGCCCGCGCTACGTGCTGACCGGCCGCATCCACGGAGGCTCGCTGGTCATCCGCCACCCTCGGCGGGGCATCTTCGGCTGACCAGCGTCCGGCGCCGGGCCCGGTTACCCCATCTCTCACCCGGGTCCGGCGTCCCCTTAGCGGGAGACCGCGTCAGCGACCGCCTTGCGCGCGGAGGCCGGATCGGTGGTGGCGAGCGCCGCCGCCGCGATCTCGGCCGCCTGCTCCCGCGACACCGTCGCCAGGCTCGCGCCGACCGCGCGGACCGCCGGGGCGTTCATCGACAGACTCGTCAGGCCGAGCCCGGCCAGCACCAGCGCGAGACGCGGGTCGGCCGCCGCTTCGCCGCACACGCCCGCCGGTTTCCCGGTCGCTTCCGCCGCGTCGCCGATCAGCTTCAGCAGGCGCAGCAAACCGGGCTGCCACGGGTCGTTCAGCTTCGCCACCGCGCCGAGCTGGCGGTCGGCGGCGAAGGTGTACTGGGCCAGGTCGTTCGTGCCGACAGACACGAAATCGACCACGTCCAGGATTTCCCGCGCCAGCACCGCGGCGGCGGGAATCTCGATCATCACGCCCGCCCGCGCGATTCCGGCGGCGCGCACGCGCTCGGCGAACCAGGCGGCTTCCTCGACGGTGCCGACCATCGGGGCCATCACCGAAACTTCCGCGCCGGAATCCTCCGCCGCACCGGAGATGGCTTCGAGCTGCCGGTCGAGCACCTCTGGCCGGTCGAACGCGATCCGCAGGCCGCGGACGCCGAGCGCCGGGTTGGGCTCGTCGTCCGGCGACAGGAACGCGAGCGGTTTGTCCGCGCCCGCGTCCAGCGTGCGCACGATGACCGGCTTGCCGCGGAACGGCGAAAGCACTGCGGCATAAGCTTTTCGCTGCTCTTCGACGGACGGCTCGGCCGGCGCGTCGAGGTAGCTGAATTCGGTGCGGAACAGTCCGACGCCCTCGGCGCCCGCGTCCGCGGCGGCCTGCGCGTCGGCCGGGGAGCCGACGTTGCCGTACACCTTCACCCGGTGCCCGTCGGACAGTTCGCCGACGCCGTTCCATTCGGCAGGGCCGGAAGCGGCGGCGGTGACGATCGGCGCGGACGCGTCGACCGCCTCGATCACGCCGGTGTCGCCGTCGACCGATAGCGCCTTCGCGTCGGAGGCCAGCAGCCCGCGCACCGCGACGACGGCCGGAATTCCCAGCGCCCGCGCGAGAATCGCGGTGTGGCTCGTCGGGCCGCCCTCCTCGGTGACCAGCGCGAGCACCTTCGCCGGGTCGAGCCCGGCGGTGTCGGCGGGCGCGAGGTCGCGCGCGACGAGCACGCTCGGCGACGCCAGCTCGGGCACCCCGGGCGGGGCGACGCCGAGCAGTTCGGCGACGAGCCGGTCGCGCACGTCACGGACGTCGCGGACCCGCTCCGCCATGTACCCGCCGGCGGCCGCCAACGCGTCGGCGAAGCCCTCGGCGGCCTGGTAGACGGCGCGGGCCGCGGGTAGGTTCCGCGCCGTCACCAGCTGTTGAGCCTGAGCGGCGAGCGCCGGATCAGCGGCCATCGCGGCGGTGGTGATGAGGATCGTCGCGGCCTCGCCGGTCGCGGCCTCGGCCTGCGCTTCCAGCCGCGCGGCGACCGCCCGCGCGGCGGGCTCGATCCGGGCCGCCTCCGCCGCCGGGTCGTCCGGCGCGGGCGTGCTGGCGGGTTCCCCGAGCGGCTCGGCGACCCGCACGACGGGTCCGCTCGCGCGTCCGGGGCTCACCGCGACCCCGGTCAGCGAGGAACCGGCAGCGGACTCGGCCGGAGCGGCGGCACTCTCAGACATGGTCTAGACCATAGCTCACGTAGACGGCGATCTCCCGGGGCGCCGCACCCGTTTCCCGATTTCGCACCCGTTCGACCACCGGACGCACCTCCTCGTGCCACCAAGCGCGGGCCAGCTCCGCACGGTCGCGCAGCACCCGGCCCCGCAAAGTCTGCCGGAAACCCCAGGCCTCCGCCGAGTCCGCGAGCCGGAACCAGTCGGCCGGGTCGTCCAGCCACAGGTCGGTCCGGTCGGCGTCGGCGAGCGGGACCCGCTCCAGGAACATCCGCTCGGCCTTCTTCGACGGCAGGTCCGCCAGCGTCAGGCAGCGCATCGCCCACGCGATCGTGCACACCGACCGCACCTCGGCCAGGACCTTCTCGGCACCGCGCGCTCTGGCCAGCGCGATCCGGTGGTGCCCGTCCTCCACGAAGTACATGTCGCCCAGCCGCACGAGCCGGACCGGCGGAAGCTCCCCGACGGCGTCGGCGATCGCCCGCCAGCGCTCGCGCAGGGCTCGATTGCGGGGCCGGAACAGCCGGTCGAAATCCTCGGCGCGCGCGAGCGACCCCACCACGCCGTCGATCGGAACCGAGCGCAGCCCCTCGTAGGTTTCCGCCGTTCGACCCAACGCGGCGAGCGTCTTGTCGAGCGGCATCAACGCCAGCGGATCACGCGTCTGCGCTGCCGCCATCCTCCGCAACCGGGTCGCGTACCCCTGCCACCACGCCGAACCGAACGAATCACCCACGTGAGCCACAACACGGTCCGGACGTGACTCATTCCAGCTCGGCGGCCGTCGGATACGACGGTTGAGCACCATGGCGGGTCACGGTCACCGCGGCTACCTTCACCGCTCGGTCGGCGGCATCGACCAGGTCAGCGCCATCGGCGAGGGCGGCAGCCAGCGCACCGGCGAACGCGTCGCCCGCGCCCGTCGTGTCGACGGCTTCCACCTTGGACGACTCGATGGTTGTCGACTTGTCGCCCTCAAGCACCGCCGCGCCCTTGGCTCCGAGCGTGACCACTGCCGCGCGCGGGCCGAGTTCGAGCAGTTCACGCGGGTCAGCGTCCTCCGAACCGAGCAGGTAGGCGGCCTCGTGCTCGTTGACCAGCAGGACGTCCAGCGCGGCCAGCGTTTCCGGCGACACCTCGGCCGCCGGGGAGAGGTTCAGCAGCACCCGCACGCCGTTCTCGCGCGCCCGCACCACCGCGCGTTCGATCGTCGGCAGCGGCACTTCCAGCGACGCGACGAGCACCCGGACGCCGTCCAGCGCCTCGTCGGTGATGTCCCCGGGTTCCAGCGCGGAGTTCGCGCCGGGGGAGACGAGGATTGAGTTTTCCCCGTCCGGAGTCACGGTGATGTAGGCGATTCCGGTAGGCCGATCGACAGTACGAACGAATTGCGTATCGACTCCCGCATTGGACAACGAATCCCGCAGCATTCGACCGTACGGATCGTCGCCGACCGCGCCGAGCAACGCGACGTCCGCGCCGAGTTTTCCCGCCGCGACCGCGGTATTCGCGCCCTTGCCGCCGGGGGACAACGCGGTGTCGCCGCCCAACACCGTCTCGCCGCCGCCGGGGCGACGATCGACCGGCACCACCAAATCGGCATTCGCGGACCCGACTACCAGCACCGCAGCACTCATGCCGCCACTCTGCCACGACCCGTCTTTTCCGCCATCTGTGCCCGAAAGTGAAAGCGTTTGTAACTTTCTTGGCGCTCAGTGCGACAATCAGGCGGAACAGCGACTGGCCGTCACTCGATCGGGGGATCCATATCCCCCAGGCGTCACTTCTGCGGCGGGCTTCGCTCTTCTTCGAGCGTCACTGGCCTTGAGCCGATGACGTTGCCCCGACCGGAAGCGCACCGGAGAGGGCATCGGGTCGCCGGCGCCGATCACGTAGCCCCCCGAGTGATCGGCGTCGGCGGCGCCCCGATTCGCGCGCCAGCGCCTGAACCGGTGTCCAGACCACCTAGACTGCCCAGATGAGCAGCCCCACACGCAGGGGTCGCGCGCGAGCGGCTACCGAATCCGACATCCGCCGGACCGCGCGAAAACTGCTGGTAGGCCAGGGTCCGGAAGCCGTGACGCTGCGGGCCATCGCCCGGGAGCTGGGCATCACCGCACCGGCTCTGTACCGCTACTACGAATCCCGTGACGACCTGCTGGAGAACCTCCGCCTCGACGTCTGCACCGACCTCGCCGCCGAACCCGCCGAGGACATCGCGGAGCTGAAGGACGAGGGCCTGCTGCAGCTGTTCCAGATCTGCAAAGGCTTCCGCCGCTGGGCGCTGACCCACACCAAGGAATTCACCCTGGTGTTCGCGTCGCCGACCGGGGCCACCGGCACCGCGACCGGCAGCGCGCTGCACCGGCTGGACGAGCCGTTCGGCAAGATCTTCCTCGCCGCGGCCGGCCACGTGCTCGCCCAGCACGACCTGGTCATGCCGCCGAACGACGTGGTCCCGCCCGAACTCCGCGACGACCTCACCGCGTTCCAGCAGGACCTGCTCACGGTGCTCAAGGAGTCCGGGCGGGAGATCCCGCCGGAGAAGCTGGACCTCGGGCTCACCTACCTGATGATCACCTTCTGGGCGCGGCTCTACGGCCACGTGACCCTCGAGGTGTTCGGCAACTACCCGATCCCGATGTCCAAACCCGACGTGCTGTTCGAGGCCATGCTCACCGACCTCGCCCGCGACGTCGGCCTCTACTCGGGTTAGGCCGCGTGGCCGCCGTCGACCGAGATGGTCGAGCCGGTCACGTACGCGCTGGCCGGCGAGGCGAGGAACGCCACCGTGTCGGCCACTTCCGCGGGCTTGCCGTAGCGGCCGGCGGCGGTCATGGACGCCTGGTCCGCGGCGTAGGGGCCGTCGGCCGGGTTCATTTCGGTGTCGGTGGGTCCCGGGTGCACCAGGTTCACCGTCACGCCGTTCGGGGCCAGTTCGCGGGACAACGCCTTGGTCAGCCCGACCATCGCGGACTTGCTGACCGCGTACAGCACCATCCCCGGCCCCGGCACGCGATCGGTCACGCAGCTGCCGATCGTGATCACGCGGCCGCCCTCGCCGAGGTGCTTGGCCGCCGCCTTCGTCGCGGCCAGCACGCCGCGCACGTTCACCGCGAGCACGCGGTCGACGTCGTCCATCCCGGTCTGCTCCAGCGGGCCGACGAAACCGACGCCCGCGTTGTTGACCAGCACGTCCAGCCGCCCGAACTCGGCGACCGCCGCTTCCACCGCGGCTTCCACGGCCGCCGAATCCGCGTTGTCGGCACCGACCGCGAGCGCCCGCCGCCCGAGCGCCTTGATCCGGTCGACCACTTCCGCGGCCTGTTCGGCGTTCACCGCGTAGGTGAGCACCACATCCGCCCCAGCCTCGGCGAGCCGCAGTGCCGTCGCCGCCCCGATTCCCCGGCTCCCACCAGTCACCAGCGCCACTTTGCCGTCGAGGTTCATGTCCGTCCTTCCACCGTGTTTCCCTTGCCCCCCAATAAAAGCGGGGCGGGAAGGACGACGCTGGCGCCTTTCGGTCGGGGCGATCCCGGACGCGAAACCGGCCCGGGACCGTGAAGTCCCGGGCCGGTTCGCGGCTAGCCGATCAGAGCACGATGTTGACCAGACGGCCCGGCACCACGATCACCTTGCGCGGCGTCTTGTCGCCGACCAGCGCGGCGATCTTCTCGTCCGCCAGCGCGGCCGCCTGCACCGCGTCGTTCTTCGCGTCCGCGGGCACGGTGACCCGCGAGCGGACCTTGCCGTTGACCTGGATCGGGTACTCGACCGAGTCCTCGACCAGGTACTTCTCGTCCACGACCGGGAACGGCCCGTGCACCAGCGAGTCGACGTGGCCCATCCGGTGCCACAGCTCTTCGGCCACGTGCGGGGCCAGCGGAGCCAGCAGCAGCACCAGCGGTTCGGCCAGCTCGCGCGGAGTCCCCGCGGCCGAGCCGTACGCCTTGGTCAGGTGATTGTTCAGCTCGATCAGCTTCGCGCCCGCGGTGTTGAACCGCATCTCCGCGTAGTCCTCGCGGACTCCGGCGATGGTGCGGTGCAACAGTTTCCGGTCCGCCTCGGTCGCCTCGTCCGCCGACACCCGCAGCTCGCCGGTCTGCTCGTCGACCAGCAGCCGCCACAGCCGCTGCAGGAACCGGTGCGCGCCGACGACGTCCTTGGTCGCCCACGGCCGCGACATGTCCAGCGGACCCATCGACATCTCGTACACGCGGAAGGTGTCCGCGCCGTAGGTGTCCGACATTTCGTCCGGCGTCACGGCGTTCTTCAGGCTCTTGCCCATCTTGCCGTATTCCTGCTTGACCTCTTCGTCGCCGAAGAAGAACTTGCCGTCGCGCTCGACGACGTCCTCAGCAGGCACGTACACACCGCGCTTGTCGGTGTAGGCGAACGCCTCGATGTAGCCCTGGTTGAACAGGCGGCGGTACGGCTCCTTCGAGGAGACGTGGCCCAGGTCGTACAGCACCTTGTGCCAGAACCGGGAGTACAGCAGGTGCAGCACCGCGTGCTCGACGCCGCCGACGTACAGGTCGACGCCGCCCGGGTCGTCCACGCCGTGCTCGGCCGGGCGCGGGCCCAGCCAGTACGCCTCGTTCTCCGGCGCGCAGAACACGTCCTGGCTCGCCGGGTCGACGTAGCGCAGCTGGTACCAGCAGGAACCGGCCCACTGCGGCATGACGTTGGTGTCGCGGCGGTACTTCTTCGGCCCGTCGCCCAGGTCCAGCGTGACCTCGACCCAGTCCTTCGCGCGCGACAGCGGCGGCGACGGCTCGGAGTCGGCGTCGTCCGGGTCGAAGGTCTTCGGCGCGTAGTCGTCGACCTCCGGCAGCACGACCGGCAGCTGGTCCTCGGGCAGTGCGATCGGCAGGTTGTTCTCGTCGTAGACGATCGGGAACGGCTCGCCCCAGTAGCGCTGGCGGGCGAACAGCCAGTCGCGCAGCTTGTACTGGACGGTGCCCTCGCCCGCGCCGCGGTCCTCCAGCCAGGCGATGATCGTCTTCTTGGCGTCCGCGACGCCCATGCCGTCCAGGCTGACCGAATCGTTGGCCGAGTTGATCGCCGGGCCGTCGCCGGTGAACGCCTCGCCCTCGAAGCCCTCGCCGGGGTCGACCGTGCGGACGATCTCCAGCTCGAACTTCTTCGCGAAGTCGTAGTCGCGCTGGTCCTGTGCGGGCACCGCCATGATCGCGCCGGTGCCGTAGCCCATCAGCACGTAGTCGCCGACGAAGACCGGGATTTCCTTGCCGTTGACCGGGTTCACCGCGTAGGTGCCGGTGAAGACGCCGGTCTTCTCCTTGTTCTCCTGCCGGTCCAGATCGGACTTGCGGGAGGCGGCGGCGCGGTAGGCGGCGATGGCCTCGGCGGGCGTCTTCGCCCCGCCGGTCCAGGTCTCCGGGTGCTCGCCCGGCCACTGCGCCGCGGTCAGCTTCTCGACCAGCGGGTGCTCCGGCGCGATCACCATGTAGGTGGCCCCGAACAGGGTGTCCGGACGAGTCGTGAAGACCTCGATCTTCTCGTCTCCCGCGGCGAACGAGACGCGCGCGCCCTGCGAGCGGCCGACCCAGTTGCGCTGCATGGACTTGACCTTGTCCGGCCAGTCCAGCAGGTCCAGGTCGTCGACCAGGCGGTCGGCGTACGCGGTGATCCGCATCATCCACTGGCGCAGGCTCTTGCGGAACACCGGGAAGTTGCCGCGGTCGCTGCGGCCGTCCGCGGTCACCTCCTCGTTCGCGACGACGGTGCCCAGGCCGGGGGCCCAGTTCACCGGAGCCTCGGAGATGTAGACCAGCCGGTGGTCGTCGATGATCTTGCGCTGCTCGACGGTGCTCAGCTCGGCCCACGGACGACCGTCCGGCGTCGTGCGCTCACCCGCGGCGTACGCCTTCTCCAGCTCCTCGATCGGACGCGCCTTGCGGGCGTCCTCGTCGTAGTAGGAGTTGAAGATCTGCAGGAAGATCCACTGGGTCCACTTGTAGTAGTCCGGGTCGATCGTCTCGATCGACCGGCGCTCGTCGTGGCCCAGTCCCAGCCGCTTCAGCTGGCGGCGCATGGTGGCGATGTTCTGCTCGGTCGTGGTGCGCGGGTGCGTGCCGGTCTGCACCGCGTACTGCTCGGCGGGCAGGCCGAACGCGTCGTAGCCCAGCGTGTGCAGCACGTTCCGGCCGATCATCCGGTGGTAGCGCGCGTAGACGTCGGTGCCGATGTAGCCCAGCGGGTGCCCGACGTGCAGGCCGGAACCGGACGGGTACGGGAACATGTCCTGCACGAACAGCTTGTCCGAGGGCACCTGCTCGCGTGGGTCGGCGAGCGGGCCGACCGGGTTCGGCGCGTGGTAGGTGCCGTGGTCGGACCAGTGGTCCTGCCAGCGCTGCTCGATCTGCCCGGCCAGCTCCGCGGTGTAGCGGAACGGCGGGGTGTGCTCGGCCTCGGCGCGCGTCTGCGCGCCGTCCGCCGTGGCCCCGGTGTCCGTGGACCCTGTCATCGCCGTCTTCCTCCGTGTCGCGCCACTCCAGAAACAACTCGACCCCCCAAGCCAGAAGGCATGAGGGGTCGCCGCGCCGAGCCGGTCATCGGACCAGGTCAGCGCGGCAGGCCAAGGAGCAGCCGAGCCGTGTTCATGCACTCATCGTAACGCGCTGGTCAAAGCCGTTCCGACGGGACCGCCAAAGCGACGACCTGGGTGACTTGCGACGCGGAGAAGTTGTTGTCGCTCACGAGCAGCAGACTGCGCTCCCCGGACGGCAGCGCCGGACCCCAGGTCATCCCCTCGATGTTGTCCACAGTGGACAACGGGAGGCCGGAAAGGTCGGCGAGCAGCTTCTTCTTCACCGGCTTGACGTGCTTCGCGGCCGTCAGGGAGGGGGTGTGGAGGACGTTCGTCGCGCCGGTGGTGTCGATCTCGAAGATGCGCACTTTGTTGCCGACGCCGGTGACGAAGGACCGCTCCATCATGAGGAATTTCGTCGGATCCGCCTGGTTCACCGCGAGCATTGAGGACACGCCGGTGTCGGCGAACGCGGTCGCGGGCTTCGGCTCGGCGAAGAGCTTCTCCTGCGGGTACGCGTACTGCGCGAGCACGTGCCCGAACCGGCTCTGCAGCGTGATCCGCGACAACGCACCCGACGTCGGCGTGGGCGGCGGGCCGTCCTGCAGCAGCGGGGCCTCGACCTCGCTGGCCAGCAGCGTGCCGAACCCGGTGTAGGCGAGGCCTTCGAGGACGTAATTGCGGCGCGGACCGGCGTCCGGCGTCATCCGCTCGTTGGCCGGCAGTGGCAGGTCGCGCACGTAGTGTCCGTCGCGGGTAGCTTCGCGGATCGACAGCTGGATCAGGTGCTGGTCAGCGAGCCGATCGCCCTCCTGGGACCAGACGTAATGCCCGGTCCACGGGTCGACGCGCAGTTCCTCGGGGTCGATCGTCTGCTCGTTCTGCGGAGCGGCCGGATCGTTCTTCGCGAGCGGCGGGTAGGGCGTGCCGTCCGGGCGCAGCAGCGGATGCGTGCCAGTGAAGGTGACGGGACCCACACCCTTGGCGCTGACGTCGAACTTCGCGGTGTAGAAGCGAGCCGGGTTGATCGCGGACCGGTCGTCGCTGATGAAGACGTAGCCGCCGGTGCGCGGATCGAAGTCGATCGACGACAACCCGCCGACCGTCGTGCCCTGGAACTGCAGGTTGTGCGGCACCCGCTGCTCGCCGAGCAACCGGACCGGCCGCGGCGCGGCTTCCGCGGCGTCGCTGGTTCCGGGGATGAGCAAGGACAGCGTGACGATCCCGGCGGCGGCGAGCAGCCGGTGTCGCGTGGACGAAGACATGGCCCGTAGCACAGCCGACGAGGGTATCCGGGACATGGCCGCGAGGTCACGCTTATCCTCAAGGGGTGTTCGCTATCGCGCTCGTCCCGATCGTCCTTGGTGTCGTCGTCGGCTGGGGTGGATTCCTCGGCGTGCGCGGACGGCTGACCCGAGCAGGCGGGGCCGGAGTCCGGACCGAAGCCTCGATGCGCAGCGAAGAGGCGTTCAAACTGGCCAACCGGGTCGCCGGAATCCCGACCCTCGCCGGCGGCGCGGCCGCGATCGTCTGCGGACTGGCCGGCCTAGCGATTCCCGCCACCGCCGGCCTGGTGGCCGCCGCGATCGTCGGACTGCTCGGCCTGCTGGCGATGGTGGTCGCCGGTGCCCGAATGGGCGCACGAGCCGCCCTGACAGTCCCCGCCCCCGCGCCGGTCCCGGCCGGTTGCAGCGGCTGCGCGTGCGGTGCCGGCGGCTGCGGGGTCCTGCAGAAGTCCAGCGAAGCCTGACCTGCCCGGGCCTCGTGAGTGGCGATACCGGTTCTAACCGGCGTAGCCACTCACGACTCAGTTCCGCTGCAAGTCCCCGGGATGGGTGGCCAGCAACGCGAGCGGCACCCCCTGACGGCGCAGCACCTGACCCCAGAGGTCACGGCTAGGCGGCGCGAGAATGTCGCTCGGCAAGGCAGGGACGATCACCCAGTCCTCACGCTCGATCTCGCCCGCGAGCTGCCCCGAATCCCACCCGGCGTAACCCGCGAACACGCGCACGCCCCGCACCTTGGGCACGAGAACCTCGGGATCGCTGTCCAAATCGACCAGCGCGACCGGCCCCCGCACCGCGACAACGCCTGGAACGCTGGCCGCGGTCTCCCCAGTCCGCAACGCGGCGAGACACAGCGCGGTCTTCTTGTCGACCGGCCCGCCGACGAACACTGACTGAGGCTCCGCGACGTGCTCGCCCCACCCCGGCAGAACGTCATTCACCGGAACATCAGACGGCCGGTTCAAGACCACCCCGAGCGTGCCCTCCGCCCGATGATCGATCACGAACACCACAGTCCGCTTGAAGTTCGGGTCGAACATCGTGGGTGCGGCGACCAGGAGCGTTCCCGGTTCAACCTCGGCGTCCGCTGGCACGCCACCCATGATCCCATCACCCGCCGCGGGAAATCCTCCCGGCACGGGAACACCAGCACCACGCACCCCGTTGAGAACAATGAGCCGGCGCACTCGTGTCCCCCGGGCTCACTGAAGAACCGCCTTTGTGGAATACCGGTCCGGCCGGAGCCACACTGCGCCAAGCCGCCGAGAGGCGAAACGAGTGCGCCGGTGTCTTCGTCTTGTTCGATGCTTCGCACCTTCCCGCTTCACCGGCGCCGAGTACCCGGGGGGCCGAGCCCCCCGGACCCCCGCGGTGCCTTTGGTTGCGGTTTTCGGGGTGGTCGGGGGCGGAGCCCCCTTTGGCTTGGGATCGTGGGGGCGGTTGGGAGTGGCGTGCCGTTTGCTCTCTCGCTGGTGAGGTGTTTTCTGCATGCCTTTGCACCTCGTCTATGCGGGAGTGCACTCGTCTGGCTGCGGGAGTTTCGGCTGACTGCGTGAGGCGTTCGGCTCTCGCGTCGCGGAGTCGCGGCGGTCCGCTGGCCTCTGCAGCGCGTTCTTTTCGCTCGTTGCTCAGCTGGTTCGGGTCTCGGGGCGTCTGGCTTCACGTCTCCGCAGGCATCAACTGGGTTCCCGGTTCGCTCGATCCTGTGCCGCGTTCACTCCCTGCGTCGCCTCGCCGTCTGGCTCTGCGGGCCCTCGCTGTGGCAGCCGGATCTACATTCGCACGTGCCTGTTGGGCTCCTGGTTCGCTCGATTCGTGCTACGTCTCTCTCCGCATCGCCTCGGTAGTTCGTGCCTAGCCGTTTGGCTTTGTGGGCCCGCGCCGCGGCGTCCGGCTTCACCTCTTCGCTGGTGCCGGTTGGGCTCCCGGGTCGCGCGACCGCGCCGTTCCCTCCTTTTCGGGGCTCGGGTTGTTCGGCGTTGCAGGTCCTCGCCGTGGCATTCGGCTTCACGTATCCGCAGGTACCAGGTGGGCTTCACGCCCGCTCTCTTCCTGCATCGCCTCGCCGATTCTGGGCTCGGGTCGATCGGCTCCGCAGTCCTCGCGGTGGTGTCCGGCTTCACGTCTCCGCGGGTGCCAGTTGGGCTCCTCGCTCGATCGCGCCGCGTTCTTCGCCGGATCGTCTAGCTGATTCGTTCTTCTAGCTGTTCGGCTTTGTGGGTCCGCGGCGCGGCGTCCGGCTTCACTCCTCTGCGGGTGCCAGTGGGGCTTCCGGTCGCCTGGGTCCCGTGCCGCGTTCTCTTGCTGCGTCGCCTTGCCGATTCGGGGTTCGGGTTGTTCGGCGTTGGGGGTTCTTGCTTTGGTGTTCGGCTTTGCGCCTCTGCTGGTGCCAGTTGGGTGCCCGGTTCGCGATCGTGCGCTGCGTTTTCCCTGCGTGGCCTCGGTGGTTTGGGGCTTTGGGCGTTCGGTTTCGTGCGTTTGCCGGTGACTGGTCGGTTCGAGTTGGTGTGGGTTCTCGCTGCGTCGCCTTGCCGGTTCTGGGCTCTGGGCGTTTGGCGCTGCGGGCGAGAGGCGGGGGGGTGTTGGGGGGTCTCATTT
>NZ_PQIA01000114.1 GCF_003385235.1 Amycolatopsis circi | reverse complement strand
TCCGCGTCTTACACTTCTGTATTCGTCGGAAGCGGCAGATGTGTATAGGGGCCAGGGGCTGACTGACGGGTTCGCTCAGCAGTCGCCGCGAAACGGCGAAAACGGAACGGGGCTGGCTGGCGGGCTGGCGTGGCCTTCGCCGCGAAACGGCGACAGCGGAGCGGGGCTGACTGACGGGTTCGCTCAGCAGTCGCCGCGAAACGGCGAAAACGGAACGGGGCTGGCTGGCGGGCTGGCGTGGCCTTCGCCGCGAAACGGCGACAGCGGAGCGGGGCTGACTGACGGGCTGGCTCAGCAGTCGCCGCGAAACGGCGAAAACGGAACGGGGCTGGCTGGCGGGCTGGCGTGGCCTTCGCCGCAAAACGGCGACAGCGGAGCGGGACTGGCTGACGGGTTGGCGTGGCCTTCGCCGCGAAACGGCGAATGCTCCATCGGGTGCGTGCTGAGCAGGCAGTCGCCACTCAGCGGCGATGGACCGGTTGGCGAGCGACCTCCCAGATAGGCAACCGTCAAACTGCAACGAAGCAACGAAGCAACGAAGCAACGAAGCAACGAAGCAACGAAGCAACGAAGCAACGAAGCCTAGCCCTCCAAGGACAACCGGTACCGGACCTCCTCCAAGGTCACCGCCCCGTCGGACATCGTGTCTACCTTGGTTTTTCCATCCGCAACCCACCCGGCCCGTTCATAGAACTTCCGGGCCCGGGTGTTCGTCGACAACACCCAAAGCGTCGCCGTCTCGAACTGGGTCGACAGACCGCGTACGCATTCCTCGTGCAGGGCTCGGCCCATCCCTCGGCCCCACTCTGACGGCAGGAGGTAGATGGACGACAGTTCGCCGGTCCGAGGAGTGGCGTCGTCGTCGCGGCTGGGGCCGAAGACCGCGAAACCGGTGATCTCCTCAGCAGCGCTTGCCGTCAGGACGGTGTGCGGCCGAGACGCGTCCGCCAGGCTCGAAGCCCAGAACTGTTCCCGCGTTTCGATCGACAGGCCGGAGAGGAACTCGTCCGGCAGCAAACCCGCGTAGGCCGCTTGCCAGGAACCTACGTGGACGGCCGCGATGCCGGACGCGTCCTCCGGGGTTGCGGGGCGGATCACGAGTTCGGGCACCATTCCTCCAGAGGCTCGGCGACGATCAACTACGGGCAGTTCAGCACAAAAGCGCAGGTGACCGCAGCCGGTTTACCGGAGTGGCCACAAAGGACAGTCACCAGAGCGGAGCCGGGCAAAGGTGCTGAAACCGACCAGTGAGCAGCCGGGTCCGCGGCGGGCGAGTGTGTTCGGGCAAGGGTTCCGGGAGTTCAGGCATCGCCGCCGCGCCCGGGCCGTGCCTCCGGCGGTCAGCCGATAGCCTCGGCGGATTGGCGGATCAGGCTCCGCTCGTTCGTCATGCCCGTGCGTACCAGGAAATGGGACAACCGATGACCAACCCGTTGATCGCGCCGGTGAAGGACTCCACGACCGCGATGTCCGGGATTCCTCTGCTGGAGGACGCGACCGGACTCAAGACCGCGATCGAGAGCAAGAACTGGGCGGCCGTCGCGATCGGGGCGGTCGGGACCGCGCTTGACGTGCTCACCGCGGTGATGGATCCGTTCGGCGCGATTTTCGCCGCGGGGGTCGGGTGGTTGATGGAGCACGTCGGGCCGCTCAAGGAGGCGCTCGACGCGCTGACCGGCAAGGCGGACGAGATCAATTCCCAGGCGGAGACCTGGACGAATGTCGCCAAGGAACTCGAGAGCGTTTCGGCTGAGCTGACCGAGCTGGTCAAGAAGGATCTGCAGGACTGGCAAGGCGAAGCGGCCGACACGTACCGCAAGAAGGCCGAAGACACTTCCGCGCTGATCGGCAGTGCGCAGAAGGGCAGCGAGGGCGCGGCGAGCGGCGTCAAGACCGCGGGCGAGATCGTGGCGGCGGTTCGGTCTCTGGTGCGCGACACGATCGCGGATCTGGTCGGACACTTGATCTCGTGGGCGTTGCAGGTGCTGTTCACGCTCGGGATCGGGATGGCCTGGGTGGTGCCGCAGGTCGTGTCGGCGGTGGCGAAGACCGCTTCGAAGATCACGCAGGTGACGACGAAGCTGGTGAAGGCGCTCAAGGCGCTGATCCCGCTGCTGAAGAAGGCCGGGACGCTGTTCGGCGACGCCGGCAAGGCGTTGAAGGGGCTCAAGAGCGGCAAGGGCGCGCCGACGCACCCGCCCAAGGACATCAACGTCAAATCCGGGAACAGCACCCGGTCCGGCCCAGGCGGGGACGAAGGCACGCACACCTCCGGAGCCGAGGGCGGCGGACACCACGGCGGCTCCGGCAGCACTGGGAACACCCACTCGAACGGCAACCACGAAAACGGCGGCGAGCACGGCGGCGGCGGGCAGGACGGCCACACGTCGGCCTCCGGCAGTTCCTCGCCGGGCGGGGCCAGGGGGAACGGCGGCGGCCCCCGGTCGCTCGACAAACAGGGCGAGAACTCGCGCACCCTCGACAACATCTGCACCACCGGCGACCCGGTCGACGTCGCGAGCGGCCAGATGGTGATGGCCGAGACCGACGCGACCTTCCTCGGCGCGCTGCCGATGGTCTTCGAGCGCACGCACTTCTCGTCGTTCCGCGCGGGCGGCTGGCTCGGCCCCGCCTGGGTGTCCACTTTGGACGAGCGGATCGAGGTGTACGAGGACCAGGTGTGGTTCGCCGGCGCGGACGGGATCGTCCAGGTGTTCCCCCGGCCGCGCGGCGACCAGTGGGTCGCCGCCGAGCACGGGCCCGCGCGGTACCTCGCCGAGGAACCCGGCGGCGGATTCGTCCTCGAAGACCGCGAACGCGAGCGGGTCCTGACCTTCGAACGAGGCAACGGCCCGGTCCGGCCGGTCCGTTCGATCAGCGGCCGCGGCAAAGAGCACATCTACTTCCAGCGCGACCGGCACGGCACGCCGACCGCGATGCGGCACAGCGGAGGCCACCTGATCCGGATCGCCACCGAAGGCGGATTCGTGACCGGGCTGTCCACGGTCACCGAGGACGGGCTCGAGGTGCCGCTGGTCCGCTACGGCTACACCGACGGCAATCTGACCGAGATCACGAACGAATCCGGTCTCCCCTTCCGCTACGCCTACGACAACCTGGGGCGGATCGTCGCGTGGACGGACCGCAACGGCGAGTGGTACCGCTTCCACTACGACCGCGAGGGCCGGGTCGTGCGCACCGAAGGCTCCGGCGACTGCCTCACGGTCACCATGGAATACGACCTGGCCGCCCGGATCACCCACGTCGTCGACTCGCTGGGCCGCCGCAGTGCCTACCACCTGAACGAAACCGGCCGGGTCGTGCGCGAGGTCGACCCGGCGGGCGCGGCGCGCGCCTACGAATGGGACGCGCTGGACCGGCTGGCCGGCGAAACCGACGAGCTGGGCAGGCAGCGGACCTACCGCTACGACGAGATGAACAACCTGGTCGCCCTCCAGCGGCCGGACGGCACGGAACTGACCATCGAACGCAACGAGTTCGGCCAGGCGGTCCGCATGGTCGAAGCGCCGGGCGTCGAAACCCGGTGGGAGTACGACGAACGCGGCAACGTGACCCGCGTCGTCGAACCGGGCGGCGGGGCCACCAGCTACACCTACGACGAGTGGGGCCACGTCGCGTCGGTCACCGATCCGAACGGCTCGACGCTGACCGTGGTGTCCGACGACGCGGGCAACCCGATCACTGTCACCGACGCCCACGGTGCGACGACTGCCTACTCCTACGACTGCTTCGGCAGGCTCTCCGCGATCGTCGATCCGAACGGCGCGGCCGAGGAGTTCGGCTACACCGTCGACGGCGCGCTCGCCTGGCACCGCAGGCCGGACGGGTCGACGGAGGAATGGCGCTACGACGGCGAAGGCAACAACCGCCTGCACTCCGACGCGACCTCGGCGATCACCCAGCAGGAAGTGACCCACTTCGACCTGGTCTCGGCGGAGATCCGGCCGGACGGCACCCGGCTCGAATACTCCTACGACACCGAACTGCGGCTCACCGCGGTGACCAACGAGCACGGACAGGTCTGGCGCTACGAGTACGACCTGGCGGGCAATCTGGCCAGGGAGACCGATTTCGGCGGGGCTTGTTCGTCCTACGCCTACAACGCCGCCGGCGAGCTGACCGAGATCCGCAACGAGGAAGGCGAAGTCGTCACCCTGCGCCGCGACGTGCGCGGCAACATCGTCGAGGAGGTCGTCGAAGGACCGTCCGGGACTCTGCGCACCCGCTTCGAGTACGACGTCCTCGGCGAGCTTGTCGCCCTCGACGACGGGACGACCCGCGTCGAGTACACCCGGGACGCGGCGAGCCGGATCGTCCGGGAGACGGTCAACGGGCGAACCGTCCGCTCCGAATTCGACTCCTCGGGCAACCAGATCCGGCGGCAGACGCCGTCCGGGGCGGAAAGCGTCTGGGAATACAGCGAATCCGGCGCCCCGGCCGCGGTGCGCGCCGCGGGCCGGACCACCCGGTTCGAGTACGACCGGGCGGGCCGCGAAACCCTCCGCGCGTTCGGGAACGCCGCGATCGCCCGCTCCTGGACCCCGGCCGGACGGCTCGCCCGGCAGACGGTCCGGTCCACGACCGGCGAATTCGGCCAGGACCGGCAGTACCACTACCGGCCCGACGGCCTTCCCGACCGGATCGACGACGGGACCGCCGGGTCGCGCTGGCTCGCGATGGACGTCCGGGGCCGGGTGATCTCGGTGCGCGCCCAGGGCTGGAACGAGCAGTACGCCTACGACCCGACCGGACGGCTCGTCGACGCCGACTGGCCGGCTCCCGAGGAAGAGGACCGGCGCGGCAGGCGGGCCGGACCCGCTTCGGTGATCACCGAGGCGGGCGGCGTCCGCTACACCTACGACCAGGCCGGCCGGATGCGCACCCGCCGGCACGAGGACGGACGGACCTGGACCTACACCTGGGGCCCGCTGAACCGGCTCGTCGCGGTCGAGGTCCCGGACGCCACGACCTGGCGCTACACCTACGACCCGCTGGGCCGCCGGATCCGCAAGGAACACTTCGCCTCCGACGGGACGACTCTGCTCGAACGCGTCGAGTTCGCGTGGGACGGCGAAACACTCGCCGAGGCAACCAGTTCCGGCCCGGCAGCCGCCGAAACCACGGTGTGGGACTACGAACCGGGGACCTTCGTGCCGCTGCTGCAGCGCCGGCGCACCGGTTCCGCGGACCAGAAACGCGTCGACGAGCAGTTCTTCGCCATCGTGGCCGAACCGTCCGGCACGCCGACCGAACTGCTCGACGACCGCGGCGAGATCGCCTGGCAGGCCCGCAGCAGCCTGTTCGGCGTCGTGGTCGACCAGTCCGGCGAAACCGGGATCCCGCTCCGGTTCCAGGGCCAGTACTTCGACGAGGAAACCGGGCTGCACTACAACTTCCACCGGTACTACGACCCGGTGCTCGCCCGGTACCTCAGCCCGGACCCGCTCGGGCTCGGCGGCGGACTGGACCCGCACGCCTACGTCAGCAACCCGCACGTCTCGGTCGACCCGCTCGGCCTCGTCGGGGGGTCCTGCAACACCCCCCGCGGCGGTTCCGGCGGACAGGGCTCCGGCGGCGGTTCCCAGCGCGGCCGGGGCCGCACCCGCGACCCGAGCCCCGGCCCGAACGGGGAGCGGCGGATGCGGTCCCCCGGCGGACGGGTCTACCAGGAGGGACCGCCCACCGTCGCGGCCGGCGCGCGCAGGCGCGAGCACTACGGCTACAAGAACCTGTCGCACCGGCACTCCAAGATGCGGCCGCTGTTCGAGCGGAACGCGGTTTCGCCGCCGCCGAAGTTCCGCAAGCGCGGCGACGACACGAAGTGGTACATGGACCCGAAGCGGCGCTACCAGACGCACGACTTCCAGGGCAACCCGACCGGCATCGTCCGGGGCCACAGCAATGTCGTGATGGGCCACAGCCCGTCGGCCGGAACCCATTTCAACCAGACCGGCATCCACCAGACTCCCGACCAGAACTTCGCGCACAACTCCGACGTCCGGATCTTCAAACACCTCGAACCGGCGGGCGCGTCGGCCGCGAGCGGGTCCAAGGAACCCAAATTCGGCGCCCCGAACCCGCAGCACGGCAACCGGGTCTACTGGGACCCGAACCATCCCGGCTACGTCGGCAATCCGGACGCCGACTGGAACGTGGTGAAACCCAAGCCGAGCAGCTCCTCCGGCGGCCACGGCGGGTCGTCCGGCGGCGGGTACAGCGGCGGGTACGGCGGCGGGTACAGCAGCCATGGCGGCGGGTACAGCGGTGGGTACGGCGGCGGTTCCAGCAGCCACGGCGGCGGATACAGCGGCGGCAGCGGCAGTTACGGCGGCGGGTACGGCGGCAGTTCCAGCAGCCACGGTGGCGGGTACAGCAGCAGTTACAGCGGCGGATACAGCAGTCACGGTGGCGGATACAGCGGCGGGTACGGCGGCAGCAGCTACGGCGGCGGCTATGGCGGTGGCAGCAGCAGCCACGGCGGCGGATCCAGCGGCAGCTATGGCGGCGGATACAGCAGCCATGGTGGCGGGTATAGCGGCGGCTACAGCGGTGGCAGCGGCGGATACAGCAGTCACGGTGGCGGATACAGCGGCGGCTACAGCGGTGGCAGCGGTAGTTACGGCGGCGGATACAGCGGTGGCAGCGGTAGTTACGGCGGCGGATACAGCGGCGGCAGCGGCAGCCGAAGGAACCACGGCTACGACTCCGACGACGACATCTACGACGCCTGACGCCCCGAGAAAACCCGCAGCGGCAGCTCAGCGAAAAGGCGTGGCCCGGGAGAACCCCCGGGCCACGCCTCCCGCCAACGGCGCCACACCCGGCCGAACGACCGCCGCGGCGCTCAGCTCTTCTCGAGGTACTCCGCGCGTTCCAGGTCCACCACGTCGGCCACCATCTGCGCCAGCCCCGGCAGCGAGGCCAGCTCCGGATCGCTCGTCACGATCTCCTGTGCCTGCGCCCGCGCCCCGGTGATCAGGTCCTCGTCCCGCAGCAGCGACAGCAGCTTCAGCCCGGACCGCTTGCCCGACTGGGCCGCACCGAGAATGTCGCCCTCCCGGCGCAGCTCCAAGTCCAAACGGGACAGTTCGAAACCGTCCGTTGTGGACTCGACGGCGGCCAGCCGTTCGCGCGTCGAAGTCCCGTCCAGGGTTTCCGTCACCAGCAAGCACAATCCGGGCACGCTCCCCCGCCCGACGCGGCCGCGCAGCTGGTGCAGCTGGCTCACGCCGAAGCGGTCGGCGTCGAGGATGACCATCGCCGTCGCGTTGGGGACGTTCACGCCGACCTCGACCACGGTCGTCGCGACCAGAACCTCGACCTTCCCCGCGCCGAACGCCTGCATGACGGCGTCCTTCTCGTCGGTCGGCATCCGGCCGTGCAGGGCGGCGATCTTCAAGCCCTTCAACGCGCCGTTGGCAAGATCCGGCGCGACGTCCAGCACCGCGAGCGGCGGCCGTTTGTCGCTCTTGTCCGACGGCGGTTCGTCGCCGATCCGCGGGCACACCACGTACGCCTGGTGGCCCTTGCCGACTTCCTCGCTGACCCGCTGCCACACCCGGTCGAACCACGCGGGCTTCTCCGCGACCGGCACGACCGTCGTCTTGATCGGCGAGCGGCCGACCGGCATTTCGCGCAGCGCCGAGATTTCCAGGTCGCCGTAGACCGTCATGGCGACCGTGCGCGGGATCGGCGTCGCCGTCATGACCAGCACGTGCGGGCTCGTCGAATCGGCGCCCCGGGACCGCAGAGCATCCCGTTGCTCGACGCCGAACCGGTGCTGTTCGTCCACGACCACGAGTCCGAGATCGGCGAACTGCACGGTGTCCTGGATCAGCGCGTGCGTGCCGACGACGATGCCCGCCTCGCCGCTTACCGTCTCCAGCAACGCTTTCTTGCGTTCCTTCGCGCCCATCGACCCGGTGAGAAGCGTGATCCGGGTGGCGTTCTCGGCCGCGCCAAGCTCGCCCGCCATGCCGATGTCGCCGAGCATCTCGCGCAGCGAGCGCGCGTGCTGCGCGGCCAAGACCTCGGTGGGCGCGAGCATCGCCGCCTGCCGTCCGGAGTCGACGGCCTGCAGCATCGCCCGCAGCGCGACCACAGTCTTGCCGGACCCGACTTCACCCTGCAGCAACCGGTTCATCGGGTGCTCGGACGACATGTCGGCAGCGATCTCGTCGCCGATCGCGCGCTGGCCCGCGGTGAGGTCGAACGGCAGGCGCTTGTCGAAGGCGTCGAGAAGTCCGCCGTCGATGTGCGGGCTCGCCTTCGCCGGACGCGACACCGCGGAATGCCGTCGCTGCGCGAAAATCAGCTGCACGGCCATCGCTTCGTCCCACTTGAGCCGGTGCCGCGACGATTCCAGGTGCGCCCAGTCCTCCGGCCGGTGGATGCCGCGCAACGCCCGCTCCAGCCCGGGCAGCCCGTGCCGCTTGAGCAGTTCGTCGGGCATCGGGTCCTCGCCGACCTCCAGCACGTCCAGCACCTGCCGCACGCATTTGGCGATCGACCAGGTCGGCATGCCTTGCGCCGCCGGGTAAACCGGGATGATCTCGGCGAGGAAGTTGTCGACCGCCTCGGCCTCGCGTTCGGCGTCGAGCAGTTCGTACTCCGGGTTGGCCAGCTGCAGCGTGTCCCGGAACGCGGTGACCTTGCCCGCGAACAGCCCGGTCTTGCCGGGGGCCAGGTCCTTCTCGCGCCACGCCTGGTTGAAGAACGCGCACGCGAGCCGTCGCTTGCCGTCGGTGATCACCATGTCGAGGATGGTGCCGTTGCGGGATTTCATCCGGCGCTTGCTGATCTTCTCGATCCGCGCCAGCACGGTCGCGTGCTCGCCCAGCTCCAGCCCGGCGATGTCGGTCAGCTCGCCGCGTTCGGCGTAGCGGCGCGGATAGTGGCGCAGCAGATCGGAAACCGTCTCGATGTCGAGCGAACTCGAGAGCGCCTTCGCCGTTTTCGCGCCCAGCAGCAGCGGGAGCTTGTCGCGAAGCCCGGCCATGATTATTCGACCCCCATCAGCAGCACAGCGTCGCTTTGACCGCCGGCGTAACTCGTCAACTCCACCTCAGGGTGCTCCAGCCGCAGTTGCTCGGCGAGTTCCGCGGCCACGCTCGGCGGAGCGTCCGCCCCGCTCAGGACGGTGACCAGCTCGCCGCCGAGCCCCAGCATCCGGTTGAGCACGCTGACCGCGGCCGCGACGAGATTCGTCGCCGACGCCGGGGCGGGTTCGATCAGCACCACCTCGTCGTCGACCAGACCGATCACGTCGCCGGACTGGGCCCGGCCCACCCAGGTTAGCGACTCTTCCCGGGCGATCCGCAGCTCGCCACGCCTGGTCGCGCCCGCCGCCTCGGCCATCGCGACGACGTCGTCGTTGACCCGGCGCCCGCCGTCGTGCACCGCGAGCGCGGCCAGCACCTGCACCGGCGACGAGCACGGGATCACCACGACGTCGCGCTCGCCCGCCATCGGATGCCCGGCGGCGGTGTCGGCGGCCGCGGTGAGATCCGGACCGCCCGGCAGCACGCTCAGGTGCTGTCCGGCCGCCTCGTTGAACAGCCCGATCATGTCCTCGACGCTGGGAAGCTCGCCGTCCGGCACCGCCAGCACCGCGACGCCCTCGGCCCGCAGCAACTCGGCGAGCCCGCCGCCGCGCACCACCGCGACCACCGACCGGTCGATCGAGGAGCCCCATTCGATCGGCGTCGGCGTGATCAGCGGTTCGACCCGGATCTGCCGCGGCTTGCCCAGCTGCAGCCCGGCTTCGATGGCCGCGCCGATGTCCGCGCAATGGACGTGCACCGCGTGGCTGCCCGACCCGTCGCCGGCCACGGTGACGCTGTCGCCGAACCCGCTCAGTTCCTTACGCAACGCCGGCAGCCGGGCCTCGTCGACCTCGTCCAGCAAGTACATGACCTCCCACGCGTACGGCACCTGCTCCGGCAGCGAAGCGACCGCCTGCAGGTCGTGCCCGGGTTCTACGGTCTCGCCAGTGATCACGCCGGCCAGCGCGTCGAGCACCGCGACCAGCCCGCGGCCCCCGGCGTCGACGACCCCGGCCTTGGCCAGCGCGGGCAACTGCTTGGGCGTCTCCTCCAACGCCGCCGCAGCCACGGTGACGACCTCGCGCGCGACCTCAGGCAACGTCCGCGTCGTCCCCCGGACTGCTGCGGCGACGGTATGCAGGACAGTCAGCATCGTCCCGGCGACCGGCCTGCTGACCGCGCCCGTAGCGGCCTGATCCGCGTGGCCGAGCGCGGCGGCGAGACCGGCACCGTCGAGGTCCCCGCCGTCCGCCGCCCAGTCGGCCATCCCGCGCACGACCTGGGACAGGATCACGCCCGAGTTGCCCCGCGCGTGCGCCACCGCCCCGCGCGCCAGGACAGCCAGCGCCTCAGCCGCGTCGGCCGGTTCCGCGCTGGTGAGCGCCTCGTGCGCGCCGGTCATCGTGTACAGCAGGTTGGAGCCGGTATCGGAGTCCGCGACCGGGTAGACGTTGATGCCGTCGATGGCCGCGCGCAGTCTGTCCAAGCTGCGCACAGAAGCCGCCGCCCAGCTCGATACCGCCGCCGCGTCCAGCACCCGCACCCCGTAACCTCCTAGCCGGTCCCCGCGAGGGTAACGACCCCGCGGCAAGGGCCCCGAGACCACTCGTTACTATGGTCGAGTTGCCTGGCAAGTTCAGGCGCGCATTCTTTGTCCCATATCCAGAGGAGTTCGACGTGGCTGCCGTGTGCGACGTCTGTGGCAAGGGACCCGGCTTCGGCAAGTCGGTCTCGCACTCCCACCGGCGTACCAACCGCCGGTGGAACCCGAACATCCAGGTTGTGCACGCGAAGGTCGGCGTGTCCCAGCGCAAGCGCCTGAACGCCTGCACCTCGTGCATCAAGGCTGGCAAGGTCGTCCGCGGCTGAGCGCAGATTTCAGGGTGGCGAGTGCTCGTGGAGAGCACTCGCCATTTTTCTGCGCTCAGGTGTCTTCCGGGGGTCGAACCCCCGGGGCCCCCGCCAGGGGGCAAGCCCCCTGGACCCCCGCGTTGGGTCACCTGGGAATCGAAGGGGCGAGTGCCGTAGCACCCGCCCCCTTTCGTCACCGCAGGAAGTCCGTCAGGACACCCCGCAGGGACTCCGGCGCGTTCAGCACCCCGTGGTCCTGCCCCGGGACCTCTTCGTAGCGTCCGTGCGCGACAGCAGCCGCGACCGCCTTGGCCGACGACGTCATCCACGCCTCTCCCGCACCACCCGACAGCGACAGCACGGGCACGGTGACCGCGGCCAGCCGGTCCGTCGGCAGGTGGTTGCCGCGGCCGCAGACGGTCAGGTCGTAGGGCAGCGTGTGCGCCAGCCCGACGAACCAGCCCCACACCGGCGCGGCCTTCATCGACTCCACGATCTCCGCCGGGGTCCCGGTGCCCTCGACCAGGAACAACTCGACCGCGCCGTCCCGGTCGCCGTCGGCGAGGCAGGCACTCACCCGGTCGACCAGGTCCTCGGCGGGACGCGGGCGGTCGTCGCCGATGAACGGCGGTTCGTACACCGCCACCTTCGTGATCGGCAGGCCGCGCGCCGCCGCTTCCAGGGCCAGGATCGCGCCGGACGAGTGGCCGAACACCGCCGCTGACCCGCCGACGGCTTCGATCAGCACCTCGAGGTCGTCGATCTCGCGCTCGACCGCGTAGACCGGCGCGTCGCCGCTGTCGCCGCGGCCTCGCCGGTCGTAGGCGATCGCGGTGAAGCCGGAGTCCGCGAGCACGGCGGCCAGGGCAGCGACGGTCGTTCGGTCGTTCACCGCGCCGCCGACCAGCAGCACCGGCGAGCCCGAGCCGTAGGTGTCGAAGGCGATGGGGGTGCCGTCTGCGGACGTGGCGGTGGCGGTCATGGCTTTCCTCCAGGGTTTCAGTCGTTGCCTACCCTGGTGGTCGGCGCCGATCGCCGGAACTGGACACGCCGCGTCAGGGAAGTTTCCAGTCGAGCGGTTCCGCGCCCTGCTGGGTCAGCAGCTGGTTCGTCCGGCTGAACGGACGCGACCCGAAGAAGCCGTTGCGCGCCGAAAGCGGGCTCGGGTGCGCCGATTCGATGCACGGCACGTCGCCGAGCATCGGCCGCAGGTTCCGCGCGTTGCGGCCCCACAGGATCGCCACCAGCGGTCCGCCGCGCGCGGCGAGCGCCTTGATCGCCTGCTCGGTGACCTGCTCCCAGCCCTTGCCCTGGTGCGAGTTGGACTTGTGCGGCTGCACGGTGAGCGACCGGTTCAGCAGCAGCACGCCCTGCTCCGCCCACGGGGTCAAGTCGCCGTTGGCGGGCGTCGGGTGGCCGAGGTCCTCGCAGTACTCCTGGTAGATGTTGATCAGGCTCTTCGGGATCGGCCGCACGTCCGGGGCCACCGAAAAGCTCAGCCCGACCGCGTGCCCGGGAGTCGGGTACGGGTCCTGGCCGACGATCAGCACGCGGACGTCGTCGAACGGCTGCTTGAACGCGCGCAGCACGTGCTCGCCCGCGGGAAGATAGGTGCGGCCCGCGGCGATCTCGGCGCGGAGGAACTCCCCCATCGCGGCGACCTGCGGGGCCACTGGTTCAAGGGCTTTCGCCCAGCCGGCTTCGACGATTTCGTCCAGCGGTCGTCCAGTCACGGCCCGCGAGCCTAGCGGCACGTGCCCGAGGTCACCGGGGCGGGTCCACGCTCCGGCGAACTGTCCGTGAAGGACTCCTTGAGGGAATCAGATTCCCTCAAGGAGTCCTTCACGGACCTAGTCCAGGCGGCGCAACTCGGCCCGGAACCGGGCTCCGCGCCGGACGTAGGAATCCACTACCGCGGCGATCTGGTCTTCGGAAAACGACTTGTTCGGCCGCGTTTTCGCCGGAACTCCCAGCGCGATCTCGCCGGTGCCGACGGTCGATTCGTACGACAGCACCGCGCCCGCGCCGACCATGCCGCCGTCCTCGATCACGCTTCCGTTCAGCACCACCGAACCCGACGCGATCAGGCAGCCGGTGCCGATCGTCGCGCCCTCGATGTGCACCGCGTGCCCGACCGCCGACGACGGGCCCACGATCGTCGGATGCCGCGCGGTGCAGTGGACGACGCAGCCGTCCTGCACGTTCGAACGTTCGCCGATCTCGATGTACCCGTGGTCGCCGCGCAGCACCGTCTGCGGCCAGACCGACGCGCGCGGCCCGATCCGGACATCGCCGATCACCGTGGCGTCGGGATGGACGTAGGCGTCCGGGTGGATGGTCGGGACCAGGTCGCCGAGTGCGTAGATGGCCAAAGCCGCCTCCGGGTCGTCAGTGGTCAGTCGTGAACGAGATCCCTGCCGTAATACCGGCTGTGGGGCATGTCCAGGTGATAGCCGAAGGCCGGGATCTCGACGTAGCCCGACGAACGGTAGAGGCCGATCGCTTCCGGCTGTTCGGTGCCCGTCTCCAGCACGACCCGCTTCCGTCCGGCGGCGACCGCGGAGCGCTCCAGTTCGGCGAGCATCGCCCGTGCCAGACCGCGTCCTCGTGCGGATTCCGCCACGTACATCCGCTTTATCTCGACATCGCCGGGCCGGAACGTCGGCGCGGGACCGTCGTGCGCGCGCCAAGCGCCGGACGCCACCGGCACGTTGTCGAGGTACCCGACCAGAAACAGGCCCCGCGGCGGCGCGAACTCCGCGGGGTCCATCGGGGTCTCGTCCTCGCCGCCGTAGCGGCGCACGTATTCCAGCTGGATTTCGGCCATCAGCTTGACGGCGTCAGGATGGTCGAAGTCGACGACACGGATGTCCACGCGATCAGCCTAATGAAGGATTACTGCTGCCAGTGCTCCCAGCCGCCTTGCTGGTCGAACTCCCTGCCGTCCACAGTGACCCCGGAGCCGGGCATGGTCACCACGCCGATCTTGCGCCAGCCCTCGGGCAGGTCGTCGAACGGCGGGAACGTCGCGACCAGCGCGTGGTCCTCGCCGCCGGTCAGCACCCACTGCAGCGGGTCCGCGCCCAGCGCACTGCCGACCTCCTTGAGCCGCGTCGACACTTCGAGCAAGGAAGTCTGCACGTCAAGCCCGACCTCGGACGCGGCAGCGAGGTGCGCGAGATCGGCGAGCAGGCCGTCGGACACGTCCATCATCGCCGTCGCGCCGGCGAGCGCGGCTTGCGGACCGGCCGCGTACGGCGGTTCCGGGCAGCGCTGCGTGTTCACCACTCCGACCGGCGACCGGAATCCGCGGCGCAGCACCGCGAGCCCGGCCGCGGCCCAGCCGAGCCGTCCGCACACCGCGAGCACGTCGCCGGGGCGCGCGCCGGAGCGGGTCACCGGTTCGCGGTCTTCAAGGTCGCCCAATGCGGTGACGCTGATCACGAGCTGGTCCGCGCTGACGAGGTCGCCGCCGGACACTCCGATGCCCGCCGCCTTCGCCTCGGCCCACATGCCGTCCATGATCTCGGTCACGACCCGCGCCGGGGTGTCCGCCGGGCAGGCGAGCCCGACGACCACCGACGTCGGTTTCGCGCCCATCGCCGCGATGTCGGACAGGTTCACCGCGACCGCCTTGCGCCCGGCCTGCTCCGGGCTCGACCAGTCGAGCCGGAAATGCACGCCGTGCACCAGCACGTCGGTCGTCACGACCACGCGGCCGTCCGGCGCGGCGAGAACCGCCGCGTCGTCGCCGGGGCCCAGCAATGTCGACGCGGGCTGCTCGCGTCCTTCGGTGACCCGCCGGATCAGGCCGAACTCGCCTGTCGCGGCCACCGAGTGCTCGTCCGGTGACACCGGTCACCTCCTGTTTCCCTCGCCGGTGTCGGATCGGCCACCGACTATCGGATCCCCTAGGTTTTTCCCAGGGCTGGCGCTACGTTGCCTACACCGTTCCTACCTCGACTCGCTCGCCACCGACGAAAGGGCACGCCGTGGTCCACGCATACATCCTCATCCAGACCGAGGTCGGCAAGGCGGCCGCGGTGGCTGCGGAGATCGCCGGGGTCCCGGGCGTGACCAGCTCCGAGGACGTCACCGGCCCGTACGACGTGATCGTGCGCGCCGCGGCGGACACTGTGGACCAGCTCGGCCAGCTCGTCGTCGCCCGCGTGCAGAACGTGGAAGGGATCACGCGCACGCTGACCTGCCCGGTCGTCCATCTCTGAGCCGTGGTCCACTGAGGCGGTGGCAGACACCGACACCGGGGCTCCTCCGAAGGTCGTCCTCGTCACCGCGTCGTTGCTCGTGGCCGCGCTGGCGGTCGCGGTCGCGGTCGTCGCGCTGACGAAGAGCTCCTCCGGGCAGCCCGACCCGAACCAGCCGCTCGCCCTCGTTTCCGTTCCCGCGCCGCAGGCCGGGTCGGCGGACTGCGCGAAGCTGATCGCCAGGATCCCGGCCACGCTCACGTCGAACGGCAAGGAACTGTCGCCGCGCACGCTCGCCGAGCCCGCGCCGAAGGCCACCGTCGCGTGGGGCGACCCGGATCCGGTCGTGCTGCGCTGCGGCCTCGAACGCCCGCCGGACCTCACCCAGACCTCGCCGCTGCGCGTAGTCAACAAGGTCCAGTGGCTGCAGATCGAGCAGGGCGATTCGGCCACCTGGTACGCGGTCGACCGGCCGGTCTACCTGGCGCTGACCGTCCCGGCGAGCGCGGGAACGGGTCCGCTGCAGACCATTTCGGACGCGATCGCGGCGAAGCTGCCGGTCAAGCCCTTGAAGTTCTAGCCGCGATCGTCTCCAGCGATTCGCCGGTGGTGCGCGGCCCGAGCACCGCCACGTCGATCATCAGCAGCACCATCGCGCCCGCGACCACGGCGAACATCGTTGTCGCGCCTGCCGAATGCAGGACCGGCAGCAGCACGAACGGCATCGCGGCTGTCGCGAGCCGGGACAGCGCGTAAGCCGAACCGGCCGCGGTGCCGCGCAGCGACGTCGGGAACAGTTCGCCCTGATAGGTGTGGAAGGCATTGGAGAAGACGTTGCTGACAGCGGTGTAGCAGAACCCGAACACCGCGATCAGCACGCCGGACGTGGCGTAACCGAAGGCCAGCCCGAACACCGCCATCGCCGCCGCGCTCGCGACGATCAGCCACTTGCGTTCGAGCCGTTCGATGATCGGGATGGACAGCGCGGAGCCGATCGGATAGCCGAGGAAGGTGAGCGCGGCGAAGGTCAGCGAGCTGACGAGGCCGAAACCCTTGGCCGCCAGCACAATCGGCACCAGCGAGCCGAAACCGTAGTAGCCGAACGACTGCAGCAGCTGGAAGATGTACAGCATCGCCGTGCGACGGAACCACGGCGGACGCAGCAACGCGGACGCGCGCACCGGTTCGGGCGCGGGCGGTTCCGGCTCTGGTTCGGGCAACGGCTGCGGCGCGCTCGCTTCGAGCTTGCGCACGATCTCGTCCGCTTCGCCGATTCTGCCTTGTGCGGCAAGCCAACGCGGCGATTCCGGCAGCGTGAACCGCAGGGCCCAGACGACCGCCGCACCGAGCGCGCCGATGACGAAAAGCCAGCGCCAGCCGTCGACGCCGAGCGGCGCGTGACCGGCGAGCGCACGGGCGAGGAAACCGGCGGCAGGGACACCGCAGAAGCCGATCGTGTAAGCCCAGGCTGTCGCGCGACCACGGGCGCGAGCGGGCAGCAGGTCGGCGAGATAGGCGTCGGCGACCGGCAGTTCCGCGCCGATGCCGATCCCGGCGATGAAGCGGCAGACCACCAGCATCCACACGTCGGTGCTGAACGCGCCGAGCAGCGTGAACACCGAGTACAGGCCCAGCGTGAGCAGGAACGCGCGCCGCCGACCGAAGCGGTCGGCCAGCCTGCCGAGGAACACCGCACCCACGAACGCGCCGACGAACGCCGACGCCAGGACGTACTTCAGCGTCGTCGGGGTGACGCCGAACTCTTTGGTGAGGACGGTGCTGATGGTCGCGGCGAGGAACAGGTCGTAGAGGTCGAAGAAGGTCGCGATGCCGACCACCGCGACGAAATACCGGTGCCGGCGGGTGACCGGGAGCCGGTCGAGCCGGGATGCGATCTGCACGCGCGGGTGTCCGTCCGGTCGATCGTCAGCGCAGGCCGGTGCCCCGGGCGAGCGCGGTGTCGATGAGCGTCGACAACAACGTCGGATAATCCACCCCGGTCACCTCCCACATCTTCGGGTAGGCGGACTTCGTGGTGAAGCCGGGCATCGTGTTGACCTCATTGATCACCAGGTCGCCCTCCTCGGTCACGAAGAAGTCGACGCGGGCCAGGCCCTGGCAGTCGAGCGCGCGGAACGCCTCGACGGCCATCGCGCGCAGCCGGTCGGTGAGCGCGTCGTCCAGTTTGGCCGGGATGTCCAGCTCGGCGTCCTCGCCGAGATACTTGGTTTCGAAGTCGTACCAGGCGTCCTCGCCCTCGGCGAGCACCCGGATCTCCGCCGGGAGCGACGCCTCGACACGACCGTCCGGGAATTCCAGCACGCCGCATTCGACCTCGCGCCCGCGCACCGCGGCCTCGACGAGCACCTTCGGGTCGGTGCGCCGGGCCAGCTCGATCGCGGCGTCCAGGTCTGCCCAGTCGGTGACCCGGGAGATCCCGACCGACGAACCGGCGCGCGAAGGCTTCACGAACACCGGCAGGCCAAGGCGTTCGCGGTCCTGTTCGGCCAAAGTGGACTGTCCGCGGCGCAGCGCGGCGTAGGTGCCGACCGGCAGCCCTTCCGCGGCGAGCAGCTTCTTCGCGTATTCCTTGTCCATCGCCGCCGCGCTGGCGAGCACGCCGGGCCCGACGTACGGGAGGTCGGCGAGTTCGAGCAGGCCCTGGATGGTGCCGTCCTCGCCGAAGGCGCCGTGCAGCACCGGGAAGACGACGTCGACGGTGCCGAGCACCTCGGTGGCCTGGCCCGGGTCGACCGTGCGCAGCTCGCGGCTGGTCGGGTCCCCGGCGAGCACGAGCGCGCGGCCGGACTCGACCGTCGGCAGCTCGCGGCCTTGGATGCTGAGCTGCGTCGGGTCGCCGGTGCCGAGCACCCAGCCGCCGCTCGGCGTGACGCCGACCGGGAGCACCTCGAAGCGGTCCGGATCCAGGTTCGAGAGCACACTGCCCGCGGACAGGCACGAAATGGTGTGCTCGCTGCTGCGGCCCCCGAACACGACCGCGACCCGGATCTTTTCAGCGCTCATAGCCGGTCACCGTACCGGGTGAGCATGGCCAACAGCGCGCGCCGGGGGTGTCCGCGCAGGTCGCCGTGCTTGTGGCCGGGCAACGCTTGCCGTCCTCCGCGCGTGGCTTCTGCTCCCGCGGAGGTCCGTGAGGGGAACCCTGAGGGACTCTGATTCCGTGAAGGTTCCCCTCACGGACCTCCGGACACCCGGCGAAAGGCGCGAGGTCAGCGGAGCAGATCCACCAGCGTCGGCACCGCGGCCATCAACGCCTCGCGCGAGCAGCCCGCGTATCCCAGCGCGATGCCGTGCATCGTCGGCGTCCCGGCGAAATGGCGCGCCAACCCGTCGAGCCGGATCGAATGCTTTTCCGCCGCGGCGATCAACCGCTCCTCCGCCTCGGCGCTTTCCGTCGGCACCACCAGGTGCGCACCGGCGTCGTCGCCGACGAACGGGATCCCGGCGGTCGACAGCGCGGCCACCAGCACAGTCCGGCGTTCGGCCATTTCCCGGCGCAGCTTCCGCAGGTGCCGTCCCAGATCGCCGGTCCGGGCCAGTTCGACGAGCACCCGCTGCCCCGCCGGTGAAGGACGCGTGCCGGTGAGATCCCGGTACGCCAGCACGGAATCGGCCACCGCGGCGGGCGCGACGAGCCAGCCCGCGCCGAGCGTCGGGGTGAGGATTTTGCTGGTGGTCCCGAGGTGCACGACGACGTCCGGGGCGAGTGCCGCCAGCATCGGGAGCGGGGCGACGTCGAAGCGCAACTCGCCGTCGTAGTCGTCCTCGATGACCAGCATGCCTTCCGCACGAGCGCGTTCCACGAGCTGCACGCGCCGGGCCGCGCTCATCCGGCTGCCCATCGGGTACTGATGCGCGGGCGAGCAGTAGACCGCGCGTGCCCCAGCGGGAATCGCGGCCGGACGCAGGCCTTCCTCGTCGACCGGCACGCCCACGACGGTGAGCCCGGCCTGCCGGAACGCTTGCACCGCACGCTGATAGCCCGGTTCCTCGAAGGCAACGACCGCCCCTCGACGCAACACCGCGGCGGCAAGCTCCACGACAGCCGCGGTGGTACCGCCGGTCGCCAGCACCGAGCCTGCCGCCAGACCACGGTGGCGCAGCAGATGTTCCGACACAGTCGCGCGGTATTCCGGCAGCCCGGCGCGATGCGCGCGCGTGAGCGGCTCAGGGTCAGCGGCCGCGCGCCACGCTCGCCGCCAGGCCGCGCGGTCGAGCCCGCCAGCCCACGGCGCGCCCGGCGTGAGGTCAAGCACCGGGGTCGATTCCGGCTCGGCGAGCAGCGAACCGGGCACCGTGACGGACGCGGCGGCGCGGGTCGGCGGCGTGGTCACGTAGGTGCCGGAGCCGTGCCGTCCGGCGATCCAGCCCTCCGCGTGCAGTTGCTCGTACGCGGCGGAAGTGACCGTGCGCGAGACGCCGAGCCGTTCAGCCAGCGCACGGGTGGACGGAAGCCGGTCGCCGCCGCGAAGATGTCCGCCAGCCGCGGCTTCGCGCAGCGCGTCGGCCAGCTGCACGGCCAGCGGGGTGGCCGCTTCGCGGTCGAGACTGACCGGCAGGGCGGTGTCGGCGTAGGACACGGCGGACCTCCGTTACAGCGAAGTGGACTTCTCAAGTGTAGAAGAAGTGGACATTCAACGTAGCCACTTGCCCACCGCACACTGATCGTATGAGCAGCCTTTCGCCCACCGAACGCACCACGCTCGGCCGCAAACGCCACCGCGCCGCCAGCGAACGCGCGGCGCTGCACGCCGTGCTCGACGAGGCGCTGATCTGCCACCTCGGCGTGGTCCGCGACGGCGTCCCGCTGGTGCTGCCCACCGGATACGGCCGAGACGGCGACACCCTGTACTTGCATGGTTCCACGGGCGCGGCCAGTCTGCGAGCCGCCACCGGGGAAACCGAAGTCTGCGTGACGGTGACCCTGCTCGACGGGATCGTCTATTGCCGCTCGGTGAACAACCACTCGGTCAACTACCGCAGCGCGGTGATCCTCGGCCGGGCCCGCCTGGTGACCGACCCGGACGAGAAGATGCGCGGCCTGCACGTGCTCACCGACCACCTCTCCCCCGGCTCGTGGGAACACGCTCGCGCGGTGAACAAGAAGGAATTCGCCGCCGTCACAGTCATCGCGCTTGATCTGGCTGAGGCATCGGTGAAGCTCCGCGCCGAAGGACCCGACGACGAACCCGAAGACGTCAACGCGAACGCCGCCTGGGCCGGAGTGTTGCCGGTGCGCACGGTGTTCGGCGAACCCGAACCCTCCGCTGACCTGCCCTCAGACTGGACCGTGCCCGAACACGTCGCCGCACGCGTCACGAAGACAGCGGCAACCGCACGATAAACACCGTCCGTCCGGGACGGCTGTCCAGCGAGACCGTTCCGCCGTGCTCCACCACCAGCGAATGCACCACCGACAACCCCAGCCCGGTGCCGCCAGCGGCCCGGGTGCGGGAGTTGTCGACGCGATAGAACCGGTCGAAAATCCGCTGCTGATCCTCCGGCGAAATCCCCGGCCCGGCATCGGCGACGGTGGCGACGGCCATTCCGTCCGCCACCGTCACCGCCAGCTCGACCGGAGTCCCCTCGGCGGTGTGCACCGCGGCGTTCGTCAGCAGGTTGTCCAGGACTTGCCGCAGCCGCGCCGGATCCGCATGCAGCAGCACGGGTTCTTCCGGAATCGACACCGTCAGCGGACGCCCCGGACGACCGGCCCGGAATGCGTCCGCGGCAGCCGCGGCGACCTCGGTGAGATCCATTCGCTGCGGACGCACCGGCGGTTCGACATCGCGCGCGTCAAGACGGGCGAGCAGCAGCAAATCGTCCACCAGCACGCTCATCCGTGCGGTTTCGGCCCGGATCTTCTCTAGATGCGCCTCGCGTTCCTCGGGCTCATTCGCGGCGGCGTAACGGAAAAGATCGGCATAGCCGCGGATCGACGTCAGCGGTGTCCGCAGTTCATGCGAAGCATCGGCGACAAACCGGCGCAGCCGATCGTTCGCCTCGGTGCGCGCGGCCAGCGAGGACTCGATGTGGCTCAACATCAAGTTGAACGCCGTCCGCAACTCCTCGACCTCCGCGCCGCCGCCAGTGCCGGACGCGCGCACCGGCAAATCCGCAGTGGCAGTGAGGTCGTGCGAAGCGATGTCATGCGCGGTACCGGCCATGTCCGACAACGGCCGCAATCCACGCCGCAGCACTATTCGCCCGGCGACCACGAGAATCGCCAACGCGATCAGGAACGCGATCACTTCGATCAACATCAGCTGTTGCACCGTGTTGTCGAGGTCGGCCTGCGGCGCGGCACTCAGCAGCACGGTGCCGGTCCTGTTCTGCGAAGTCTCCACCGGACAGGCCCGCACACGGTAAGAACCCTGTCCGGGCAAGGCGATCGTGCGGAAGAGGTCGCCGCCGGTCGCTTCTTCGGCGATCTGCGCCAGCGGCCGGACGTCGCTCGGCAACGTGCTGCCCGGCTGCGGGACGGCCTGCCCTTCGCGGACGTCGAAAACCGCCGAGTACCAGGAGTAAACGACTTCCGGATTGTCCTTCGATTCGCGCAAATGCGGCACCTGCGCGACTTGGCTGGTCTTGAGCTGCTCGTCGAGCCGCCGGTTGAGGTAGTCGTGCATCAGCTCGACAGTCAGCGCGCCGACGATCGCGAACACCACCAACGACAGCGCACCCAGCCCGAACGCCAGCCGCGTGCCCAGCCGCGATGCGCGCCAAGCCCGGTACCACCGGCGAGCCCAGCGCCCGATCCGGTTCACCGGCCCGCCTGTCGCACGGAATACCCGACGCCGCGCACGGTGTGGATCAGCGGTTCGGCCTCGGAGTCGAGCTTGCGCCGCAGCCGGGAGATCGCGAGTTCGACCACATTGGACCGTCCGCCGAAGTCGTACTCCCAGACGTGATCGAGGATCTGCGCCTTGGTGAGCACGGCCGGCGAGCGTCGCATCAGGTAGCGCAGCAGCTCGTATTCGGTAGGCGTCAGCTCGGCCAACTGGTCGCCGCGCCGGACTTCGTGCGTCTCCTCGTCCAGCGTGAGGTCGCCCACCTGCAGGACAACAGTGCGGGTCTCCGGCTTCTCCGACGTCCGTCGCAGCACCGCGCGCAGCCGCGCCATCAACTCCTCGACGGAGAACGGCTTGACGAGGTAGTCGTCACCCCCGCGGGTGAGGCCGGCGATGCGGTCGGCGGTCGCGTCCTTCGCGGTCAGGAAAACCACCGGGACCTCGTCGTGTTTCTCGCGCAGCTTGTCGAGCACGGTGAAACCGTCGAAATCGGGCAGCATCAGGTCGAGCACGACGATGTCGGGAGCGAACTCCGCGGCGCGCGCGAGCGCGTCGGCGCCGCACCCCGCCGTCACGGCCTGCCAGCCCTCGTAACGGGCGACGGTCGCGACCAGGTCGGCGATGTGCGGCTCGTCGTCCACGACGAGCAGCCGCACCGGGTTCGGGTTCTCCACCCCGCCATCCTCCGCGACGTCCGCGCGGACGCGCGAGCCGAACCCCCAGCTGACAGCGACTCGACAGGAAACCTCTCGCGCGCACCGGGCATTCCGGGCAGACTCCGGACCGGAATCCACCGCCGAATTCAAGGAGCCCGATGACCTCCGTCGTGGACAACATCACCGTCGACTGCGCAGACCCGTGGGAACTGGCCAAGTTCTGGACCCAGGTGACCGGCCGCCCGATCGGCGAGGGCGACAAACAGGGCGACCCGGAGATCGGCATCGTGCTCGATTCCGGCGTCACGCTGCTGTTCATCGCCGTCCCGGAACCCAAGACGGTCAAGAACCGGCTGCACCTGTGCCTGACGCCGGACGTGCCCCGCGAAGAAGAAGTGGACCGGTTGCTCAAGCTGGGCGCGACGCTGCATTCCGACCACCGCCGTGAGAACGGCAGCGGCTGGGCCGTCCTGCAGGACCCGGAAGGCAACGAGTTCTGCGTCCTGCGCAGCGCGGCGGAGAAGGCATGACCGATTCGTTCGAGATCAACCGCGCCAACTGGGACGACCGGGCGCCAATCCACGCGCGCTCGGCCTACTACGAGTTCGACAAGTTCCAGGCCGATCCCGCGCACCTGAGCCAGGTCGTCCGCTTCGACCAGCCGCGCCTCGGCGACGTTTCCGGGTTGCGCACCGTGCACCTGCAGTGCCACATCGGCACGGACACGCTGTCGCTGCACCGACTCGGGGCCAAGATCTCTGGTCTGGACCTTTCCCCGGCGTCGCTCGCCGAAGCGCGCAAGCTGGCCGACGCCACCGGCGCGGACATCGACTACCACGAGGCGAACGTCTACGACGCGGCGGAAGTCTTCGGCGAGAACGCGTTCGACCTGGTGTACACCGGAATCGGCGCGCTGTGCTGGCTGCCGAAGATCGCGCCGTGGGCTGAGGTCGTCGCGCGGCTGCTGCGGCCGGGCGGACGGCTGTTCCTGCGCGAAGGCCACCCGATGCTGGGGACGCTCGATGACGAATCCGAACGCGCGTGGCCGAAGTACGACTACTTCGAGCACGACGAACCGCTCGTGTTCAGTGACGACACCACTTACGTCGACACGGACGAACCGGTGCGCACGACGACCACGCACAGCTGGAACCATTCGCTCGGCGAGATCGTCACCGCGCTGCTGGACCAAGGCCTGATCCTGACCGGGCTGACCGAGCACGACACCGCGGCGTGGAACGCGTTGCCGCACGAGATGGAAGAGGCCGGGGGCGGCGAATGGCGGCTGCGCGACAACCCGCGCCGGATCGCCGCGAGCTACACCCTGCAGGCGCGGCGCCCCGCATAGAGTGCGGGGCATGACTCGCATCGCCGTCGCCGCGCTGGGCGGCACCATCTCGATGGCTCCCGGACGTTCGATCGAAGACGGCGTCGTGCCGCGGCTGAGCGCCGAGGATCTGCTGGGAGACCTCGGATCCCGGCTGCCGATGGAGGTCACCGCCGCGACGCTCGCCGGGGTCTCGAGTTCGTCGATGGACTACGCGACGCTCGCCCGGACGCGGCAGTGGGGCATCGAGCAGATCGAGGCGGGCACGGACGGTCTCGTGGTGGTGCAGGGCACGGACACGCTGGAGGAAACGGCGTACCTGTTCGACCTCACGTGGCCGTCCGACGCACCAGTGGTGATCACCGGCGCGATGCGGAATCCGAGCCTGCCCAGTCCGGACGGACAGGCGAACCTCCTCGCCGCGCTCACCGTCGCCGCCGATCCGCGCAGCCGCGGCCGGGGCGCGCTGGTGGCGTTCAACGACGACGTGCACGCGGCGAGGTGGGTGCGGAAGACGCATTCCAGCCACGTCGAAACGTTCTCGTCGCGGCCCGCGGGTCCGCTCGGCATGGTCGCGGAGGGAGCGGTGCACTACTTCCACCCGTCGCCTCCGCGCCTGCCAGTGCTGCCGGGAGCCGAGAACGTCGATCTCGTTCCGCTGCTGGAATCAGGACTCGACGATTCGGGCGAATTGCTTTCGCTGGTACTCAAAGGCGGCGCGCGCGGCGTCGTGGTCGCCGCCAACGGCGTCGGGCACGTGTCGACGGGAACAGCAGACGTCATCGCGGCTGCGGAAGTGCCGGTCGTCGTCGCGTCCCGGACCGGCGCGGGCCCGACTTTCCGCAGCACCTACGGGTTTCACGGCTCCGAATCGAGCCTGATCCGGATGGGCGCGACCATGGCGGGTTGGCTGTGCCCGCGGAAATCGCGGATCCTGCTGCAGGTGTTGCTGGCGGCGGGGGTCAGCAGGGCGGAGATCGAGCGGCAGTTCAGGCTGCGCGGCGATCTCGACTCGTGAGTGTTTACGCCGGTTCTAACCGTGCTCAGCACTCACGAGCGCAGGGCCGGGCCGTCCACCGGATTCGCCTGGTACGACCGCATCTGCCGGCCGCCCTCGCGGTAGACGTGCACGCTGATCGCCGGGTCCGGGCCGTCGTTGCGCACCTCGTGCACGTAGCCCGGCCCGAACACCCGCGACTGCCCGGCGGACAGCCCGTGCACCTCGGTCACCGTGCGTCCGCCCGGGGCGCGCCGCGCGACGGTTTCGGTCAGCCGCCCGGAGACGACGGTGAACGCGCCGGTCGCGAAGGCGTGGTCGTGCAGGTCGGTGTACTGGCCGGGAAGCCAGCTGAGCAGCCAGATCTCCTGGTCCTCAGTGCGTTCGACCAGCGCCGAGAACCGCTCGTCGGGGTCGTAGCGCAGCAGGCTGCCCCAGCGTTCCCGGTCGGCGGCCACGTCGACGGCGACGCGGACCGGGTGGCGCAGGGCGGGGTTCTCGGGACCCAGCAGGGTGTTGTCCGGAACGGCGAACATGAAAAGAAGTCCTCACGGGAAGAAGATGGGTGTCGAACTGGGCCGGGGCTAGGTTCACCGACAACAGCGACACGACATGCCCATGACGGGGCGGAGGTCGGCAGACCCCGGCCGCATCGTCATCGCGCACGTCAGCATGCCGCACAGAGAACCAGCCCCGAAGCGCCCGGTCAACCCGTCCCACCCCCTGGACCGCCCAGCTTCACACCCTCGTGAGTGGCAATGCCGGTTCTAACCGGCGTGAACACTCACGAGGCTCAGCTCCACTCCGGCTTCCGCGACCGCCCGAGCAGCTCCGCACCCGCCTGCCGTGGGTCGACGCCCTCGTGGCACACCCGGAACATCGCGTCCGTGATCGGCATGTCGACCCCGGCCCGCTGCGCCAGTTCGCGGATCGACGAGCACGACGCGACGCCCTCCGCGACCTGGCCGCCGGTCGCCGCCTGCGCCTCGGCCAGCGTTTCGCCACGGCCGAGCCGTTCGCCGAAGGTGCGGTTGCGCGACAACGGCGACGAGCACGTCGCCACCAGGTCGCCGAGGCCGGCGAGACCGGCGAAGGTCAGCGGGTCCGCGCCGAGTTTCGCGCCGAGCCGCGCCATTTCGGCGAGACCGCGCGTGATGAGCGTCGCCGTCGTGTTCGCGCCCAAGCCCATTCCGGCGGCCATGCCGCAGCTGAGCGCGATCACGTTCTTGCACGCGCCGCCCAGCTCGCAGCCCACCACGTCGGTGTTGGTGTAGGGCCGGAAATACTGGTTCGACGTCGCTTGCTGCACCGCTTTCGCCCGCTCGTGATCGGCACACGCGACCACCGCGGCGGCAGGCTGCCCGTCGGCGATCTCGCGGGCCAGGTTCGGCCCGGACACCACCACGATCTCGCCCGGCGCGACGCGAGCGAGTTCGGCGATCACCTCGCTCATCCGCTTGAGCGTGCCCAGTTCCACGCCCTTGGCCAGGCTGACCAGGATCGCCTCAGGCGGCAGCAGCGGCTGCCAGCCGGAGAGGTTCGCGCGCAGGCTTTGGCTCGGCACCCCGAGCACGACTGCCTGCGCGCCGTCCAGCGCCGCGGCCGCGTCGGAAGTCGCGGTGATCCGCTCCGGCAACGACGTTCCCGGCAGGTACGACTCGTTGGTGTGCCGCTCCCGGATCTCCTCCGCGACGCTTTCCCGGCGCGCCCACATCGTCACGTCGCGACCCGCGTCGCCGAGCACCTTCGCGAACGCGGTGCCCCACGAACCCGCGCCGAGCACGGTGACCCGTTGCACGTCAGCGGCGAAACCCGCCATCAGGCACCGTCCTCCGGCTTCTCGGTCTCCGCCTTGGGCTCTGCGGTGATCTCCGCCTTGGTCTCCGCCGCGGCGTCCGGTTCCGGCTTCTTCACCGGCGGTTCCTCCTGCCGGATCTCCGCCAGCAAGCGGGTCACCTCGTCCATCAGCACGCCGGTGACTTCGCGGAGCATCGAAGCGCTGCGCGGGTTCCCGCCCCGGTACGCCGACAGATCGATCGGATCGCCGACCAGGTGGGTCACCGTCTTGCGCGGGAACGGCGTGAATTTCTTGGTGTAGCCGTTGTAGATCTTGTTCGTGCCCCAGCGCGCGATCGGGATCACCGGCACGTCGTTCTGCAGCGCCAGCCGCGCCGCGCCGCTGTAGGCCTCCTTCGGCCAGCCCAGCGGGTCCTTCGTGATGGTGCCCTCGGGGTAGATCACGATGACCTTGCCCTCCTCGAGCGCCTGGTGCGCGGCCTTGAGGCTGTCGCCGGCCGCGCTCGACCCGCGCGCCACCGGAATCTGCCCGGACCCGGTCACGATCCGGCCGAAGACCGGCACGTCCTTCAGGCTCGCCTTGAGGAAGAACCGCGGCACCCGCTTCTGCCGGTGCACGAACACCGCGTCGACCGCCGGGTCCAGGTGCGAGATGTGGTTCATCACCAGCACCGCGGGCCCTTGCCGGGGGATTTTCTCCGCACCGAGGTACACCCGCTTGCCGATCGCGGTCAGCGGGTAGAACGCGGCGGCGGCCAGCCCCACCCAGAATCCGCCCTTCTCACGCCGTGCCACAGTTCTCCTCCTCGGATCGCCTCTGCTCCGGGTGATCCTGCCGCGCGCCGGTTCGCGCAGTCCAGGGAGGGTGCGCTCACCGCGCGCGAGGCGGGTTTCGGGTAAAGATGGACAGGTGGACGCAGACCTGGTCATGCCGCTGAAACCGCCGGGCACGGGCAAGTCCCGGCTGCGCGGGGCAGTCGCCGAGCACCGGCACGCGGAGCTGGTGCTCGCACTGGCCTGCGACACGCTGACCGCGGTCACGTCGGTCGCCCGGGTCCGGCGGGTGCTCGTCGTCACCTCCGATCCCGCCGCGCTGTCCGAATTGGCCGGTCTCGGCGTCGAGCTGGTCGCCGAACCGGCGGGCGGCGGGCTCAACGAAGCGTTGCGGCACGGCGCGGAGCTGCTGCGCGCGGACGCACCGGACGGAGTGGTCGGCGCGCTCCAAGCGGATCTCCCCGCGTTGCGCGCGGTGGATCTGGAGCAGGCGCTGACCGAAGCCGCGGGCCGCCGCGCGGTGGTGTTCGACCGGCAGGGCACCGGGACCACGCTGTTGCTGTCCGCGCCGGGAAAACCTCTCGACCCGCGGTTCGGCGCCGGCTCCGCGGAACTGCATCGCGCCTCCGGTGCGATTCCGCTCACCCGAGCATTGCCGTCGCTGCGCAGCGACGTCGACACCGAGGATGATCTCCGCCACGCCGCGAAGCTCGGTCTCGGGAAGCGCACCGCGGCATTGCTCCCGGCCGAACGGCCGCAATTGCGCTGACCTGTTCACTCGACCTTCATCGCGGCCTGCGCAAACCGCGGCTTCGTAGTGAACAATGGGCAGCGTGAGCACAGAAGACGGCAGCACTCCGGCCCGGCGGCGTGTGAAGAGCGGCAGCAGCGCATCCCCCTCGTCCCCGGCCCCGCGCACCGCGGGCGGGAAGGCGACCTCGCGCGGGAACGCCGACGCCGCGGCGGCCCGTCGGGCAAAACCCAAGGCGGCTACGGCGGAAGACAACGCCAAACCGGCCAAGCGCAAAACCGCCGCGTCGAGCGCGCTGCGCACCACGGCGAAGAAACCCGCCGCCCCGCCCGCCGCCGTGCGCCCGCGCCGGACGACGACCGAGAGCGGCGAGGAATTCCGCTCCGTTCCGTCGGCCCCGCCCGCCGTCACGTCCGCGCCCACCGCCGTCGAGTCGCTTCCCGACGACCGTTATTTCAACCGCGAGCTGTCCTGGCTCGACTTCAACGCCCGCGTGCTCGCGCTGGCCGAGGACGAATCGCAGCCGCTGCTCGAGCGCGCGAAGTTCCTCGCCATTTTCGCGTCCAATTTGGACGAGTTCTACATGGTCCGGGTCGCCGGGCTGAAACGGCGCGACGGCACCGGCCTGTCGGTGCGCAGCGCGGACGGGCTCACGCCGCGCGAACAGCTGGACTACATCGCCAAGCGCAACCAGGACCTGGTCGAACGGCACACCGCCGCGTTCGAGGACCACCTGCGCCCGCAGCTGGCCGAGCAGGACATCCGGCTCGTCGGCTGGGCCGACCTGTCCGGAGCCGACCAGCTCCGGCTGTCGAGCTACTTCTCCGAGCAGATCTTCCCGGTGCTGACGCCGCTCGCGGTCGACCCGGCACACCCGTTCCCGTACATCTCGGGGCTGTCGCTGAACCTCGCGGTCACCGTGCGGGACCCGCAAGGCGGGCTCGAACGGTTCGCGCGCGTGAAGGTGCCGAGCAACGTGCCGCGGCTGATGCGCGTGGAAACCGAACGCGGCAGCCGGACCGCCACCTTCCTTCCGCTCGAAGAACTGATCTCCGCGCACCTGAGCGATCTGTTCACCGGCATGGAGGTGACCGAGCACCACGTCTTCCGCGTCACCCGCAACGCCGACTTCGAGGTCGAGGAAGACCGCGACGAGGACCTGTTGCAGGCACTGGAACGCGAGCTGGCGCAACGCCGGTTCGGCCCGCCGGTGCGGCTCGAAGTGGCGCAGGACATGAGCGAGCACATGCTCGAACTGCTGCTGCGCGAGCTGGAAGTCGATCCCGAGGACGTCGTCGAGGTGCCCGGGCTGCTCGACCTCACCTGCCTGTTCCAGCTGTCCGCGGTCGACCGCAAGGAATTGAAGGACCGGCCGTTCGTGCCCGCGACGCATCCGGCGTTCGGCGAACGCGAGACGCCCAAGAGCGTGTTCGCGACGCTGCGCGAGGGCGACGTCCTGGTGCATCACCCGTATGACTCGTTCTCCACGAGCGTGCAGCGGTTCATCGAACAGGCCGCGGCCGATTCGAAGGTGCTGGCGATCAAGCAGACGCTGTACCGGACCTCCGGCGATTCGCCGATCGTGGACGCGCTGATCGACGCCGCCGAGGCGGGCAAGCAGGTCGTGGCGCTGGTGGAGATCAAGGCGCGCTTCGACGAGCAGGCCAACATCACCTGGGCGCGCACGCTGGAACGCGCGGGCGTGCACGTCGTGTACGGCTTGGTGGGCCTCAAAACGCACTGCAAGGTGTCGATGGTGGTGCGGCAGGAGGGTTCGACGATCCGCCGCTACTGCCACATCGGCACCGGCAACTACAACCCGAAGACCGCGCGGCTGTACGAAGACCTCGGCCTGCTCACCGCGGACCCGAGCATCGGCGCGGACATCACGGATCTGTTCAACGTCCTCACCGGCTACTCGCGCCAGGACACCTACCGCACGATCCTCACGTCGCCGCTCGGCATCCGCCGCGGCATCGTGCGCGCGATCGGCGAGGAGATCGAACTCGCGCGCGCCGGGCTCGAAGCGGGCATCCGGATCAAGTGCAACTCGCTCGTCGACGAGCAGATAATCGACGCGCTGTACCACGCGTCGCAGGCCGGGGTTCCGGTCGACGTGGTGGTGCGCGGGATCTGCTCGCTGAAGCCGGGCGTCGAAGGCCTGAGCGAGAACATCCGCGTCCGCTCGATCCTCGGCCGGTTCCTCGAGCACTCGCGGGTGTTCAACTTCCGGGCAGGCGACACGCACTGGATCGGCAGCGCGGACATGATGCACCGCAACCTCGACCGCCGGATCGAGGCGCTGGTGCGGGTCAAGGACCCGAGGCTGACCCGGCAGCTGGACGACGTGTTCGATTCGGCGCTCGACCCGCACACGCGCTGCTGGGTGCTCAGTTCGTCGGGCGAATGGCAGCCGTTCCCCGCCGCCGGTTCGCAGGTGCGCGACCACCAGCTCGAACTCGCGAAGCGGCACGGGGCCGTCGGATGAGCGTGGACGTCCGGGCCGCCGGCGCGGTGCTCTGGCGCCGCGCCGGGGCCGGGTTCGAGGTCGCCCTCGTGCACCGGCCCCGCTACGACGATTGGTCGCTGCCGAAGGGAAAGGTCGACCCCGGCGAGACGATCGCGGCCACCGCGGTGCGCGAGATCGCCGAGGAGACCGGTTTCCGCGCGGTGCTGGGCCGCTATGTCGCGCAGACGAGGTACGAGGTCCCCGCGAAGAACAACGGGCAGCTGCTGCGCAAGAGCGTCGACTACTTCAGCGGCGAAGCCGTTTCCGGTGCCTTCGAGCCCAACGAAGAGGTCGACGAACTGCGCTGGCTGGACCCGGTCACTGCCGAACAGCTGCTCACGCGACCGGCGGATGTCCGGGTGCTGCGCGAGTTCTGCGCCCTCCCGCCCGCGCCGACGACGGTGTTGCTGGTGCGCCACGCCAAAGCAGGCAAACGCGAAGACTGGACCGGCGACGACGACCTCCGTCCGCTGTCGGAAGCCGGTCAGCGCCAAGCAGCCGCGCTGCGGGACCTGCTGCCGCTCTTCGGCCCCGACCGAGTGTTCTCCGCGCCGCGGCTGCGGTGCGTGCAGACCGTCGGCGGAGTCGCGGACGCACTCGGCGTCGAGGTGCGGCACGAGCCGTTGCTGTCGGAGGAGGGCTACTGGCCCGACCCGCTGCTCGGAATCCGCCGCCTGCTGGCGATCGCGGCCGGCGGAGGCACTCCCCTCATCAGCAGCCAGGGCGGGGTGATCCCGGACCTGGTGAGCGCACTGGCGGACCGGGACGGCCTGGAACTGCCCGCCGCCCGCGACGGAGTGGTGCCGAGCAAGAAGGGCTCGCTGTGGGTCCTGTCGTTTCATCCCGGCGACGAGGGGCCGATTCTGGTGGGCGCGGACTATTACCCGAGCCCGCTGCCCGCTCCGGCGCCTTCGGTGAGCTGATCTTTTTCGCGGGGCCCGGCGTTGCTTCGGCACGCCGGGCCCTTCTCGTACCGCCATTCGACCGGCCTCGGATTCTATAGAGACCGGTATTGCTCAGCAGTGCTCAGGACTTATCCCCGGTCCCGGCATAAGCGACGTCCGAGACAGTCTCGAGGGGTTTAATTACCCCCGGCGGGGATTTATCTCCGCCCGTCGGATTAGCCCTTCCCGGACCCGCTCGAGTGCGCGATCACGGCCGCTGAATCTGTTGTTCTGTCAGCAATCCGGCGGGTTCTTTTTGCCGCCTCCGCAGGCCGCCGACCTCGGAAAACACTGCCACGACCGCATCCGGCTCAGCTCCCTGCCAACCCCCTGCCAGGCAGCGGATTCTCGATCTCCGTGCGCTTCGTCCGCCCAGGATCCAGCCGCCACAACAGCTCCGCGACCCTGCCCGCCCGCTCCCCCGCGGCGGCTCGCCGACCCGTTTCCTCGCCCCGCCTGGAAGCCCTGCGGCCACAACGGCTC
>NZ_PQIA01000111.1 GCF_003385235.1 Amycolatopsis circi | reverse complement strand
GTGCCTGGCTGGAGCCAGGAAGCGAGCGCGGAGGCACTGCGCCGGGCCCCGCTTGGAGCACGGGGTCGCTCGCCAGGGTTGTCGAATTGGCATTGGGCGGAGAGTGTGCCTGGGCGGGCTCGATGTTGCTGGGCATCGGGAAAGCTTGCTGGCGCAGAGCTGGAGATCGCCGCGCGGATGGATTGCGTTGCGCCGCATCCGAAACGTCGCAGCAGTGATGCTGGCGAGTTCGAGCCCTGCCGTTCTGCTCACTCTGGGCTGGGAGCGGGCTGTCGCCGTGGCTTGCCTGCCCTGCCCCGGCTGGGTCTGTCCAGCCGGGGCCGTCGGGGGTCAGCCGGTCATCGGGCTGGTTCCGGGGTCGGGGCGGTCGGTGCCGGGGTGTGCGGCCGGGGCGATACTCGGCGCAGGGCCGCTGCTGACACGACTCCCAGTACCAGCACCACGACCGGCAGGATCAGCGTCGCGCGGGCGGCGTCGGTGAGTCCATTGTGGACTACCTCACTCGCGAGACGGCCTGCTTGGGCGGCGATGTCCGCGGGGATTCCGGGCATCGGGGCCGGGCCGCCGGAGGAGCCGAACTCGCCGGTGGACGCGGCGGCGTGGGCGATTCCTTCGGTGAACGGCACGCGGTACTGCTCCGGCAGTTGCGCGGCCGCGGTCGCGGCCTCGCTGGTGATCGAGGCGCTGATCCGTGCCTGCAGGAGCACACCGATCGCGGCGCTGCCCAGGACGCCGCCTACCTGGCGGGCGGTGTTGAAGATGCCTGAAGCGGTACCGGTGAGTCGCGGTTCGACCGACGCCATTGTCAGGTTGCTCATGGGGGAGAAGATGCAGCCGACGCCTAGGCCGCACACCAGAAGGGCAGGGATCAGCGCCCACGGGCTGGTGTCCGGACGGGCTTGCAGCGCGATGATGCCCACGCCGGCGGCCAGCAGGGCGAGGCCGCCCATGACCAGGTACTTGCCGTTGATCCGGTCTGAGGCGCGGCCCACGAACGGAGCGATCACGCCGGACAGCAGCGACATCGGGGCGGTGAGCAGACCGGCCATGGTGGGGGACAGGCCGAGCACCGTCTGGATGTAGATGATCAGCGGCAGGAACATGCCGGTCATCGTGAAGCCGACCGTGGTCGCGGTGAGCGTGCCCGCGGAGAAGTTGCGGTTCGCGAACACTGCCAGCGGCACCAGCGGTTCGCGGCGGTTGTAGTGCTGCCACAGCACGAAGGCGATCAGCAGCACCACTCCGGCACCGATGATTTCGAACACCGTGATGCCGCCGAACACCGTGCCCCAGTCGTACTGCTGTCCATTTTGGACACCGAACACGATGCAGAACAGTCCGGCCGCAGACAGCAGGATGCCGAGCAGGTCGAACGAGTGCGAATGCTTCGGCTGCCAGTCCGGCACCAGCCACAGCGTGAGCGCGATGGCGACGACGCCGATCGGCACGTTCACGTAGAAAATCCACTCCCAGCCGAGGTGCTGCACGAGCACCCCGCCGAGCAGTGGGCCGGTGATCGTGGCCAGGCCGGCCACGCCGCCCCACGCGCCCATCGCCGCACCGCGCTTCGCGGGCGGGAACAGGTGGCTGATGAACGCCAGCGTCTGCGGCGTCATCAGCGCCGCGCCAAGGCCTTGCACGGCACGGGCGGCGATCAGCATCTCGACGTTGCCGGACAGGCCGCACCACAGCGACGACGCGGTGAACACGACGAGCCCGGCGACGAACACGCGCTTCGGGCCGAAGCGGTCGCCGAGACGGCTGGTGAACAGCATCGGCACGGCGTAGGTCAGCAGGTAGACGCTGATCACCCACACCACCGAGTTCAGCCCGGCGCCGAGGTGCTGCAGCATGGCGGGCACCGCGATGGACACGATGGTGGTGTCCAGCAGGATCATGAAGAACCCGATGCAGAGCGCGCTGAGCGCCGCCCACGGGTTAATCGGTCTTGCGTTCATGGTCTTCCTTGAGCTTGAGTTTCTTGTCCTGGAAAGGGATCCGGCCGCTGTCGAGGTCCGCGAACAGCTGCTCGATCCACGCGAGTTCGAACTTCCGCTGCGCCGCGCTGTAGCGGAAGTCGAGCCAATAAATGTCGGGGGTGCCGTCGGATTCCAGCCGGTCGATGAGCACCTCGTCGGAGGCCACGGCCGCGCGCAGCCGGGTGATGCGGTGCTCCAGTTCGAGCAGCGCCACGTCGCGCCCCAGATCGTCGATCACGGCGAGCCCGCTGAGTACGTCGCTGTAGTCCGGCACCACGTCGCCCAGCATTTGCCGGGCTCGTTCCTGGAAGGCGTCCTTGCCCGCGGCCGTCATGGCGTACACCGTGCGCTCGGGCCGCCTGCCGTCTCGCTGGGTTTCGACGGCGTCGATGAAACCGTTACGCTGCAACCGATCCACCGTGTGGTAGAGCGAGCCGGCCTTGAGCTTCACGCGGGCTTCGACGTGCCGTTCCCGCATGAGCTGAGCCATTTCGTACGGATGCATCGGCCGCTCGTGCAGCAGCTCGAGCACGGCGACGCTCAGCGCCGTGAGCTTGGCCGCGACCATGACGGTGTTCCTCCAGGAGATCCAATTGAGTGACCTAAAGTGGGTTATTCCATGTGGACTATACGGTGTGGAGCAAGCTGCGGTCCAGTGTGATCTGCGCTGGTGAGCAGCTCGTGGCTGACAGTGACGGGTGCTGCGAGATGGGGAGAGCGTAACGAGGACCACCGACAAAAACCGGGGATCGCCTGTTCGACGGCCCTTTCGCGGCCGCAAAGACGGGCGGGTTGTCGTCGGCGGGTAACCCGGGCCGAGATCGGCTCAACCGCGTTTTCCTTGACCGCAAAGCAGAACGCTGCTCGAACGTGCTACGAGCGCTGACCGAAGCCGACCTGCCGCTGTACCGGGCGCTAGGCGTCGAGGACCAAACCGCCCTGCTCGAAGCAGCCTTGGCCCGCCGCCAAACGACCATCCGCGAAGCCGTCCTGGCCACCCTCGAAGGCTTCGACGTCCGCGACTACCTCGTCCGCGCCGGAATGGCCGCGGACGAGGCAGTCCGTCTCCGGGACCGGATCAGTCGGTGACCTGGTGCAGCTGCCGAGCCCGGCGGCTGCCCAGCGAATACCAACCGGCGATCCCGGTGCCGACGGTGAGCGCGGCCGCGCTGAGCCCCAGTGACCAGTGCACCCCGACCGCGGAACCCAGCAGCCCCACGGTGAATCCGCTGCCCGCGCGAAGACCGTTCGCGGACACGCTGTACACGCCGATCACCCGGCCGCGTTCCTCCGGTTTCGCCAGCAACTGCACGACGGTCTGGCCGATCGACATCGACGCCAGGTTCGCCACGCCGCCGATCACCAGCAGCACCACCGCGATCGGGTAGCTGGCGGTCAACGCGAAGAACAGGCTCGAGATCCCGTAGACCGCCGTGCTGATCACCGCCGCGGGCACGTTCGGTTTGATCTTTCCGGTCGCCTCCAGCAGGATCCCGCCGATCACACCGCCCGCGCCGTTGGCGAACAACAGCACGCCGTACGCGGTTCCGGCGCTGCCCGCGCCGAGGTCCTGCGCGAAGATCGGCATCGAACTCTGCATCGAAGCGCCGACGAAGAACGCGCCGAGCCCGGCGAGGATGATCATCCCGACCATCGTCGGGTTCCCGCTGATTTCCTTCAGGATCCGGACCGAATCCATCAGTCCGACCCGAGGCCGACGGATGATTCCGCCGTCTCGCGTATGCCCGGTGAACTTCGTGCGGAACAGGAACACGGTCAGCGGCAGGTAGAACGCGACGTTCACGAAAATCCCCGCCACCGGCCCGAGTCCGAGCAGCAGCGCCGAACCGACGACCGGGCCGAAGAGAATGCCGAGGCTGCGGAAGGTGGCGTTGAGCCGGACCGCGCTCGGCAATTCGGCCGGACCGACGAAATCGTGCAGCATCAGCTGCTCGCCCGGCCCCCAGATCGCGCCCGCGCAGCCGTGCAAAATCAGCAGCACGCAGGCACTCCACACCTCGAGAGTGTTGGTGAGGATCAGCACGCCCCACGCCGCGGACACCGCCATGAACAGCACCTGCGCGGCCTGGATGATCCGGCGGCAGTCGTGCCGGTCGGCCAGCCCGCCGAAGTACACCGAGAACAGCAGGAACGGCACCCAGTGGCTGATCACCTCGAACCCGGTCAGCGCGGGCGACTGGAACTTCTCCCACAGCACCCAGTAGGTGATGACGTGCTCGATGTTGTCGGCCATCATCGCGAGGCCGGTGCCGATCAGGTACGGACGGCAGTCCTTGTTGTAAAGCGCCGCGAACTTGCGCGGGGCTGCGGGGGCAACCTCGGCTTCGGGTTGGTGCGCCGGCACCCCGCACGCAGAACACATGACTGAGAACCCCCTAGTGAGCTGGTGCGCTCAACGCTAGACGAGACGTTGCGTCTTGGCTAGACTTCTTCACGTGGGCGACGTCACTGAGCCCGGCGAGCGCCGGCATCACGGGAACCGTTACGGCCGCAGCGAGAACGCGCGCCGCGCGGTTTTGCACGCGGTCGACGATCTGCTGGTGGAGGTCGGTTTCGCCCGGCTCACGATGGAGGGGATCGCGGCCAAGGCGGGAGTCGGCAAGCAGACCGTCTACCGCTGGTGGCCGTCCAAAGTGGACATTTTGCTCGAAGCCCTCGGCGACGACCTCGTCGAGGAACTCTCCCCGGCCGATACCGGCGACCTCCGCAAGGACCTCCGCACCCACCTCGCCGCGATCGCGTCCTTCCTGACCACCGCCGACGCCGGTGCGGTGTTCCGCACGCTGCTCGGCCAGGCCCAGCACGACCCGGTCCTGGCGCGACGGCTGCGCGAGGACCACATCCGCGGCCAGCACGCGCGCGACCGGCTGCCGCTCGAACGCGCCGTCGCGCGCGGCGAACTGCCGTCGGACGCCGACCTGGACAGCGCGGTCGAGCAGCTCGTCGGGCCGATCCACTACCGCGTGCTGGTCACCGGCGCGCCGGTGCCGCCGGAATTCACGGATGGCCTGGTTGAGCGATACCTCCGGGAGCACCGGCGCGAGTAGGCTCCCGGAGACATGGGAACGGTCTGGTGGCTGGTCGGGCTGGCTGTCGCCGCCGCGGTCTTGGCCGGGATTATCTGGATTTTCCGGGACCGGGCCGGCGGGCTCGATCAACGATTGCGCGCGGCCGAACAGGCCTCGCGCTGGCGATTCCTGCAGCAGCGCTGGGAATCGGAACCGATGGCGCGGCTCGCGACCGTCCAGCAGGTGCACGCGCTCACCCAGAACGGCGGCTGCCAGGTCCGGATCGTCTGGACGGACAGCTACCACGCCGAGGACGTCGAAATCGAGCACGACCAGGCCGACGCGGGCGACTACCTGTTGCTGCGCGGAGTCGGCCCGCTCGGCTCGATCACCCGGAAGGAGCTGCTGGCGCACGCGGGTGCGGACGCTCCGGAGTGGGCGCAGCGCGGGCGTTGAGTCACCAGCCGCTCATCCGTCGCCAGGTGTCGGTGAGGCGGCCATTCTCCACGATTCGGTAGCTGTCGTGTTGCGCGGCGGTGGCGCAGGCGTGGTTGGGCAGGATGCGCAGACGGGTGCCGATCGGCAGTTTGGGCAGCGGATGTCCGTCGCGGGCGGTGAGGATTCCGTGTTCCTGGCTCGCGCCGGTCGCCACGAGGCCGGGTACGAGGGTGCCATCGAGGTCGGCGACCAGGCCGTATCCCTGGTCGACGGCTTGGTTCGCGGTGCCTCGGTCTCGCGACAACGCCATCCAGCCGCCGTCGGTGAGGATCCAGCCGTGCTCGGGGCGGTGTCCGATCACTGTGACGACCACGGACAGCGCAAGGTCTTCGACGCGGCAGACGCCGAGCCCGGCCATCACCAGGTCGAAGAAGATGTAGTTGCCAGCGCGGACTTCGGTGACGCCAGTGAGGTCGTCGGCTGCGTGCGCGGTCGGGGTGGAGCCGACGCTGACTGTGCCCGCGTACAGACCTTCGTCGCGAAGGCGTTGTGCTGCAGCGACAGCGACGTCACGCTCGTGCGCGGCGGCTTCGCGTTGTGCTGCAGCGGTTGTCGCGAAGTAGGACTCACCGGCGTGTACGAGGACGCCGTCGAGACAGTCGGGCAGCTGTCGTCCGATGGCGAGCAACGCGGGGTCTTCGGGCAGTACGCCGCCACGGTGACCGTCACAGTCGACCTCGATCAGCGACGGAATGCGTACCCCGGCTTCGCGCGCTGCGGCGGTTACCGCAGCGGCCTGTGCGACGCTGTCCAGCAGCACACGCACGGTGATTCCCCGTCGCAGCAGCGCTATCACGCGCGGGAGCTTGTGCGGGTCAATGCCGACCGCGTACGTGATGTCGGTGTACCCGCCGTCGGCGAAGGCTTCTGCTTCGGCCAGCGTCGACACTGTGATCGGACCTGGTTTACCGCCGTGCATCAACGCGGTCGCGGGCAACGCCTTCGCCGTTTTCGTGTGCGGGCGCAGGGAAACGCCGAGTTCGCGCATTCGCTGCGCTAAAAATTCGGCGTTGCGCTGGGCGCGCGACAGCTCAACGACGGCGAACGGCGTGTCCGGGTCAGCCAGGGTTTCCTCAGACGGCGGCAATTGCCTGCACCTCGACCTTCGCTCCAAAGTGGAGGGTACTCGATCCGGCGACCGCACGCGCCGGGCGATGCTCGCCAATCCAGGCACGGTAAATCCCGTCGAACTCCGGCCAGTCGCCCATGTCGGTCACGTAGACGGTGACCGACAACAGCCGATCGCGGCTCGTGCCCGCAGTGGCGAGACACGCGTCGACGTTGGCCAGAACTTGTTTAGCCTGCACGGCAAACGGCTCGTCCACCAGCCGGGTCCCGTCGCTGGTGATGGGCAGCTGTCCGGAGACGAAGGCCATCCCGCCGTATTGCGCGGTGTGCGAGTAATGCCCGCCGGGCGCGGTCAGTTCAGGGCTGTCGCGCAGGACGATTTCGGTCATCGACGTGCTCATTTCGCGTAGTTGTAGACAGTCGCCCGGGATACGCCGAGCAGGTCGGCGATGACCTGGGCGGCGTCGCGGGATTCGAAGTATCCCTCGTCGCGCAGCCGGCGGACCAGGTCTCGTTTGGCCTCGCGGGAAAGGGAACGCGGGCTGCCCCCGGCCGCGCGTTCGATCAGTTCCCGCAGCTCACGCGAGGTCCGGGAGCGCAGATCTTCCACGACGCCGGGCTGCGCAGCATCAGTAGCGACCAGGTTGGTCAGCGTGTGCCTGAGCGGCGACAGCACCGAGACGTCGAGGTTCAGACACAGCGCCGCGATGTACTCGCCCTCGGCGTTCTTGATGCCGATCGACGTACTTTTGGCCGGCCGCCCGTCCGGGAACTGGTTCGGATCCCGCAGGTGGTCGTGAGTGTTGGCGCCGGTTCTAACCGGCGCCAACACGCACGAGGACTTCAGCGAGGCAACGACGAGGCGCGCCAGGCCCCGTCACCAGCCGCCAGAGGCGCGCGCACCGCCGCGGCCCGGTCGCCCCACCACGACGTACGACGCCGCGTCGGAGCAGGTGCCGCCAGCGACGCGGCAGTGGCCACCACCGCGGTGAGCGCGGCGAGTTCGGCGTCGTCCGGGTTGCCGCGGACCACGCGGAGCAGGGGAGCGTCCGTCATCTCGGCCTCACAGGGGGATGTTGCCGTGCTTCTTGGGCGGCATCGATTCGCGCTTGGTGCGCAGCAGGCTCAGCGCCTTGGCGACGTGACCGCGGGTGTGCGCGGGCACGATCACCGAGTCGACATAGCCGCGTTCGGCCGCCGCGTACGGGTTCAGCAGCGTGTCCTCGTATTCCTGGATCAGGTCCGCGCGCAACGCATCGACATCGCGACCTTCCGCTGCCGCGTTGGCCAGCGTCTTGCGGTGCACGATGTTCGCCGCGCCCTGCGCACCCATCACCGCGACCTGCGCGGTGGGCCAGGCCAGGTTGATGTCCGCGCCGAGGTGCTTGGAACCCATCACGTCGTACGCGCCGCCGTAGGCCTTGCGCGTGATCACCGTGATCAGCGGGACGGTCGCCTCCGCGTACGCGTAGATCAGCTTCGCGCCGCGGCGGATGATGCCGTTCCACTCCTGGTCGGTGCCGGGAAGGAAGCCGGGAACGTCCACGAAGGTCAGCACCGGGATGTTGAACGCGTCGCAGGTCCGCACGAACCGGGCGGCCTTCTCGGACGCGTCGATGTCGAGGCAGCCGGCGAACTGCGTCGGCTGGTTCGCGACGACGCCGACGCTTTGGCCGTCAACCCGGCCGAACCCGACCAGGATGTTGGGCGCGAACAGCTCGTGCACCTCGAGGAACTCGCCGTCGTCGAGCACGCGGGTGACGACCTCGTGCATGTCGTACGGCGTGTTCGGCGAGTCCGGGATGAGCGTGTCCAGCTCGCGGTCGGTGTCGGTGACGTTCTCGAAGAACCCGGCAGGCGGCGCGTCCGCGTCGAACTCCGGCGGCTCGGACAGGTTGTTCTGCGGCAGGTAGGAGAGCAGTTCCTTGACGTAGGCGATCGCGTCCTCGTCGTCGGAACCGAGGTAGTGCGCGACGCCCGACTTGGTGTTGTGCGTGCGCCCGCCGCCGAGTTCCTCGAAGGTGACGTCCTCGCCGGTCACCGTCTTCACGACGTCCGGTCCGGTGATGAACATCTGCGACGTCTCGTCCACCATCACGACGAAGTCGGTGAGCGCGGGGGAGTAGACATGGCCGCCCGCGTTCGCGCCCATGATCAGCGAGATCTGCGGGATGACGCCGGAGGCCATGGTGTTGCGGCGGAAGATCTCGCCGTACAGGCCGAGCGACACGACGCCTTCCTGGATCCGCGCGCCGCCGCCCTCGTTGATGCCGATGATCGGACGGCCGGTCTTGATCGCCAGGTCCATCACCTTGACGATCTTCTCGCCGTAGACCTCGCCGAGCGCGCCGCCGAAGACGGTGACGTCCTGGCTGAACACGCACACCGGACGTCCGTCGACGGTGCCGTACCCGGTGACGACGCCGTCGCCGTACGGGCGGTTCTTCTCCAGCCCGAAGTTCGTGGAGCGGTGCCGCGCCAGCTCGTCCAGCTCGACGAACGAGCCCTCGTCGAGCAGAAGGTCGATCCGCTCGCGGGCGGTTTTCTTGCCCTTGGCGTGCTGTTTCTCGATCGCGCGCGCCGAACCGGCGTGCACGGCCTCGTCGTAGCGGCGGTAGAGATCCGCGAGCTTGCCGGCCGTCGTGTGGATGTCCGGTTCTCCCTCGGGCGGCGTCCCGAGCGGCTGCGTCGCACTGCTCATGTGGCGGAGCTTAGCTACTGCGCGGTTGCCGCGCGTGTGGCGTAGGACTCCCTTGTCACTGTTTCGCAGACCAGCACGCGGCCGTCCAGCGTGCCGACGGGGTACCCGACGGCGTCTATCGCGGTGACCTGGGTGGTCGGCGGTGAAGACCCACTGGGCTTTCCGTCGGGATAGGAGCGGCGGACTACGCAGGCGTTGCCGGGCTGTAGTCCGGCCCCGTTGTGGATCGCGGTGGCGTGGACGATCGAGTCGTCGACGAACACGCCTTGGACCGGTTCGACGTGTCCGCAGCGACGCCGCCGACCTGCAGTACCTCACGGCGGTCCTTCACCAAAGAGGTCGCGGAACGCCAGCGCGTTGACCGGCCAATGCAGGCTCATCAGGTGAACACATTCGAGCGTGTCGGCGCGGTAGACACGCACGCGGTTCCAGGCGGTCGGGCCGGGCGAACTCGCCACGGTGTGCCCGGCCCACAGCGGACGTCCCAGCGCACCCCCGACGGCCACCTAACCCGTGCGGGAATCGGTCTCGGTCAGCCGCACTTCGGCGAACCGGCCGTCGCCGAGAACCTGCTGGACGGTCAGCACTTCGGAGTCGGTCACCAGCGAAGCCTATGCCGGGCGGCAGTTGAATTTTCGGCGTCGAGCCGACCACCGCGGCAGCTCTCCGGCCTAGGGTGGGGACCGTGCTGCTCGCCGACGCCTCGGTCCGCTCGCTCGGGCCCGCCGACCTGTCCGCTTGCCTCGACCTCGGAACCGATCGCGGGTGGCCGCGCGAAGAACGAAAATGGGCGATGCTGCTGGACGTCGGCCGCGGATTCGGCATCGACGCTCCGGACGGCGGCCTCGCCGCGGCGGCGGTGCTCACCCGGACCGGGCCGACCGCGAGCGTCTCGATGGTCGTCGTCGCGGAGCGGTTCGCGCGGCAGGGGCTCGGCCGACGGGTGACGGCGCAGGCGCTCGACGAAGCCGGGGACGCCGTCGTGTCCTTGCACACCACGGAAAACGCGCGTTCGCTGTACGAATCGATGGGCTTCGAGTTCGACGGCGGCTGCAACGATCATCGTGGCCGGTTCACCGACGACGATGGTCCGGCGGCGCGGCCGATCGGTCCGGCGGACGTGGCGCGAGTGTACGAATTGGACAGTGCGTCGCAAGGCTTCGCGCGGCGGGAGTTGTTGAACCGCATGCTGTTTGAGGCCGACCACGTCCACGTGACTGACGAGGGTTACGCGCTTGGCACCGCGCAAGCAGGGGTGCTGGCCATCGGCCCGGTGGTGGCCGCGGACGAGGACCAGGCCCGCGCGCTGATCCGCGGCATCGCCCGCACCACGTCCGGCGACCTCCGGCTGGCCGTGGACCACCGGTTTCCGGAGCTGTCGGCGTGGTGCGAGGCGCGTGGGTTGGCGGTCCACGGTCCGGCTCCGCGGCTGGTGCTGCGCGGGAAAGCGTTGCCGGGGTCGGCGGAGGTGCGGTTTTCGCCGTATAACACTGCGCTGGGGTAGGGGGGCTCGTGAGTGCTAATCCCGGTTAGTACTCCAGCTGTAGTTCGTGATTGGGCGTTGGTTGCTGGTGTCGTCGCTGGTAGTGGCTTTGGCGGGCTTGGTGTTGGTGTCGTCGGCGCCAGGCGGACCAGGCCAGGATGTCGATGATCTTGCGTGCTGGTTGCAGGATGAGCTGGGCGTAGAGGTGTCTGATCTCGTTGCGTGTCAACGGGATCAGGCCCTCGGCCGACGGTGTGCTGCGAGCCTGAGCCGTGGCGATGGCGAGGAAGGCGTGCGCGAACATGACCAGGGTGGTCCAGCGGTACCAGGAGGTCCAGGTGCGGACCTGGTGCTCGTCGAGGCCGGTGAGTTCTTTGCTGGTCTGGAAGGCCTCCTCGATCGTCCAGCGCCGCCCGGCGACGCGCGCGAGGTCGGCCAGCGCGACCCGGCGGGGCTGTAGCAGCGGTAGAACGCCGTTTCCCCGGTCCGCCGGTTACGGCGCATCAAGATCCAGTGGTATCCGGTCTTGCCTGCCGGATGCAGCCGCAGCCGGGCCCACAGGTAGTAACGGCGGCCTTTCGCGCCGGCCCCGGCGGAGAGCTTCTGCCAGGCCCGCTTCGGCAGCGCGGCGGCGCGCTCATCGGCCCGCACGCTCTCCTCGCCCGGCCCGGGAACGCGGTGGTCGCAGGCCACGGCCAGCACATAGGCCTGTTCGCGGGCCTCGAGCGGATCGCGCAGGCCGGCGGCGTCTTTGCCGTAGGCCTCGTCCCCGGTCACCCACCCCACCCGGACTCCCGCCTCCAGCGCACGAGCGATCATCGCCAAGGCCAGCCGGGATTTCGTGGTGAACAGGGTCTGCGCGGGCACTCCGGCCCGGTCCCGCCGTGCCTGGTCCTCTGCCCAGCTTTCGGGCAGGTAGAGCTCGCGGTCGATGAACGTGTGCCCGGCCGGGGTGGAATACACCAGGAACACCGACATCTGCGAGTTCTCGATCCGTCCCGCCGTGCCGGTGTATTGCCGCTGCACCCCGACCGACTCGACGCCCTTCTTCAGGTCACCGGTCTCGTCGATGACCAGCATCGCATCCTCGACACCCAGCTGCTCGACCACGACCTCGCGCAGGTCGTCGCGGACCCCGTCTGCGTCCCATGTCGCGCGCGAGAGCAGGTTCTGCATCCCGTCCGGGGCCCGGTCTCCGACCTGCTCAGCGACGGTCCAGCAGTTCACCCGCGCCAGCCCGGCCAGCAGCCCCTGCACGAACCGCCCGGCCCGCCGACGCGACTCCACCCGCACGAACCGATGCCCGATCCGCAGCAGCATCTCGCCCAGCAGCGACTGCCACCCCGCAGGGTCTACGCTGGCAGCCGCGGCCACCACATGATCTTGAGTTGTCCTCACAAACACCCATGATCACGCGGTGGCCGCACCCATCTCACCGGCCCCTCCAGCAAGATCACGAACTACAGCTGGAGTATTAGAACCGGCATAGACACTCACGACCCATACCGCCCCCGCGCCTCAGCCCTCCGCTCCTCGCCCCACGGCTCCACTTCCACCCCGAACGTCCCGGCGAACAACGCGTTCAGCTGCTCATGCCGCGCCGTCAGCAGGTCTGGCAACAGATCCGCTAGCTCCTCCGGAACGGTCTGGGTCAGCTCCACCCGCACGCCGTCCAGCGGGTCCGCGGTCACTTCCCACCGCACCCGCCCGGCCGGTTTCCCGTCGTGCAGCCAGGTGTACGCCAGCACCTCCGGCGACCGCGACTCCAGCACCTCCGCCCCGTCTTCCGGCTGGGGCAGCCGCTGCCAGACGTCCTCGGCAGGCGGCCAGACCAGGTCGCGGCGGAAACGGATCGTCCCGCCGTCCAGGACTTCGCCGTCCTCCAGGCCGAATTCCTCGATGTAGTGCACCATCCGCGCGTGCCAGTCGGTCGGCATCTCCGGCGTCCGGCCGTCCAGCGTGGCTTCGAGGGAATCCAGGCAGGCGACCCAGCCGGTGACGTGCCGTCCCGCGCCGAGCAGCGCGATGTCCGGCTCGCCGCGGTTGAAGACGTGCGTGAAGGCGAGCTTGCTGCCCGCGCCGTCGGCCGACACCTCGATCCGGATCAGGTCCCAGTTCCAGGTGAACTCGAAGACCTCCGGCGGCTGGTAGCCGAGGATCTCGCCCTCGCTGACGTCCCCGGTCTCAGTGAAGGTGAACGTGATCTTCCCGCCCGGCGCCGGGGTCTCCGGCAACGTGACGGCCGCCGGGAACCAGTGCGCCAGCTCTTCGGGCGAGGTGACCGCGCGCCACACCTTCTCCGGCGGATGGGCCAGAGTCCGTTCGAGTTTCACGCTCGGTCGTCCGCCAGGAGTGGTTCGCAGGATCGCCATGCCCGTATATAACCACGGAGGTATATATGGGTCAAGCCGTCAGGTGCGCCCCGTACCCGGTCTGACCTGGGGCGACCTCGGGAAGCAGGACGAGCCGCCGGTCGTAGTCGCCGCCGTCCTGCGTGCGGTAGGGCAGCGGATCGGTCGTTTCCAGGGAGTGCAAACGTTTGCGCAGCTGCTCGGCGACGCAATCGAACTTCTCCGGCGTCATCCGGTTCGTGCCGGTCACCTTGAGCGGCGGCAGGACCGTCATGCCGGTGTAGAAGAGCGTGGCGTGCTGGACGTTGAACAGCAGGTCGTCCAGCGAACCGTGCGCGCCGCGCGGGCCGAGACTGTCCTCGTGCGCCCCGGCGGTGACGATGACCATCGCGCGTTTCCCGGCCAGCACGCCGTTGCCGTAGCGCAGAGTGTGGCCGGTTTCGTCGCGGTAGTCATAGCCGTATCCCTGCACGAAAACGCGGTCGAACCAGCCCTTCAGGATGGCTGGGGTGTCCGCCCACCAGAGCGGGAATTGGACGACGACCGTGTCCGCCCAGTCGAGTTTTTCGTGCTCGATCCGGACGTCCTCGGGCACGGTCGCGATCTCGTCGACGATCGGGTTCCAGCGCATCGCGTACAGATCGGATTCGCGCACGTCGTGGCCGAGATCGCGAAGGGTGGCGACGCCCTCGTCGCGAAGCGCGCCGTTGAGCGATGCGGGGTCGGGGTGGGCGTAGATCCACAAGACGTTCATGAGGCCAGGGTGCAACCGGCGAAACGGCCAAAACAGTGGCCCGATGGCCACCTTGTGCAAGAATCGGGCCATGGCTGTTTTTCGTCATCCGGAGCGGCACAAGGTCGCGGTGCTGGTGCGGCACGGCATGCTCGTGATGGAACTCGGCATCGTCCACCGGCTGTTCGGCCAGGCCAAATCCGCGGACGGCGAGCGGTTGTACGAGGTCGTCACCTGCACGCCGGAGCCCGGCGACATCCGCACCGATTCGGACTTCACCATCCCGGTCGAGCAGGGGCCGGAAGCGGTGGCCGAGGCCGACACGGTGATCGTGCCCGCGTCGTCGCTCGAGTACGAGCCCGCCGGACACCAGTTGACCGAGCAGCTCAAGCACGCGATGAACCTGGTGCGCCCGGACAGCCGGATCGCCTCGATCTGCACCGGCGCGTACGTGCTCGCCGCGATGGGCCTGCTCGACGGCCGCCGCGCGACCACGCACTGGCGTTCGGCATGCGAGTTCCAGCTCGAATACCCGCGCGTGCAGCTCGACCCGGACGTGCTCTACACCGAGGACGGCAACGTGCTCACTTCGGCGGGCGTCGCGTCCGGCATCGACCTCTGCCTGCACATGATCCGGCGCGACTTCGGTGCTGCGGTCGCCAACGAGGTCGCTCGCGGCACGGTCGTTTCGCCGCATCGCGAGGGCGGTCAGGCCCAGTTCATCCGCCGTCCGGTGCCGGAGCCGCGGTCGTCGTCCACCTCGGCCGCGCGGGCGTGGGCCTTGGAACACCTCGACCGGCCGATCACGTTGCGTGACCTGGCGATGCGCGAGTCGATGAGCACGCGGACGTTCACGCGGCGGTTCCGGGACGAGGTCGGGATGTCGGCGCTGCAGTGGCTGACCCAGCAGCGAGTGGAGCGCGCGCGGCAGTTGCTGGAGGAATCGGAGCTGCCGGTCGACCGGGTCGCCGCGGCGTGCGGATTCGGGACGGCCGCGTCGCTGCGCCAGCACCTGCAGGCCGCGCTCGGGGTCTCGCCGAGCGCCTACCGGACCACGTTCCGCCGTCCGGCCTGAATGCGGCGGTCCGTGGCAGCGCTGTTCGCGAGCTGCCACGGACCGACCCCCAGCGGCACTCATCCTTGCGAGCGGGCTGGGGTGTTCGGTACCCCGGTGACCAGGTCTTACAGAATCTGACACGCGTCAGGAGACGACCGTCACCAGGACATACACCGGACGGCGGGTCGTGAAGAACTCCGCGCCGTTCGCGTCGACCATCTTCCAGCCGATCCAGCAGCGTCCCGGCGCGGGCGAAGCGGTCAGCGGAACGCTCACCATCACGTGGTCGCCGGGCGGGGTGTCGCCGATCAGCACCCGGTCCGGGGTGCGGCAGGAGCCGGGGCTCGGCGGCAGGTCCATTCGCTGCAGGTACCGCTGATGCCAGATCACCGAGCCGGTGTTCTGCAGCTCCCACACCTTCTGGACGGTCTCGCCGACGTGGATTTCGGTGCCGTCGGGCACGGTCACGTCGCCGACGAACTTGGAGTTGTCGCCGGAGACGCGCGCCCCGACGTCGACCAGGCCGCCGCTCTTCAGTTTCGGCACCACGATCGCGGTGACGGCGGCGAGCAGCACGACGACGAACGCGACCGCGGCCAGCGCGTACTTGCGGCGACGCCGGGGTTTTTCCGAGGCGGCCGGGTCCGAGGTGATCAGCACCGGTTCCGCGGCCGTTTTGACGATCTCGACTTCAGCCGGTTCGGCGACGGCGGCCTCGGGTTCCGGCGGCACGCCTTTCAGTTCTTCCCAGCGTCGCCGCCACTGCTGTTCGTCGGCGTCGCACGCCCGGACGAACTCGCGCGTGGTGTCCCACGACGGGAACCGGGTGCCGCGAACCGCCTCGTGCAGTGTGGTGTGCGAGATCTGGCCGGAGCGGTCGGCCATCTTGCGGAACGACGGATTCCCGGCCCGCGCGCGCAGCGTGGCCAGTTCCGCGGAGAGCACCTCGGCGGCAGATTGCCCGTCGCCCATCGCTCTCCCTGGTTGTCAGATCCGCTGGTCGGATCAGTCTGACATTCCAGTTCGGCACAGCCGGGCGCACCCCGGCCGCGGCCCCGGCGAGGCGGCCGCGACCGGCGGGCGTCACTGCCAGGCGTCGGTGATCGGCGTTTCGTTCGCCGCGTTGGCGATGCCGGGGAGACCGTTGGCGGCCTCCATGGTGCGCAGCACGGTGTAGTGGTTGATCGTTTCCGAGTAGTCGCCTTGCTTCACGTGCGCGCCGGTGAAGCTCGTGTAGATCTGGTTCGTCGAGGTGCCTTCGTCCTCGTCGAACGTCACGATCAGCAGGCTGTTGTGCGTCTTGGCCCACTGTGCGTAGCCGTCGAGGTTGTTCTTCAGCCAGGTGTCGCCGGTGCCGACCGAGCAGTCGTGCATGTCGTTGCACATGTTCGGGGTCACGAACGCGACGCTGGGCAGCTGCGAGTAGTCCGACGGGAACTGGGAGTAGCGCAGGTTGCTCGACGCGGGCACGTTCGAGAAGTCGACCCAGCTGTTGTGCTTGCGCCGGTACTCGCCGGACGAGCAGCCGGTGTAGCCGTCCGACGGCATCGACTCCGAGTAGCCGGTGAAGGTCTTGCCCGCGCCGGCGAGCTGCGAACCGAGGTTGTCCACCGCGCCGAGGTTTTGCGGGCAGGTGTCGTCGGTGACGCCCTGGGTGTCGCCCGAGAACAGCGCGACGTAGTTCGGCTGGCTCGGGTGGGTGAGGGCGTGGGAGTCGGTGAAGTTCGCGCCTTGCGCGGCGAGCGAGGCGAAGTAAGGCGCGGTGGTCGAGTCGATCGACGTCGACGACTCGTTCTCGAACATCACGAGCACGACGTGGTCGAAGGTGGGCACGGACGCCGCTGCTGAGGCGGGTTGGGCGGCGGTTGCCGCGCCGAGGATTGCCGTCGCGACGGCGGCCACGATCCGCTTGCGGAACACAGGTCCTCCAAGATCGGTCGGGAAATGCGCTCAGGTGGGAGCGGCATAGACCGTGCCACGGCGAAGGTGTCCCGGAGAGCGGTCGGTGGGTGAATTACTGGCGACCACTCGTCCGGGGCACGACTTTCGGCGGGTCAGCGTGCGAGCAGGTCCCGCAGTGATTTCGTAACGCTGGCAGGGGAAGTCTCGGCCATGAAATGTCCACTGTGTACGGTTTCGTGCACACAGTCCGGTGCCCACGCGCGCCAGAGCGAGACCGCGTCGTAGCCCAGCGCGACACCCCAATCCTGTTGCAGCACGGTGGTCGGCATCTTGAGCTGATTGCCCGATTCCCGGTCGGCGCGATCGTGCTCGACGTCGATGCCCGCGGACGCGCGGTAGTCGGCGACGATCGACGGCACCGCGTTCCGGCTCGCTTCGAGGTACCGGGCGCGGATGTCGGCCGGGATGGCTTCCGGATTGGCGCCCCACTGGTCGAGGAAGTAGCTGAAGAACGCGTCCGGCGCGCCGCTGATCAGCTGCTCGGGAAGGCCGGGCGGCTGCGCCATGAGGTAGAGGTGGAAGGCGACCGCCGCGCTGACGCCGTGCAGCACGTCCCACATGTCCAGCGTCGGCAGCACGTCGAGGATCGCCAGGTGGGACACGTGGTCCGGGTGGTCGAGGCCGGCGCGGATCGCGACGAGCGCGCCGCGGTCGTGTCCGGCGAGTGCGAACTGCTCGTGTCCGAAGGCGCGGGCGAGGGCGACGACATCGGCGGCCATGGTGCGCTTCGAGTAGGTCTGGCCGTCGTCGGCGGGCTTGTCGCTGTCGCCGTAGCCGCGCAGGTCCGGGCACAGGACAGTGTGGTCGGCGGCGAGATCGGCGGCGACGTGCCGCCACATCAGGTGGGTCTGCGGGAAGCCGTGCAGCAGGACGATCGGCGAGCCGGAGCCCGCGACCGCCACGTTGAGCGACACGCCGTCGGCGACGGGCACCCGCTGGTAGTCGAAGTTCATGCGACCCAGCGTGCGCCGGGCCGATCAGCAACCGATCAGCGACGACCGAGCTGATTACAGTACGGAACCGATGACCATCTCGTTCTCGGTGCTGGGCCCGTTGACGGCCCACGACGCGCGCGGGCCGGTGGCGCTGCCCGGGCCGCGGCATCGTGCGGTGCTCGCGCGCCTGCTCGTCGCCCGCGGACAGGTGGTTTCGACGGACGCGCTGGTCGACGCGTTGTGGAGCGAGCCGCGAGCGGGTGCTGTCGGCGCGGTGCAGACCTTCGTCGGGGCGCTGCGGCGTTCGCTCGAACCGGACCGTCCGCCGCGGACGCCCGCGAAGCTGCTGGTCACCGCCGGGCCGGGGTACGCGCTGCGCGCTGAACCGGAGCAGGTCGACGCGTGGCGTTTCGCGGCATTGCTGCGGGGGACGCCGTCGGTCGCGCAGCTGGACGAGGCCCTCGGCTGGTGGCGCGGCGAGCCGTACGCGGAGTTCGCCGACGAGCCGTGGACGCGCGCCGAACGGGCTCGGCTCGACGAACTTCGGTTGCTTGCGCTGGAACGGCGGGCTGCTGGCCTGTTGGATCTCGGCCGGGCTGCCGAAGCGGTGCCGGATCTGGAGTCCCTTGTGGACGCTCATCCGCTGCGTGAGGAAGCATGGCGGTTGCTGACGCTCGCGTTGTACCGCGCTGGACGGCAGGGTGATGCGCTTGCCGCTCTGCGTCGGGCGCGGGCCGGGTTGGCAGCGGAGTTGGGCGTCGATCCTGGACCGGCGTTGCGGCAGGTGGAGCAGGACATCCTCGCGCAGGCCCCGCAGTTGGTGACGTCGGTTCCTACGCGATTGGCTGGGCGAGATGCGGAGCTGACGCGGCTCGCCGAGGTCGCGGCGGAAGTGGCTGACCGCAAGCGATTCCGGCTCGTTCTCGTATCCGGCGAGGCAGGCGCGGGCAAGACCGCGCTGGTCGAGGAATTCGCCGCGCGGCTGGGCTGGACTACGGCGTGGGGCGTGAATCCGGACGGTGCCGGGGTGCCGCCCGCCTGGCCGTGGACGCGGATTCTCGCCACACTGGGCGAACCGGTCCCGCCACGGCCTGCAGGCGGCGACCCGGCGGTGGCGCGGTTCGAATGGCATCAGGCGATGACCGCGCGGATCGCCGAGGTGGCTCGCCGGAGTCCACTGCTGCTCGTCCTCGACGATTTGCAGTGGGCGGGCGAGGAAACGCTGGCCCTGCTGACGTCGATGACCGCGGCTCCAGTGTTGTTGATCGCGACGTATCGGACCACCGAGGTTTCCGCGGAACTGACCGCCGCGTTGGGCAGACTCGCGCGCGCCGACCCGGTTCGGCTTTACCTCGGCGGGCTTTCGGTCGAGGCGGTGGCCGAGCTGGTCGGTCCGGAGTCCGCCGCGGTGATTCATCGGCGGTCCGGCGGGAATCCGTTCTTCGTCAAGGAACTCGCCCGCGCTTTGGATGCCGAAGGCGACTTGCCGGACGGAGTGCGCGACGTCGTCCGGAACCGAATCGCCGCGTTGCCCGACCACGTACGCGCGGTCCTCGGGAAGGCCGCGGTGATCGGTGCGGACGTCGACCTCGGCCTGCTCGGTGACGTCCTCGAAGAACTGGAAATCGCTGTGCAGGCAGGGTTTCTGACCGAAAGCGGACCACGAGCATTCCGGTTCGCGCACGCGCTCGTCCGCGACGCCGTGTACGACGATCTGTCGATGGCTCGGCGCGCTCAGCTGCATCGGGAGGTCGGCGAAGCGTTGGTCAGCCGCCGACCGTCCGAGATTTCCCTGCTGGCCCACCACTTCCTGCTCGCCGGAGACGATCGCGGCACCGCCTACGCGCAAGCAGCCGCGGAACGTGCTGAGCGGGATTTCGCACCCCACGAAGCACTTCGACTCTGGCAAGCCGCTTTAGCGCAGGGCCCGCGCACCGTTGAGTTGCTGATGGGACTAGCCCGGACGTCCGCGTTCACCGGTTCCTTGACCGCCGCGCGCCGCTACCGCGCCGAGGCCTTGGACCTCGCGGGCGACGATTCCGCGTTGACCATCCGGGTTTTGACCGCGTTCGACGTGCCGGGAATCTGGACCGAGAACGACGACCCCGCGCTGGCCCGCCGCATCGCCGACGCCGCCGAACGCGTCCACGCCACCGATCCACGCGTACGCGCCCGGTTACTGGCGACCATCGCGTTGGAACTGCGCAACGAAGGCGGTCAACGCGCGCACGACGCAGCCGTCGAAGCGGAGAAACTGGCGCGGTCCGCCGGGGATCCGGCGCTGCTCGCGTTGGCGTTGAACGCGCGCTGGACGCAGACCTTCACCCGCGCTGGGCTGGCCCCGGAACGCGCCCGGATCGGCGAAGAGCTGGTAGAACTCGCTGCCCGGCAACGATTAGTGACGTTCGAGGTGCTCGGTCACCTCGTGCTGATGCAAGCCCGCTCAGCGCTCGCCGACTTCACTGCCGCCGACACTCACGCGACCGCGGCCGATCGGCTGGGGGAGCAGTACGACCTCCCGCTCGTCAGCGTGTTCACCGACTGGTACCGCGCGCTCCGCCTGGCCGTCACCGGCCCGGTCGCCGCCGCGGAAGCCGCCTACCGCAGCTCCGCGACCCGGTTGTCCGGCAGCGGAATGTCCGGAGTGGACCGTGGCCTGCTGCCGCTGGCCCGGCATTGCCTGTACCTGCAACACGGCCTGGAGTCCACAGTGGACTACTCGCTGCCGTCAGATCGCCCGGACCTGTTCCTGGAACTGCGCGCTTGCCTCACCGCCTCGACCGGAGACGCACGCGAGCTGTACGAGCGACTGATCCCAGCGGAGAACGAACTAGCCGGTGCCGGTTCCGGCGTGGTGACACTGGGGCCAGTCGCCTATTACCTGGGCGAGTTGGCCGTCCGGCTGGGATTGCCGCCCGAAGAGCACTACCGCAAGGCCGCCGAAGTAGCCCGCCGCGCAGGTGCCTCGCACTGGGTCAGTCGACTACGTACCACTTGCCGCCGCGATTCTCCATAACCGCGTCGCCGAGGTCGCTGTCGGTGAACTTGACGGACGCCTTCACCGCGCTCGCCGGGATCTCGACCTTCTTGGCCCCGTCCTTGATCTTGGACCGGTCGACCGTGGCGGTCTGCAGGGCCTTCTTCTGCGTCGGGGAGATCAGCTTGAACGCCATCGGCATCGTCTTCTCGCACGGGCCCATGCCCTGGTCCTCCGCCTGCTTGGCGGCCGGACCGGCGATCTCGCAGACCGTCGCGAGGTCCTCCTTGCCCGCCGCGTGCATGAAGGCTTCGTACCGCTCGACCGCGTCGCCGCCGGTCGACTCTGCGGCGGATGACGACGGCGCCGCAGAAGTAGACGGCGAGGGCTGTGCCGCCGAGGAGGATGCGGGCGCGGTCGAGGGTGCCGGGGAGGCGGTGCCGCCGCTTTCGCCGGAGCAGCTGCTGATCAGGAGGGCAGCGCCTACGGCGAGAAAAGGGAGCATACGAGCGGACATGGCATACCTTTCCGGTCAGGAAGAATACGCCGGAGCATAAGCGGCAGACGGGCGGTGCGTGCGAAAACGGAAATCTTGCCGCTGGTCCTGAGACTCGACGTCAGTTCGCCGGATGCCCCGCCCCGGCGTAGTCGTCGCCGGGCCGGTGGAACGTGTGGATCTGGATCGCCTGTCCCTCGGTCGGCGCGTTGATCATCAGGCCGTTCCCGAGATACAGCCCCACGTGGTGGATGTGCGCCGGGCTGCCGTAGAAGACGAGATCGCCCAGCTGCGGTTCCTGCCCGCCCGGGACCTGCGGCATCGAACGGAACTGGCTGTCCGCCGTGCGCGGCAAGGAAATCCCGGCGCTGTCGTAGGAAGCCTTGGTGAGACCCGAGCAGTCGAACCCGGCCGCGCCCGCGTCGGGACCGTTGCCGCCCCAGACATAGGGCAGGCCGAGCTGTCCGAGCGCGAATCGCGTGGCGTGCACCGACGGCGCGTTGGACTTCGCCGGGTCGAGGGAAAGCGTCGCGTACAGCTGGGCGTAGCCGAGCACTCGCTGGCGAAACAGCTCCATGTCGCTGCCGTTCTCGTACCCGGCCAGGGCCTTCCACCAGCCATTGCCCGCGGACAGATCGACGCCGCTCGCGCACAGTGCGCGGCCCGCGGCGACGGATGCGGCCGACGGGTCGGTCAGCGCCGGGTTCGCGATGCCGGGGATCTGCGCGCCGTACTTCTTCCACTGCTGCGTCGAAAGCCCCATCGCGGAACCGTCGCCGCGGCCGTGGTTGTTTCCGGCGACGCCGAGGCCCGCCAGGGTGACCCACGACAGGTGACAGTCCGGGCGTTCCTTGCGCATGGTCAGCTCGCCGTTGGCGTACCCGAGCAACGCGGGGGCCGGGATGTCCAGCGGCCCGGCGAGCGAATCCGCCCACTTTTGCAGCGGAGCCGGACCACCGCCTCCGCCAGCCGCGCCCTGAGCCGGTTCCTGCGCTTGCACCGGAGCGCTTGCTTGCAGCACCGACGGACCGCTGACGGTCTGCGTCGGCACTGGCGCGGTGAGCGCGGCCTGCGCCGGAACGGGAGCGGGCTGATCGCGTCCGGCGACCAGCCAACCCGCGGTGGCGAGGCCGGCGACCAGCGGCAACGCCACGAGGCCACGATGCAGCGCGCCGCGAGCCCAGGCGGGCTTCGGCGGCGCGTCGGCGGTGGGGGTCTCCGGCGTCACGGCGTCCAATCTAGAAGAGCGCACCTCTGGGTAACGAGCGAACGGCTTGCACGTTAGGGGGACTCTCATATTGTGGGCACATGGCTGAACTCGACGCGGCGCGGCTGCGGGACGGACTCGGCGGCCGCTACGCCCGCCTCGACGTCGTGGAGACGACCGGTTCCACTAACGCTGACCTGCGGGAAGCCCTCACCGCAGGCGCGGAAGACCGGACCGTTTTGCTGGCCGAACACCAGACCGCCGGAGTGGGGCGGCGGGCTCGTTCGTGGAGTTCGCCGAAGGGGGCCGGGCTGTACCTGAGCATCGCGCTGCGCCCCGCGGGCGTGCCGTTCTCCGCGCTCGGTTCACTGTCTGTGGTCGCCGGTCTCGCGGTGCACGCGCTGGCCACCGATCTGGGCGTCGACGTCGCCCTCAAATGGCCTAACGACGTGCTCGCCGGGCCGGAGCGGGCCAAGTGCGCGGGCATCCTCGCCGAGGCCGTCGGCAGCGAGGACGCGGCCGTGGTGCTCGGCATCGGGCTCAACGTCCTGCCGCTCGGCGACGACGTCCCGGCAGGCCCGGGCGGTCTGCCCCCGACCTCGCTCGCCGAGCAGGGCGCGACGACCACCGACCGCACCGAGATCGCGCTCGGCCTCCTGACCAGGTTCGACGACCTCGAACGCCGCTGGCGGACAGCAGGCGGAGACCTCACCGAAGCCGGACTGCTCGGCGACTACCGCGCCCGGTGCGCGACGCTCGGCCAGGACGTCCGGGTGCAGCTGCCGGACGGGTCGACGCTCACCGGACGCGCCGCGGACCTGGACCCGTCCGGCCAGTTGCAGGTCGACGTCCCCGACGGCAGGCGGCTGACCGTTTTCGCGGGTGATGTGGTGCACGTCCGCCCTGCTTGACCGGAACGGGCGCGCCCGCGCGAGGCCAGCGCCGGTACGGTGGATCCACCACATCGGCACACATTCGCAGGGGAGCGCCCGCCGTGGCCTATCCGGACGATTTGCTCAGCCAGAACGAACGCGTGGTGGTGCACAGCCACCCGCACTTCAAGATGCTGATCTTCCCGTTCCTGGCGTTCGTGATCACCGTCGGCGCGGCGGTGTGGCTGTTCGTGGTCGCCAAGGACTTCGCCGGGCCGTGGAACAACATCACGATGATCGCGGTCGCCGCGGTGGCGCTGATCTTCGTGGTGTGGCTGTTCCTCGCCCCGCTGGTCCGCTGGCGCACGACGCACTTCATCGTGACCACCGACCGGCTGATCGCGCGCGAGGGCGTGCTCAAGCGCACCGGCATCGACATCCCGCTGTCGCGGATCAACAGCGTCCAGTTCGAGCACGGCCTGATGGACCGGATCTTCGGCTGCGGCACGCTCATCATCGAGTCGGCCTCGGACGAGCCGCTGCGCTTCGATGACATTCCCCACGTCGAGCACGTGCACACGGTCATTTACCGCGAAGTCAACGACAATCCCTACGACGACTACCACGGCGCGCCCGGTCCGCAGGACACCGAACCTCTGCCCCCGCGCGGCCGGGAACCGCGCGGAAGGAGACGCTGACGTGGGTGCTCGAGAGGTCGGCCTGCCGGAACGGGTCCCCGCGGGCGGATTGCCGCCGCGGGTCGAGATCTGGGAGGTCGGGGCACGCGACGGGCTGCAGAACGAGGGCTCGGTTGTGCCGGTCGAGGTCAAGCTCGAATTCCTGGACCGGCTCGCCGGCGCCGGGCTGACCACTCTCGAGGCGACCAGCTTCGTGCACCCGAAGTGGGTGCCGCAGCTCGCCGACGCCGAACAGCTGCTCGCCGGCCTCGACCGCCACGACGGCGTCCGCTACCCGGTGCTGGTGCCGAACGACCGCGGCCTCAACCGCGCGCTCGACGCGGGCGTCGACCACATCGCGATCTTCGCCAGCGCCACCGAGACCTTCGCCCAGCGCAACCTGAACTCGACGTTCGACGACCAGTTCGCCATGTTCGAACCGGTGGTCACGCGGGCGCGCAAGGAGGGCCTCGAGGTCCGCGGCTACCTCTCGATGTGCTTCGGCGACCCGTGGGAAGGCGTGGTCGCCGCGGAACAGGTCGTGCGCGCGGGCAAGCGGCTGCTCGACTTCGGCTGCTCGCAGCTCTCGCTCGGCGACACCATCGGCGTCGCCACCACGAACCAGGTCACCCGGCTGATCGAGGCGTTCGGGGACACCTCGGCTCTCGCCGTGCACTTCCACGACACCTACGGCCAGGCGCTGGCCAACACCGAGGCCGCGCTGCGCGCTGGAGTGTCCACTGTGGACTCGTCGGCAGGCGGCCTCGGCGGCTGCCCGTACGCCGAGTCGGCGACCGGCAACCTGGCGACCGAGGATCTGGTCTGGCTGCTGGAAGGGCTCGGCGTGGAGCACGGCGTCGATCTCGGCAAGCTGGTGGAGACCAGCGTGTGGATGGCCGGTCAGCTGGGCCGTCCGTCGCCGTCGCGGGTCGTGAACGCGCTTGCCGGATAGCGCTCCCGAGTTCGTCCCGCTCGGCCCGGGCGGGACGCGGGGGTCGCCCAGTCCGGCAGGCCACTGTTGACGATCGCCAAGAGCCCCAACGGTTTCCCGTTCTGAGCCTCGGCTCGGACGGTCCTCGCACCCAGCGGCCGGGCAGTCCGGCCGCTGAGCCGGAGAACGCACCCTCGTCGCTTCCGCATCCACCGAGGCGCGCTGCCGCGGTGGCCTACGGCGTCGAGCAGAGCGCGGAAAGCGCGGAGGGATCTCGCGACGCGTTCCGCCGCCGATCACGAGGAGTGCGGCCCGGCCCGCGCGTTGGTGCGGCGGCGAATCCCCGTCGCCCGATAAGGTGGGTTTCCCGCTCGTCCGGAACCTTTCGGTGCGAGCGGGCGTCCGACCCGGTGCCGGCACGACCGAGAAGAGGGTGCCAGTGTCCGACCAGCCCGAACCCGCAGACACCGACGTCGCCACCGGCCCGGTGCGCGTGCCCGTGCAGTACGGCGGGTTGCTCGAACGCGGCTTCGACGACGTGCCCACCCCGCCCGCGGGCACCGGCGTGCTGCCCGGGCAAAGCCGTCCGCCGGTCGGTTCTCCGCGCACCGACCGGGAAAGCGTGCTGGCGCTGTTCTCGGTGCACATGTTCCCGCTGGGCCATTTGCCGGTGGCGGCGGACCGTCCGGACCGGCAGTTGCCGCTGCCCTCGGACGGGGTTGCCCGGCGTCCGCTGTTCGACCATCCGGAATCGGCGCTGCTCGACGACACCGCGGTGCTCGGGTACGTCAAGCAGGGCTTCCGTCGTTCGCCCGCGCCGCCGGTCGATCCGGAGCCGCCCGAGGCGGTCACCGAAGGCTATGCGCCGCCGGAAGGTCCGGAATGGGAGCGCCGGTTCGTGGTCGGTGCCGAATACGTGTGGCCGCCCGCGGAGCGGTTCCCGGAAGGCGGCGTCGAGGAGCCGAATCCGGTGGTATTGCCGGAAAACACGCTGTTGGACCGCTTCGGCAGCGACCACGGCCGGGTGTTCGCGCCGGACGGCACGCCGTTCGCGGAGCGCGCTTTGCCGCCCGCCGCGCTGCGTTCCGGCTACCGCCGTTACCGCGTGCTGAAGCCGATGCCGGTGTGGCAAGCCACGTCGGCGGAGTGGTTCGACGGGCCGGGCGGCGGAATCCGCTACCGTGCGGTGCTCTCCGCGGACGAACTGGTCACGCTGGGATTCTTGGTCGACATCACGCGGGAGGCACGATGAACACCCAGACAGTGTTCTCTGCGGACGAACTGGTCGAGCTGGGTTTTTCGGCTGCCGTCACATGGGAGGCACCATGAACACCCAGTCGATTCGGAAGTGGCTGGACGTCATCGGAGTACCCGAAGAAGTCGTGTCGATCGGCCGGGAAGCGGACAACACGTGGTGCCTGCTGCCGACCGCGGATGGCGGCTGGGAAGTGTTCTGGCGCGAGCAGGGCAACCGCTACGACTGGGCCGCGTTCACCTCCGAACAGGTCGCCTGCCACTACCTCTTCGGCAGGCTGACCTGGTCACAGGTGGCGCGCGGCGCGGTCGGCGTGCTGCCCGGCGCCTCGTGAGTGTTAATCCCGGTTAGAACCGGGATTAACACTCACGAGGCCAGAACGGCCAGCGCTTCGTCGTGCAGCAGCCCGTTCGTGGACAGCGCTGAGCCGCCCTCGTAGGTCTCCGCACCGGAAAGATCGGTGAACCGGCCGCCCGCCTCGGTGACGATCACCTGCGCGGCGGCGACGTCCCACGGGTTCACGACGCACTCGGCCGCGACGTCCATCGCACCCTCGGCGACGAGGCAGTGGCTCCAGAAATCGCCGAACGCCCGCGACTCCCAGCACGCCTCGGTGAGCGCGAGGTACTTCTCGCGGGAGTGGTACTCGGTCCAGCTGTTCAAGTCCGTCGTGGACAGATAGGCGTCGCCGAGCGTCGCCACCTTCGACACCGACATGCGCCGTTCGCCCGCCGCGTCGCGCAAGTGCGCGCCTTCACCCTGAGCCGCCCACCAGCGTCGGCCCAGCAACGGCGCGCTGATCATGCCGACCACCGGAGTGCCGTCCTCGACGAGCGCGATCAGCGTCGCCCACACCGGAACGCCGCGCAGGAAGTTTTTGGTCCCGTCGATCGGGTCGATCACCCACGCCCGGCCTTCGCTGCCCGCGGTGCCGCCGCGTTCTTCGCCCGCGACCGCGTCGCCGGGCCGTTCCGCGGCGAGGATTTCGCGGATCGCGTCCTCCACGGCAGTGTCGGCGTCGGTCACCGGAGTGCGGTCCGGTTTCGCGGACACCGCGAGGTCGAGCGCACGGAAGCGGGCAGTGGTCAGCGCGTCGGCGGCGTCCGCCAGCCGGGTGGCGAGAACGAGGTCATCCGAGTAGGCAGGCACGGTCACGATGGTTTCACGCCCGTTCGCCGTAAGGTTGGCCAGGTGAGCATGGTCCTACTTGCCGAAGACGATCCGGCCATCGCCGAGCCGCTGTCCCGCGCGCTGCACCGGGAGGGGTACGAGATCGAGGTCGTCACCGACGGGCCGGCGGTGCTGGCCGCGACCGCCGCGCACCGCGTCGACCTGCTCGTGCTCGATCTCGGGCTGCCCGGGATGGACGGGCTGGAGGTGTGCCGCAGACTGCGCGCGAGCGGCACCGAACTGCCGGTCCTGATGCTCACCGCGCGCACCGACGAGGTCGACTTCGTCGTCGGTCTCGACGCGGGCGCGGACGACTACGTGGCCAAGCCGTTCCGGCTCGCCGAACTTCTCGCGCGGATCCGCGCGCTGCTGCGCCGCCGGGTGCCGGAGGTGCTGGAAGCGGGCGGCGTCCGGATGGATCTCGGCGCGCGACTGGTCACAGTGGACTCGCACGAGGTGCAGCTGGCGAACAAGGAGTTCGAGCTGCTGCGCGTGCTGATGAGCCGCGCCGGGCAGGTCGTGAGCCGCGACGAGATCCTCGCCGAGGTGTGGAACGACCTGGAGTCCAAGACGTCGAAGACGCTCGACATGCACATGTCCTGGCTGCGCCGCAAACTCGCGGTCGCCGCCGACGAGGCGGCGGGCAGGCAGGCGAAACCGGCGCACTCCGACGCCGAACGGCGCATCGCGACCGTGCGCGGTGTGGGATTCCGGTTCAATGTCGAGTAGCCGCCGATGAGCATGCGCCGCCGGATCCTGCTGGCGATCCTCCTCGCCGTGCTGGTCACCGCGGCCGTGCTGGGCATCCCGCTCGGCGTCACCGCGTGGCGGCTGGTGGAAAACCTCAACCGGGAAAGCCTGGCCGAACGAGCCCGCAACATCGCCGCGACGGTGGACACGCAGGTCGCGAACGGCCAGGAAATCGACCTGGAGCAATTCCGGGTCGGCGTTCCCGAAGGCGGCATGCTGATCGTGCGCGCCGAGGGCTTCAGCGAGAAACACTTAGGCGCGAACCCCGGCCCAGACCCAGTAGTCGAATCCGTGCCGACCGCTCGCAGCGGCACGGTGATGCTGGCAATCCCGAGCGGCCCGGTACGCACGAAGCAGACGCAGGTGACGCTGCTGGTGGTGCTCCTGGTGGTGCTGTCGGTCGGCACCGGCACGGTCGTGGCGACAGTGACCGCACGCCGCCTGGCAAAACCGCTGCGGCACGTCGCAGACCGCGCGTCCCGCCTGGGCGGCGGCGATTTCCGCCCCGATCCGAGCCGCTACCGCGTGGCCGAGCTGGACATGGTCGCGGAGGCCCTGGACACGTCCGGGTCCGCCTTGGCGCAGCTCGTGCAGCGGGAACGACAGCTGGTCGGGGACGTCTCGCACCAGCTGCGCAGCCGGTTGACCGCTCTGCAGCTCCGGCTGGAACCGCTGACCGGCCACGAAGACCCAGACGTCGCGGAGGAGTCGCGGGCCGCACAGGAACAGGCCGACCGCCTGGCCCAGGCCCTGGACGAACTCCTGGCCGCCGCCCGAGCCGCCCGCGAGGTGGATGCCGAGCCCGTCGATCTGCCGGTCGCCTTGCCCGCGGTTGCGGAGGAATGGCGGCAACTGCTGCGGGTCGAGGGCCGGAACTTACGGCTGAAGGTCGCGGACGGCTTGATGGTGCGCGTGACTCCGGCGCGGCTGCGCGAGGTGATCGGAGTACTGCTGGACAACGCCCTCCGCCACGGCGCGGGAACGGTCACGCTGTCCGCCCGTCGCGGCGACGCGGAGGGGACTGTGGTGATCGAGGTCGCGGATACCGGGTCCGGAGTGCCGGATGAAATCGCGCCGCACATTTTCGAACGCGGTTTTTCTGGTGGTGGTTCGACCGGTGTTGGGTTGGCTCTGGCGCGCGCCCTGGTCGAGGCGGACGGCGGACGCTTGGAACTGTCGAATAAGCGTCCGGCGATTTTCAGTCTGTTCCTGAAGGTGCCGCGCCCGGATGAGGTCGGGGAATTGCGATGGCCTGCGGAGCCGGTCCCTCGCTGAGCAGGACCCGGATGGCTTCCCGCAGGTCAATCGCGCTGCGGTGTGGTGGCTGCTGACCTTGCGGCCACTCGCGGTGATGGCTGATCCAGAGGGTGCGAATTCCGACGCTATGCGCACATTTTTGCGCGGCGTCATGGAAGATGCGCAGGCCTGTGGCGTCGAAAATGCAGTAACCGTCGACCGCTTCAGCTAGACCGGTGCATCGGATCTTCGCTAACTGGTTGTCCTGCATTCCGCTGGCGACGACGCCGATTCGCCATCCGGTGGCGTGCAGAGTGCCGAGGTCGTCCAGCGCATGCGGGTATAGCTGCCCGAGCCGCAGAATGCTCGCGCGGTAACTCGCCCACAGCTGTTCAGCTGGTTCGCCTAGCTCCCGTGGCCCAGCGGGAAAACGCACCGCCGAGGTCGGTCAGCGTGTCGTCAAGGTCGAACAGCGCCAGCCGGTCACCGGGGAAGCCGGGTGACCCCGTCCTTCCGCCGTTCCCCCAGCTCATCCGGGAACACCCACTTCTTGAACCCCCAGAATCGGAACACCATCGCCAGCAGCATGCCGATGATCGACCCGCTCGCGAAGTCCGCGACCTCCTGCACGAGCCGCGACACGTTCGGCACTTCCAGGTGCAGCCAGTAGCGCGAGATCAGCAGCGGAATCAGGTTCACGACCACTGCGACCCCGCTGATCACGAAGAACAGCGTCGCCTCGTGGGCGCGTTCGCGGCCGCCGCGGGTGCGGAACGACCATTCGCGGTTGAGCACGTACGACACGATCGTCGCGACGATGATCGCGATCGCCTTCGCCGTGGTCGGTTTCGACTCCAGCACGCTGAGCTTCAGCAGGTACCAGACGCCGTTGTCGACCAGGAAGGTCGTGCCGCCCACGATCGCGAACTTCAGAAGCTCCCGGTGCTTCACGAGCACGGAGCGCAGTGGCTCGGGGGTGCGGGCGAGCACGGTTTCGACGACGGTCACGTATCGCAGTCTAGAGAATTCGAGGTCACGGCAGGTCTCAGGCGGCCTTACGGTCCGGAATATCCGGATTGTCCTCTCGCACTGACTCCGGCCGGGCGCCCTCCGTGGGGAACACCCACTTTTTGAACGCCCACCAGCGGAACAGCGTCCCGAGCAGAGTGCCGATGATCATCCCGCTGACGAAGTCGGCCGTCTCCTGCGCGACCAGGCTCACGTGCGGCACCTGCAGTTGAAGCACGTACCGCGAAGTCCACTGCGGCAACGCATTCAACCCGAGCGCGACCCCGCTGATCAGGAAAAACAGCGCCGCTTCGTGCGCGCGCTCCCGCCCGCCGCGAGTGCGGAACGCCCATTCGCGGTTCGCGACGTAGGAAAAGATCGTGGCGACCAGCACACCGACGATCAGCGCGGTGACCGGATGGGTCCGCAGCACGGTGAACTTCAGGACATACGTGATCGTCAGCGTGATGAGGAAGCTCGTGCCGCCGACCATCGCGAAACGGACCAGTTCACGGTGCTTCGCCAGGAGTTCGCGCACGTGGCGGACGCTACTCCGTGAACCAGCCGAAGAACCCCCGGGGTTCGGCCGACGGCGGGCGTTTGTCGTGGTTATCGGGTTTGCCGGGCTTGCTGTTCGAACCCGGGTTCGGCGGCGCGCTCGTGGTGGTCGACGGGGTGCTCGGCGTCGAATCCGGCGTCTCGTCGTCGGGGGCCGTCGAGGTCGGCGGGGCGGTGCTCGGCTTCGGGTGCTTCGGCGGAGTCGGCGCGTGGCTCTTCGAGGTCGACGACGTCGGCAGCGGCACCGACGTGGACGAGAGCGGTCCGATCGTCGGCTCGTGGCACATGTCCCACCAACAGCCGAGCGGCAGCGCTACCGGCTTCGCCGAGGCGCTTCCGAGCGTGGCGTTGACGGTGACGGTGAGCGGACCATCGAACGGCTTGCGGTCCACACCGACCCACAACTCCGCCGTCTCACCTGGAGCCAGTGGTTTGACGCTGGTGCAGCTCAGGCTGGCATCGCCGGACGTGCAGTTGAACCGCTTGACGGTGAACGGCCCGGTAGCACTGTGGTCGAAGGTGATCGTGACGGGTTTCGTGCTCTGTCCGGTGTTCTGCACGTCGGCCCTGACGACCGGATGGAACCAAGGGCCGATCGTGTCGGCCCTCAGCGACAGAGCGTCCTGCGGGGCCTTGACCTTCACCTGGACGCGGACACTGACGTTCACCGAAGCACCCGCCGTAACCGAACCGGTCACCTCGCCGCCGCTCGCGTTCTCGTCCGCCTTCAGGCGGAACATCAGCACAGCCGACTGTCCAGGCTGCAACCCGCTGCCGGTCTTGCACGTGACCGTGCCAGTGCCGCCCGGGCACGCGATCTGCATCGGCCCGGACTGCGCGGCCGCTTCGCTGGAGTACGCGCCGACAGCGCCGCCGCCGTTCGCCCCAACCGCCTGCACTCCAGGCGGCAGGTTCAGCGTCGCCTGGACCGGATCGGACACCGAACCGCCGTCGTTGCGCACGGTGATCGGCAGCGCGACTGCCCCGCCGCCCGGCTGGAGTTCGACGCCGCTCGGCGGCATGGTCGCGGACAGCTGCGGCGGAGCGGCAGGAGGATTCTGAGCTGGCGGCTGCGCAGGCGGTGCGGCCGGAGGCGCCGCGGGCGGCGGCACGGCCGGAGGCGCGGGCTGAGCAGGCGGCGGGGCCTGCGGGGCCGGAGGAGCGGCCGGGGGAGCAGCTGGAGGAGCCTGCGGAGCGGGCTTCGGCGCAGGTGCGGGCGGAGGCGCCGCGGGCGGAGGCGCGGGTGCCTGCTGAGCAGCCG
>NZ_PQIA01000113.1 GCF_003385235.1 Amycolatopsis circi | reverse complement strand
CCTCAGCCGCAGCATTAAGCGCAGACGCAGTATCAGAGATATCCGCCAAACTCCCCCACCGGGCAGCCGGAACCAATGGCTCAATCACCACCCCGATCCCCAACTCCCGGGCCGCAGCGAACACCGCCCCCAAATCCTTCCCGACCAACGCCGCATGCGCAGTAGGCGCACTCAACCCATGCGCAGCCAGCCCAGCCCCGAGCGCCTCGACGTTCTCCACCACGCCATACGGCTCCACCCGCCGGAACCCGATGGCAGCCAGCCGCCGCAAAGTCCCGTCCGGATCAGCCGCGAACGCGTCGCGCACCGAGTACAGCTGCACCGAAGGTCCACCCATGCCAACTCCTAAAGATATAGGGGCTTTCGCCAATTTCTACCATCTGGTCAGAATTGACACCAGGACAGAACCGGACGGAAATCCGCGGCCGAGATCAGCCGAGATCCTTGTGCCAGATGAGAAAATCGCACGGAGTGGCCAGCAGCGGAGCCAGCTCCGGATGCGGCCCGTCGATCGTCGAGGTCTCCACCACCCGATACCCCAGCCGCCCGTACCACTGCGCGAGAAACTCCTTGGACGGATGCGTCCACTCGCGCGGCACCAACAGCTCAAGCTGCATCCGCGCACACCCCTGAGCCCGGCAGTAGTCCTCCGCGAACCGCACCAGCTCCCGCCCGATCCCCGCGCCCCGCACCTCCGGCGAGGCAGCGAGCAGACCGAACTCCCCCAGATCCTCGGCCAGCCGCTGGATCCGGACCGAACCCACCACGTCCCCGGCCAGCCGGGCGACCGCGATCTCGCCCGCGCGGACCAGCCCGGCCATCTCCGAAGCGTTAGTCCGATCGGCCGAACCAGCCCACAAACCGGCTTCAGCCTTGGCGTAGACGGTGTTCACCAGTTCCGCCAGCAGGGTCACCAGTGCGGCGTCCTCGGCAGCCGCCGGCGGCAGAAAAGCGATCTCCGGAGTCGTCACCGGTCCAGATTAACCACAATCAGCTGGCGGCCGAACCGGAAACCGCAGGCCGTGCCTCGCCGAAGCCGCCGTAGCGACCGGCCTTCGCCCGCTTGCGCACCTCGTCGAAGTGCCGGTGCACCGCGTGCGCGGCCGCCTCCGCGTCTCCGCTCACGAGCGCGTCCACGATCGCCTGGTGCCGTTTCGCGGTGGCCGGAGCCGACGACACCGGACCGCCCATTTCGCCCTCCGCGGCCCGGTAGACGTCCCAGAACAATCCGGTCAGCTCGCGCGCCAGATCGAAACCCGCTTCGGCGCAGATGAGGTCGTGGAACTCGCGGTCGGCTACCGCCGCGTCCGGTCCCTTGCGGCGCATCCGCGCGACGCACGCCTGCAGTTCGCCGATCAGCTCCGGCCGGTGGTCGCGCGCGACCCGGCTGGTCAGCTCCGTTTCGATCATTTCGCGCACCTCGAGCAGGTCGCGCAGCCGCCCGGCGTCCGTGCTGCCGCGGCTGCGCGTGCGGAAGAGCAGCCACGTCTGCAGCGCCTCCGACCCGGCCGAGCCGACGAACGTGCCGTAGCCGTGCCGGACCTCGACGATGCCGAGCGCCTGCAGCGCCTTGACCGCCTCCCGGATCGAATTCCGGCTGACCCCGATGTCCTCGGCGAGGCTCAGCTCGGTCGGCATCGGCGCGCCGGTCGGCAGCTGCCGGTCGACGATCAGGTCGATGATCTGCTTGGTGATCTCTTCACTGCGTTGCGGGCGCGCCACACGTGTCTCCCGGATGTCTTTCTTGCACTGGCACGTCGCCATCGGAGGACATCCTACGTCATGATCGGCTTCTCCCGCTGCACCCGCGCGGGTGGGAACAAGCCTCTTGACCGGGGCGGGAACGGGACTTAGGGTTCCGGCAAGTCATAGGACGTCCCACGTCCTACTTCTCGATGCTTTCTGGGTGGAACACCGCATCAAGTCAGGAGACGCCATGTCCCGAACCGCCATGGGGACTCAGTTCAACCGGCGCGCACTGCTGCGCTACGCCGGCCTCGCCGGGGCTGCCGCAGCGGTTTCGTCGACGCTCGCCGCGTGCGGCGGTCCCGCGTCGACCAACAAAACCGGCAATTCGTCCGGTTCCGTCACCGCGGTGATCGGGTACGGCAACAACCAGACCTGGGACCCGCTGCAGACCGCGTCGGCGTTCGCGATGGCGGCCATCCTGCACAGCTACGAGTCGCTCGTCGAGGGCGACCCGGTCACCCGGGAACCCTTCCCCGGCCTGGCCAAAGCGCTGCCGGCCGATCTCAAGAGCACCAAGCTGCGCTTCGAATTGCGCGACGGCGCGAAGTGGCACGACGGACAGCCGGTGACCGCCGACGACGTCGTGTTCACCTACGCCCGCGCGCTCGATCCCAAAGAGAACGTGCTCATCCACAGCTTCTTCTCGCAGTGGCTGGAGTCGGTCACCAAGGTCGACGCCAAGACCGTCGAGTTCAATCTGAAGTTCGCGTTCCCGTACGCGCTGCAGCGGATCCAGATCTGCAAGATCGTGCCCAAGCACGTGTTCGAGAACAACTGGAAGGCCGCCGCGGCGGGCAAGGTCGTCGGCTCCGGGCCGTACAAGATCACCGAACAGGCTCCGCTGTCGCACACCTCGTTCGAGAAGTTCGCCGACTACAACGGCCCGCGCCCGGCCGCGTACGACAAGATGCTCTGGAAGTCCATTGTGGATTCCGCGCCCCGGGTCGCGGCGATCTCCGGAGCGAAGCCGGACGCGCAGATCGCCGAGAACATCCCGCCCGCCAACGCCGAGCAGCTGCGCAAGGCGGGCCGCACGGTCGAATTCGCCGACGGCGGCAACAATCTGTTCCTCCTCTTCAACACCAAGCACACGCCGTTCGCCGACAAGCGGGTCCGCCAGGCGCTGCATTACGCCATCGACAAGAAGAAGATGATCGAAATCGGCCTGCGCGGCACCGGCACCGCGGGCACCTCCTTCATCAACCCGAAGCTGCCCGGTTCGCAGCCCGCGTCGCAGGACTTCAATTTCAATCCGGGAAAAGCCAAGCAACTGCTCGCCGAAGCGGGCGTCAGCGGTCTGAAGATCTCTCTGTCCACAACGAACACTTCGCTGGTCCTCGACTGCGTCAAGGTGATCAAGGAGGGCTGGGACGCGATCGGCGTGCAGACCACTTTGGACTCCCAGGACACCAAGGCGCTGTTCTCCAAACTGGACAACGGCGACGACTTCCAGGTCGTGGCCACCACGAACAACCCGCTGCAGTTCGGCAACGACCCGGACCTGCTGATCCGCTACTACTACGACGCGCAGTCGGTCCTCATGACGAAGTACGCGCGCTGGAGCGGCGACGACACCAACGCGTTGCTGGCGTTGCAGGACAAGGCTGCCGCGGAAACCGACGAGGCCAAACGCGGCGGGCTGTACAAGCAATTGCTCGACCAGATTTCCGAGCAGGCGGTGATCTACCCGATCGTCTTCACGCAGATGGGCACCGCGTGGGACCCGAAGGCGATCAGCGGCGTGCGTGCCCAGGGCTACCCGGGCATCTACCTCAACCAGGCCAAACCGGTCTGACGGGAGGCCCCGGAAGTGACAGTCGTCGTGCGGATGCTGGCCGGTCGCATCCTCGCCCTGATCCCGCTGTTGCTCGGCGTGATCCTGTTCGTGTTCATCGTGATGCGGTTCTCGCCGGTCGACCCGGCGATGGCCGCGTTCAACGGAGCCAACGCCACCGCCGATCAGCTCCAGCAGTTCCGTGAGCAGAACGGCCTGCTCGACCCGTTGCCGCTGCAGTACGTGCATTTCGTGTGGCATCTGCTGCAAGGCGACTTCGGCACGAGCGTGATCACCAAGGAGCCGGTGGGCCAGACCATCGCCACCGCGCTCCCGCTCACCCTGCAGCTGACCCTGCTGGGCTTGGCGCTCGCGCTCGTCGTCTCGGTCGTGCTCGGCGTGACGTCGGCGTTGTTCCGCGGCCGCTGGCCGGACCACCTGATCCGCTTCGTGACGCTCGCCGGCGTCGCCGCGCCCGCGTTCTGGATCGCGCTGCTGCTGGTGCAATGGCTGGCCGTGGGCAAGGGACTGTTCCCCACCAGCGGCTACGTCAGCCCGGCGGATTCGTTCTCCGGCTGGCTGAACTCGCTGACGCTGCCCGCGATCGCGCTGTCCGCGCCGGTCGCGGCGCAGCTGACCCGGGTGATCCGGACGTCGATGGTCGAGGAACTCGACAAGGACTACGTGCGCACCGCGCGCGGCGGCGGGCTGCCGCCGGTCGTGGTGGTCGGGCGGAACGTGCTGCGCAACGCCCTGGTCAACCCGCTGACCGTGCTCGGCCTGCGGGTCGGCTACCTGCTCGGCGGCGCGGTGGTGATCGAGACGATGTTCGCGCTGCCCGGCATGGGCCAGAACATGATCCAGGCCGTGCAGGACGGCGACACCGCCAAGGTGCAGGGCTTCGTCATCACCATCGCGGCCGGGTTCGTGCTCGTGAACCTCATCGTCGACGTGCTCTACCTCGTCGCCAACCCCCGCCTGCGGAGCCGCTCGTGATGCGCCCGAACCTCCTCGTCGGCTTGCTCTGCCCCGCCGCCAATCCCCGTCCGCGGAGCCGCTCGTGATGCGCCCAGTTCTCCGCCCGAATCTCACCGCCCGGCTGTCTCGGCCCGGCGTCCGGTTCCGGCGACTTCCCCTGTCCTCCTGGATCGCGCTGGCCGTGCTCGTCGTGCTCGGGCTCGTCGCGGTCCTCGGCACCGTCCTGGCCACGCACAATCCGGACGTGCTCAGCACCGACACCGGCGGGCCGAGCGCGGCGCACTGGTTCGGCACCGACCAGTCCGGCCGCGACATCTTCTCCCGGCTCGTCGCGGGCACCCGCTGGTCGCTCGCGATCGGGCTCGGCGCGACGCTGCTCGCGCTGGTCGCGGGCATCGTCGTCGGGTCGTTCGCGGCGACGTCCGGCCGCCGGGTCGACGGCCTGGTCATGCGGGTACTCGACGTCCTGATGGCCTTCCCGGGCATCGCGCTCGCCGCGGTGCTGGTGGCGGTGTTCGGCCGCGGCATTCTCGTGCTGATCCTCGCCATCGGCTTCCTCAACATGGCCCCGGTGGCGCGAGTGGTGCGGGCGAACGTGCTCGCACAATATGGTGAGGACTACGTCGCGGCCGAGCGGGTGATCGGCGCGAAACGGCTGTTCATCCTCGCCCGGCACGTCGCGGTCAACTGCGCCGCGCCGATCCTCGTGTACTGCACGGTGACCGTCGCGGACGCGATCGTGTTCGAGGCGTCGCTGTCGTTCATCGGCGCGGGGATCCAGCCGCCCGATCCGTCGTGGGGCTCGGTACTCGCGGACGGCAAGGACCTCGTGCTGACCGGCGGCTGGTGGGCGACGCTGTTCCCCGGACTGCTGATCCTGCTCACCGTGCTGGCGTTGAACATTCTCTCCGAGGGGATCTCCGACGCTTGGGCCGCGCCGTCGGCTCGCACCGCGAAGGCGGCCGAAGCGGCGCAGCAGATCGAACTGGCCCCGGAGGCCACCGCGCCGGTGCTGCCGCTGCGCGGTCTGCGCGAAGCCGGGCAACGGCTGGCGGCGAAGGCGCGAGAGCTGTCCGGACGGGAAACCGTGCTGGCGGTGGAAAATCTCGCGATCTCGTTCCCAGACCGGCACAACGGCGTGAACGTGGTCGACGGAGTGTCCTTTTCGGTCCGTTCCGGCGAGGTGCTCGGGTTGATCGGCGAATCGGGCTGCGGGAAGTCGCTCACCGCGCTGTCGATCATGGGGCTGCAGCCGGACGCCGCGCGGCTCAGCGGCGAGATCCGGTTCGCGGGCGACGACCTGCTCACCATGAAGCCGAGCGTCCGCCGCCGGCACCTCGGGCACGACCTGGCGATGGTGTACCAGGACGCGCTCAGCTCGCTGAACCCGGCGATGACGATCCGCGCGCAGCTCAAGCAATTCGCCCGGCGCGGCGGCACTCGCACGCCGGAAGAGCTGCTGGAACTGGTCAACCTCGATCCGGGCCGGACGCTTCGGGCGTATCCGCACGAGCTGTCCGGCGGGCAACGGCAGCGCGTGCTGATCGCGATGGCACTGTCGCGAAGCCCGAAGCTGATCGTGGCCGACGAGCCGACGACGGCGCTCGACGTGACCGTGCAGGCCCAGATCATGGCGCTTTTGCTGCGGCTGCAAGAAGAGCTGGGTTTCGCGCTGGTGCTGGTATCTCACGACCTCGCGCTGGTATCCGACATCGCCGACCGGGTTGTCGTGATGTACGGCGGGCAGGTCGCCGAGACCGGCGCGACCGCGGCCGTCGTCGGCGCGCCGCAGCACCACTACACCCGCGGCCTGCTCAGCGCGGTGCTGTCGCTGGAGGAGAACGAAGCGACGCTCACCCAGATCAAGGGCGTCGTGCCGTCACCGGCGGACTTCCCGCCTGGTTGCCGGTTCGCGAGCCGCTGTCCCGCCGCTCGCGGGCACTGCTTCGAGGTCGCTCCTGAACCCGCGGGCAACGGGCATCTCGTCGCTTGCCACTACCCCGCTGAGAACCCGGTCGCGGCGATGGCGGAAGGAGCGCAGGCATGAGCGCAGCTTGCAAGCGAATCATTGCTATTCATGCCGACACCTCCCGATCGACCAGCGTGAAACTCCTTAAGGAGGTGTCGGCATGAGCCTGGTCGAGGTCGACGGCGTGCACGTCGTGCACAAGATCCGCGGGTCCAGCCTGTTCGGGCACAACCGGGTGTACGCGCTCACCGACGCCACCCTGACCATCGCGAAGGGCGAAACCGTCGGCGTGGTCGGCGAATCCGGCTGCGGAAAGTCCACTTTGGCCAAAGTGCTGGTCGGGCTTCAAAAGCCCACTTCCGGCACGGTGCGTTACGCGGGCCAGCCACTGTCCGCATTGCGTCCGGCCGAACTGGGCCGCACCGTCGGGATGATCTTCCAGGACCCGTCGACCGCGCTGAACCGGCGGCTGCCCGTCACGAAGATCCTGCGCGACCCGCTCGACGTGCATCAGGTGGGCACCTCCGAGGAACGCGCCGACCGGGTCCGCGAGCTGATGAACCTCGTCGGGCTGCCGTCCAGTGTGGCCGACGCGCTGCCGTCGCAACTGTCCGGCGGACAGCGGCAACGCGTGGCGATCGCCCGCGCGCTCGCCCTGCGACCGGCGTTGCTGGTGGCCGACGAGCCAACGTCCGCTTTGGACGTTTCGGTGCGCGCGCAGATCCTGAACCTGTTGCTGGAACTGCGCGAACAGCTCGAACTGGCGATGGTGTTCGTGTCGCACGACATCCAGACCGTGCGCCGGATGAGCGACCGCATCGTGACGATGTACCTCGGCCGCATCGTCGAGCAGGCCCCGGCCGCCGAACTGCCGCACCACGCGCACCATCCGTACACCCGGGCGCTGTTCTCGGCGACGCCGAGCCTGCTGCACCCGGTGGAACCGATTGTCCTCAGTGGACCAGTGCCGTCGGCGACCGCGCCGCCGCCCGGCTGTCCGTTCCACACGCGCTGCCCGAAAGCCACCGATGAATGCTCCCTGGCCTTGCCACCGCAGTCCGGGCCGGACGAGCACACCTACCGCTGCATCCACCCAGAAATCGGAGTGACTGCCTCATGACTGCGCCCAAGTTCGCCGGCATCATCCCGCCGCTGTGCACGCCGTTCCACGACGATTTCACCGTGGACACCGCGTCGCTGCGGCGGCACATCGAATTCCAGCTCGACGCCGGCGTGCACGGGATCTTCGTGCTCGGTTCGTCCAGCGAGGTCGCCTTCCTGCCCGACGACCAGCGGCGGATCGCCCTCGAAACCGCGGTCGACCAGGTCGCCGGCCGGGTCCCGGTGCTCGCCGGCTGTATCGACATGACGACCTTGCGCGTCGCGGAGCACGTCAAGACCGCCGAAGCGGCCGGTGCGGACGCGATCGTGGTGACCGCGCCGTACTACACCCGCACGCACGTCGCGGAGATCGACCGGCATTTCCGGCTGCTGCACGAGCGGACGTCGCTGCCGATTTTCGCCTACGACATCCCGATGGCCGTGCACACGAAGCTCGACCGCGACCTGGTGCTGAACCTGGCCGCGGACGGCGTTTTGGCCGGGCTCAAGGATTCCAGCGGCGACGAGGCCGGATTCCGCCTTGTGCTTCAGCAGCGCCGGGAACGCGGTCTGGAGCAGTTCGCTGTGTTCACCGGCTCCGAACTGCTGGTGGACTCCGCGCTCGCGCAAGGCGCGGACGGTGCGGTTCCGGGGCTCGGAAACGTCGACCCGGTCGGCTATGTGCTGATCTACGACCACTTCCGCGGCGGCAACCCGCAGGCCGCGCGGCGCGAACAGGAACGCCTGCTGACGCTGTTCAGCATTACCGACGTCGCGCCGCCGAACCGGATGGGCCGCGGTTCGGCCGCGCTCGGCGCGTTCAAGGCGTCGATGAAGATGCGCGGATTTATCGACAACGCGGTGATGGCGCCGCCGCAGCTCCCCCTCAACGACGACGAACTGCTGCAGATCAAGGGAAAACTGGCGGAAGCGGGTCTCCTCTGATGGATCGGCTGTATTACGGCGGGGATTACAACCCCGAGCATTGGTCGCCCGACGTGTGGGCGGAAGACCTGAAACTGATGGCCGAGGCGTCGGTTTCGATGGTGACCGTCGGGATTTTCTCCTGGGCGCAGGTCGAACCGCGGCCCGGAGAATTCGATTTCGGCTGGTTCGACACGGTGATGGACAACCTCGCCTCCGGCGGGGTCCGGGCCTGTCTCGCCACCATGACGGCCTCGCCGCCGCCGTGGCTTTCGCACAAATATCCGGAAATCCTGCCGGTTCGCGCGGACGGCACGCGACTGTCCGCCGGTGCGCGGCAACAGTTCTGCCCGTCCAGCCCGGTGTTCCGCGAGCACGCCGCACGGCTGGTGGAACAGGTCGCCAATCGGTACGCCGGGCATCCAGCGCTGGACATGTGGCATATCGGCAATGAGTTCGGCTGCCATATCCGCGCCTGTTACTGCGATGAGTCCGGTGTGGACTTCCGGCGCTGGCTTACCGAACGTTACGGCAGCGTCGAGGCGTTGAACGAAGCCTGGAGCACGACGTTCTGGTCGCAGCGGTACTCCGACTTCGACGAGGTGCAGCCGCCGCGCGTCGCACCGACCTTCCCGAACCCGGCGCATCAGCTGGACTATCACCGGTTCTCGTCCGACGCGTCGCTCGGCTGCTACCTCAACGAACGCGAGGTGCTCACCCGCATCACCCCGGATGTTCCGGTGACCACGAACTTCGTCGGCCGCGTGCAGAAGTCGCTCGACTGGCACCGGTGGGTGCAGCACGAGGACGTGGTGAGCCTCGACTCCTACCCCGACCCGCACGATCCGCGCTCGCACGTCGAGGCGGCGTTCGCCTACGACCTCGTCCGGTCCCTTAAGGACGGTCAACCGTGGCTGCTCCTCGAACAGGCGCCCAGCGCGGTGAACTGGCGCACCCGCAACGGCCCGAAGCCGCCCGGAACGATGCGGCGGGACAGCTGGCAGGCGGTCGCCCGCGGCGCGGACGCGGTGCTGTTCTTCCAGTGGCGGCAGACTCCGGGCGGCGCGGAGAAGTTCCACTCCGCGATGGTGCCGCACGGCGGCCCGGACACCCGAACCTTCCGCGAGGTGCGCGACGTCGGCCAGGAATTGGCAGCGACGCAGCAGCTCGCCGGGAGCCGGGTACGGGCCGAAGTCGCGTTCCTGCACGACTGGAACAACTGGTGGGCGCTGGAGCTGAACTCGCATCCCTCGGATGACCTCGACCAGCTCGAAACCCACCTGGCGCACTACGCGCCGCTCTTCGACGCGAACGTGACCTGCGACGTCCTGCACCCGGCAAAGGACCTTTCCGGGTACAAGCTCGTGGTGGTGCCCAATCTGTACCTGATGGACAGTCCGGTCGCCGCCAACCTCCGCTCCTATGTGGAGGGTGGCGGGCATCTGGTGGTGTCGTTCTTCTCCGGCATCGCCGACGAGAACGACCGCGTGTACACCGGCGGCTATCCCGCTCCGCTGCGCGACATTCTCGGCCTGCGCGTCGACGAATTCTGGCCGCTGCCCGAAGGCGGATCCACGACCCTCAATCTCGACGGCGTTTCTGTCGGCGCGACGATCTGGTCCGAATGGATCGAATCCGAAGGCGCGGACGTCATCGCCACCTTCGGTGAAGGTCCGCTGGCCGGTCGTCCCGCGGTCACGCGACACGAGTTCGGCTCGGGCGTCGCCTGGTATCTCGGCACCCGGCCAGATCCGGACGTCATGCGCACACTCTTCGACCGGATCACCGACGACGCCGGAGTTTCGCCAGTGCTGCCCGGTTTGCCGGCCGGCATCCAGGCCATCGTGCGGCACGGTGCGGACGACTACCTGTTCCTGCTCAACCACAACGCCGAAGCCGTCACCGTTTCCCTGCCTTCACCCGGTACAGATTTGCTCACCGATCCCGCTCAGCCATCGTCCGAAGTGGAACTGGCCGCGCACGGCGTGGCCGTCCTTTCCGGACAGTTCGGAACGGAGACCAGATGAGAACCGCCCTTCGCGTGGTGCTGGCGTTCGTACTGCTGGCTTTCCTCGCTCCCGTCGGCACCGCTCAGGCCGCTCCGCAGTTCGATCAGAAAGCGCTCTTCAACCCGCATCAGGAAACCGGGTACGCGTGTTTCCGCATCCCGGCGATCGTCCGCAGCACGCACGGCACGCTGCTGGCCTTCGCCGAGGGCCGCAAGGACAACTGCGGCGACACCGGTGACATCGACCTGGTGCTGAAGCGTTCGACCGACGGCGGCACCACCTGGTCGCCACTGCAGGTGGTGAACCGCGGCGGCGGTGACACCCACGGCAACCCAGTGCCCATTGTGGACAGCAAGACCGGCCGGATCGTCCTGATCACCACGTACAACAAGGGTCGCACCGACGACAAGGGCTGCGCCGTCCCGTGCCCGCGCACGCCGCACTCGCAGTACAGCACCGACGACGGCCGCACCTGGTCCACGCCGGTCGACATCAGCGCGCAAGCGAAGCTGCCCGCGTGGGACTCCTGGTACGCCTCGGGCCCGGTGCACGGCATCCAACTCCAGCACGGCAGGCACGCGGGCCGGCTCGTCTTCGGGGTGAACGCCGAACGCAGTGACGGCACCAATTCCGTCGAGAACTACGCCGGTCTCATCTACAGCGACGACAGCGGCTCCACCTGGCACGTCGGCGCTGTCGACAACTACCTGCACCCGGTAGGCGGCACCTTCACGCAAAAGCCGTCGGAAGTCAGCGTCGTCGAACTGCCGGACGGCACCATCTACGCCGGTGGTCGCGAGCAGAGCGGCACCGACATCGGCAACCGCGACTACGCGCTGAGCCGCGACGGCGGCGAGACGTTCTCCCAGCGGTTCACCACGATCCCCGATCTCGTGACGCCGATGGTGCAGGGCTCCCTGCTGCGCCTCGACCGTCCCGGCGGGAAGCGGATCCTGTTCGCCTCCCCCGCCGACACCGACCGGCGGCGCTGGATGACCATCCGTTCGTCCTATGACGACGGTCGCACGTGGGAAAACGCCGACCAGGGCACCCGGATCACGACGGACTGGTCGGGCTACTCCGACCTGGTCCAGCTGAGCGGTCCGGAGGACAAGAACGCGAAGATCGGCCTGATGTACGAGGGCGGCGCAGTGGACGCCCGCGACGAGATCCGCTTCGCCCGCTTCGACGAGAACTACCTCGGCTGGAAGCGTTCGCCGGGAGTGTCCACTCCGGACGTCGCAAGTGGACAGCCCGCTCGCGTGCTCGGTGACGCCAGCACTGTCCCCGGCAAATTCGGCAAGGCGCTGCAGTTGAAGAACGGCTTCGTACGCGTCCCTTACTCGCCGACGCAACTGGTCGGCTCCGGCGACTTCACCTTCTCCACCTGGGTCAACTACGGCTCCTCAAAGGACCCGCAGCCTCTCCTGTGGCTAGGCGGCATGGGCTCGACCGCGCCGCAGTTGTGGCTCCGCGCCGAACCCGCGTCGCACCGGTTGATCGCGATGATGACCACCGCCGCCGGAAGCAAGTCGGTGACCACGCAATCGGCCTACGATGATCAGAAATGGCACCACGTGGTGCTCCAGCGATCGGACGGCCAGCTCCGCATTCTGGTCGACGGCGCGATGGCGGCGTCCGGTCCGGACTCCCCCGGTTCGGTCACCCAGACCGTCTCGTTCCAGCTGTGGCTGGGCGAACGCCTCGACGGCGCACAGCACTTGTCCGGCTCGCTGGACGACACGCGCCTCTACCGCCGGGCTCTGTCCACTGCGGAATTGACGACCGTGCGCGCCGGAAAACCCGTCTCGGGTGCGGTAATGCAACTCCCCTTCGACCGGTAGTCCTGGTGAAGCCGGGTGGTCCTGGGGGGCCACCCGGCTTCAGCCGCGCAACGCGAGATACGGCGCGATCCCGACCAGCACCGCGATGAGAGCGGCTTTGAGCGTCTTGGTCGGCAACGCGTGCGCGATCCGCCAGCCGATCAACACGCCCGCCAGCTCGGGGATTCCGACAATTGCCGCCAGCTGCCAGTCGATCGCGCCGTGCAGGACGTAACCGAGCGTGCCGACGCTGGCTATCACCACCGACTGCACCTGCGCCGCCGCGAGCGCCCCGAGCACCGGCATCCCGGCGACGACCAGCAACGGCACCGCCAGCATCGGCCCGCCGACCCCGACCAGTCCCGCCACGACCGCGACCCCGGCCCCGATCGCGCCCGCGACCGGCATCCCAACGGCCCGTTCCCGTCCCTTCAACCCGACGAACACCGCCACGACGAGCGCGAAGCCGCCGAGCACGATCCCGAAAGCCTTTGTGGACACCCAGGAATTCAACAGCACTCCCAGCGGCGTTCCCACTACCGCTGCTGCGGCAAGAATTCCCGCCACGCGCCGGGTTTCGGGCTCACGCAACTGTCCGGAATGGACGAAGGCGGCGCTGCCGAGGAGCCCGGTGGCCACGTGCGTGACGATCGCCGTTCCCGCCACCTGTGCCGGGGTGAGCGAGGTGAAGACGAACAGTCCGACGGTCGCGAGAACACCGCCCGGTCCGACCGCGGTGATGCCGATCCCGGCGAGCAACCCGGTGACGATGAGCGCGACGATCACCTCCGCTGCCTCCGGAAGTCGTTCTCTCGTCTGGGCTTCGCTGCGAGGTCATCCGCACGACGTACCAGCTCGCGCGTAGTCCGCCGTCTGAAACCGCGGCTTGCCAACCGAATCACTCCCGTCTCTTGGTGCGCCTCAACTCGAACCCGTACCGACCACGCCACCCTCAAGCGCCGGGCAGCACGGGGGTCGTGAGTGTTTGTGCCGGTTAGAACCGGCATAAACACTCACGAGGCCCGTCGCCTCACCGCAGGCCGCGCTGCAAAGTCGCCCGCAGCGTCAACCGGTCCGCGCGAATGTGCAGCCACTCCGCGTCGACCGGCCGCCCGTCCGGCAATCGAGTCAACCGGTCCAGGGCGAAAACCGCCGTCCCCGGCGCAATCTCCAGCAACGCCGCCGTATCCGGACCGGCGGACACCGCGTGCACCTCCACCTCCGCCCGCCCCAGCCGGATGCCGTTCGTCTCCTCCAGCAGCGCGAACAGATCCCGGTGCGCCAAATCCTTCCCCAGCAACGGAATCCCCAACTCGGCCACCAGATAGGTCGAGTCCAGCGACAACGGCGCCCCGCCCAGCCGCCGGACGCGCTCCAAATGCACGACCTCCTCCCCTGCCGCCAGGCCGAGGCGTTCCGCGACCGCGGGCGGTGCGGCGACCGTCTCGGCCGTGCGCACCTCATTCACGATCTCGCCGTGTCCCGCGAGTTCCTCCGCCAGCCCGGTCAACCGGTCGAGGCCGTGCCCGTACTTCGGCCGCACCACGAGCGTCCCGACGCCCTGCCGACGTTCGACGAGCCCTTCGTCCCGCAGCAAGGCCAGCGCTTCCCGCACGACGTTCCGCGACGCGCCGAACCACTCGCCTAGTTCCCGCTCGCCCGGCAGCAGCTCGCCGACCTCGCCCGCGACGATCCGCTGCCGCAGGCCGTCGGCCACCTGCCGGGCCCGTTCCGCTCTCCGCCGCGTAGTCACCACGTCGGCGACGCTACCCGGATTTTGATTGCGCCGAGGTTACGCCACCCACATTGACCTGCGGAAACGCCGTGAGCAGCGGCGACAGGAGCCCAGTAGCCCGTTCCGCCACCGTCACCACCCTGCGCGTCCGCCCGGTGCCCGCGCGGACGCGCCGGGGGATCAGATCGAGGCATTCGGCGCGGAGCGCCGCGCTCCAGCCGAAGCGGTGCGGCTGTTCGCCGAAGGCATCACGTTGCTGCCCGCACTCATCGGCGGCGGCAAGGATCCGGTCACCTTCGAGGCCGAATTCGGTCGCGACGCCGATGTGCCGCCGCCCGGCGCCGCCGATCTGGACCGTGTCGATCGGCCCGGCTCGCTCGCCGTCACCGGACGGCTGGTTTCCCGCTGTCGCCCAGGATCGGCGCGGCGAAGCGGTCGCGAATCCCGCACCGCTCATCGGCCGAGCCGCCATCGCAGCACGATCAGCGGCGGCACCGGCGAGCACGGAATGGAGGTGCTCGCCGGGGTCAGTGCGATCCTAGGAACTGGCCAAGGCGAGCGAGAAACACGGCGCGGACGGATTCGTGTTCCTCCCGAACGTCGGCACCGCTGCCGAGCGGGCAGAATCCCGGCAGCGATGGGTGCACAAGGTCGTGCCCGCGATACAAGCGGTGATCGGACGCCGAACCGGTCGACAAAGGCTGTCGAACCTCGAGGATGCAGCCCGCCGAGATTGCGAGGACCCGGCCACGCGGCAAGCCCCGCGCTGAACCCAGCCGCGCCAGCGGTCGCCGCGCGAGACCGTCCCCGGCCCGTGCGGCGACCCCGCCGAAACGCTTAGCAATCCCTCCGAGGCTAAACGACCGGCCCACCACATCCCCACGCTCGACAGACGTGGCCGCGGGCCGGGAATTCCGGTCAGTCCGCCGAATCGCTCAGCAGAGGCTAAACGACCACCCACCACGTCCCCGCACTCGACAGACGTGGCCGCGAGCCGGGAATTCCGGTCAGTCAGCCCCGCCCAACCCCCGAACCGCTCAGCAAATGCTTCCCAGGCTCGACGTCCAGCCCCACCACATCCCGTACTCGGCGAGGTTCCCCGCGTCGTTCAGGTGCACGTTGTCCGCCAGCCACGGGCTCGGGTTGGGCAGGTTCGCCGACCCGGCGGGCGGGATGTACTGCCGCAGGTCCACCAGCGCCGTGCCCTTCTCGACCGCCGTCTGGTAGATCGACGTCGCGTACTGCGACCAGAAGTACTTCTGCGTCTGGCCGCCCCACGGGTTGGGCGTCCACTTCAGCTCGGCGTAGATCGAGAGCAGGATGTCGACCCCGGGCCGCGCGGCGCGGATGTTGTCGATGACCTTGCCGAGGTTCGCCTTGAACACCGCCGGGTCGGCCTGCGAGATCAGCTCGTTGCCGCCGAGGTCGACGAGGACCAGGTCGGGCTGGCGTTGCGTGAGGTCGGCGAGCGCGCCGGTCGTGTCGGGCCAGCGGCCGCCGGGGAGGTAGTCGGTGGCCATCGCGCCGTTGTGCGCGTAGTTCTTCGTCGTGGTGTTCCACTGCGCGTGGAGGTCGTTGGCGATTTTCGTGGTCCAGCCGTACGTGGTCGGCGCGTAGGTGTCCGTAGCGGACTGGTAGCCCGTGGTGCCGTAACCGGTGTCGGCCGACGTGCCGAGGATCGCGACCTGCTCCTTTTTGGTGCACCAGGTGCTGGTCTGACCAGCGTCGGCGGCGACGGCGGGGGACATCGCGATGCCGAAGCCGACCAGGGTCAGCAACGCCGCGATACGGGCTTTTCGCATGGGGACCGGACCTTTCCGGGAGAGTCGATCTGCGGATGTGTCGGCGCGGCGGTCCCGCGCGTTACCGGTGTGCCCGAACCGAAACCGGGATGCGGGGAGCGTCACGATTCTGGCAGTCTCGAGGAGGTGAAGATCCTGTTCGCGTCCGCGCCCGGGTACGGGCTCACGCTTCCGCTGGTCCCGGTGGTCTGGGCCGCCCGCGCCGCCGGGCACGAGGTGCTGCTGGCCACCTCCGCCGAGATCGCCGAGGTGTCCGCGCGCGCCGGGCTGCCGGTCGCCGACGTCTTCCCCGGCCGCGACATCTGGGCCGACCTGCTGGCCTCGGTCAAGGGCGGGGCCGCGCCGGATCCGGACGAGCCCGAGGAGTACCGGATCGCGCGGCAGCACCAGGGCCCGTTCGGGCTCTTCACCGCCGCCATGACCAAGGTCACGATCGAGGCGGGCCAGGCGTTCGGCGCGGACCTGGTCGTCTACCCGTCCGACCACGGCGCCGGCGCGCTCGCCGCGGTCGCGCTCGGCGTGCCCGCGCTCGAGGTCGGCAACCGGATCTCGTGGTCAGCCCGCGACCGCTCGTGGCGCACCGAGCACGACGACCTCCTGGGCGGCGAGCTTGTCACGCTGATGCGAGAGAAGCTCGGCCTCGGCGACGCGCCGCCGAACGTCATCGCCCGGATCGACCCGCGTGCGCCGAGCATGGGCGGCCTGCGCGCGGACGAGGAGCATGCCGACGAACGCGACGGCGCGCCCTGGTGGCCGATGCAGTTCGTGCCCTACAACGGCGGGTCGGTGCTGCCGGAGTGGGTGCTGCGGAAGCCGGAACAGCCCCGGGTGGCCGTCACGCTGGGCACTGTCGTTCCGGCGATGACGGGGATCAGCAGCTTGAAGGTGGTGCTCGACGCGCTCGGCGGGATGGACGTCGAGGTCGTTCTCGCGGCGGGCGCCGCTGACGTGAGCGAACTGGGCGAGCTTCCGGAGAACGTCCGGTCGGTGGGGTATTTGCCGCTGTCGGCGTTCCTGCCCGGGTGTTCGGCGATCGTTCATCACGGCGGGTCCGGGACTACTGCCGCGCCGTTGTTCTACGGGGTGCCGCAGTTGGTGCTGCCGAGTTTCGCGGACAATCCGATGTCGGCCGAGCGGGTGGCCGAGCGGGGCGTCGGACTGAGTCATGATCCGTCCACTGTGGACGTCTCCACCGTGCGGAAGCTGGTGCGGCAACTGCTTGACGAAGATTCGTTCTCCTCGGCCGCAGCCGAGGTGCGCGCGGAGATCGCCGGGCAGCCGAGCCCTTCCGACGTCCTCGCGCGCGCCGTCGCCGCGTTGCGCTGAACCGGGTTACCTCACCGAGGGCCGGGTGCGGTGTACCGGGCCCGGCCGAACCCCAGGATCAGGTAGCCGATGACGGAGAACAGGAACAGGCCGAAGAACCCGAAGACGCCGCTCTTGCCGAACGCCCTGGCGATGTCGAGCGAGACCACGATCATGACCACGAGGTTGACCAGCGGAACGAACAGCAGGATCAGCCACCATCCGGAGCGGCCGGCGATCTTCAGCCAGACGTAGACGTTGTAGATCGGGATGATCGCCGCCCAGCCGGGGCGTCCGGCCTTCGCGAACACCAGCCACAGCCCGACGACCGCGAGGACCGTGACGACCAGCCCGGCCGAGCCGAAGCCGAGTGCCGGGTTGAACGAAGTCTCTTGGTTCACAGTGCTGGAGTCCTTTTCGAAGTGCCTGCCGGACGCGTGACTTTAACGTCGCGGGGCGGGCGCGGCAGAACGGACTCGGGCCGGTTGTCGTTTACTGACCGAATGTGCCTGGCGATCGGGAAAACGGGGCAGCGGGCCCCTCGGCGCCGTCGGCTAGATGGCTGTTTCTCCCTTGCCCAGCACGACGATTCCGAAATCGCTGACGTGATAGTGGCTGCGGTCCCTCGCCAGATCGACCCCGATGTGCGCGCCCGGCGGGACGACGACGTTCTTGTCCAGGATCGCGCGCCGCACCACCGCGCCGCGGCCGACTCGCGCACCGTCCAGCAGCACCGAACCCTGCACCACCGCGCCGTTCTCGATGAAAACGTCCGGCGACAGCACCGAATCCACTACCTGCGCACCGGAAATGATGCAGCCGTTGCTGACGATCGACTGGGTCGCCGTGCCGCCTTCCACGAACTTCGCCGCCGCGCGCTGGCCCGGGTGCGCCAGGATCGGCCATTTCCGGTTGTACAGATTGAAAATCGGCTGCGTCGAGATCAGATCGGTGTGCGCGTCGTAATAGCTGTCGATCGTTCCGACGTCGCGCCAGTAGCCGTGGTCCCGGCTCGTTTCGCCGGGCACCACATTGCCGCTGAAGTCGTAGACCGCGGCTTCGGATTTCTCCACCAGCGCCGGGATGATGTCGCGGCCCATGTCGTGTTTGGACGCCGGGTCCTTGGCGTCCGCGTGCAGCGCGTCGAGCATCACCTGCGTCGTGAAGACGTAATTGCCCATCGACACATACGATTCGTCCGGCGAATCCGGCAGGCCCGGCGGGTCCTCGGGCTTCTCCAGGAACGCGTCGATCTTCGTCCCGTCCTCGGTGCTGATCACGCCGAACGAACGGGCCTCCGCGCGCGGCACGCGGATTCCGGCGACCGTCACGCCCGCGCCGGACGCGATGTGCGCGTCGATCATCTGCCGCGGGTCCATCCGGTAGATGTTGTCCGCGCCGAAGACCGCGATGTACGCGGGCGATTCGTCGTGCACGAGGTTGAGGCTCTGGTGGATGGCGTCCGCGCTGCCCTGGAACCAGCGCGGGCCGAGCCGCTGCTGCGCGGGCACCGGCGTGACGTACTCGCCGGTCAGCGACGACAGCCGCCACGTCGTCGAGATGTGCCGGTCCAGCGAGTGCGATTTGTACTGCGTCAGCACGCAAATCCGGCGGATCCCGCCGTGCACCAGGTTGGACAGCACGAAGTCGATCAGCCGGTGCACGCCGCCGAACGGGACCGCGGGTTTCGCGCGGTCGGTGGTCAGCGGCATCAGCCGTTTGCCCTCGCCCCCGGCGAGGACGATCCCCAGCACATCGGATCCGTCGATCACGAAACCCTCCCGCACGCCTCGTAAACCCCGACCGTCGCGGCGGCGATCGCTGCCCAGCCGAACTCTCCCACCGCGCGGTCCCGTCCGGCGAGGCCCAGCCGGGTGGCGCGGGCGCGGTCGGCGGCCAGGTCGTTGATCCCGCGCGCGAGCCCGGCCTCGAAAGCGCCGGGCTCGTTCTCGTCGTAGTGCACCAGTACCCCGGTCTCGCCGTCGGCAACCACCTCCGGGATGCCGCCGACGTCGCTGGCGACGACCGCGGTGCCGCACGCCATCGCCTCCAGGTTCACGATGCCGAGCGGCTCGTAAACCGAGGGACAGACGAACACCAGCGCGTGCGTCAGCAACTGGACTACTTCGCTGCGCGGCAGCATTTCCGGGATCCAGTGCACACCGGACCGTTTCGCCTGCAATTCCGCGACAAGTCCGCGAAACTCCGCGTCCAGCTCCGGCGTGTCCGCGCCGCCCGCGCAGAGGATCAGCTGCACGTCCTCGTCCAGCGCGGCCCCGGCGCGCACGAGATGCGGCACACCTTTCTGCCGCGTGATCCGGCCGACGAACAACGCGTACGGCCGGTTCGGATCGATGCCGTGCTTCTCAAGCACATCAGTGCCGGGATCGGGTTGGTACAGCTCGGTGTCGATGCCGTTGCGCACCACGTGCACCCGCGCCGGGTCGACGTTCGGGTACGCGGCGAGCACGTCGCGTCGCATGCCGGAGCTGACCGCGATGATCGCGTCCGCCGCTTCGTAGGCGTCGCGCTCGATCCACGACGACACGCGGTAACCGCCGCCGAGCTGCTCGGCTTTCCACGGCCGCAGCGGTTCGAGCGAATGCGCGGTGATGACGTGCGGAATCCCGTGCGCGAGCTTCGCCAGATGGCCGCCGAGGTTCGCGTACCAGGTATGACTGTGCGCGAGATCGTGGCCGGCGAGCGCGTCGGCCATCGAGACCGCGATGTCCATCGTGGCGAACGCGGGCTGGGCATAACCGTGCGCGTCGCGGTGCCCGTGCGCGCCGTCCGGGCGATCGGGGCCCCAGCAGTGCACGTCGAGGTCGACCAGCGACCGCAGTTCCCGCGCGAGGAACTCGACATGCACCCCCGCTCCCCCGTACACGTCCGGCGGATATTCCCGGGTGAGCAGGCCGACCTTCATGCGTCGACCCTAGACGTCCCCACCGGGCGCACGCAGTACGGAAAGCGGGCGAATCCGGTTCGCCGCTCAGTGTTTGCGCAGTCCCACCACGACGGTCGCGCCGAGTTCGTCGTCCTCTTCGACGAACGCGGCCAGCCCGGCTTTGCGCAGTTCGGCGGTCGCGGCGTCCGATTGACGTTCGCTGGCCTCGAAAAGCACGTGCCCGCCAGGCGCGAGCCACGCCGGCGCCTCCGCGACGACGCGACGGAGCACGTCGAGGCCGTCGGCTCCCCCGTCGAGCGCGACGCGGGGTTCGTGGTCGCGCGCTTCGGGCGGCATGAGCGCGACCTCGTCGGTCGGGACGTACGGGACGTTCGCGATCAGCACGTCCACCCGGCCGCGCAACCGCGGCGGAAGCGGGGCGTAGAGATCGCCCTTGTAGACCTCACCAGGCACGTTCTGCCGAGCGCAGTCGACCGCCGCAGGCTCGACATCCGCCGCGTGCAACTCAATCCCGGGCACCTCGGCCGCGACCGTTGCGCCCAGTGCACCGGAACCGCAGCAGAGATCGAGCACCACTGACTGCTCATGCGCGAACCCGACGGCCAGCCGGACGAGCAACTCGGTGCGATGCCGAGGCACGAAGACGCCCGGCGCGACGACGAACCGGCGGCCGGCGAACTCCGCCCAGCCGAGGATGTACTCCAGCGGTTCCCCGGCGACCCTCCGCTCGACCATCCCGGCCAGATCGCCCGGTTGGCCCAGCAGAAGCCGCGCCTCTTCCTCGGCGAAGACACACCCCGCACCCCGCAGGCGCACGATGACCTCGACGAAATCCACTACGCCTCCGCCCTGTCGTGAGTGGCAATCCCGGTTCTAACCGGCATAAACACGCACGAGCCCTACGGCACCACGACGACGGGCCAGGTCGCGGCGCGCACCAGCCGGTTGCCGACCGAGCCGACGAGCCGGTGCCCGCCCTGTTCGGAGGCGCCGACCACGACCATGTCCGCGTTCACCTCCTGCGCGGCCTGGCGCAGTTCGGGGAAGGTCTCGCCGCGGCGGACCACGAACGTGACCGGTACCTGCAGGTCGGCCGCCCGGTCCCGCAGTTCCGCGCGCAGCTGCTCGATCTCCTCTTCGAAGGTCTGCTGCTGCACGTCGACGACCGCCGCCGCGGCGAGCCCGGTCCACACCGTCGGCGCGGCCACGTACACCACGACCAGCCGCGCGCGCTGCCTCCGGGCGAGGCCGCCGCCGTACGACGTCGCCCGCAGCCCGGTCGGCGACGTGTCCGCTCCGACCAGGATCACGCGCGGTCCGTCGGTGCCCCGTTCGTACGGGCCCGGGTCCCAGCTCGGTCCGTATTCCTCGACCAGTTGCTCCACCCGGCCCATTATGTCCGGGGTGCCGGAACCCGCCGGGACGCGCCCGTGGTCGGCGGGGAAAACGCCGCAAGAAAATTCCCACCTGGTTGGATTTCCGGTCTTTCGGAGTACCCCAGGCCTCTCGTGCCTGGTAGCGTCCCCGCAACCTGAACACACGCGTCCGGGAAGGACCGGGGAGCCCACACGCGTGCGGCGGCGAGGCGGATCGCGATGCGAGACGAGGTAGTCGAGGCGAGTGCTGTGGTCGGGCACTCGCCCGAACAGGTGTGGCAGATCGTCGGCACTCCCGAGCTGTACCCGAGGTTCGTCCCGGCGATCAGCTGGTGCGAGGTCACCGTGCCCGCCGAACGCGGCCGCGGCCCGCACTGCCTGATCCGGCTGGCCCCGGATCGGGAGACCATGGTCGAGGGCACCATCCACGCGGCGGTGTACCGGCCGGGCGAGCACGTCGTCTGGTGCGGGCTCCCGGACGAGCGGACCTGGGTGTCGATCGAACTGCGGCCGGTCCCGCGCGGCGGCACCGAGATCGTGCTGCGGATGATGCTGCCGTCGCTGCCGCCGGAACATTCCGGCCTGCTCGCCCGCGGCACGGCGAAAGGCCTGCTCAAGCAGTTGTCGAAGCGGATCGGGCAGCAGCTGTCCGGTCTGCCCGGCGATCCGCCCGAACACGAGCCCGCCACCGCACTGCGCACGGCGAACACGCTGGTCCGCGCGGGCGTGCTGGCCGCCGGACGGCCGGACAAAGTGGTCAAGCAGCTCAGTTCGCTCGCGCGCTGGGGCGCGACGCTGGCCGGCGGGTACCTCGCCGCGACCGCCCGCGGCGCCGACGACGTCGCGGTGCACGACGAGCGCAACTCCCGCACCTTCGGCGAGATCGACGAACGCAGCAACCAGCTCGCCAACGCGCTGGCCGCGCTCGACGTGGAGGCCGGTTCGCGGGTCGCGCTGATGTGCCGCAACCACGCGGCGATGGTCGAGGCGTTCGTCGGATGCAGCAAGCTCGGCGCGGACGTCGTCCTGCTCAACACCGGCCTCTCCCCCGCCGCCGTCGAAGAAGTGCTTACGCAGCACCCGCCCGCCGCGGTCCTCGCCGACGACGAGTTCGCGCCGATCATCGCCTCAGTGCCCGGCGAATTCCCGCGTGTGAGCACCTGGGACGACGCCGAACAGGGCTACCGCACGCTGGACGAGCTGCTCCAGGACGCCCCGACGACGCGCCCGAAGCCGAGCGAACGCGAGGGCCGGATCGTCGTGCTGACCTCAGGCACCACCGGAGCCCCGAAAGGCGCGCGCCGTCCGACGCCGAAGGGCGTGAGCACGTCGGCGACCGTTTTGTCGCGAATCCCGTTGCGGGCCAGGGACAAGATCGCCGTGGCCGCCCCGCTGTTCCACAGCTGGGGGCTGGCCGCGATGCAACTCGGCATGGCGCTGCGGGCGGAGCTGTCGCTGATCCGCCGGTTCGACGCGGAACACACGCTGCGCACGATCGCCGAACACCGCTGCGACGCGCTGTTCGCGGTGCCGATCATGCTGCAGCGGATCCTCGACCTGCCCGAACGCGTGCGCAACCGGTACGACCTGTCGTCGCTGCGGATCGTCGCGAGCAGCGGGTCGGCGATGCCGGGCGCGTTCGTGACGTCGTTCATGGACACCTTCGGCGACGTCCTCTACAACTTCTACGGCTCCACCGAGGTGTCCTGGGCGAGCATCGCCGACCCGGCGGACCTGCGCGCCGCGCCGACGTCCGCCGGCCGCTGCCCGCCCGGCACCCAGGTCGCGGTCCTGGACGAGGACCGCCGCCCGGTCCCGCCCGGCGACGAGGGCCAGATCTTCGTCGGCAACGACATGCTGTTCGACGGCTACACCAACGGCTCCAACGTCCCGCGCGCCCACGACCTGATGGCCACCGGCGACGTCGGCTACCAGGACGCGTCCGGACGGCTCTTCGTCACCGGCCGGGCGGACGAGATGATCGTGTCCGGCGGCGAGAACGTGTTCCCGCGTCCGGTCGAGGAGGCTTTGGCCGCGCTGCCCGGTGTTTCCGACGCGGCTGTGGTCGGTGTTCCGGACGACGAGTTCGGCCAGCGCCTTGCCGCGTATGTCGTGCTCCGCCACGGCGCGCGCATGCATGCCGAGGACGTCCGGCACTACATCCACCAGAAACTCGCCCGGTTCGCGGTGCCGCGCGACGTCTACTTCGTGCCGGAGCTTCCGCGGAATGCCACCGGGAAGATCGTGAAGCGGCTTCTCAACGACGATCTTTGGCCGATCGCGCAAGGCTGACTCGAGGGCGTAACAGCCTGACCGCACCTCCCGGCTGTTACGGCCCCAACGCGCGCCCAGCCGCCCTTCCCACGGCCTCCGCCACCGCGGCCAGCGACGGCGAGTCGAGCTTCCACTGCTGCCAGTACAACGCCACGTCGATCGCCCGCTCCGGAGCGAGATCGACCAGCTCTCGCCCAGTCAACTGCAGGTCCGGCACCATCCCCCATCCCAGCCCGGCCGCCACCGCGTCCACAAAGGACACCGACGCCGGGACGTAGTGCCGGACCCGGCTCGGCAGCTTACGCCGGGTCAGCCGACGCAGAAAACGGTCCTGCAGATCGTCTTTTCGATCGAACAGCACCGCGGGCGCGGCAGGCAGCCGCTCCGCCAGCGCACCGCCGTCCAGCCAGCGACGCATGAACTCCGCGGAAGCCACCGCGCGGTATCGCATCGTCCCGAGGCGGCTGACCGTGCAGCCTTGCACCGGCTGCGGCGTCGCCGTGATCGCGGCCATCACCAGCCCCTCGCGCAGCAGGGCGGCGGTGTGGTCCTGGTCGTCGCTGCGCAGGTCGAACGAGACCGGTGGCTCGGCAGGGACCTCTTCGAGCGCGGACAGGAACCAGGTGGCCAGCGAGTCCGCGTTGACCGCGATCGGCAGCGTCGTCGGCTGGCCGGGCCCGCCGAGGCCCAGCTCCGCTCGCGTGTCCGCTTCGAGCCTGGTGAGCTGTCGCGCGAACCGCACCAGCACCTCGCCGGATTCGGTGAGCCGCACGGGTTTCGACCGCAGCACGAGCACCCGGCCGATCCGCTGTTCCAGCGCCTTCACCCGCTGGCTCACCGCGGGCGGCGTCACGTGCAGCACCGCCGCGGCGCGGTCGAACGACTGCTCGTCCACTACCGCGAGCAAGGTGCGGACCTGGTCGAGCGGAAGATCGGACATCACGATCACTTATCTTAGTTCAGAATCTTTACCTGGAATAATGGCCGCTCCGGCTCTTAACGTCGGCGGGGTGATCGCTGCACTCACCGCCGGATTCGGCACCGGCCTGTCCCTTATCGTCGCCATCGGCGCACAGAACGCTTTCGTGCTCCGCCAAGGGCTGCGCGGCGGCCTCGTCGTGCCGGTGATTCTCGTCTGCACGCTGTCCGACGCGATCCTCATCACCGCCGGGGTGAGCGGGATCGGGGCGGTGCTGCGGCGGTGGCCGTCGGGGATCAAGGCGATCGCGATCGTCGGCGGGCTCTTCCTTGTGGGCTATGGGATCCTCGCCGCACGCCGCGCCTTCCGGCCGGGCACGCTGGCCGTCTCCCCTGCAGACCTGACATCGCCGAAGCGCACGCTCCTTACCTGTCTCGCGCTCACCTGGCTCAACCCGCACGTCTACCTCGACACCGTTCTCCTCGTCGGCTCCGTCGCGGCCGGACACGGCGACAGCCGCTGGCTGTTCGGCGTCGGCGCGGTGGTCGCGAGCGCGGTCTGGTTCAGCGCCCTCGGGCTCGGCGCGCGCCGGCTCTCCGACGTCTTCGCCCGGCCGGCGGCCTGGCGGATCCTGGACGGCGTGATCGCGGCGACGATGCTCGCGCTGGGCGTCGGACTGCTCCTGCACCGGGGATGAACCAGCAGGCTTCCGGCGAACAAGACATTTAGCGTTGCTAATAACTCTGGGTCAGAGCTAACTTGGCGTTATGCCCGCGCCCCGGATCGACCTCGCCGAACGCGTTCTCACCGCCGTGCTGGGCGTACGCCGGGTCGTGCGCCGTCGCGTGCGCGCAGAACTGCCCGGACCGCATCTGCCGGGCTCGCAGGTGGAACTGCTGCGCGTGGTGCACCGGAATCCGGGCATCGGCGTCGCGGCGGCGGCCCGGGAGCTGAGCCTGGCCGGGAATTCGGTGAGCACGCTCGTGAACGTGCTCACCGAGACAGGTCTGCTGCGGCGCGAAGTCGACCCGGCCGACCGCCGGGCCGCGCGGTTGCAGCTCACCGACGCCGCCCGGGACCGGATGGCGGTCTGGCGGCGCACTCGCATCGGGCTGGTTTCCGCCGCGCTGACTCAACTGTCCGAAGAGGACACCTCGGCGATCGTCGCCGCATTGCCCGCCCTCGAACGGCTCACCGAAGTGCTCAAGGAGGACACATGAGCGAACCGGCAGTCCGCTGCACCGGCTTGCGGCACGCCTTCGGCGCCACTGTCGCGGTCGACGGCGTAGATCTCGCCATCAAGGCCGGTGAAGTCTTCGGCCTCCTCGGCCCGAACGGCGCCGGGAAAACCACCACGATCCGGATGATCACGACGCTTCTGCCCGTCGCGGCGGAACGCATCACCGTCTTCGGGCTCGACGTCGCCCGCCGCCGGATGGCCGTCCGCCGACTCATCGGCTATGTCCCGCAACAGCTTTCCGCCGACGGCGCGCTCACCGGCCGCGAGAACGTATCGCTGTTCGCCCGGCTTTTCGACGTGCCGAGGGCCCAGCGCGGCGCGCAAGTGCGAGAGGCGCTCGAACTGGTCGGACTGGAGAACGACGCGGACCGTCCGGCCGGGCGCTACTCCGGCGGCATGATCCGCCGCCTGGAACTGGCGCAGGCGCTGGTCAGCTCGCCGCGGCTGCTGATCCTCGACGAGCCGACCATCGGGCTCGACCCGGTGGCGCGCTCGGCGGTCTGGGAGCGGATCTCCGAGATCCGCGCCAAAACCGGGATGACCGTGCTCGTCACGACCCACTACATGGACGAGGCCGAGCAGTACTGCGACCGCGTCGCGCTGATGCACGCGGGCAAGATCCGCGCGCTCGGCACGCCGGGCGACCTCGAAGCCGGGCTCGGCCCGGAGTCCACTTTGGACGACGTCTTCCGGACCGTCACCGGGAACGCGCTCGACGCAGGAGGGATCCGCGATGTCCGTGCCGCTCGCCGCACCGCCCGCCGTCTCGGCTGACCCCGGCCCGCTGGGACAGCTGCGCGTGCTGTTCTCCCGGATCGGCGCGATGTGCCTGGTGGAACTGCAGAAACTCCGCCGCGACCAGACCGAACTGCTCACCCGGGCGATCCAGCCCGCGCTGTGGCTGCTCATCTTCGGCGAAACGTTCACCCGGCTGCGCGCGATCCCGACCGGATCGGTGCCCTACCTCGACTATCTCGCGCCCGGCATCCTCGCCCAGTCCGCGCTGTTCATCTCCATCTTCTACGGCATCCAGATCATCTGGGAGCGCGACGCGGGCGTCCTCGCGAAGCTGCTCGTCACGCCGACCCCGCGCGCCGCGCTGGTGGCGGGCAAGGCATTCGCCGCCGGAGTGCGCGCGCTCGTGCAGGCGTTCATCGTGGTGATTCTCGCCGCACTGCTCGGCGTCGGGCTGACCGCGAACCCGTTGCGGCTGCTGGGCACCGCGGTGGTCGTTGTGCTCGGTTCGGCCTTTTTCTGCTGTCTTTCCATCGTTATCGCCGGTTTGGTGCTTTCGCGCGAACGGCTGATGGGCATCGGCCAGGCGATCACGATGCCGCTGTTTTTCGGGTCCAACGCGCTCTATCCGGTGAATCTGATGCCGTCCTGGCTCAAGGTGCTGAGCCATGCGAATCCGCTGAGTTACCAAGTCGACGCCTTGCGCGGATTATTGATCGGCACCCCTGCGAACCTCGGGGCGGACTTCGGCGTCTTAGTGGGTGCGACCGCAGCGGCGATCGCGGTCGCTTCGGCTCTGCTCGGAAGGTTGGCTCGATGAAACACCCTCGTCCGCACACCGGTTTCTCACGAGGACAGGCATAACGTGGGAACCGTGTCTCGTCGCAGGGGGATAGCCCCGTTTCTCGGATTGTGCGTGCTGGCCGGAATCCTCGTCGCGGGCACGCTGGCCCCGGTCGCGATCGGCGCCGGCGTACTGTCCAACCAGATGAGCGATTCCGTCGACTCCATCTCCGCCGACCTGGTGCACGCGGAACCGCCGCTCGTCACCACGGTGACCGACCGCGACGGCGGGACGATCGCGACTTTGTACGCGCAGTACCGCATTCCGGTCACCGCGGCGCAGATCTCCCCGGCGATGAAAGCCGCGATCGTCGACATCGAAGACCGCCGGTTCTACAGCGAGGGCGGCGTCGATCCGCAGGGCATGCTGCGCGCCGCGGTGCACAACAGTTCGGGCGGGAATCTGCAGGGCGCGTCCACGCTCACGCAGCAATACGTGAAGAACTACCTCGTGAACGTCGTGGACCGCAACAACAAGGCGGCGCAGCAACGGGACCAGGAGGATTCGCTGGCGCGCAAGCTGCGCGAGGCGAAGATGGCCGTGCAGCTGAGCCAGACGGTGTCCAAGGACGACATCCTGGCCGACTACCTGAACGTGGTCGAATACACCGGCACGGTCTACGGCGTCGGAGCCGCCGCGCAGGCGTATTTCGGGACGACAGCGGACAAACTGACCGTGCCGCAGGCCGCGCTGCTGGCCGGAATGGTGAACAACCCCAACGTCTACAACCCGTACACGCATCCGGACAAGGCGCTCCAACGACGCAATCTGGTGATCGACTCGATGGTCTCCGCCCGCTCGATCCCGGCTTCGTACGGGGCGACCGCGAAGGCGACCCCGCTGGGCCTCAGCGGTTCGCGGCCGCAGGCACCGTCGAGTTCCTGCCTCGGCGCGGCCCCGGACGCCGGGTTCTTCTGCGCGTACGCGGTGCGCTACCTCATGCAGTCCGGGCTCACCGCAGACCAGATCGACACCGGCGGATACACCGTGAAGACCACCATGGACCCGCACGTGAGCCAGGTGACGAAGGACGCGGTGAACGCGAACGTGCCGACCGCGCAGGACGGCGTCGCCAACACGTTCGCGATCGTGCAGCCCGGCAGCGACGGGCACCAGGTGCTCGCGATGGTCGCGAACCGCAACTACGGCACCGATCCCGACCAGGGCGAGACGTCGACGAACATCGTGGCCGACGCGAGCAACAAGTTCGGCGCGGGCTCGTCGTTCAAGATCTTCACCTCGGCCGCGGCCATGGTCACCGGGAAGGCGGGCCTGAACACGCCGCTGCCGAACCCGTTCAGCGACTGTTTCAACCCGCCGAACATGAACAGGTACACGCACTGCTATCCGGTGAGCAACGACGGCACGAGCTATCCGAACCCGATCTCGCTGTCCACCGGCCTGGCGACGTCGCCGAACGTCGCGTTCGTCGGCCTGGAGGCGCAAGTGGGCATGCCCGCGGTACTGGACATGGCGCGGAAACTGGGCCTGCGCAACACCATGGCGACCAATGACGCGGGCAGCAAGCCGATCACCGACCCGTCGGACGCGCGGTCGAAAAACCCGCAATACAACGAACCGCAGTCGCAATACTTCCAGAACCTGCTGTCGTTCACCCTCGGCAACAGCCCGGTGAGCCCGCTGGAGATGGCGAACGTCTCGGCCACCCTGATGAGCGGCGGCATGTGGTGCCCGCCCAACCCGATCCTGTCCGTCACCGACCGCCACGGCCAGCCGGTTTCCGTGCATCAGCAAGGCTGCGAGCAGGTCATCCCGCCCGGCGTCGCGAACACGCTGGAGGCGGGCCTGAGCCAGGACACCACCGTCGGAACGTCCGCCCGCGCGGCACAGTCGGCCGGCTGGACCCACCCGGACATCGGCAAGACCGGAACCACGCAGGAAAGCGAATCCGTCGCGTTCGTCGGCGGAGTCGACCACTACGCGGTGTCCTCCATGGTCTTCGCCGACGGCCCGCACCCGCAGGAAATCTGCCCCGGCAACCCAGTCCACCTGGGCAACTGCGGCCACGGCGCGTTCGGCGGCACGGTCGCCGCGCCGCCGTACTTCGCCGCGATGAACCAGCTCCTGGCCGGACAACCGGACGTCCCGATCCCGCCCCCGGACCCGGCCTACCTGGACGCCCACGCCTGAGCAGCCACGTTCCGTGAGGGGAACCCTGAGGGAATCTGATTCCCTCGGGGTTCCCCTCACGGACTTCGCCGATGCGAAAATCCTCGGCGGAACGAGGTGATCGCCCATGTCCCGACGACCCGACCGGTCCGCCCTATCGCTGGAGCAGATCGAAGGCTCCGTCTGGGGAGACCCGCCCGCCGACGCGACCCGGCTGATCGAGACCGTGCTTCGCTTGCGGCGCAAGCCCGTCGCTCTGCTGACAGCCGAGGACATCCGTCTCTTGCTCGGCCAGGACGTCGGCTCGCCGATCCTCGTGCCGCGAGCGCTGGCCATGCTGGAGCAGGACCCGCTCTGCGAAGGCGATCTCTATCCCGGAGACCTCCTCGTGTCGGCGATGCGCGTCCCGCCGTCCTATTGGCACGCCCGCCCGGACGACCTCGAGCGACTCGAACGTGTCATCGCCGCGATCGACACCACCGCCGAGGACTTCCAGGACCTCCTCCGCAAGCCCATCGCCAAATTCCGCGAGCAACTCCGCTCCTGATCGACTGAGTCCAGACCGGCGCACTCCAACACGGAGCTGCGCTCCGCATCGAAGCCTCAACGCACCGCCATCTTTCGCGAGCGGCCTGCCCTGGGGTGTCCACGCCGCCCGAAGCCCACACCAGCTGCACCCCAAAGGGCCGCACCGTGGGCTTCGCTCGCCGACGCATCACCCGCCTTCCGCGAACAGCTCCCTCTCCAAAGCGCCCCCATCCCCGCCAGCCCGTCCCGACTGCGCTCCGTGCCCCCGCGAGCGCCGTCCGATGTTGCGTCTTCCTGACGGTCGTAAAACGTATTACAGTAGCTGGACGCGTGAATGGCCGTCGTCCGAAATGGGGGCACGTGGTGCAGCTCCAGCCGAGTGCGCATGTCGACACGTTCTGCCGGGACCACCTCCCGCCGTTCGAGCAGTGGCCGCGGTTGCGGTTCGACCTGCCCGAACTGCAGTACCCCGACCGGCTCAACGCGGCTACTCGCCTGCTCGACGACACGATCGCGCGCTGGGGAGCCGACCGTCCTGCGCTCCTGTCCCCCACCGAATCCTGGTCCTACGGCGACCTGCTGACCCGCGCGAACCAGATCGCCCACGAACTCACCGCACAGGGCGTCGTGCCGGGAAACCGCGTGCTGCTGCGCGGACCGAACACGCCCTGGCTCGCCGCGTGCTGGCTCGGCGTGCTGAAAGCGGGCGCGGTCGCCGTCGCCACCATGCCGATGCTGCGCGCGCACGAGCTGTCGAAAATCATCGAAGCCAGCGCGCCCGTCATCGCCCTGTGCGACCACCGGTACCCCGAGGAACTGCGGCCGTTCGACCTCCCGCTGGTCACGTACGGCGGCGACAGCCCGGACGATCTCGCCGCCCGCTGCGCCACCCGTCCCGAAACCTTCGAGGACGTCGACACCGCCGCGGACGACGTCGCCCTCCTCGCCTTCACCTCCGGCACCACCGGCCGTCCCAAGGCGACCATGCATTTCCACCGCGACCTGCTCGCCATCGCCGACACGTTCTCCCGGCACCTGGTCAAACCCCAGGAAACCGACCTGTTCTGCGGCACTCCCCCGCTGGCGTTCACCTTCGGTCTAGGCGGCCTGCTGGTGTTCCCGCTGCACGCCGGCGCCGCGACGCTGCTCATCGAGCGCGCCACCCCGGCCGAGCTGGCCGACCTCGTCGCCGAGCACCACGTGACAGTCCTGTTCACCGCGCCCACCGCGTACCGGGCGATCCTGTCGTCCGACCGCCGTCCGCTGCTGTCCGGCTTGCGACGCGCGGTGTCGGCAGGCGAGGCGCTGCCCGAATCCGTCGCGACCGACTTCCACGAGGCGACCGGCCACTGGCTCATCGACGGCATCGGCAGCACCGAAATGCTGCACGTCTTCATCTCCGCCGCCGACGAGGACGCCCGCCCAGGCGCCACCGGCCGCGCCGTCCCGGGCTACCGCGCGCAAATCGTCGACGACAACGGCCGCCCCGTCCCCGACGGCACCCCCGGCCGCCTGGCCGTCCAAGGCCCGACCGGCTGCCGCTACCTGGCCGACGACCGGCAAACCGTCTTCGTCGAGGACGGGTGGAACCTGACCGGCGACACCTACGTCCGCGACTCCGACGGCTACTTCCACTACCGCGCCCGCAGCGACGACATGATCGTTTCCTCCGGCTACAACATCGCCGGTCCCGAGGTGGAAGAGGTGCTGCTGCGCCACCCGGACGTGCTGGAGTGCGCGGTAGTCGCCGCCCCGGACGACGCCCGCGGCTCGATCGTCGCGGCTTACGTCGTGCTCAACGAGGGCGTCCTCGGCGACGACGCGAAGGTGCAAGAGCTGCAGGACTTCGCCAAATCCCTTGCCGCACCGTACAAATACCCGCGGCGAGTCGAGTTCATCCCGGACCTGCCGCGAAACCCGAGCGGAAAAGTGCAGCGGTACCTGCTCCGCCGCCGCGCTGCCGAACCGGTGAGCTGACCTTCGGGCTGCCGCCCCATCGCGACCACCCTGCCGCGCGCACTGATCCGCTCACTGAAACCGGACTCTCGCTCGCTGCAACCGCGCCGCCGAACCGGTGAGCTGACCTCCGAGCCGCCGCCCCGCCGTGACCACCCTGCCGCGCGCACTGATCCGCTCGCTGAAACTGGATTCTCGCTCGCTGCAACCGAACCGGGGCGGACTGATCGTCAGCTGCCACCGCAACGCGAGCACTGTGCCGCCACCCCGGCCAGCCCGCCGAATCCAGGCCTCCCGCCC
>NZ_PQIA01000004.1 GCF_003385235.1 Amycolatopsis circi | reverse complement strand
CCCGAGCCCCGCGCAGTCGCCTACCAGCCGCCCCGCACCCCAGCCGAGGTAACGCTGGCCGATATCTGGCAGCAGGTCCTCCGCGTCGAGCGGGTCGGCCGCGACGACAACTTCTTCGCGTTGGGCGGCGACTCCATCCTGGGCATCCAGGTCATGTCGCGCGCCGCCAAGGCGGGCCTCGCGGTCACTCCGAAACTGCTGTTCCAGCACCCGACGGTCGGCGAACTGGCGGGTGTGGCCGCAGCGGTGGACGCCGGCGCGAACGGCGCGGAGCAGGGCCCGGTCACCGGCGCGCTGACGCCCACGCCGATCCAGCGACGCTTCCTCGCGCAGCGGCTGTCTGCCCGCCACCACTACAACCAGGAAGTCCTGGTGGCACTGAAACAACCGCTCGACCCGGAACCGCTGCGGATCGCGCTGCGCGCTTTGATCGACCACCACGACGCTCTGCGCATCCGGGTCCGCGGCGACGAACTCGAGCTCGCCGGCCCGCTGCCGGCCTCCGCCGATCCGCTCGTCGCCGTCCGATTGGCCGACCTGCCCGCGGCCGATCGGCGCAGCGCGTTCGAGAGGATCGCCGGGCAAACCCAAAGCTCGCTCGACCTCGCCTCCGGCTGCTTGTTCCGCGCCCTGCTCGCCGATCTCGGCGACGACGGGCACCGGCTGCTGCTGGTCGCGCACCATCTCGGCGTCGACGGTGTGTCCTGGCGCGTCCTGATCGCCGACCTGGTCACCGCGTATCACCAAGCGGCGGCCGGAACCGCGGTGCGGCTGCCGCCCAAGACCGCCTCGTACCGCGCCTGGGCGCGGCGGCTCGCCGAAGAGGAAGACCGCCACACCGCGGAAATCCCGCTCTGGACGGACATTCTCGCCGGCCAGCCCGCCCCGCCGCCGCGCTCCGACGAGAACACCTACGGCAATTCCGCGACTGTCACCGTGACCGCGGACGAGGCGACCTCCCGCGATCTCGTGCGTTCGACCGGGGCTGTCTCGGCCCCCGCGCTGATCCTGGCCGCGCTGGGCCAGACGCTCACCGAGTGGTCCGGCGCGCCGCGGGTCGTCGTCGACATCGAAAGCCACGGCCGGGACGCACTGGCCGAAGACCTCGACGTGTCCCGGACCGTCGGGTGGTTCACCACCATCCACCCGGTGGCGCTCGACACCGGCGTCACCGCACGGTCCGTCAAGCAGTCTCTCGCCGAAATACCCGCCAACGGCGTCGGATACGGCCTGCTGCGCTATGGAACCGACCCCGCGGCCGCCCCGTTGCGGGCATCGCCGGAACCGTGGGTCCGGCTCAACTACCACGGCCAGCTCGTCGCCGACCCGGGCGCCGATGCCCTGTTCGACACCGCCCCGGAAGATCCGGGCCCGTCCGCGGACCCGGCCGGCGTCCGGCCGTACCTGCTGGACCTCACCGCCGTCGTCGCCGGCGGCCGCCTGCGGGTGGACTGGACCTACTGCCCTGCCGTGCACGCGCGGGACACCGTGCAGGCCCTGGCCGAAGCATTCCTGACCCGCCTGCGCGAGGAGATCTCGCGCGGCGGCGCCGGCTGGACGCCGGCCGATTTCCCGCTGGCCCGGCTGGACCAGAGTGCGCTCGACACCATCGCCGGCCTGCTGGACGAACTCGGCTGACCGGACGCGGGCGCCGCTGCCGGAGCGGCGCCCGCGTCCGGGCGCTCACGCCGATTTGGGCGAGCCCGCCCGGTCCTCGCCGAGCCCGGCGGCCAACCGGTAAACCCGTTCCGGCGCGCCGACTTTCCCGTAGCGGCACGACACGCGCAACGAGCCGATCTGCGCCAGGTAGCGCACGTAGCGCCGAGCCGTGACCACGCTCATCCCGGTCGAATCCGCGATGTCCGCGGCCGACACTTCGCCGCCGGGCGCGCTGCGCGCCACGTCGATGACGCGATCCACGGTGATCGTCGATATGCCGTTCGGCGGATCGATGCCCGGATCGATGTCCATTGTCCCCAGCTCCTCGTCGCTCGCGCCGCGATGTCGATCGAAGGGCGCCGGCGCGTCGTCGCGCCCGGTCGTCGACCATCGATTGACTGCACACCACCACATCCGGCGGACCGCCCAGATTCCGCCGGAGCAGGCGCCTGTACCCCCAGACTCCCTGATCGCCTCCGATCCTACGCCGCGAATATAAACGGCCGTCAACCCTGCAAACGCAGTCTCCCCCGCTTGAAATACGCGGAAGCCGCCGCGCACGAAGCAGGGAAAGCGCTCTGCCACGGCATTCGCGCAGATCCCCCGACGAGTCCGCGGCGACGGAATTCGGCCGCCTCGCCCGCTAAATGCAGAACAAAGGCAAGAAGACGGTAAACTACCCTCGGTAATACCGGCTAGATCGGACATAAGACGACTACAGGACGGATTGCCTCGCCGCCAGGAATTGCCCGCTTCGTCGCTCGAATCCCTTTCACGTGGTCGTTTTGCCCGTGCACCGCCCCTCTCACCCCTTGTGGTGCTCATCACAATCCGAGGAGCGTTGATCTCTTCCGGCGAACACTGGATGACGTCGCCGGAAACACGGGAGAACGTCCGAGGTGCCGAGCGCGATCAATAGTCCCGGACCTATCAGTCAACCGGACCGGCGATATGGGATGACCCGCAACGCGCTGATGCCGTTTTACGCCGATCGCTCGAAATGGTCATTGCATCTTCTTCCGGCAAACGGCGCAGCGATTATTCCCGATTAATCCGGCCCGCTTCGGCGAACCGGCGCCGGGTGCGAACCACCCGGAACCAGACCGGATCGCGGCGATCAGAACCAGCGTTGCCTGCTCAGCCGACCTGGAGAACACCGCGTTCTCGAACGACACCGATTCGGTGGCCGCGAGGTCACCTTCGAACAGCCATGCCTCAACGGGCAACTGGTCCAGTCCAGCCCGACCAGCGAGACTCCGCAGCCCCCGCCCCAGGTCGAGCAGGCCCGCCACTCCGCGCAGTCGTATCTCGGCTGCACGTCGTCCAGCAGCTGTCACCGCGGTACGGCGGGCAATTCACCACTGCCCAGGCCAAGTTCGGCGCACACCAGACCAAGGTGTGCACCTGACATCCCATGTCTGCCGCTGATCGAATACGAGGAACCCGGCCGCTGCGCTACCTCGCGCACAAGGTCGAAGGCGCACCCTGTCGCGCGTGATATACGAGGTATACGCGGGCTAAGCCGCATTCCGCACGGCGGACTGGGAATCCAGCTGACGTCGCAGCGGGTAGTTCCGGCACAGCGGAGGCTCCCAGTCGGCGCACCAGGTTGCCAACGCCACGTGCGCGCAGCAGCGGGACGATGTGCTGGCATAGAACCGGACGCTGGCGACGTTGTGTCCACTGTGGCCGGTCGTCGCCATGGCTCGGGCCGCCTGGCTGTCGAAGGGACAGCCGATCCGCGGCGCGGGGTGCGGGGACGCCACCCGCCGCAGTTCAGCCCAGGACTCCGGGCCTGGTCCGGGTCAGGGCAGAGTCGGAGCGATGTCGCGCCACTCGGCGAGTTCACCGCGCAACTCTTCGTCCTCGACCTGCTCCGCCAGTTCCAGCGCGGGAACGACCAGGATGCGGACCCGGCGCAGCTTCCGCATCACCGGTACGTCCTCGGCCCGCAACGACCAGGGCGTCGCGGCGACCTCGGCCGGTGAGATCCCGGCGAGAGTCAGGCAACGACGGGCGACCTGGTCCGGCCGCAGGCTCCGCGGCCGGTCTGCGGGGGCCAGGGCAAGGCACAGCCTCGCTTCCCGGGTCGCCCCCTCGCGGGCGTCCAGGCCGCCGGTCTCGAGTGCGGTCTCCAAGGCCTCCAGGGCCAGCTCCGCCCACGCCCGCCGCTCCGCCTCGGGCGTTCCGGGGCCGGTCGCGCCCAGCGTGACGTGCTGGACCACGCCGAGCCACCAGTTCGTTCCGCCGTCCGGAGGCCGCAGGGCCGGCAGCCCGGCACGCCGGTCCGCCGGGTCCGCGAACCTCAGCGCGTCGAGTTCGTCAGCCTCCACCGACCGGGCTCCTCTCCCAGGTGTCCGGGACACCGTAGCGGCCGAACGCGTCGACGCCCTCCTGGATCACCGCGTCCCCGTCGTGCGCCACCCCGTGGAAGCAGTGACCGCTGTGGTTGTCGATCTCGAGACCGAAGCAGCCGGCGTCGGAGCCGCCCGCGACGTTCGCCTGGCCGGCCGCGCGGACGCGGCCGCCGTCCGCGATGGCGGCGTGGCTGATTTCACCGCCGTTCACCGTGTGCGGCGCGACGCGCAGCTCTCCGCTGTCGGTGACCACCCACTTGAGCTGCCCGTCTCCCGAGTTGATCATCGCATCGAATTCGGACGTGCCGGGGGTCGTCGGCGTGACCCCGTTGCGGCGCATCACTTCCCGCTCGGCGTCCAGGCTTTCCGGTTGCTGGTTGCCGAAAGTTCGGCCGCGGTGCCGATCGAGGTCGGTGACAATCGAGTAGAACTGCCGGTCGACCCATTCCTGCCCGCGGTCGCGCTGGGTCTGGCTCACCGGCTGCCGTCCGCCGGGTGCCCAATCCCAGGTGGTCGCGGCGGAACCGTTGTGCACCTGCTCCGCGAGCGTGCTGCCGTCACAGACGAATCGACCTGCTCGGCCACCTGGACGCCGCCTGATCGGCTACGGGGTTAGCGCTGTGCCACGTCGGGCGCGATCCCGCAGAGCCGAATGCACGGCCTCCGCATCCTCCATCCCGCCTCCGAGTTTCCCGGAAATTCACGGTCGAAACGGGGCAGCCGCGCCATCTTGATGCCCCAGGGAACGGCGAGCCACATCCAATAGGCGCGTCCGGAATTCCAGGCCGATCCGACGGCAAGCTCGATCAGCCTCTCCGGAACGGCTACATAGGAACGACCCCAGAGGCCTCCGGGATCGCCCATCCCCTCCGCTTCAACGACTACGCCGATCAGGCCGCCAGGCAGGATTCCAATCCAGGCTCCGTCGCCGCAGCGCACCACCGGAGTCCACTCGGCCACGGCTGCAGTCGTGCCGGTCACCCTCTCCCCGAAGGCCAGCCGTGTCGCCCCTCCCGCATCGCTGCTCCGTCACCGCGGCTCAGTTGCCCCAGGCGGGGCTGTGGTTAGGAGGATAAGGAGAGCTGGAAGCGCCCTTCAGCCAGTCGTGCAAGTCCTGCCTGTCCCAAGCGAGGAGTATCTCGGCGTTCCGGATGCACATGGCGTAGTCGAGAGTCCCGAAAAGACGGCTGACCGTGATCTGCTGATTGAGCTGCTGGTATCCCTTTCCCGTCCGGTACTCCATCTGCACCGCGGTCTGGAGCCGCCCGAGGCGCAGGTTCCCGTTGACCGCGGTCAGGACTCCCTGGTGCACATTGCTGTTCTTCTCCCGCAGCCCCTTGTTCTCGACCGCCAGTTGGCCGATCTTCTTGAGGGAGTTGACGATGCCGGCGAGCGTGTCCGGTGTCACCAGTTCTCCCACCAGCTGGGTCACCGCCGAAATGGCCGGCGACAGGGAGAGGGACGAGATGGAGACGCTGCGGCTGTCGCCCGTGATGCCGGAGAGGAACGGCATCGTGGTGAACTGGGTTCCGAAGACGATCCACCGGAAGAGATCGAATGCCGTGGACGACTGGTTGAAGCCGGCGGAGTCCGCGGTCTTGCGCATGATGGTGGCGGCCACGGACTGCCACGAGCCGAAGGACGCCAGCGGCCCGAGGCCGGGAAACCCGCTGTTGTCCCCGCCGCAGGCGTTGCCGACCGCTGTCTCCTGGTCGCGCCCGTCGGAGGCCAGCTGATCGAGCTTCGCCAGCACCTCTGGCGGGAGCTTCGGCTTGCCCTCCGCCCAGATGGCGATCTCGAACGCTTCCCGTCGCGACTGCTCTTCGTTCGAAGTGCGCACGGTCGGCTCACGACGCTCGCGTGGCGTACCGCTCGCGCGACTCGCAGATCAACTGCTCGATGTCGTGCACCGTCTGCGCCAGGGGAATGGCTTCGAAGCCCAGGTTGACCTGGAAGCCCAGTTCGACCGCGCCCACCAGGCTGAGGAGCTTCACGGAGTCGACCCCGGGCAGCTCTCTCACCATGGTGGTGTCGTCGAGTTCCGCGCCGCCGAGTTCCAGCTTCTCGCGGATCAGGTAGTACAGCTGCTCTCGCTCTCGGGGATTCAGGCGGGTGTCCATGATTGCTCCTCTCGAAGGATGTTCAGTTCGCTGGGGAGAGCGCTCCGCCGCGGAGAACTCCCTGGAGGTATTGCTCCCGGGTCTTGCTCCGCCGCACCTTGCCGCTGGATGTCTTGGGCAGTTCCCCCGGCGCCACCAGAAGGACCTCCGCCACGGGCAGGGCCAGCTCCCTCTGGATGCGGCCGCGGACCCGCCGCGCCACCACGGCGGCGTCGCCCTCGCGGAGTTCGGCGACGATCACCACCTCCTCGGTCGCCCGGCCAGGCCGGGTGAAGGCCACCACGTTGCCCTTGCGCAAGCCGGGCACCTCGGCCGCGGTCCACTCCACCGTCTGAGGGTCGTGATTGCGCCCGTTGACGATCAGCAGGTCCTTCTCGCGGCTCGTCACGTGGAGGACGCCGTCCGCCAGGTATCCGCAATCCCCCGTGCGCAGGCCGTCCGCTGTGAAGCTCCGGCGAGTCGCCTCCGCGTCGGCGTGATAGCCCGCGGCCACGCTCGGCCCCTGGAAGACCACCTCGCCGATGTGCCGCTCCGGGAGCGGATTTCCCTTGTCGTCCACGACGAGGATTCGGTGGCCCGCGACGGGACGTCCGCAGGGCACGAACGCCACCTGTTCGCCGGGAGCCTCCGAGGCGGGCCGCGCCAGGCCGCTCGCGTGGTAGGGCTCCTTCTGGATGACGTCCGGGGCGACCGGAACTCCGATCTCGCCGAACGAGATCGCGAGCGTCGCCTCCGCCATGCCGTAACACGGCACCAGCGTCCCCAGCCGCAGCCCCGCCGGCGCGAAGTGCGCCGCGAAGGACCGCAGCGTCTCGGGGTGGTTGGGCTCGGCTCCGCAGCCCACGACTCTCAGACAGGACAGATCCAGCCGCTGCAGCTCCTCGGCCGGGGTGTTCTTGACGGCCAGCGCCAAACCGAAGTTGGGCGCGAAGGTCACCGTCGCGCGGTGGCGGCTCACCGTTTCCAGCCAGAGCCTCGGCGAGAGCGCGAAGCGCAGCGTCGGGAGGAAGGTCACCGGGCAGCGCGCCATCAGCGGTGCCAGCACGAAACCGACGAGCCCCATGTCGTGGTACATCGGCAACCAGCTCACGCCCCGGTCTCGCTCGCGCTCGAGCCGAAGGGCTCCGATGATGGCCGCGCAGTTGGCGACCACGTTGGCGTGCGTGACCCGCACGCCTTTGGGCGCCGCCGTGCTCCCCGAGGTGAACTGCAAGAACATCACGTCCGCAGGGAGGATCGCCTCGGGCTCGGGCGCGCCGACCGGCAGGGGCTCGGCGAAGAACTCCTCCGGGTCGAGGACCTGCAGGCCCTCGACCGCGTGCAGGAGCGGGTTCAGCAGGCCTGCCAGGCTTCGGGGCAGCAGGAGCGTGCGGACTCCTGCCGTGCGGAGGATGTGGGCGGAGTCCTCGCAGTACGCCTCGAACTTACTGAGGCCCATGGGCGGGGACATCGGGACCGGGATGACGCCGACCGAGACCGCGCTCAGGAAGGCGAGGACGAAGTCCTCCTGCCCCGGGACGATGAGCGCGATGCGGTCGCCCTTGCGCAGGCCGCTCCGGAGCAGTTGCCGCCCCCGGCGCAGAGCCTCCCGCGACAGCTCCGACCAGCTCACGGAGTGCTCGTGCCCGTCCTCCCGGATAAAGGTGCAGCCGTCGCCCGGGCGACCGAGGTTCTCGGCGAGGACCTGGGCGAAGGTCGAGGCCGTCGTTCCCTCGCGAGGCAGCGTTTCCGGAGAGCGCATGGGACCTTCCTGGGGTGGCGGGCTCCCGGGGCGGCAACCCCCGGGAGCCCGGCGGAACGCGGGAAGACCTCGAACCGGCTTACTGGTTCCAGGCGGGACTGTCGTTGGGCGGCATCGGGGCGCTGGCCGTGTCCTTCTCCCAGTCGTCCACGTCCTGGCCGTCCCACTTGAGCAGCGTGTCGGCGTGGCGCTTGCACTTTTCGAAGTCGAGCACGCCGTAGCCGCGGTAGACGTAGATGCTCTGGTTCAGCTGCTCGTACCCCTTGCCCGATTTGTACTCCATTTCCAACGCGGTCCGGACAGCTCCGAGATAAAGCGTGCTTTGATGGCGCGACAGGACCCCGACCTGCTGATTGGAGTTCTTCTGTTTCCTCCCCTCGTTCTCGAGCGCCAGCTGGCCGATCTTCTGGATAGTCGTCACGATGCCTTGGAAGTTCTCCGGCGTCATGATGTTCTGCACCAGGTCCGCCACTGCGTCGACGGCCTTTTTCAACGAGGTCTTGCTGATGGACGCGTCGCGGTTGTCGAAGGTGTAAGTCAGGAAGAACGGAATCGTGGAGAATTTCTGGAGGAAAATGCTCCAGGCGACCGGGTCGAACTTCTCGCTTCCCGGGTTGAAGCCGCTGAGGGTCACCGCCCGGTGCACGATGGTGCTGCCGACGGACTCCCACGAGCCGAACTTCGACAACGGCCCCAGATCGGGCAGCAAACTGCCGTCCCCCGCCGCCTTGTTGCCCACCCCCTGGGCGTTGCTGTCCGGGTCGAACTCCTTGAGAACCGACCTCGCGGCGGCGTCCAACTCGGGGAATGACATCTGCCACAGCGCGATGTCGACGGCCTCTCGGCTCAATTGGGGTTGGCTGGTTTCGGTCATGACTGCTCCTTGTCCACGGGTCAAGTGCTGCACCGCGCGATGAGTTGACGGTTGGAAAAAGGGTTCTGCTGCTCCAATCAGGGCTGTCGTCGGGCGACGGGGCACAGCTGTTCGTGGTACTGCCCGCCAGTTCCGCCACCGCATCGGCGCCTTTTCGCCGGAAAGGGCGGAATCGCGGAAAACTACGATTTGAGCTTCGTCAGGGACCCAGGGCTGAGCCTATTCAGCCGCAGGCGACCACGATCGATCTGCGACCACAATGCGGTCGACCTCGCCAGCGGCATCTTCCGGCGTAATAAACTTGACGCCAACAGCGAAGCCGCACTTGCCGGCGGGCGAATGCGGCAAGGCATCTGATCATGCGGCGCGACTTTCGATTTTCTCGCATTCGACGCAAGCGCCGGTTTCTGCACAGTTTCGCGAGGCAGCGGAGCAACCCGGAGAAAGCGGTGGCCACGGCCGACACGGCTTGCCCTGCCGGGAGCGTTCCCGCCGCCGCCGGGGCAAGCGCAGTGATCTATTTCATGACAACACCTCTCCGCGATGTGAGGTCCGCCCACGCCTGAGCGCCGCGTTTAAACATCGTCCTCTCCCGAGAGAGGTCAGGGAAAGGCCATTGCCACGAATGCCATTGAATGCATCCGTCCGAGTGCCCGTCGACTACCGAGCAACACATCGATCGACTTCCCTTTATCCGGCCGGGATTCATCAGATCGAGCCCTTCGCTTGCCGCTTCGCGGAGACCCGGGAGATATCGCTCCGCACCTGGCTCTTCGATCGAGTTCGCTGCGGAACTCAGGTGCGCGCGCGTGATCGGCTCGGGTTCGAGATGCGCATTCCGGAAGGTGTCCCGAATTGGAGCAGGTCCTGCTCCGATCGAGTGGCAAAGCGCCGTGCCGCAGCCGGGGCTTCGCCGGGTTGCCTCTCCCCCGCTGTCCGATCACACCCTCGTCTTGCCGCCCGTCACGGTGGCGCACCGGCCACGGCCCTGCACTCAGTTCACTTCCGCGACCACGTCGAGGCGACCCGCGGTTTCCGCAGCCGGGGACACTCCGCGCGTAGTCGTGAGTCACCGTCACCTCCGCTGCCAACTCGTCATCCGCGGAGACAGCCTCCGCCGCTCGCTCCACGACCGCTTCGGATGCGGCTGCTGGGCTGTCCCGACTCAGCGCAGCCCGACGAAAGCGGATCCGCGCCGGGGTTGTTCTTTCGAGAGAGCAGCCGATTCGGCAGACTTGCCGGGGATTTCGCCGAACCGCGTGGGCGTGTCCTCGGCCGGAATGGTCACGCCGGGTCGGCAGCGGGCCGGGCGGCTCCCGCGACGACGCCGTGCGTCACCCGCCACGAAGCGCCTCCCCCGGTGGCTCCGGCCAGGCCGTCCAGGTGGGCGAGGCCGACGAGGACGAGGGTGCGCGGATCGCCGATCGCGGCCGTCGCCAGGGTGCGGGCCGGGCTCCAGCGGGTGGACCACAGGAGCCGCCGGGTCATCTGCGCCCAGCCGGTCGCCGGTCCGGTCATGATCCACAGATCGGGGCCCGCCGCGGCGAATCGCGACGCGGGGCGCAGCCAGGACGCCCCGGTCTCGGGCCAGGAGACCGAGGCGAGAGTCCGGCCGCCCGCCCGCTCCCAGGCGGATGCGACCGAGCGCGCGGCCTCGGCGGCGCGCTCGGTGCGGCCGGAGCCGATCGCGATGTCTCTGGCGCCGCGGGCGCGGGCGAGCCGGACAAGGGCTTCGACCTCGGCTTCGGTGGCGGCCAGGTCCGAGTCGTGCGACGCCGGCCTGGTCAGCAAGGGGCTGGTCAGGGTTTCCATGGTTCGCCGTTCTCCCGCGCGGTTTTCCATTTCCGGTACTGGCGTCCGCAGCAGCGCGCGCACGGGCGGAAACCGGCTGCTGCGGCGGCGGCCTCGTCGGCGAAGAAGACCCGCTGCCGGACGTAGCCGCCGGAGGCGATCGCCCGCAGCGCGGACGGACAGTCGAGCCGTCCGTAGATCCGCAAAGCGCGGTGGCCGCCCCACCGTCCCTTGGCGCGAGACTGGCAGCGGCGGCCGTCCGGTCCGAGCACCGTGTAGGTCTTGGTCATGCCGCGTCGTGGAAAACGAGCGCCAGGGTGTGCCGCTCGCCCGACCTGATGGCGGACACCCCGTGCCGGACCGGCGCGGCCGACCAGCCCCTGGCGGATTCGACCGGCCGGTCGCGGGTGGTGAACAGATAGCCGTGCCCGTGCGGCAGCAGGGTCGCCGTGCCCCGGGACTGGGCGCGCGGACGCTGTTCCAGCAGCAGGAATTCCCCGCCGGTATGGTCGACGCCCGGCTCGTTCAGGTTGATCACGACCTGCAGCGGGAACACCAGGTCGCCGTACAGGTCGCGGTGCAGGGCGTTCCAGTCCTTCTCGGCGTAGCGGAGCAGGATCGCGGTCGGTTTCGGCTGGCCCGCGTCGTGGCACCTGCGGAGCCACTCGTCGAGTGTGTCCGGCCACGGCGCGGGACGGCCGAGTTTCGCCCACCAGTCGCGGGCGATCGGCAGAAGTCGCGGATACAGCGCCTGTTTGAGCCGCTCGACCGGTTCCGGATACGGCGTGCGGAAGTACCGGTACTCGCCCCGGCCGAACCGGTGCCGTCCCATGTCGACCGTGCTGCGGAACAACTCGTCCCGCCCGTACAGCTCTCTGATCTCCTCGGTCTCCTCCGGGGCCAGCAACCGCGGCAGCAGCGCGCCGCCGTATTCGTTGATCTCGGCGGTGATCGCTTCCCAGTCGCCTGCCTCGACGCGGTCGCGCCAGCGGTCGGCCGTTTGCCGCGCGGTGTTCATGCCGCCTCCAGGTTCAACAGCGCGGTCTTGGCTTCGATCCCGCCGATGTACCCGCCGGGCGTGCCGTCGGAACGCAGCACGCGATGGCAGGGGACGACGATCGGCAGCGGGTTGGTCGCGCAGGCGGTGCCGACCGCGCGGACGGCCTTCGGGCTGCCGACGAGTTCGGCCACGTCCCGATAGCTCCGCGTCTCGCCGTAGCCGATTTCGGGCAGATGCGTCTGCACGAGCCGCCGGAAACCGCGCGACAGAGACAGGTCCAAGGGCACGTCGAACGTCCGGCGGTTCCGGGCGAAATACTCGCCGATCTCCCGCGCGGCCTCGTCCAGCCGCTTCGGCGCGCGCAGGATGCGCGGGCTCAGCTTCTGGCCGAGGGTCTCCAGCACCCGGTCGTGGTCCTCGCTGGCGAACGCCACCCGGACCAGGCCCGCCGGCGTCGCGGCGAGCAGCAGTTCGCCGACCGGCGAGTCCACAGTGGAGTAGGCGACGTCGACGAGGCCGGATCGCTCGGCCTCCCGTTCCAGACGGCGGTGCAGACGGTCGAGGAGATCGGCGTCCACGGACGGAGACAGCAGCGCGACCAGGTCGTCGTCGTTTCGGATGCCGTTCATGACGATGCTCCTCTCGCGATCGCGCCCGTACGGTTCTTTCTGAGGTTCTTGATGCCGTCGGCGACGGCTCTGCGCGAGGCGTCGGTGCTCCCGCCGAGGATCTCCGCGATCTCGGCGTACGGCAGCCCGGCGACGTAGCGGTAGGCGACGGCTTGCCGCTGCTTGTCCGGGAGACCGCGCACCGCGGCCCACAGTTCGCGTTCTTCCGGGTCGGGGACGTCCCCCGGCTCGTCCGGGATCTCGCCGACGGGCAGCGGATTCCGCTTGGCCGCACGCAGCACGTCGACGGTCTTGCGGTGCGCGATCGTCACGAGCCACGCCTCGACGTTCGCCGTTTCCGGCAGGTCGGGATAGGCGCGCATGGCGGAGAGAAAGGTCTCCGACCACGCGTCGTCCGCGTCGTGCGGGCCGAGGACGACCCGGCAGACGCGCAGCACGGTGGCACCGTGCCGCGCGACTAGGTGCTCGAAAGGCAGTTGCATGTCCATCCCGCTGAAGACGTGTTCGAGGCAGTCGCGGTGAGATCGCCGGTCCCCACGAGAGTGCCGGAATGCCCCGCCCGCGGCGACCGGCCGGGCCCCGGCCTCGGCGGCGATGTGCTCACTTGCGTCCCCTCTCTTCCGCCTCGTAGACGCGTGGTGCCCGCCAAACGTGAGATGCGAGAACGAAACCGAGCGAAGTCGCTGGTGGGCGGCCCTGGACCGGTTTCTCGCCGAGCACGGCCTCCGGCCGGGCGCGACCAAGAACAGCGACGACCTGAAGCAGGTCCACGCCCGCCACGCCGACGAACTGGCCGCCCGGGCGGGAACCAGGCCCCGGCTGTGCCGCGACCCCGACGGCCGGTGGCAATGGCACGCCGAAACCGCACCGCACGCGTCGCTGGCCGACGAACTGGCCGCAGTGTGTGGGACCTGCCTGCTCGGCGCCCTGCAGGCTCTCGGCCACGACCGGTTCCGGCATGCGCAGCACCGGACTGCGACGGCGTCTTCGTCGACACCAGCCGTGCCGGAAGCCGCTACTGCATGCCCGACCTCTGCGGCAACCGCGTCAGCGTCGCCAACCACCGGGCCCGCAGCCGCGAACGGAGCTGATCCGGTCCGACCCTGAACCGGAGGCGTCAGTCCCGCTGACACAGGCACCCTCCCCGCGTCTGAGCGATGACAGCCGCGTGTCTGCCCAGCAGGCGAATGTGGTCACAACGAACCGCCAAGCCAGCTAGGGAGACCCGAAATGTCCACGTTCACCACCCCGAACCCCATCACCGCCGCGCTCACCACCGCCGGTGCCCGCGTCCGGATCACCGCCAGCGAGCGCACCGAGACCGTCGTGCGGGTGCAGCCCGTCAACGCGGCGAACTCCACCGACGTGAAGGTCGCCGAGAAGACCAAGGTCGAGTTCGCCGACGGTCTGCTGTCCGTCAAGACCACCAAGTCCGGCAGCCAGACCGGTTCCGTCGACATCGCGATCGAGCTGCCCGCCGGGTCCAAGCTGGTCTTGAACACTGCCTGGACCGAGGTGCAGGCGGACGGGGTCCTCGGCGACTGCGAGGTCAACATCGGCTCGGGACAGGTCCAGCTCGACCGGGTCGCCGCGCTGCGCGGCAGCCTCGGCGCGGGCGGCCTCGCGGTCGGCCACGTCACCGGCGACGCGGTCATCGAGGGCAGCACCGCGGGTCTGCGGATCGGCGAGGTCGAGGGCGAGATCCGCTACCAGGGCACGAGCGGCAAGGTCTGGATCGGCCACGCCCGGGCCGACGTCGACCTCGGCGGGTCGAACGGCAGCTTCGACATCGGCACGGCGGACGGAAGCGTTGTCGCCAAGGCCGCGAACTGCCCGATCCGGATCGGGCGGGTCACGCGCGGCCAAGTGGAGCTGTCGAACGCAGCGGGCGGGATCGAGGTCGGCGTCAGCGCGGGCACCGCCGCCGACGTGGACGCGAAGAGCACGAAAGGCGTCGTGCGCAGCACTCTCGGCACGCCGGACAGCTCGGGCGCCGCGCTCAAGGTCCACGCTCGCACGCGGCTCGACGACATCGTCCTCTATTCCGCTGCCTGACCACCCGATCGGATGGCAGGATCGGGCAGGTGCAGATCAAGATCCTGGGTCCCTTCGAAGTCCGCGACGGCGACGTGGCCGACGTTCCGGGCGCGCGCCTTCGCGGACTTCTCGTCGCCCTCGCGCTCCGGCCCGGCCAGGTCGTCCCGAAGGCGTCGCTGATCGACTGGATCTGGGGCGAGCACCCGCCCGCCGACGCGGCGAATGCCTTGCAACGCCTGGTCTCCCGGCTGCGCAAGGCATTGCCGGGAGCCGTGGTCGAAGGTCTGACGGACGGCTACCGGCTGGCGCTCGACCCGGGCGCGGTCGACGCGGTGTGCTTCGAACGGCTCGTCGCCCAGGCCCGGGAGGACCGCGGGCCTGGGCGGTTGCGGGAAGCGCTGGAGTTGTGGCGCGGTCCGGCGATGCAGGACGTCGGCCTGCAGGACAGCGAGGCGTTCGACGCGGCGGCCACCCGGCTGGAAGCCCTGCGCCTGGCGGCCATGGAAGACCGGTTCGAAGCGGAGATCGGGCGCGGACCTCGTCGCGGAGCTGACCGATCTGGTGACCGCGCACCCGGTGCGGGAGAAACTTATCGCCGCGCTGATGCGCGCACTCGCCGCCGCGGGCCGCAACACCGAGGCGTTGCAAGCGTTTCAGCGCCTCCGGGAAACGCTGGCCGACGAGCTGGGCGCGGACCCTTCGCCCGAGCTGTCCGCCTTGCACGTCGCGTTGCTGCGAGGCGAGGTGGGACGGCGCGAGGAGAGCCGCAAGACCAACCTGCGCGCCGAGTTCACCAGCTACGTCGGCAAAGAGGCCGATGTCGCCGCGGTCCGCGACCTCGTATCGGGCCATCGCCTCACCACCCTGATCGGCCCCGGCGGATCGGGAAAGACAAGGCTGGCAACGGAAACTGCCCGCACGTTGGTCGACGGTCTCCATCACGGCGCGTGGCTGGTGGAGCTGGCTGCCATCGGAACCGGCGACGACGTCGCGCAGGCCACGCTGTCCGGGCTCGGCCTGCGCGACGCGCTGCTCGGCGAAGCGTCCACCGCTGATCCGATAGACAGGCTGGTCTCCGCGATCCGCGACCGCGAGACGTTGCTGGTGCTGGACAACTGCGAACACGTCATCGAGTCCGCGGCCGCCCTCGCGCACCGGCTGCTCGGCGAGTGCCGCGGATTGCGGATCCTTGCGACGAGCCGGGAACCGCTGGGGATCACCGGAGAGGCGTTGTGGCCGGTCGAACCGCTCGCGCGGGCCGAGGCCGTCCAACTCCTGAAGGACCGAGCGACGACGCGCCGCCAGGACCTCGCCGACGACCGGACGCTGGCCCGCATCTGCACCGCGCTGGACGGGATGCCGCTCGCGATCGAACTGGCCGCGGTCCGGCTGCGCACGATGTCGGCCGAGCAGCTCGCGGACCGGCTGGACGACCGGTTCCGGCTGCTGACCGGCGGCAGCCGCACGGCGCTGCCCCGGCACCGGACGCTGCGCGCGATGGTCGACTGGAGCTGGGAACTGCTCAGCGACGGCGAACGGCTCGTGCTGAGCAGGCTGTCGGTGTTCGCCGGCGGCGCGAGCCTGGAGGCGGCGGAACGGGTCTGCGCGGGAGAACTGGTCGACGAGTACGAGGTGCTGGACCTCCTCACCGCGTTGAGCGACAAGTCTTTGCTCGTCGCGTTCGGCGAAGGCGCGCCGCGGTACCGGATGCTCGGCACGATCAAGGAGTACAGCGCGGCACGGCTCGCCGAGGCCGGGGAGACCGAGCTTGCCCGGCAGGCGCATCTCGCGTACTTCACCGAACTGGCCGAGACCGCCGAACCCCGTCTGCGCCGCGCCGAGCAGCTGGAGTGGCTGACCGTCCTCAAGGCGGAGCACGACAATCTCGTCTCGGCGATGCGCGGCGCGCTCGCGGCGGGCGACGCGCACGCGGCGATGCGGCTCGCGGCCGCCTGCGGCTGGTACTGGTGGCTCGTGGGCCGCAAGGCCGAGGGCATGGAGCTGATCACCGCCGCGATCGCGATTCCCGGCGAGGTCCCCGACGAGATCAAGGCCATCGTGTACGCCCTGACCTCGATGTTCGTCACATCCGGACCCGGCGACGTGCCGGAAGCCGCGGAGTGGATCCACCAGGCGTACGAGTTCGGCAAGCACGCCCGGCACTGCCACGCGGCGCTGCGGCTGGTGGTGCCGCTGGAAATGATGCTGCGCGACATGGACGCGCTCCTGCCGGCCTGGGAGTCGCTGCTGGACGACGCGGACCCGTGGGTGCGCGGTCTGTCCCGGCTGCACATCGGCAAGCTGCGGATGATGCTCGGCCAGGACTGCGAATCCTGGTTCGACGAATCGCTGGTCGAGTTCCGGGTGCTCGGCGAACGGTTCGGCATCTCGTTCGCGCAGACCGAACTCGCCGACTGCGTGGCCATGCGCGGCGAATTCGCCGAGGCGAGCGAACACTTCGAACAGGCGATCGCCGTCGTCACCGAATTGGACGCGCTGGACGACGTCGTCCAGATGCGCATGCGGCAGGCACGGCTGCACTGGCTCGCGGGCGACAAGGACGCCAGCACTGTTGCGGTCGCGGAGGCGGAGAGCCTCGCGGAAGGCGTCACGTGGCCCGGGACGCTGGCTTCGCTCGCCCTGGTCCGGACGGAGCTGGCCAGGTGGAACGGCAATGGGCAGGACGCCTTCGACCAGTTCGGCCAGGCGATGACTCTCCTGGGAGCGGAATCGCGGCAACCGCATCTGCGGGCCGCGAGCCACGACCTGCACGCCTGGTTCGCCACCGACCTCGAGGAGGCGCGCGAACACCGTGCCGCCGCCTGTGACGCGGCGGCGGAAACCGGACGCGCGCCGGTGATCGCGCAGATGGTGGTCGGGGTTGCTGACCTGGCACTGCGGCGGGCGCAGCACGACCACGCCGCGCGCCTGCTGGCGGCGAGCGCGCAGGTGCTCGGGCGGAAAGACCTGTCGAACCCGGACGTCGCGCGAATCGAGCAGGACGCACGCAGCCACCTCGGCGACGAAGCGTTCGACCAGGCCACACAGGAGGGCAAGGCGGCCTCGTGGACCGAACTGGTCGCGGTGCCCCTCGCGCCCTGACGCGGCTCCCGGCTCGTGTCAGCGCCGTGACGGTCCGGTGTCTGGCCTCTCGGAGATCGTGGTGACATCAAGCCACCACGAGAGGATTTCCCGATGAGCCAGCAGCTTTCCCCGGTCCACGGCCTGCCGATGGACCGCGACGACGGCCCGTTCGACCCGCCGGCCGCGATCACCGCGTTGCGTGAAACCCGTCCCGTCAGCCCGATGCTCTTCCCGGACGGCCACGAGGGCTGGCTGATCACCGGCTACGACGCGGTCCGCCAGGTGATGTCCGACGCGCGGTTCAGCAACCGCCTGGACCTCGGCGTGGTCCACGTGCCGTACGAGACGCCGGGCATGCCGGTCGCCACCGAACCGTCGCCGCAGATCCCCGGCCTGTTCATCAGCATGGACACTCCCGACCACACCCGGCTGCGGCGCAAGCTCACCGGCGCGTTCACCGTCAAGCGGATGAAGCAGCTCGAAGACGGCATCATCGCGATCACCGAACAGCAACTGGACGCGGTCGCGCAGCTGGCGCCGCCGGTGGACCTCGTGCGGGAGTTCGCGCTGCCGGTGCCGTCGCTGGTGATCTGCGAACTGCTCGGCGTTCCCTACGCCGACCGCGAGACCTTCCAGGCGAACTCGTCGAAGTTCATGGAGCGGGACGTGAACCTCGAAGACAAGATGGCCGCGTTCGGCGCGATGATGGGCTACCTCGGACAGCTGTGCACGGACAAGCGCGCCGAGCCTGGTGAGGACATCCTCTCCGATCTGGCCCGCGACGAGGACCTCAGTGTCGAAGAGCTGACCGGGATGGCGTTCCTGCTGTTGCTGGCCGGTCATGAGACCACTGCGAACATGCTGTCGCTGGGAGCCTTCGCGTTGCTCGAGAACCCGGCGCAGCTGGCTGAACTGCGTGCCGATCCGACGCTGTTCTCCAACGCGGTGGAAGAGCTGATGCGCTATCTGTCGGTGGCGGACATCTTCTACCGCTATGCGACGGAGGATGTCGAGCTTAGCGGCGAGACGATTCCGGCTGGTTCGACTGTGGTTGTGTCGCTGCTTGCTGCCAACCGCGACCCGGGCCGTTTCGAGAATCCCGATACGCTTGACGTGCACCGGAAGGTTCGGGGGCAGGTGGCTTTCGGGCATGGCATCCACCAGTGTCTGGGACAGCAGCTGGCCCGCATCGAGATGCGGGCCGGGTTCGAGGGGTTGCTGCGCCGCTTCCCGGACCTGCGGCTCGCGGTTCCGGCGGGCGAGGTGCCGTTGCGGACCAACATGAACATTTACGGGGTGCACGAGCTTCCGGTCACCTGGTCCTGAGCGTTCACTGTCCACTTAGGAGCGCCGCGGCCGGCCGCCCGGTCCCGCGGCGGCCTCCTCGCGGCGAGGCCGGACGCGAGCGCTCGCGACCGGGTGGCGGAGCAGCCGGGTCACCCGCGGTCGGCCGTGTGCACCAGCCGCCCGTCCTGGTACACGGCGAGGATCCGCTTGCCCAGATCCCGCACGTCGAGAGGATCGCCGTCGACGACGACAAGATCGGCGCGCTTGCCGGGAGTCAGCGAGCCCAGCGCGGAGCCGAGTCCCATCAGGTTCGCCGCCGAGAGCGTCGCGGCGTGCAAGGCGTCGGCCGGCCGCATGCCCTGCTCGACCAGGAGTTCCAGCTCCAGCAGGTTCTCCCCGTGCGGATACAGCGGCGCGTCGGTGCCCATCGCGATCGGCACGCCGGCCTCGACCGCGCGCCGGACGCTGCCCTCGGTGCGTTCCTTGATCTTTTCGACGATGTGGTCGGGATAGCCGGCCCCGGCTTCGACCGCCTGCCGCAGACCGACGCCGGCGCTGAGGGTCGGGACCAGCCAGGTGCCGCGCGCGGCCATCGTCTCGAGCGTCTCGTCGTCCAGGAAATGACCGTGCTCGATCGAGCGGACCCCGTTGCGGACGGCCGCTTTCGCGCCTTCGCCGTGGGCATGGGCCATGACGTGCAGCCCCGCCGCCGCGGCCTCGGTCACCATCATGGCGATCTCGTCGTCCCGGAAGTGCGCGATCCGCGGCCCGGCCCCGCCGGACACGACGCCGCCGCTGGTGGCGGCCTTGATGACGTCGGCGCCCGCGCGGACCAGCTCCCGGACCTTGCGGCGGATCTCCTCCGGGCCGTCCACCACCACGGGCGGGCGGCCCGGATGCGGCGGCAGCAGGTCGACCGCGCAGGTCGAGGGCCACCACGGGTCGCCGTGCCCGCCCGTCTGGCTCAGCATGTTCAGCGAGATCTGCATGCGAGGCCCGGGGATCAGGCCGCGCTCCTGCGCCACGCGCATCCCGAGGTCCGCGCCCGCGGCGTCCCGGACGGTGGTGACGCCCGCGGCCAGCGTTCGCGCCATGTTCCGCGCGCCCTCGTAGAACTGGAGCGAAAACGGCTGTTGCACGCTCTCGAAGAGATCCGAACTCGTCATCGTGAGGTGCACGTGGCAGTCGATCAGGCCGGGCAGCACTCCCCTGCCGGTGCAGTCGACTTCCTCGTCGCCGTCGAGGCCGGTCCCGACGTCGACGATCCGGCCGTCTTCCACCGCCACGTCCGCCGAATCCGCGGACCGGGACACCGCGTCGAACAGGGTTCCGCCGCGGAAAACGACGCGCTTCACCGGCCCACCGCCGCCTGATCGCGGTCCATTGTGGACTCCCTTCTCGTTGCTTGCCTTCGGATGAGCGGAGCCAGTGCGAACAGAAGCAACGCCAGCACGATCGCGCCGGCGCCGAGCGCGCCGAAGTAGCCTGCCGCCGAACGGGCGTCGTAGAACTTCACGAGCTGGGCGCCGATGCCCTGCCCGGCCGCGTTCGACGACAGCCACAGCCCCATCGTCTGCGTCGCGAACGCCGCGGGCGCCAGCCTCGTCGTCGCGGACAGCCCGATCGGCGAGAGGCACATCTCGCCGACGGTGACCACGGCGAGGCTCCCGGCCAGCCACAGCGGGTTGGTCTGCCCGGGATGCGCCGCGGGCACCACCATCACCAGGTACGACAGGCCGGCGATCGCCAGTCCCGCGGCGAATTTGTGCGCGGTCGACGGCGAACGGGGCGAGCGGTCCAGCCGCAGCCACAGCAGCGCGAACAACGGAGTCAGCACGATCAGGACCAGCGAGCCGACCGACTGGAACCACGACGCCGGGATCGCGAAACCGAACGCGTCGAGGTCGGTGCTTTCGCCCGCGTACTGCGCGATCACCGTCGCGCCCTGCTCCTGGATGCACCAGAACGCGACCGCCGCGATGAACATGGGAATGTAGGCGCGCACCCGGGCGCGCTCGGCCGCGGTAGTGCGCGCGCTGCGCAGCATGACCGTGAAGTAGCCGACGGGAATCGCGATCGACAGCACGCTGATGACGTCCACGACCCCGTCGGCATCGAGGACTCCGGTGCCTGCCGTCACCGCGATCACCGCGGCCAGCAGGGCGATTCCGGCGACGGCCGCGACGAGCCGCGGTCGCGAGAGCTCGGCCAGCCGCAACGGGTTCTTCGGCCGGTTGCTCACCGGGCTGAGGCGCCGCTGCGTCCGCAGGTAGACCAGAAGGCCGAAGGCCATGCCGACCGCGGCGATCCCGAAACCGGCGTGGTAGTCGTAATCCTGGCCGACAGTGCCGACGACCAGCGGGGCGGCGACCGCGCCGACGCTGATGCCCATGTAGTAGATGCTGAAGCCGGAGTCGCGCCGCGGATCGTCGGCCGCGTAGAGATCGCCGACCGACGAGGAGATCGCCGGTTTCAGCAGTCCCGTTCCGACGGCGATGAAGACCATCGAAGCGAACAGCGCGCCGGCGCCCGCCGGGAGGGCCAGGCAAATGTGCCCGCACATGATCAGGAACCCGCCGACGAGAGTGGTCCTGCGGTCGCCGAGCAGCCGGTCGCTGATCCAGCCGCCCAGGATCGCCGCCAGGTAAATGGCCGAACCGTAGACCGCGATCAGCGGCTTCGCGCTTTCGGGCCGGAGGCCGAGGCCGCCGTCGGACAGCCGGTCGGTCATGTAGTAGAGCAGCAGCGCGCGCATGCCGTAGTAGGAAAACCGCTCCCACGCCTCGGCGAAGAACAACCCCACCAGGCCGCGGGGCTGACCGAAGAACGCCCGTTCCTTCCCCATGCCCACCGCACCTTCCGCGTCGACCGCAGCTCCGATGGGAGCAGACGGTACATCTGCCTGATGCCGGGATCAAGAGACGATTCGGCTGGCATGTGCGCTTTCTCTCGACGCTTCATCTGTCGACATGCCTTTGGCTCGGCAGATTCGCCGATCGAGACGAGATCGGCTAGGTTCTTCCCGTGCAAGGGAACACCGACGACGTGGACGACCTGCTGATCCGTGCGCTGCAGGAGGACGGGCGCGCGTCGTTCGAGACGCTGGCCCGGCTGGTCGGGCTCGCCCGCTCCACCACCAAGGCGCGGGTGCGACGGCTGATCGAGGAGGGCGGGCTCCGGCTGGTCGGCGCGATCCATCCGGCGGTGTTCGGACTGAACCAGCTCGGGCACGTGATCGTCGAGACCGAGGGCGCCGCCCGCCCGGTCGCCGAGCGGATCGCGGCGCTGGGCGAAACCTCGTTCGTCACCACGACCGCGGGCCGGTTCGCGGTGACGGCCGAACTGCGGGCCGCCGACCTGGAGTCCTTCGCGACGGGGCTGGCCCGGGTGCAGGCTGTCCCCGGCGTCCGGGCGGTGCAGGCGATCACGTATCTGCGCGTCTGGAAGGATCCCTACTTTCCGCCGGGCCCGTTGGAAAGCCCGGGACCGCTCGCGGACCTCGAACTGGACGGCGTCGATCACACGCTGCTCGCGCAGTTGCGCGACGACGGGCGCGCGTCGTTCGCCGAACTGGCGAAGGCGACGGGCCTTTCTCCGGGAGCCGCGCGCGCCCGGGTGCTCCGGCTGATCGAATCCGGCGTCGTCCACATCGGCGCGCTGGTACGGCTCAGCCGCTCGACGCGGACCCACACCATCGGTTTCGCGGTGCACGTGACCGGTGATACCGGACCGGTAGCCCGCCGGATCGCCGAGTTCGAGAACATCGACTGTTTCGCGACCGGAGTGGGCTGGTGCAACGGAATCGGCAGCATCCAGGCACAGTCCCTCGACGAGGTGCTGGCCACGCTGGAACGCCTGCGCGAGCTGCCCGGCGTGCGCGCTGTCGAGTCCTGGAGCCACCTGCGGGCAGTCAAGGAAGAGAATGACCGCCCGCTCACCGCCGTCAACGCCGGGCAGAACTGAGCGGGTCGCCTCGCTCAGCAGCCGGTCTATCCACTGTGGATGTTCAGGAAACGTTGCTGGAGCAGCGGATCGGAGCCTGGAAGCCCCCGATCCGCTCCTCCAGCAACTCGGCCAGCTTCAACGGCGTCCGGTCCTCGAACATCGGCCCGATCACCTGCACCCCCACCGGCAGCCCCTCGGCGGACAGGCCCGCTGGCATCGCCGTGGCGGGCAGGCCGGGCATGGTGGCCAGGCCGGCCCAGACGAGCTGGTCGAAGAACGGGTACTCGACGCCGTCGATGTCGAGACGACAGGCCAGCAGGTCGGGGTTGTGGTCGTGCGGGAACGCGGGCGTCGGCGTCACCGGGCACACCACGGCGTCGAACTCGGCGAAGAATTGCCGCCAGCCGTGCCGGTGTAGTTCGCGGCGGTTGTTCACTTCGAGCCAATCGCGGTGGCTGAGCACCATGCCGCGCAGGCGCGACGCGTCGAGGGACTGGTCGTCGGCGCTCAGTCCGGTGGCTCGGGTCTGCAGTTGCTCGTACGCCTCGACGGGGAAACGTGCGACGGAGCCGGAGAACAGGAGTTGCGTGTAGAGGGTCGCGGCTTCGGCCAGGTCGGGCAGCAATGCGCTGTGCCGTTCGACCTGGGCGCCGCCGTCGGCTAGGGCGTCGGCTACCCGGTTGACGCCCGCTCGCACCGCGGATCCGGTCGGGATGAACGGGTGGTCTTCGAGGATCAGGACCCGGAAGTCGCTCAACCGCTCGTGGCGGGCGGGCGGCAGGGCCAGTTCGTGTGCCACGCCGTAGGTCAGCGGGTCCGGACCGGCCATGACGTCCAGCAGGAGCGCCAGGTCGCGGGCGGTGCGTGCCATCGGGCCGACGACGGCGAGGTCCAGGTCGACCGGCAACGCTGGCGAGGGAGGCGCCACCATGCCGCGATTCGCCACCAGGCCGAGGGTCGGCTTGTGCCCGTAGACACCGCAGAAATGCGCGGGGGTGCGCAGCGAACCGCCGATGTCGGAGCCGATGGACAACGCGCCGAAGCCCGCCGCCAGCGCCGCCGACGATCCGCCGGAGGAACCGCCGGGTGTGCGGTCGTGGTTCCACGGGTTGTTGGTGGTGCCGTAGACCGGGTTGGAACTCTGCAAACCTTGCAATCCCAAGGGCACGTTGGTTTTGCCGAGGATTACCGCGCCGGCGGTCTTGAGCCGCGACACCTGTACGGCGTCTTCGGCGGGCAGGAAGTCCCGGTGCTGCGGCATGCCCCAGGTCGTGGGCAGACCGGCGACGTTGTAGCACTCCTTGACTGTCACCGGGATACCCAGCAGCGGCCGGTCCTCGCCGCGGGCGCGCGCTTGGTCGGCCTCGTGCGCGGCGGCGCGGGCACGGTCGAAGTCCGGCACGCAGATCGCGTTGAGCGCCTTGTCTTCCCGTTCGATGCGCTCGATTGCCTCGTCGGTCAGCTCCGCCGACGTCACTTCCCCAGCACGCAAGGCGGCCGCGAGTTCTTCGGCCGAGTGAAAGTTCCGCTCCATGAATTGACCGTAACGACCCTTGAGCGGAGCCATAAAATGTCAATCTGCACAACGGGGCTCAGCGCAGCACCTTGCGATAGTTTCGGCCGGAGCCGGTCAGTGGTCCCAGAATCCTTGCTTCTCCAGCAAAGCCACCGCCCGCTCGCCCGCGTCGGCGAGGTGTTTCTCGACCAGCGTGCGCGACCGGGCGGCCGAGCGCGCGGACAGCGCGTCCAGGATCAGCCGGTGGTCGTGCCGCGCCTTGTCCGGCCAGTCCTCGTGCGCCTCGTAGAACCCGTGCGACACGGTCTTGGCCAGGATGCCCAGGAGCGAGATCAGGCGACGCGAGTCGGCGGCGTAGTTGATCCGGCGGTGGAACTCGTAGTTCAGCCGTTCCTGTTCGGCACGGTCCACTGCGGACTCCATCCGGTCCGCCAGGTCGTGCAGTGCCTGCAGGCTTTCCGGGGACAGGTTCTTCGCCGCGCGCTCCGCGGCCAGACCGGACACGACGCCGAACACGCGGTAGTGGTCCCGGATGTCGTCGCGCGACATCCGGGCGACGAACGCGCCCCGGCGGGCGATGTGCTCCACGACGCCCTCGTGGTCCAGCGTGATCAGCGCTTCGCGGACGGGCAGTTTGCTGATGCCGAGTTCGTCGGCGAGCGCTTCCTGGTCGATCTTCGCCCCGGCGCGCAGCTGTCCGGAGAACACCCGTCGCCGGATTTCCTGGGCGGCCAGCGCTTTGAGGTTCGCCGGGCCGGTGCGGCGCGGTCCGGTGCTCGCGGTTCCGGGCATCGCCACGTCCTTCTCCCATCCCTGCCTCGGCGGCTGTATCGGATGAAGTATTACACGGCTGGGGCACAGGCGGGTGGCCGCTCCGTCTCTGCAACGGGTGCCACGTTGTCACCAAAAGACGCGGTCCACCTGCATGTTCTCCCCTTCCAGCATCCGCGAGACAGTGTGAGCCATTCGATGATTTCTGATAAAGTATTTCTCGGCGGAGTCGCCTGGGTCATAGTGGGGGCATGGCAGCAGCGGTTACTCCCGAGGACTTCCGGCCGATTCTGGAGCTGGTGCGCGACTTCGTCCGGGCGAAGGTCGTTCCGCGCGAGCAGGAGATCATGGACGGCAACGCCATCCCCGGCGATCTGCGCAGGCAGGCCGCGGAGATGGGGCTGTTCGGCTACGCGATCCCCCAGGAATGGGGCGGGCTCGGGCTCGACCTGACTCAGGACGTCGAGCTGGCGATGGAGTTCGGCTACACGTCGCTGGCGCTGCGGTCGATGTTCGGCACCAACAACGGCATCGCCGGACAGGTGCTGGTCGGCTTCGGCACCGACGAGCAGAAGAGCGAGTGGCTGGAGCGCATCGCCTCGGGCGAGGTGGTCGCGTCGTTCGCGCTGACCGAGCCCGGTGCCGGGTCCAATCCCGCCGGGCTGCGCACCAAGGCCGTGCGCGACGGGGACGACTGGGTGATCGACGGGCAGAAACGCTTCATCACCAACGCGCCGATCGCGGATCTGTTCGTCGTGTTCGCCCGCACCCGGCCCGCGGACGACTCCGGGCCTGGCATCGCGGTCTTCCTCGTGCCCGCGGACACGCCGGGGCTGGAGGTCGGGCCCAAGGACAAGAAGATGGGCCAGGAAGGCGCCTGGACCGCGGACGTCACCTTCAGCGATGTCCGGGTCCCCGCGTCCGCGCTGGTGGGCGGAAACGAGGACGACGGGTACCGGGCGGCGATGACGTCGTTGGCTCGCGGGCGGGTGCACATCGCCGCGCTGGCCGTCGGTTCCGCACAGCGTGCGCTGGACGAGTCCGTCGCCTACGCCGCTTCGGCGACGCAAGGCGGTCAGGCGATCGGCGATTTCCAGTTGGTGCAAGCGATGCTGGCTGATCAGCAGACCGGCGTGCTGGCGGGACGCGCGCTGGTGCGCGAGACCGCAGCGCGCTACGTGTCCGGTGAAGACCGGCGGATCGGGCCGTCCGCGGCGAAGCTGTACTGCACGGAGATGGCGGGCAAGGTCGCCGACCTCGCGGTGCAGATCCACGGCGGCACCGGATACATGCGAGACGTGCCGGTCGAGCGGATCTACCGCGACATCCGGCTGCTGCGGCTCTACGAGGGCACCAGCGAAATCCAACGTCTCATCATCGGCGGCGGTCTCGTCCGCCAGGCGAAGAAGGCGCAGAAGTGACCAGCCGCGCGGCGACGCGGGCCCGGGAAGCGGCGACCCTCCTGTTCGTCCCGGGCGACCGGCCGGAGCGCTTCGGCAAAGCGGTGGCCTCGGGGGCGAGCCTGGTCGTGCTCGATCTAGAGGATGCAGTCGCGCCGGACCGCAAGGTGTACGCGCGGGAACAGATCGTCGCGTGGCTTGAGGAGAACCCCGAGTGCGCGGTGCGTGTGAACGCCGCCGGCACCGAGTGGCACGACGAAGACCTCGCCGCGCTCAGGCGGCGCCGGTGCACCGTAATGCTGCCGAAGGCCGAACCGGCGACAACGCGTGCCGCGGCCGAACAACTTGGTGTGCTGCCGGTCGTGATCGCGCTGGTCGAAACCGCGCGCGGCGTACTGGACGCGCGGGAGACCGCGACAGTCCCGAACGTGCAGCGTCTCGCGTTCGGCAGCTTCGATCTGGCCGCGGAACTGGGTGCTGATCCGGCTGATCGGGACGCGTTCGTCGCCGCTCGGGGCGCGCTCGTGCTCGCCTCCGCCGCGGCCGGTCTGCCCGGGCCGGTCGACGGCGTCACCGCGGACCTGGACAACGAGCTTCACCTCACCGACGAAGTCCACTACGCGCGGCGGCTCGGCTTCACCGGGAAGCTGTGCGTGCACCCAAAACAGGTCCCCGTCGCCGCCGCGGCACTGCGGCCTGCGCGCGAGGAAGTCCGCTGGGCGCAGTCGATCCTCGACGCCGCCGGAGCGGGAGGCGCGGTCGCAGTGGGCGGACAGATGGTCGACAAGCCGGTGCTGGAACGCGCCCACCGCGTCCTCCGGCAGGCACGGGAAGGGAACGGGCGATGACGCTCACCGACGACGAACAGCAGATGGTCGCCCTGGTCGCGGAGTTCGTGGACGAACGGGTCCGGCCGCGGGTCCGCGAATTCGAAGCCGACGACGTCTACCCGGCCGAGTTCATCGACGAGATGAAGAACCTCGGCTTTTTCGGACTGCTCGCCCCGGCCGAATACGGCGGCGTCGACGTCAGCACCGCCTGTTTTGCCCGCGTCACCGAAGAGCTTGCGCGCGGGTGGATGAGCCTGGCCGGAGCGATCGGCGGCCACTCGGTCATCACGTACCTGATCAAGACGTTCGGAACCCCTGAGCAGCGCGAGAAGTACCTGCCCGCGATGGCGGATGGGCGTATCCGCGCGACGATGGCGTTGACCGAGCCCGGCGGCGGCAGCGACCTCCAGGCCATGCGCACCCAGGCTGTGCCGGGCGACGACGGTTACACGATCACCGGCTCGAAGACCTGGATCTCCAACGCTGCGCACTCCGGTTTGATCGGTCTGCTGTGCATCACCGACCGAGACGCTTCCCCCGCCCATCGCGGTATGAGCGTCCTCCTGGTGGAACCCGGTGACGGGCTCACCATCTCCAAGAAACTGCCGAAGCTCGGCTACCGCGGCGTCGAAGCCTGCGAACTCGTTTTCGACGGCCAGAAGGTGCCTGCCGACGCCGTCCTTGGCGGCACGCGTAATCAGGGCTGGTCGCACATGATGCGCGGACTGGAAGTCGGCCGGATCCAGGTGGCCTCGCGTGCGCTGGGCGTCGGCCAGGCCGCGTTGAACGACGCCATTCGCTATGCCCAGGAGCGCGAGTCCTTCGGCAAGCCGATCTGGAAGCACCAGTCCGTCGGGAACCTGCTCGCCGACATGGCCACCAAGATGCGCGCGGCCCGGCTGCTCACTTTGGACGCCGCGGAGAAGCTCGACGCGGGCGAACGCGCCGACATGGAGGCTGGGATGGCGAAGCTGTTCGCGTCCGAGACCGCGATGCAGGTCGCGCTCGACGCGATCCGCGTTCACGGCGGCTACGGCTATTCCAAGGAGTACGACGTCGAACGCTACTTCCGTGACGCGCCGCTGATGATCGTCGGCGAAGGGACTAACGAAATCCAGCGCAACGTCATCGCCGCGCAGGTCATCGCCCGCAACAAGATCTGAGGGAGCGTCATGACTTTGCGCAACGGCCGCGCTGCTGTCGGGGTCGCCTGTGACGTCACCAAGGCGACCGATGTGGACGCTCTGCTGGCCGCAGCCCCTTCCCCGGTCGACGTGTTCGTCAACAACGGCGGAATCACCCGCGACGCGACGATGCGGACCATGACCGAGGACGAGTTCGACCAGGTCGTCGACGTGCACCTCAAGGGAACCTGGAACGGCACCCGCAAGGCCGCCGCGATCATGCGCGAACGCGAGAGCGGCGCGATCGTCAACCTGTCGTCGCTGTCGGGCAAGGTCGGGATGGTCGGGCAGGCGAACTACTCCGCGGCCAAGGCCGGAATCGTCGGACTCACCAAAGCCGAGGCGAAGGAGATGGCGCACCACGGCGTCCGGGTCAACGCGGTCAACGCGATCCAGCCGGGTCTGATCCGGACCGCGATGACCGAGGCCAGGCCGCAAAAAGCGTGGGACCGGAAGATGGCCGAAATCCCGATGGGACGGGCAGGCGAGGTCGGCGAAATCGCTTCGGTGGCACTGTTCCTCGCCTCCGGCCTGTCGTCGTACATGACCGGCACGGTGCTCGAGGTGACCGGCGGACGGTTCAGGTGACCGGCTGGGAACCGCACGCCGTCACGACCGCGGAGCTGGTGGATCCGGCCCCGGTCGCGGCGCTGACCGCGCTCTTCGACAACGGACTCCCTCTGCCTCGACCGGGTGACGACCTGCCGCCGCTGTGGCACTGGGTCGCGCTCCCCCGCTGGCCGTCCTCCTCCGAACTCGGCCCCGACGGCCACCCGGCGCGCGGCACCTTCCTCCCGCCGATCGACCTGCCGAGACGGATGTTCGCTGGCGGAGAGGTGATCGTGCACCGGGCGCCGAAGATCGGCGAGACGGTGACGCGGCGGTCCATAGTGGACTCGGTGACGGAGAAATCCGGCCGCTCCGGGCAGCTGGTGATCGTCGTGGTGCGGACTGTTCTGTCCGGTGTGGACGGTCCGCCGCTTGTCGAGGAGCGGCAGGACCTCATCTACCGCGAAGCGGGCACGACCCCGTCCGAGCCAGTACCGGTGGAACGCGCGGAACTGACGGGCACCCTGTTCCGCCGCCGTGAAGACGGCTGGGACTTCGCCACCGACCCCACCCTGCTGATGCGGTTCTCCGCCGCCACCGCGAACCCGCACCGCATCCACTACGACTGGCCGTACGCGACCAGCGTCGAGGGCTACCCCGGTCTGGTCGTGCATGGGCCATTGATGTCGCTCGCGCTCGCCGAAGTGTTGCGTTTGGACTCCCCCGGCGCGCGAGTGACCCGGCTGACGCACCGCAACTTGGCCCCGCTGTTCTGCGGGCAGCCCGCACACCTGCGCACCGAGCCGCGTCCCGGCGGCGCGACCCTGACCCTCACCGGGGCCGCCGGACCGCGCACCAGCCTCGAAGCCGACTACAGCGACCCCTCTGAGGAAGGCACTCCCCATGCGTGACGCCGTTATCTGCGAACCTGTCCGGACTCCGATCGGCCGGTTCGGCGGTTCGCTCAAGAGCATGCCCGCCGCCGACCTCGGCACCATCGCGCTCAAGGGCTTGCTGGAGCGCACCGGCCTGCCCGCCGACGCGATCGACGACGTCATCCTCGGCCACTGCTACCCCACTTCCGAAGCCCCGGCGATCGGCCGCGTCGTCGCCCTCGACGCCGGACTGCCGGTCACCGTCCCGGGCATGCAGGTCGACCGCCGCTGTGGCTCCGGGCTGCAGTCGGTGCTGCTGGCCGCGCTCCAGGTGCAGGCAGGTGCGAGCGACCTGATCGTCGCGGGCGGCGCGGAAAGCATGTCCAACGCCGTCTTCTATGCCAACGACATGCGCTGGGGCGCCACCGGTGCGGGCGTGATGCTGCACGATTCGCTCACCCGCGGCCGTCAAACCCCCGGCGGCAAGCACTATCCGGTGCCCGGCGGAATGCTCGAAACCGCCGAAAACCTCCGCCGCCAATACAGGATCACCCGCGAAGAACAAGACCAACTCGCCGCCGAGTCACACCGCCGGGCGGTCGCCGCACAGGAATCCGGGGTGTTCGCCGAGGAGATCGTCCCGGTGCCGGTCGAGACGCGGAAGGGCACCGTCGTCGTGGACACCGACGAGCATCCGCGGCCGGACACGACCGTCGAGACTCTCGCCAAGCTGCGACCGGTGCTGGGCAAGCAAGACCCCGAAGCAACCGTCACCGCAGGCAACGCGAGCGGCCAGAACGACGCCGCTGCGGTGTGCATCGTGACCACCCGCGAACGCGCCGCCGAGCTGGGCCTGCGCCCGCTCGTTCGGCTGGTGTCGCACGGTGTGGCCGGGGTCGAGCCCAAGGTGATGGGCATCGGGCCGGTGCCCGCTTCGGCGCTCGCGCTGGAACGCGCCGGGTTGAAGATCTCCGACATCGACCTGATCGAACTCAACGAGGCGTTCGCCGCGCAGGCACTGGCCTGCACCCGCGAATGGGGCTTCGGCGAGTCCGATTTCGACCGGCTCAACGTGCACGGCTCCGGGATCTCGCTCGGTCACCCGGTCGGCGCGACCGGCACTCGCATTCTCACGACGATGGCGCGGGAAATGCAGCGCCGCGAAGCCCGGTACGGGCTGGAGACGATGTGCATCGGCGGCGGGCAGGGGCTGGCCGCGGTGTTCGAGCGGGTGTCGGAGTGATTGACCGTAACGACTTCTCCCCGGTGCACGGCGTATGAACCCCGCGCTGCTGGCCGGACTGCGAGTCGTCGAGCTGTCCGCCTATGTCGCGACGCCGCTGTGCGGGCTCACCCTCGCCCAACTCGGCGCGGACGTCGTGCGAGTCGAGCCGCTCGGCGGCGCCGCCGACCGCACGCGCTGGCCGCTTTCCCACTCCGGGACCAGCCTCTACTGGTCGGGGCTGAACAAGGGAAAGCGGGCTGTCGCAGTCGACCTGGAGTCCGAAGTAGACCGCCGCCGAGTCGCCGACCTGATCGTCGACGGCGGCCCGTGCGTGGTCGTGACGAACAGTTCACGGCACGCCGACCTCGGATACGAAGCACTGCGCGCCCGCCGCCCGGACCTCATCCACGTCCTGCTGACCGGTCGAGCAGACGGCGGCCCGGCAGTCGACTACACCGTGCAGGCGGCGACCGGCTTCCCCCTGCTGACCGGGACGGGTTCCGCGCCGGTCAACCACGTGCTGCCCGCGTGGGACGTCTGCGCCGGGCTGTACCTGGCGGTGGGTCTGCTGGCCGCCGAACGGCACCGGCAGGCCACCGGAGAGGGCCGGTCGATCCGGGTCGCGCTGGAGGACGTCGCGCTCGCTACTGCCGGGAACCTGGGCTATCTCGCCGAAGCACAGCTGACCGACCATGCTCGGACGAAGTCCGGCAACGCGATCTACGGTACTTACGGCGATGATTTCGAGACTGCCGACGGTGTCCGGGTGATGATCGTGCTGCTCACCGAACGGCACTGGGACAAAATGCTCGCCGCGACCGGGCTCTCCGACGCCTTCGCCGGGCTGAGCGAGGCGCTGGGGATCTCGTTTGCCACCGAGTCCGACCGGTACCGGCACCGAGACGTGATTTCGCCGCTGCTGGCGCGGTGGTTCGGGCAGAGGCCGTACGCGGAGGTGGCGGAAGTGCTTGCCCGGCACCGGATTCTGTGGGAACGATACCGCAGCTTCGCCGAACTCGGCCGCGACGGCGGAACCGCACTGCGCGAGCTGGCGCTGTTCGGGGAAGTCGACCAGCCCGGCGCGGGACGGCATTGGGCGCCGAAATCACCGATCCAGGTGGACGGCGACCGGCTCGCTCCGCGGCCCGCGCCGGAGGTCGGGCAGCACAACGACGACGTGCTGCGCGCGACGAAGCCGTAGCCAGCCCCGTGCGAGCGCACCGCTCAGTCCCGGAAGAGGCGTCCGCTGTGCCAAGTACGGGTGGCCCGCAGGTCGCCGGTGACGGTCCCGGAACACCGTAGGCTCCACAGTGGACTCGACCAGCTTCCGCTCGCCGCCGCGGACGACAGGGAGAGCATCGCCTGTTGCGCTGGCCGTTGTTCCGGTTGCCGGGGGCGGCCCGGCGGCCGGAATCGCCTCGAGCGAACTGGCTTGGCTCCCCAGCGGTCCTTTGAGTACCGCCCGGTGCGCCGGGTCACCCGCGCAGCGCCGGGCCGATCCAGCGGCGCACCAGTCCGCGCAGTTCCTCGTCGGTGGCCGGCGGTGTCGAAGGGTACTGCAGGAACGACATGAACAGCCGCATCAGGATCTCGGCCAGTTCGTGGAGTTCGGCCTCGGTGCGCACTCCGGCGGCGGCCCAGTCGACCTCGGCGTCGCGCAGGATCCGCGCCCCGAGGGAGAAGGACGGCGGCGTGGCGGTCCCGGCCGTGAAGAAGTCGGCTTCCCCGGCCTGCAGGAGCAAACCGAGATAGGGCTCGTCAGGCAGGCTTCGGACGGCGAAGACGACGGATTCGACGGCGACCTCGACCGGGCTGTCGAACGCGGCCAGGTGCCGCCGCATCCGTTCGGCGAACTCGTCGGCGCCCGCGTGGGCGACGGCGCGCAGGATTTCGGCCAGGCTGGGAAAGTAGCGGTAGACGGTCTGCCGGGTCACGCCCGCTTCCGCCGCGACGTGGGAGAGACTGGTCTTGGCCAGCCCGGCGCGGTCGATGCACGCGATCGCCGCCTTGACGATCCGGCGGCGCGCCTCGTCCTCGGCCCCGGGCGGGTCGCCCTGCCATCCGTGGTACCCCATGGCGCCCATCGTCCCAGACGAGACCGCCGGTCAACGAGCGACGGGCGCTTCGCGGCGAGTGGCCGCGTGCTGCGCGGCCAGCAGCAAACCGGCGACGGCGAAACAGGCGAGCGCGTACAGTCCGCTCCCGATCGGGGTCCCGGAACTGGTGACGCCGTTTCGGGCCCCGAGATAGGCGGGCAGCGCGCCGATCCAGAACACCGCCATCCCGCACAGGTAGATCCCGGGGTAGTACCGGCCGAACGCCGACAGCGGCTCGTCCGTGCCGCGATCGCCGGAGCGCAGCTGTGCCACGACGATCCACGCCCCGCCGAGCCAGACCAGGGCCAGTTCCGCGCCGAGCACCCAGGCCTGTGCGGCCGGGTCGGGACTGTCCCCGCCGAACAGGCTCGCCGGGAGACCGGCGATCGCCATGGTGAACGGGGTGAGGACACCCGCCGCGACGATGCGCGGAGCCAGCCGCCAGCCCCGGCGCGTTCCGCCGACCCCGGCCGGGCCGCCGGTGAAACGCACCACCAGGTAGGTCATGGCCGCCATCGAGACCGAAGCGAACAGCAGCATGCTGGTCATCGGGACCGAAGCCAGCGAAGGCTGGTTGACGATGCGGTTGGCCGGATTCCAGGCCCACCACTTGAGTTGCGGGCCCAGCTGGTCGAAGACCTCGTAGAAGACCTGGCAGGCGAACGCGACGGCGACCGCCCCGATCAGCGGCCCGCGGCGGCGGAAGATCCCGAGCGACCGCACCAGTTCGTAGGCGAGCTGGCTGATCACCGGGTAGAACGCGACGATGTAGAGCGGCAGCCGGTCCCCCATGAACTGCACGGTGAACTGGTTGTGCGCGAAGATGAATCCGTACAGCCGGTCGAGGCCGAACCATTCGGGGAAGTACAGCGGCGGTTCGGTGACGACGAGATAGACCAGCGAGGCCCACCACAGGGCCAGGCTGACCGGGTCGCCCGCGCGGTAGCGGCGCACGGCGTGCCAGAGCGCGAACACGGCCCCGCCGATGATCAGCGCCTCGAGCAGCGGCATCGTCCAGTTGGCGAGTTCCCAAGGCGGCCGGACCGAGACCACTGGGCTGACGTCGTGGCAGTCGAAGCCGAGCTGCCGGGTGACCGCCTCCGCCTCCGGCCCGCAGACGCCGCTCATCCCGCGGCCGCGGCTGGCGAGTAGTCGGTGGCAGGCGGCTCGGCCTGGGGATCGAAGCCGAAGGGCACCCGGTGCCTGCCGAGCACGGAGCGAACGCAGTAGCGTGCCAGCCCGGCGAGCACACGCGGGTTGCGCATCATGTCGCCCAGCGACTCGTCGAGGTTGAACACCTTGGCGAAATGCTCGTCGACGACGTCTTCCTCCCGGGCGGCGCCGACGATGAGGCTGAACGCCGGGGCGGAAACGGCCGCGAGGAGCCGGCGCTTCCGTTCGGACAGCCGTTCGGTGCCCTCCGCGCACTCGTAACCGCGGTCGCGGGCCATCGCCAGGGTCCACGGCACCTTGAGAAGATCCCGCTGTGCGGCCAGGAATCGCGCGCAGAAGCCCGCGTCGAGGCTGGCGGCGCGAGCGAGATGGTCGCGCAGCAGCAGCGCCGAACCCGACGCGGAACTGATGCCCTGCGCGTAGAACGGATTGAACGCGCAGATCGAGTCGCCGACGAACGCCAGCCCTCGCGGCGGGTTCGCCCAGCGGTCGTAACGCCGCCACCGGTTGCCGGTGGACCGGGTCAGATGCACCTCCGAGGTGGGCGTGCACCGGTCCATCGCGGCGGCGAACAACGGCGTCCGGGTCTTGCGGGCCGACTCGACGAAGGCGTCGGTCGTCCGCGGCATTTCCAGGCCCCAGGAGCCCATGCACGCGATGACCCGGTCGCCCTCGATCGGGAAGAAGTTCACCAGGAACTCGTGTTCCGCGGGGTGCCGGCCGCGGTCCTGGGTCGGCATGAGCACGAGGTGCTGCCACCACCAGGACGCCGGCCGGTGCGCGGGCAGCTCGTACCAGCGCGAGGTGTAGGTGACCTTGGCGTCGAGGGTCCGCACCTCGGGCTCCGGCCAGCCCGCCGCCACCAGCCAGTTCGCGACCGGCGAGCCGCGGCCCATCGCGTCCACGACGAAGTCTGCGTCCAGCTGCTCCTCGTCGCCGGCCCCGGCGATCTCGATCCCGGTGACCGCCCCTGCCCCGGTCGTGGTCAGCCCCCGTACGGTGACGCGCTCCCGGATGTCCACATTGGACAGTTCCCGCACCTTGTCCCGCAGCACGCGCTCGATGAGGATCCGCGAGCTGTAGACCATCGTCATCGCACTGCGTTTGCGCGCCGACCAGCCCTCCCGGTCCAGGTAAGCGGCGTCCATCGACGGCATCAGGTGCAGCCCGCCCGCCGCGACGAGGGCGTCCTCGAAACCGGGGAAGAGCGCGGTGATCGCCCGGCGGCCGGAGTTCAGCAGAAAGTGCGGATGCTTGCTCTGCGGCACGCCGCGCCGATGCTCGGCCTCCTCCGGAAGCTCGTCCCGCTCCAGGACGAGCACCTGATCGAAATACGGGGACAGTGCCCCGGCAGCACACAGCCCCGCAACGCTCCCGCCGAGAACCACAGCGCTCTTGCCGAGCTTCATCCGAACCAGCTCCGCTCGTCATTCATACAAAGTCGAAGATAATGTATGAATGACGAGCGAGGGTGTCAACAGTCACTGTCCGTGACGGTTACCTGAGGCGGGGCAAGGCCATGGCACGGCGGATCCGGGAGGGGAAAGGTTCTGTCGGGTACACCTGCTCGCCGCCGAGGTGTCGTGACCGGCGTGGCCTTGGGGCGGCCCGCGTCGGAGATCGAGCCGATGCCAGGGACTTAAGCCGGGTGACTGTTCTCGTTGGTCCGTGAAGGACTCCTTGCGGGAATCTGATTCCCGCAAGGAGTCCTTCACGGACCACAACCCGCTCCCGCCACCGCGCAGGCTCTGCTGATTCCGGCAACACCCCGCACAATCGGGAGGCCGGAAGGAGGCGGTAGACCGGATGAAGGAGATCGGGCACGCGCTCGCGTTGGCCGGGTCGATGACCTGGGAGATCCTGTGGGCGCTCATTCTGGGGTTCGCGCTGTCCGCCGTGGTGCAGGCGGTGGTGCGCAAGTCCACGATCGTGCGGCTGATGGGCGACGACCGGCCCCGGACGCTCGCGGTGGCTTCCCTGCTGGGCGCCGCGTCGTCGTCGTGTTCCTATGCCGCCGTGGCGCTGGCGCGGTCGCTGTTTCGCAAGGGCGCGAACTTCACCGCGGCGATGGCGTTCGAGATCGGCTCCACCAACCTGGTCGTCGAACTCGGCATCATCATGGCGTTGCTGATGGGCTGGCAGTTCACCGCGGCGGAGTTCGTCGGCGGCCCGATCATGATCGTGCTGGTGGCGCTGCTGTTCCGGATCTTCGCGCGCAAGCGGTTGATCGAGAAGGCACGCGAGCAGTCCGAGCGAGGCCTCGCCGGGTCGATGGAAGGCCATGCCGCCATGGACATGTCGGCGGCCGGCGAGGGTTCGTTCTGGCGGCGGCTGCTCTCGCCGCGCGGGTTCACGTCGGTCTCGCACGTGTTCGTCATGGAATGGGCGGCGATCCTGCGGGACCTGGTGATCGGGCTGCTGATCGCGGGCGCGGTCGGCGCGTGGGTGCCGGAGTCGTTCTGGCGCGCCTTCTTCTTCACCGACCACCCGGTCGTCTCGGCGCTGTGGGGACCGCTCGTCGGGCCGGTCGTGGCGATCCTGTCGTTCGTGTGCTCCATCGGCAACGTCCCGCTGGCCGCGGTGCTGTGGAACGGCGGCATCAGCTTCGGCGGCGTGGTCGCGTTCATCTTCGCCGACCTGCTGATCCTGCCGATCCTCAACATCTACCGCCGCTACTACGGCACCCGCATGACCCTGGTGCTGCTGGGCGCCTTCTACGCCGCGATGGTCGGCGCCGGCTACCTCGTCGAACTCCTCTTCGGCGCCACCGGCCTCATCCCGAAACAGCGCTCGGCGACCGTGCTGAAGGCGGGCATTTCGTGGAACTACACCACCTGGCTCAACATCGCCTTCCTGCTCCTCGCCGCCGTTCTGGTCGTGCGGTTCTTCCGCACCGGCGGCGGCGGGATGCTGCGCATGATGGGCGGCGCACCAGAAGACCCGGCAGGGCACGACGGTTGACGCCGGAGCGCGGCCGTCAAGACAGAGGTCAGCCCGAGGTCCGCACGGAGACGAGTTTCGTGCGGGTTTCCTTCACGGACAACCCGCCGGTAAAGCACCAGACGGCGATCACCGGATCGCAGATGGCGCAGCCCAGCGACGAGGTGTGCGCGAAGGGCAGGATCGGCGCGCCTTTGAGGTGGTGCAGCACGTCCAGGGTCGTGTGCAGGAGCCAGGCGACTCCGATGAAAGCCCAGGACCGCAGGCCGCGGTAGGCGCAGTAGGTGACCGCGGCGGTGAAGGCCAGCTCCCACGGGCCGAACGCGCCGCTGCTGAGGTAGGCGGCTCCGGCGCCCGCGACCATGATCGCGTTGAACCGACGGCGATGCGGCTCGGCGAGGAAAGAGTTGAGCAGTACGTAGACAACGCCGACGAGAACGGCGGAAACGACAATCACCGGGCGAACGCTAATGTCGGAGTGCCCGCGCGCGGAACTGGCCGCGGGGACACTTTTCACCGGTTTCTGGCCAGCGGTGCTAGACGCGTCCAGCCAAGTGCTCCGACTGCCATTGCCCGGGGCGGACGCCGGTGTGGTGCAGGAAGAACGCGGAGAAGTTCGAGGCGTCGGGGAAACCCAGCCGATGCCCGCAGCGGGCCGCGCTGAGCCGGTCGTGGGCGAGCAGCCGCTTGGCCTCCAGGACCAAGCGTTCGCACAAGTAGTCCTTGCAGCTGCGGCCCGTCGCGGCTTGGACGCTTCGCGTCAGCGTTCGCGGGGAGTACCCGAGCTTGCGGGCGTAGTGGGCGACGTCGTGGCGGACCCGGAAATCCTCTTCCACCGCAGTGCGGAACCGGTGGAACAGACCCTGCCCGGCGTCACCGCCGGAGGACGGCGGCGCGAGCCGCAGCAGCAGCGCGGACAGCACCAGGCCGAGCAGTTCGCCGGTCCGCGCCTGCGGTACGGCGCGTGCCTCGCCGCGCAGGTGCGCGAGCGCGGCGGTGACCAGCGGCCATTGCGCGGCGGGGACGGTCCAGCACGCCGACGCGTCGGCCGCCAGGTCGCGGCTGCCGGGGGCGGCCGGTGCAGTGGGCACGAACAGCACCAGGTCTCCGGCAAGGTCGCCGAGATCGTCCCAGCGGTGCACGACGCCGGGCCGGATCCACACCGCGCTCCGGGCAGCCAGCGGGTGACTGGCGAAGTCGATCGACACCCGGCCGTGCCCGCGCCGGACCACCGCGAGCACGTGAAAGTCGCCGCGTTCGGTCGTACCGCGGTCGAGCCGCCGCAGCTTCGCGAACGACATCGTCTCGACGGGCGCGCCGGACTCCCGCGGCGGCTGGTAGGCGAGCTGGCGAATCCCGGTCATGCTGTCCATTTTTCACCATGCCCCGTCCGGCCACGACGATGCGTCCGGGCAGTGCGGCCGGTTGACTCGATGACGAGCAGACCACGCGGAAAAGGAGCGCTCTCATGACTGTTTCGACACAGCTTCCGGGATACGATCACCGGCCGGGCGACGGGCCGGTGCTGGTATTTCTTCACTACTGGGGCGGCTCGGCGCGCACCTGGCGGCCGGTCCTCGATCGACTGCCGGGGCAGGCCGCGGTGACCGTCGACCTGCGCGGGTGGGGACGGTCGCGCGAACTCCCCGGCCCGTACACGCTGCAGCAGTACGCAGACGATACGAAGGCGGTGCTCGCCGACGCGGGAGTGACCGACTACCTCCTGGTCGGGCATTCCATGGGCGGCAAAGTCGCCCAACTGGTGGCTTCCACGCGTCCGGCCGGGCTCGCCGGTCTCGTCCTCGTCGCGCCCGGACCCGCCAAACCCGCCGAGACGGTGACGCCTGAATACCGCGAAGGACTGTCCCACGCCTACGACTCCGACGAGTCGACTGCGGCCGCACGCGACACCGTCCTCACCGCCGCCTCGCTGAACGGCGAGGCGAAAGCCCAGATCCTCGCGGACTCCCGGGCCTGCAGCGACGAAGCCCGCCTCGAATGGCCCCTGCGCGGAATCGCCGAGGACATCACTCGCGCGGCCCGTGCCATCGACGTCCCCGTCCTGGTCGTCGCGGGCGAGCACGACCAGGTGGAACCGATCGGGGTGCTGCGCCGGAACCTGCTGCCCTACCTGGCGCGGGCGAGCATGACCGTCATCCCCGGCAGCGGCCACCTCCTGCCGCTGGAAGCACCGGACGAACTCGCGCAGGTGCTCCGGGCCGCCAGGCTGGCCGGGTTGCCGGAGGCGCGGATCGGCTCGCGTGACTAGGTATCGCTCGGCACTGGATGGCGCAGCTGTGCGTCAGGCGGTGCGGCTGAGCCTGGCGAGCATCGTGAGGCGGTCGGTGACGAGCGCGACGGCTGACTCCGCCAGTGCCGGGCTGCTGGCAGATCCGCACCGGGGAACGGATCTGCCAGCACGCGCCGGGCGCTAGTGGTGCAGCACGAAATCCGTCACCACCCGGTTGAATTCCTCCGCATGCTCCAGTTGCGCCCAATGCCCGCACCGGTTCAGCAAAACCGCCCGGGAATTTGGAATATTCGCTGCCAGGAACAGGGTCGATTCGAAGGACACCACCCGGTCGTCGCGGCCGTGGATCAGCAGGCTCGGCGCGGTGATCCGGGAAACCGCCGCGAGATCTCCCAGTCGTGGGCCAGCGCCGGTCCCGAGGCGGCGGAGAAGGCGGGCGAAGCGCTGGACTACTTCGGCATCGCCGGATTCGACGGCGCGTTCGTCGCGTGGCAGGCGGAACCGGAGGGTTCCATGCGGGACCAGATGGCGCTGCTGACCGAGGCCATGGTCGCGATCGCCGAGCGGGTGCTCGCCGGACGGTAGCGGCGCGGGCTCGGAATATCCACAATGGACAGCCCTGCTCGGGGCCGGGCCTGCCGAGCGGGTTTCTCCAGGCATGCGCGAGGCATGGGAGGTTCCCGGGCAACGGCCTGGTCTCTTCCCGCCACTCCCGCGTTTATCCCCGCCCGAGGCGGCAAACCCGTCCGGTGATTGCCCCGACGACGAGGAGACCGGAGATGACCGCACCCGGGCCCGAACCGGACGACGTGCCGGGTCTCGAACCGGGCGGCTCGGTGCCGCCCGGCGACACCCCGCCCGACGCCGGGCAGACTTCGGGACTCTCGCATCCACAACCCATGCCGTCGCGCAAACTGCCCGTCTTCTGGCTCGTCGCGGTGGCGGTCCTCGTGCTCGGCGTGGCCGCGTTCTTCGTGCTGCGCGCCGTCGACTGGTTATAGCCGCGCCGTTTGCGAGTGATCTCCGCCGGGAATTCGCGGCGCGAGGTGATCGACGTGGTGCGAACCGATGTGCCGGCGCGGATGGACCGGCTGCCCTGGTCGTCGTGGCATTGGCTGATGCTCGTCGGGCTGGGCACCGTGTGGATCCTCGACGGGCTCGAGGTGACCATCGTCAGCGCGCTCTCGGACCGGCTGACCGAACCCGGCAGCGGCCTGGTGCTGTCCGAGACCCAGATCGGGCTCGCGACCTCGTGCTACGTCACCGGCGCGGTCTGCGGTTCGCTGGTCTTCGGCTACCTGACCGACCGCTGGGGCCGGAAACGGCTGTTCCTGCTGACGCTCGGCCTCTACCTGCTCGCTACCATCCTGACCGCGTTTTCCTTTGCGCCGTGGTGGTTCTTCGTCATGCGGTTCCTCACCGGCGCCGGGATCGGCGGCGAGTACGCGGCGATCAACTCCGCGATCGACGAACTCGTGCCCGCCCGGTGGCGCGCGACGGTCAGCCTGGCGGTCAACGGCTCGTACTGGTTCGGCGCGGCCGGCGGCGCCGCGCTCAGCCTGATCCTGCTCGACGTCGGCCTGATTCCGGCCTGGCTCGGCTGGCGGCTGGCCTTCGGGCTGGGCGCGGTGTTCGGCCTGTTCATCCTGATCGTCCGCCGGACCGTCCCCGAAAGCCCGCGCTGGCTGTTCACCCACGGCCGCGCCGACGAGGCCGACCAAGTCGTCACCGGCATCGAAGACCGCGTCGAGGAAGCGACCGGCAAGCAGCTCGAACCGGTGGACGACACCATCGAGGTCGAGGAACGCACGCGAACCAGCCTGACCGAAGTCGCGGCGACCCTCGTGCGCAGCTATCCGAGACGGACGCTGCTCGGTCTCGCCCTGTTCGTCGGGCAGGCATTCCTCTACAACGCCGTCTACTTCACCCAAGGCTTGGTGCTCAGCCGGTTCTTCGGCGTGTCCAGCGGGTCCGTCGGCCTTTACCTGGTCCCGCTCGCGCTGGGCAGCTTCGTCGGTCCGCTGATCCTCGCGAGGTTCTTCGACTCGATCGGCCGCCGTCCGATGATCGTCACCAGCTACCTGGGCTCGGGCGTGCTGCTCGTCGGGACCGGGCTGCTGTTCCAAGCAGGAGTGCTGTCCGCGCTCACCCTGACGATCGCCTGGTGCGCGGTGTTCTTCCTCGCCTCGGCCGGAGCCAGTTCCGCGTACCTCACGGTGTCGGAAATCTTCCCGCTGGAAGTGCGCGCACTGGCGATCGCGATCTTCTACTCCGTCGGCACCGGCCTCGGCGGGATCATCGGCCCGGTGCTGTTCGGCAGCCTGGTCGAGACCGGCGTGGTCGGCAACGTCGCCTTCGGCTACTACCTGGGCGCGGGCATGATGATCGCGGGCGGCATCGCCGAGACGTTCCTGGGGGTTCGCGCTGAACGGCGCTCGCTCGAATCGGTCGCGAAGCCATTGTCGGCCAAGGCCAAGGCAGCGACGGGATGAGCGTCCCGGCCCGCCGGGTCGCGGGCGCGAACCGTCATCGACGGCGCGAGGCCGCCGACGCGGTGCCGTGGTCGCTGCGAGTCGCGGCGGCGGCCAGCTGGCGGTTCCTCGTCGTCCTAACCATGCTCGGGGTCATCGCGTGGACGCTCGGCTATCTCGCGAGCGTCACCGTGCCGATCGGGATCGCCCTGCTGCTGTCGGCGCTGTTCGCGCCGCTGGTGGAACGGCTGGTGCGCTGGCACGTGCCCCGCGCGCTGGCCACGCTCCTCGCGATCGTCGTCGGGTTCGCCGTCCTCGGCGGAGTTCTCACGTTGGTGATCACCACGGTCACCGCGAGCCTGCCGCAGCTGAGCAGCCAGATCGGGGCCAGCCTCACAAGGATCAACGACTGGCTGCAGCACGGACCGCTGCACCTGCCTCAACTGCAGCAACTGTTCGAGAAAGCCGTCAACGCGATCCAGGGCAACACCGCCGAGCTTTCCTCGCGCGTGCTCTCCACCGCCGCGACCGTCGGCGGCGTGCTGACCGAGATGCTGCTGACGCTGTTCGTGCTCGTATTCTTTCTCTACAGCGGCAATCAGGTGTGGCGCTTCCTGCTGCGGATCGCGCCCGCCTCCATCCGCGACGAGATCGACGTCGCCGGTCGCCGCGGGTTCGCCTCGCTGGTCAGCTACGTGCGCGCGACCGTGGCCGTCGCCTGTGTGGACGCGGTCTGCATCGGCGTCGGCATCTGGCTGGTCGGGGTTCCGCTCGCGGTGCCGCTGGCGGCGCTGATCTTCATCGGCGCGTTCGTGCCGATCCTCGGCGCGGTGGTGACCGGCTCGGTCGCCGTGCTGATCGCCCTGGTCGCCAACGGATTCGTCGCGGCGGGCATCGTGCTCGCGATCGTCGTCGCGGTGATGCAGCTGGAAAGCCATGTGCTGCAGCCGTTGCTGCTCGGGCGCGCGGTCCGGCTGCATCCGCTGGCCGTCGTGCTGGGCATCGCGCTCGGGCTGGAAATCGCCGGGATCGTCGGGGCGCTGCTCGCGGTGCCGATCCTGGCCGTCGCCAAAGCCGCGATCGGTTCCCTGCTGCGCGACCCGCATCTGGATCCGGTCGAGATCGACCCGCTGCTGCCCGGCAACGCCCGCACCGCGGGACGATCAAGGTTTCGCCGGTCTCGTAGCGGGTAACCGCACGTCGGAGGGACTCTGATGACGAGCTTGATCACTGACGACACAGATGGCGCGGCACCGCGGAGGGGGCCGCTCGAACGCGGTTTTCCGCTGCCCCGCTCAGCACCGCCGACCGTGTCCTCGACGCTGCACCGGCTTTCCTCGATGGCGTCCTTGCGCGCGTGGGAACAACGTTCGACTCCCGCTCTGATGCACCAAGCGATTCTGGACGGCGTGCACGCACGCCATGCCGCCGAAGCGGCCCACTTGAGCGTCGCCGAGGCACACGTGCGCTGGAGTGCTTGGGCAGCCAAAAGACTGGCCCCGCAGCGGCCCGGGGTGGCGGCGGAGCTGCCGGTGCAGCAATTCCTCAATGTGCACGCGGCCTTCGCGGCGGCACTCGCGCACGAAGACCAGCGGGTGGGTTAACCGCGCAGATCCGCTTCCAGCGCGGCCGCCGTCGCGCGCAGCGCTGCGACCAGGGTCGGCAGCCGATCCTTCTGGTACCGCACGCTCGGCATCGACACCGACAACCCGGCGACGACCGTCCCGTCCGCGCCGTGCACCGGCACGCCCACCGCGGCCACCCCTCGTTCCGAACGTCCCTGGTTGAGCGCGAAACCGCTGCGCCGCACGCGCGCCAAGTCCGCCCGCAGCTCAGCCGGATCGGGTCGTTCGCCCGGCTTGTCCACCGCGTAGAGTTCCTCGACCTGTTCCGGTGGCAGTTCGGCGAGCAGCAGCAGACCGGCTGTCGTCTGATGGACCGGGAAAACCATCCCTTCGCGTGAACCGACGCGCAGCGCCTGCGAGCACTCCACGCTCGCGATGAACCGGGCCGTGTCCCCCGTCCGGACGGTCAGATTCACCGACTCGTCAAGCAGGTCCACCAGCCGCCGCAAATGCGGGAGCGCAGCCGCGCGCAATTTCGAAGCGGCCGACTGTGAGTGCGCCGCCAGCTCCAGCACGGGGCCTACGCGATAGGCCCGGTTGGCGTCCTGGACGGCGAAATCGCGGTACACGAGCATCGCGAGCAGCCGGTGCGCCGTTGACGGCGCGACGCCGATCCGCTCGGCCACCTCGGAGACCGTCAACGCGCCTTCGAGCTGCAGCATCGCCGCGATCCGCAGGGCATTGTCGACGCTCGCCACCGCGTACGGCGGCGGAGCCTTGAACCGCTTGTCCATCCGAGGCCGCCTTTCCGCACACCAGAATCCCGTTTTCCGCAGGCCGGGATCCGCCCACCATAACCCCATGCCCAGCACTCCAGCGCGAACTCCCGTTCAGCTCGCCGCGGTCGACGCACCGGACCAGCCCGCGGTGACGCCCGCCCTGCGGAACCTCTACCGCGGCTTCGAACAGGAGCTGCTCGTTCCGTTGTGGACGGAGATCGGCGACCTGATGCCCGCGCACCCGCGCTCACGGGCGGTGCCGCATCGATGGCAGTGGGAGAACCTGCTGCGGCTCGCCGAGCAGGCGGGCGAGATCGTTCCGGTCGGGCGCGGCGGCGAGCGGCGGGCGATCGCGCTCGCCAACCCGGGACTCGACGGCCGTCCGTTCGCGACGCCGACGCTGTGGGCCGCGATCCAGTACCTGATGCCCGGCGAGGACGCGCCGGAGCACCGGCACACCCAGAACGCGTTCCGGTTCGTCGTCGAAGGCTCCGGCGTGTGGACGGTCGTCGGCGGCGACGCGGTGCCGATGCGGCGCGGCGACTTCCTGCCGCAGGCAGGCTGGAACTGGCACGCGCACCACAACGCCACCCGTGAGCCGATGGCCTGGCTCGACGGCCTCGACATCCCGTTCCAGTACGGCATCGACGCCCAGTTCTTCGAATTCGGCCGCGAAGAGATCAGCTCAGCGGAACGGACCACGCCCGAGCGTTCCCGTTCCGAACGGCTGTGGGCGCATCCGGGTCTGCGGCCGCTGTCGGTCGGCACCGTCGCGCCGGGTTCGCCGTTGCTGGCGTACAAGTGGGAGCACACCGACGCTGCCTTGCGCGACCAGCTGCAACTGGAGAAAGAGGGCTACGGCGGAACGGTCGAACCAGGACACGCGGCCGTTCGGTTTACCAATCCGCACAACGGTTCCGACGTCCTGCCGACCATCCGCGCCGAGTTCCACCGCGTGGCCCGGGGCGCCGAGACCGCGCCGGTGCGCGAGACCGGCTCGTCGGTCTGCCAGGTGTTCGACGGCTCCGGCACGGTGACCGTCGGCGACACCTCGTGGGCGGTTTCGCGCGGGGACCTGTTCGTCGTCCCGTCGTGGCAGCCGTTCTCGGTGAAGTCGGAGGCCGGTGCCACGGATTCCGACTCCGGCACCCTCGACCTGTTCCGTTTCTCGGACGCGCCCGTCTTCGAGGCGCTCCACCTCGACCGTCAGGAGACTCTCCGATGAAGCTCGCCACCCTCCGCGTCAACGGCGGCACCCGCGCCGTCCGCCTCGACGGCGACGTGCTCGTCGACCTCGGCTCCCCCGACCTCGGCGCGTTGTTCGCCCAAGACGGCTGGAAAGCGCACGCCGCCCAGGCGAACGGCGAGACCTGGCCCGCCGAGGGCGCGGATCTCGCTCCGGTCGTGCCCAATCCGTCCAAAGTGGTCTGTGTCGGGCACAACTACACCAACCACATCAAGGAAATGGGCCGCGAACTGCCTTCGTACCCGACGCTGTTCCCCAAGTTCGCCGACACCCTGACCGGTCCGGCCGACCCGATCGTCAAGCCGCCGGAGACCGACGCGCTCGACTGGGAGGTCGAACTCGTCGTCGTAGTCGGCAAGACCGTCCGGCGGGCCAGCGAGCACGAGGCCGCGGCGGCGATCGCCGGGTTCACCGTCATGAACGACGTCTCGGTCCGCGACTGGCAATTCCGCACCATCGAGTGGACGCAGGGGAAGATCTGGCAGTCCTCGACGCCAGTCGGTCCGTACGTCGTCACGCCGGACGAGGTCGGCGGCGTCCGTCCCGCGCTCGAGGTGAAGACCACTGTGGACGGTCGTGTCATGCAGCAGGACGACACTGGCACGCTGCTGTTCGACCCGGTGTTCCTGGTGCAGTACATCTCCACGATCGTCCAGCTCAACCCGGGCGACCTGATCGCGACCGGCACTCCGGCGGGCGTCGGCCACGCGCGCGACCCGAAGGTCTACCTGACCGGCGGCGAAACCGTCGTCACCGAGGTCTCCGGGATCGGCGCGTGCGTCAACCAGATCGTGAAGGAATCCTGATGGCGCGGGGTGATTCCGGGAAGTGGGTCGCGTTCGGGACCGAGCTTTTCCTGACCCACGCGAAAGAGCTGTCCGAACCGAGCGCGCTGCCCGGCTGGACCCGCAAGCACCTCGCCGCGCACGTCGCGGCTAACGCGGATGCCCTCGGCAACCTCGTGCACTGGGCCCGAACCGGCGAGCGCACCCCGATGTACGCCTCGCCGGACCAGCGCAACGCCGACATCGAGACAGGCTCGCAGCGGCCCGAAGCCAAGCTCACGGCGTGGCTGCAGGATTCGGCGCGCTCGCTGGAATCCGCGATGGCCGCGTTGACCCCATCGCAGTGGCAAGCCGAAGTGGTTACCGCGCAGGGCCGGACGGTTCCCGCCACCGAGATCCCGTGGCTCCGGGCGCGCGAGGTCTGCGTGCACGCGGTCGACCTCGGCACCGGGCTGACGTTCGCCGACCTGCCGAACGCCTTCCTGTCCGCGCTCGTCGCCGAAATCCAGGCCAAGCGCGGTCTCGACACGCTGCCGGACGGACCGCTGCCCGACGTCGCGGCGTACCTGGCCGGGCGTCCGCATTCGCTGACAGGGGTCCCCGACCTCGGCCCCTGGTTGTGAGGAGAGCCCATGGACACCCCTGACGTACTCGTCGTCGGCGGCGGGATCGGCGGGCTGAGCACCGCGTTCGCGCTGTCCCGGCTCGGCCTGCGGGTCCGGGTTCTGGAGCAGGCGAAGGAGTTCGGCGAGGTCGGTGCCGGCATCCAGCTCGCCCCCAACTGCACCCGGATCCTCGACGCCTACGGTCTGCTGGACACCGCGAAGGCGCGCGGCGTCGTCCCGGACCGGATGGTCATGCGCGACGCCGTCGACGGCCGCGACCTCACCGCGCTTGACCTGCGCGACCTCGAACGGCGCTACGGCTTCCCGTACCTGGTCATCCACCGCAGCGACCTGCACCGGCTGTTCCTCGACGCCTGCCGCGACGCGGGCGTCGAACTCCTCACCGAGCAACGGATCGTGTCGTACACCCACGACCCCGCGACCGCGGTGACCGACGACGGCACCGTCCACACCGCACCGGTCGTGATCGCCGCCGACGGCCTGCACTCCGTGGCCCGGACGCACTTCGCGGACGACCAACCGGTCTCGTCGGCTTACGTCGCTTACCGCGGCACCGTGCCGATCGCCGAGGTCGGCCGCCCGGTCGATCTGTCCGAGGTCGTCGTGTACGTCGGCCCGCGCTGCCACTTTGTCCACTATGGACTTCGCGGCGGTGATTTGCTCAATCAAGTAGCCGTTTTCGAGTCTCCGAAGGCCGTGGCGGGGCTGGAGGACTGGGGCACGCCGGACGAGCTGGACACCGCCTTCGCCGCCACCTGCGACGAGGTGCAAGCCGGGATCCCGCGGATGTGGCGCGACAAGTGGTGGCGCATGTTCGACCGGAACCCCATCCCCACCTGGGTCGACGGCAGACTCGCCCTGCTCGGCGACGCCACGCACCCGCCCCTGCAATACCTCGCCCAAGGCGCGATCATGGCCATCGAAGACGGCTGGGTCCTGGCCGAACACGCGAAGCGGCTCGGAACTGGCGATTGGGACGGCGCGCTGGCCGCATACCAGGCAGTCCGGCCGGAGCACTGCCGCCGCGTCGTGCTGACCGCCCGTGCCTGGGGAAACCTGTGGCATCTGGACGGAGTCGAGCGCGAGCAACGCAACGCCCTGCTGCGTGCCCGCGCGACCGACGACTACGCGTTCACCGACTGGCTGTACGGCCCGACGGCCCTGTTCCCGGAAGACGAACCGGCGATGTTCGAGCCGGTGCCGCTCGTGAATGGCGATGCCGGTTAGAACCGGTGGCGATTACGTCAGCCTCGGCGCTACCCCCGAATCGCCCGCTTGACGCCGATCCGTGCCCGCAAAGCGGGAAACCTCGCCTGGCCGGCCGAGATACAAGCGTCGCGGCCGGTGTTGGTAAGACGATCGTCACGTAGCAATGCCCGGCAGCCCCCTCTCCCCTGCCCATCGCGTCGTGCGAGCCGCTCATCGGGCGCGACGCCGTCGATCACGAGGTACCGGGTCCAGATCGCTCTCGTTCTCCCATCGTCCGAGAGTTCCGCTAGAGCTTCAGCTCGAAGGCCCGAGAGTCCAGGCCCCGGTGCGGCAGAGCTTTGCGTCACCACTTATTGCTGGGGCCTGGCAGGCGGCAGGGGGCCGTCCCGCTGAAACCGAGCGATCCGCCCCCGCGCACGGAGGAATCCGCACCCGCCCTGGGCTTGCCGCGATAGGGAACAATTTCTAGGGCATGTTCCGCGGCGGAGGGGCGACCCGATGACGGTCCGAGTCTTGCTGGTCGAGGACGACGCGCTGATCAGCGAAGCGCTTTCGCTCGCGCTCGCCGACCAGGGCTGCGCGGTGAAGCAGGCCGCGTCCGGGGAAGAAGCGCTGGAGACACTCGACACGGCCAGCGTGGACGTGGTCCTGCTCGACCTGATGCTGCCGGGCATGGACGGGCTCGCCGTCTGCAAGGAGTTGCGCGTCCGCGGCGACTTGCCGGTCATCATCATCACCGCGCGGGCCGACAGCCAGGACGTCATCGCGGGGTTGGAAGCCGGCGCGGACGATTACGTGACCAAGCCGCTCGTCGCCGGCGAGCTGGCGGCTCGTATTCGCGCGCTGCTGCGCCGGGCCGCGCCGGTTCGGCGGTGCTGTCTCCAGGTCGGCGATCTGCTGCTGAGCACGCACGACGAGACCGTTTCCCGCGACGGTGTCCTGATTCGCCTTACTCGCACGGAATTCCGGCTCCTGGCCGAACTGGCCGCCGCCGAGGGCGAGGTCGTCACGCGGGAGCAGTTGCTGCACCGGATCTGGGGACGCGACTACTTCGGCGGCACGCGGCTCCTCGACGTGCACATCCGGCGGTTGCGGCGCAAAGTCGAGCCGGATCCGGATTGCCCGCGTCTCGTGCTGACGGTCCGGGGCATCGGCTACCGCGCCGAGCCCCGGCCATGAGCCCGGCTTCCGGATCCCGGCTTTCCTTGCGCTGGCGGGTTTCTGCGGCTTTCGGGCTCGGGCTGCTGGTGGTGGTCAGCGCGCTGTCGGCGGCGACCTGGCACCTCGCCACCGGGTATCTGCTGAACCAGCGCCAGCAGAGCGCCGACCGCCATTCCCGCGTCAACGCGCGCTTGGTCGACAACGAGGTCCGCTCCCAGTCCGACGGTCTCGGCGAACTGTTGTCCGGCCTCGCCGCCGGGCCGAATTCGACCGTCCTCGTGTCTCTGCCCGGAGGCTGGCGCACCGCCGGACGCCCGGTCGGGCCCGAGAACCTCCCGCCCGACCTGCTCTCCCGCGCCCACCCCGGCGCGCCCGCGCACGAGCGCTTCATCGCGGACGGGATCCCGGTACTCGCTGTCGCACAACCGCTTCCCAGCTCGAACGGCTTCTACGTCGAGCTTCACCCGCTGCTCGGTCTTGAACGAACCTTTCGCAATCTGCGCATGATCCTCGTCATGGGCACGGTGGCGTGCGGCATGTTCGGCGTCGTCCTCGGCGCGTGGGCGGCCCAGCGTGCGCTGCGCCCGCTCGCCGCGTTCACCGAGACCGCCGCCCGAATCGCGCGCGGCGACATGCGCGCCCGGCTGCCCGAACAGGGCGGGCCAGACCTCGCGCCCCTTGCCGCGACGTTCAACTCCACCGCCGACGCTCTGGAACAGCGCGTCCGCCGCGACGCCCGGTTCGCCGCCGACGTCAGCCACGAACTGCGCTCACCGCTCACCACGATGACCACCGTCGCGGAAGTCCTCGACCGCCGCCGCGACGCGATGCCCGCGCCCGCGCAGAAAGCGCTGCAACTCCTGCTGGCCGAACTGCACCGGTTCCGCGGAATGGTGCTCGACCTGCTGGAAATCTCAGCGGTCGACCAAGCCGACAACGGCGACGACCGCGAACTCGTCGATCTCGGCCCGCTCGTCCGCAGCGGAATCGCGAGCAGCCCCGCCCCGCGGCCGACGCTGGACCTCTCCCCGCAACCCCTGCTGGTAGCCGCCGACCGACGCCGCCTCGACCGGGTCCTGGCGAACCTGCTCGACAACGCGGCCCGCTACGGCGGTGGTGCGGTCCGGGTGGCGGTGCACGCGCGCAACGGCGTCGTCCGCCTGGAAGTGGACGACGCCGGAGACGGGGTGCCCGCCGAACTCCGGGAACGCATTTTCGAGCGGTTCTCCCGGGGAATGCACGCCGGACGACGGGATCCCGATTCGGGAACCGGGTTGGGATTGGCGATCGTCGCCGACCACGTGTACCGCCACAACGGCCGCGTGTGGGCGGAGGCCAGGCCGGGCGGCGGGGCGCGGTTCGTCGTCGAACTCCCCGAGGCGCGCGGCTGACACGGGCGTCTGGCGGCGGGGAACCGTCCGAGCGGGCCGGACTCCGCAGGCTCTTCTCCGGCAACTGCCCAGGCGGCTCAGGCCTGGCGGCCGGAGTCGTCTTCGGCAGGCGCGGGTTCGCCGGCCCGCCCCCTGCCCGCCGCGCCATCGTCCACAAAGGACTCACGACCGGCAGGGACGCGGATTCGCGTCAGCTGGCCGGGGCTCAGCGAGCTTGCGACGGCGGACGTCCATACCGCCGGCGAAAAGCCGCAGCGAACCGGCTCGCGCTCGAAAAGCCCCACCGCGCGGCGATCTCGCTGACCGACGATTCGGGGTGCGCTTCGAGATCCGCGCGGGCGTGCTGCAAGCGGACGCCCACGAGGTGCTCCGTCGGCGTGCAGCCGACCCATTCCCGGAAGCTCTCCTGCAGCCTCCGGACCGTGGTCCCGGCGACGGCGGCCATCTCCGCGGCGGTCCACGCCCGGGCCGGATCGGCGCGGACGGCGTCGACCAACCGGGTGATCGCCCGCGGCCGCGGCGGCGGGACGCGGCCGGGATCGGGGCAGCCGGCAAGGAGGAATCCGGCGGCGACCGCTCCGGCCAGCTGTTCCCGGACGATCGGCTGGTCGCTGAACAACGCGCCGTCGCGCATCTGGGACGACAGGCCCGCGACGAGATGCCGCCAGTCGCGCGCCGGGCCGTGTTCGAGGCGGAGCTGGTCCGGGAGCGCGCCCGCGACCCGGACGGTCCCGCCGCCGAGGACCCGCTCGGCCTCGCGGTCCAGCCAGTCCCGGTCGAATTTGACCCCCAGCACGGTGCAGGTCGCGTCCCAGTGGGTGATCAGCGACGGCGTGTCGGCCCGGAAGACCGTCGCCTGCCCTGGCACCGACGTCACCGGGCCGTGCTTGCCGCGGCTGGCGAGATGACCGGTCAACGGCAGGTTGACCTCGTAGGCGGCCGGGTAGTCGCAGGCGATCTCGACGTCGGCTCCCCATCCGACGTACCCGATCAGCACCGGACCGAGGTCCAGCGTCCGCAGGGTCAGCCGCGGTTCGCGGCCGCCGCCGAGCGGCGTCAGCTGGTGCGGAAAGTAGGCGTCGGCCACCGACTTCGAGACTCGCTCCCAGTCCCGCGGCGCCGCACCACGGCGTGCGGACATGGACGCATGCTAGCTGATCAGCGGCGACACGCCGGGTTCGTCGCGCGATCCGTACCGGATCCGCGCTTCGGGTGTCGTGGACCCGGCCCGCGCGGACCTACCTTCTTCCCGACCCGCACGAAGGAGGCCGCGTCAATGACGACGAACAGCACCGCTGCCCAAGACCTTTCCTGGATCGGCGACATCACGATGGCTCAGCTGGAGCGAAACCCGTACGAGCCCTACGAACGGCTGCGCCGCGAGGCTCCGCTGGCGTACGTGCCGGTGCTAGGCTCGTACGTCGCGACGACCGCGGAGATCTGCCGCGAGATCGCGACCAGCCCGGACTTCGAAGCCGTCATCACCCCGGCGGGCGGGCGGACCTTCGGCCATCCGGCGATCATCGGGGTCAACGGCGACATCCACGCCGACCTGCGCTCAATGGTCGAACCCGCCCTCCAGCCCGTCGAGGTCGACCGGTGGATCGACGACCTCGTCCGCCCCATCGCGCGGGGCTACCTCGAGAAGTTCGAGAACGACGGCCGCGCGGAACTCGTCTCCCAGTACTGCGAACCGGTCAGCGTCCGCTCCCTCGGCGATCTGCTCGGGCTGCACGACGCCAGTTCGGACAAACTGCGCGAGTGGTTCGCGAAACTCAGCCGGTCCTTCACCAACGCGGCGATGACCGAGTACGGCGAATTCGCCAACCCGGAGGGATTCGTCCAGGGCGACGAGGCGAAGGCCGAGATCCAGGCGACGGTCGACCCGCTGATCGACCGGTGGATCGCCGAACCCGCCGACACCGCGATCTCGCACTGGCTGCACGACGGGATGCCGCCGGGGAAAACCCGCGACCGCGAATACGTCTACCCGACGATCTACGTGTACCTGCTCGGCGCGATGCAGGAACCGGGCCACGGCATGGCCTCGACGCTGACCGGGCTGTTCAGCGAACCCGATCAGCTCGAGCAGGTGGTGGACGACCCGGCGCTGATCCCCCGCGCGATCTCCGAGGGGATGCGCTGGACCTCGCCGATCTGGTCGGCCACCGCAAGGATCTCGACCGCGCCGGTCACCGTCGCCGGGGTCGACCTGCCCGCGGGCACGCCGGTGATCCTGTCCTACGGTTCGGCCAACCACGACACCGGCGTCTACGAGGCCCCGACCCGCTACGACCTGCACCGTCCTCCGTTGCCGCACCTGGCCTTCGGCGCCGGGAACCACGCCTGCGCCGGAATCTACTTCGCCAACCACGTCATGCGCATCGCGCTGGAGGAACTGTTCGAGTCGATCCCGAACCTCGAACGCGACACCTCCTCGGACGTCGAGTTCTGGGGCTGGGGCTTCCGCGGGCCGACGTCGCTGCACGTCGCCTGGGAGGCCTGACATGTCCTTCACCGCGACCGTCGGCCGCCGGGAAGTGCCGTGCGGGCAAGACCAGCCCATGCTCGACGCGTTCCTCCGCGCCGGCGTCTGGATGCCGAACTCCTGCAACCAAGGCACCTGCGGCACCTGCAAAGTGCGAGTGGTCGACGGCGCCGTCGACCACCGGGACTCCCCCGCCGACACCCTGACCGACGACGAGCGGGCGGCGGGCCTGGCATTGGCCTGCCAAGCCCGGCTCCGCTCGAACGTCGTCGTCGAAACCGCGGGCGGCGCCGGCCGCGCCACGCACCCGCTGCGCGACCTCGCCGCGACCGTCCGCGAAATCCAGGACATCGCCCGCGACACCCGGCGGCTGCGGCTCGGCCTGTCCGAACCGCTGGCCTTCCACGCGGGCCAGTACGTCGAACTCACCGTGCCCGGCACCGGCGTGCGCCGCCAGTACTCGCTGGTCAACACCGCCGAGGAGGACAAAGTCCTCGAACTGCACGTCCGTTTGGTGCCCGGCGGCGCGGCGACCGAGCAGTGGATCTTCGCCGGGCTCGCGGTCGGAGAACAGGTCCAGGTCACCGGCCCGCTCGGCGACTTCTTCCTGCCTCCCGCCGACGAGGACGACGGCGGCCCCATGGTGCTCATCGGCGGCGGCACCGGTCTCGCGCCGCTGATCGGCCTCGCGCGCACCGCGCTCTCCCGGGATCCGGCCCGGGAAATCCGGCTGTACCACGGGGTTCGCGGCGCGGCCGACCTCTACGACCTTGACCTGATGGCCGAACTCGCCGACAGCTGTCCGGGTTTCACGTTCCTCCCAGTGCTGTCTCACGAGCCTGAGAGCAGCACGTACCGCACCGGTTTCCCGACCGACTGCTTCCTCGAAGACGTTCGCAGCGCACGCGGCTGGTCGGGCTGGCTCTGCGGACCGCCGCCGATGGTCGACGCCGGGGTGAAAGCGTTCAAACGCCGCCGGATGGCGCCGCGCATGATCCATCGGGAGAACTTCACCCCGGCCGCGACCTGACCGGGAAAGTTCCGGCAGCGGAGACCGGAATTCCCGCGCAGGCAACGGATTCGCCCGTTACGGCCGGTTCGGTTCGTCCTCGGCGCAGCTGATCAGCAGCTGCGCCGTGTGCGCGATGTGGTCCCGAAGCCGTTCGGCCGCCAAGTCCGCGTCCCGGGCCAGTGCCGCTTCGAGGATCGCCTTGTGTTCGGCCGGGAGGTCTCGGTCGGTTTCCTGTCCAAAGGAGACAGACCACTGCCGGTACAACTCGGCCTCCTCGCGCAGGCCGAGTGCGGTGGCGACCAGCCTGCGGTTTCCGCAGCCGTCGATGAGGGCCAGGTGGAAGTCCGCGTGCGCCGAGACCCAGGCGTCGGCCGGGCGGTCCGGGTCGGCGGGGTCGGTGAACGGGGTCCGCTCGAGCAGATGGTGCGCGGCCACCGCGCGGGCCTCCCACTGCACGTCGCCTTCGAGGATCGACAGCCGCAGCACCAGCGATTCGATCTCCAGTCGCGCCTTCGTCAGATCCGCGAGATCCTCGTGCGACAGCGGCGTGACCGTGTAGCCGAGGTGCGGCTTGGTCTTCACCAGGCCCTCCGCGGTCAACCGGGTGAGCGCCTCGCGGGCCGCGCCGACGCTCGTCGTGTACCGCTCGCACAGGTCAGGGAACTTGAGGCGCTGCCCTGGAACCATCCGGCCGCCCAGGATGTCCGCCCGAAGCTGCTGGTAGACGCCCTCGGCGCGCGTGACTTCCCCTGCCATGCCGTCCACTGTAGCGGATACGAATCTCCTGGCAACTTTCGAAAGTTTATTGCCTCATCGAATCTGGACGAGTACAACTGGAGGACACCGAAGCCGGACGCGAAGGAGCCCCGCATGAAAGTCGCCACTGTGGACGGACGACTGGCCCTGGTCACCGCACCGGGCAAGGCCGTCGACGCGGCCGAGGCCAGCGGCGGGCGGTTCGGCCCGGACGCCCAGCAGGCCTACGAGCACTGGGCCGAGCTGTCCGAATTCGCCGCGACGATCGGCGAGGGGCACGCGCTCGAACGGCCGGTGCGCGACGACCAGCTGGGCAATCCGGTCCCGGCGCCGCGCCAGGTGTTCGCGATCGGCCTGAACTACGCCGATCACGCGGCCGAATCGTCCTTCGCCGTGCCCGAGACGCCGCCGGTGTTCACCAAATTCCCGACCTGCCTCACCGGCCCGTACGGCGAAGTCGTTCTCCCGGACGGCGGGAACGTCGACTGGGAGGTCGAACTGGTCGCGGTCGTCGGCAAGCGCGCCGAACGGGTCGCCGAGGACCAGGCTTGGGACTACGTCGCCGGGCTGACCGTCGGACAGGACATCTCCGAACGGCTGCTCCAGCTGGCCGGTCCCGCCCCGCAGTTCAGCCTCGCCAAGTCCTACCCCGGTTTCGGGCCGCTCGGCCCGGTGGTCGTGTCGCCGGACGAACTGCCCGACCGCGACGATCTAGAACTCGGCGCGCTCGTCAACGGCGAGCAGGTGCAGAAGGGCCGCACCTCGCAGATGGTGTTCTCGGTCCCAGCGCTGATCGCGCGGCTGTCCGCCGTGACGCCCCTGCTGCCCGGCGACGTCATCTTCACCGGCACCCCGTCCGGCGTCGGCATGGGCCGCACGCCGCAGCGCTACCTCAAGGCGGGCGACCAGCTCGTCAGCTACGTCCACGGCATCGGCGAACTGCGGCAGCGGATGGTCGCCGCTTAGCGGAAAGGGCTGGACAATGGCACTGCACCGGTTGAACTCGCTCGTCGTCGGCGTGCCCGACGTCGCCGGGACCGCCCGCTACTACCGGGACTTCGGGCTCGCCGAGGACGCCGACGGCTGGTTCAGCACCCGCGACGGCGGCCGTCAGCTGAAAATCGTCCACTCGCCACGACGGCAGCTGATGGAACTGAGCATCGGCGCGGACGACCCGGACGACCTCGCCCGCATCCGCCGCCAGCTGTCCTCTTTGGACATTCCGGCGGAGATCGCCGGCGACACGCTGTTCACGCGCGAACCGGTCACCGGGTTCCAGGTGGTCGTCCGGATCGCCGAGCGGCTGCACCAGGATCCCGAGCCGCCCACGCCGTACAACGGGCCCGGACGGCTGGAGCGCCCGAACACGCGGGCGCCCGGCGTGCTGCGCTCCGGCCCGGTGCGTCCGCGCAAGCTCGGCCATGTCGTCGTCGGCTCCCCCGACCACGAGCGCACCATCCAGTTCTTCACCGCCGGGCTGGGATTCAAGACCAGCGACGCGATCAAGGGGCACGGCGCGTTCATGCGCTGTTCGACCGACCACCACAACGTGCTCGCGCTCGCCGCGCCGGTCGCTTTCCTGCACCACACGTCCTGGCAGGTCGAGGACGTCGACGAGGTCGGCCGCGGCGCCACCGCGATGCTCGAGGACCACCCCGAACGGCACGTCTGGGGCCTCGGACGGCACCACGCCGGATCGAATTTCTTCTGGTACCTCAAGGATCCCGCGGGCAACTTCTCCGAGTACTACTCCGACATGGACAGCATTCTCGACGACCAGCTCTGGACGCCGGAAACCCTGGAAGGCGCCAAGGGACTGTTCAACTGGGGCCCGCCTCCCCCGCCGTCGTTCCTGCACCCCGACGATCTCGCCGCGCTCATGACCGGCGCGCACCAGGCCGGCTGACCCGGCCGTCTCCTTTCATCCCTGCTGACTGGGCGCGGCCCAGGAGGTCGATCCGTCATGCCCGCTTGCGAAACCGATGTACTGGTCGTCGGAGCCGGTCCCGCCGGCCTGACCGCGTCCGCGCTGCTCGCCGCGCAGGGCGTGCGTGCCGTCACGATCACGAAATACCCGGGCACCGCGCACTCTCCGCGGGCCCACATCACCAATCAGCGCACCATGGAAGTCTTCCGCGACCTCGGCATCGAGGACGCCGTGCGGGAGGTCGCGGTGCCCAACGAGCTGATGGGCGACAACGTCTGGGCCACCAGCTTCGCCGGACAGGAACTGGCCCGGCTCAAAACCTGGGGCAGCGGCACCGCGCGGCACGCCGATTACGCCGCCGCCAGCCCCAGCGCGATGTGCAATATCCCGCAGCACATCCTCGAACCAGTGCTGCGCGAGGGAGCCGAGCGCCACGGTGCCGACCTCCGGTTCTCGACCGAACTGGTGCGGATCTCGCAGACGCCGGACGCCGTCCACGCGGTGGTCCTCGACCGGGAAACCGGAGTCTCAGAGGAAATCGTCGCGCGATACGTGATCGGCGCGGACGGCGGCCGCAGCACCGTGGCCGACCAGCTCGGCTTCGAGTTCGACGGCGAATCCGGGCTCGGCCGCGCCGCGAATGTGTGGCTGGAGGCCGATCTCGCCCGCTACACCGCGCACCGGCCCGGCACGCTGTACTGGATGTGCCAGCCGGGCAACGACTATTGGGTCGGCTCGGGCACGTTCGTCTGCGTCAAACCGTGGACCGAATGGGTCATGCTCTTCATGTACGACCCGGCCGAAGGCGCGCCCGACCTCTCTCCCGACGCCGTCCGCGCGCGAGCGTCGGCCATCATCGGCGACCCGGACGTCGACGTCCGGGTCAAGGCCGTCAGCGAATGGCAGATCAACCACCTGGTCGCCCGCTCGTACCGTCACGGCCGGGTGTTCCTGGCCGGAGACGCCGCGCACCGGCATCCGCCCGCGAACGGGCTCGGCACCAACACCTCAGTGCAGGACGCGTTCAACCTGGCGTGGAAACTCGCCTCCGTGGTCCGCGGCGAGGCAGGGGAAGCGTTGCTCGACACCTACGACGCGGAACGGCAGCCGGTCGGCAAGCAGGTGGTCGACCGCGCGATGCGCAGCGTCGAGGATATGCGGCCGATTTCGCAGGCATTCGGCTTCCGTCCCGGCCAGAGCACCGACGAGGGATGGCGCAGTCTCGCCGGCCTCGCCGCGGACACCCCGGAAGGCCAGGCCCGCCGCGCCGAACTGCGCGAGGCGGTCGAACTGCAGAACTACCAGTTCAACGCACACGGCGTCGAACTCGGCCAGCACTACGCGTCGACCGCGGTCGCGTCCGACGGCACGCCCTGGCCGGTCCCCGCCCGCGATCCGGAGCTGTACTACGAAGCCACCAGCCATCCCGGGGCGCGTTTGCCGCACGCGTGGCTCGAACACGCCGGAACCCCGGTGTCCACTATGGACATCACCGGCCATGGGCAGTTCACCGTGCTCACCGGCATCGGCGGACAGGACTGGCTGGACGCGGCGGGCAAACTGGCCACCGAATTCGGGATCGAACTAGCCGCCCGCCAGATCGGCCTCGGCTGCGAGTACGCCGACCCGCTCGGCGACTGGGAACGCGTACGCGAGATCAGAGAACGCGGCTGCCTGCTCGTCCGTCCGGACCATCACGTCGCCTGGCGCAGCACCGATCTCGCCGACGATCCCGCCGGGACACTGCGGAGCGTCCTCCGCCAGGTGTTGGCTCGGTAACTACGAAAGGAATGTCATGGTGCACAACGAAGTCACCGTCGACCGCAAGGCAATCGCGGAAACGTATTTCAAGCACATGGACGCCGGCGAGGACTTCCTCGGCCTCTTCGCCGACAACGCCTACGTCTACTTCCCGAAGCACGAGCCCGCGCGCGGCATCGCCGAGATCAAGCAGCTGTTCGCGGATGTGTTCGTGATGTTCTCCTCGATCGTCCACGAGGTGCCCTACTTCAACTACGTCGAGCAGGGCGACTACGTCGTCGTCGAAGGCATCACCCACGGCGTGCTCGCCGACGGCACCCCTTGGCGGGCGACCGAAGGACTGGGCGGCCGCTTCTGCAATGTGTTCGAAATCCGCGACGGCAGGATCCAGCGCCTGCACATTTATCTGGACCCGGACTACGGCGACGCGGACGCCAGCCGCTACCCCTGGCTGCCGGACGCCCGCGCGTGATCTCGGCGTACTGCTTCACGCGGCGGCGGTGCCCGCATGTCGTTCACCGCCACTGTCTCAGGTTGCATCCTCCGGTCCCGGTTCCCGTTCCTAGAGGTCGATGACGACCTTCCCGTGCACGTGGCGCTCCGCCTGAAGCTCGACCGCGGCGGGGATCCGCTCGACCGGGAAGGTCGCCGCGATCGGCACCCGGAGCCGCCCTGCCGCCACCAGGCCAGCGATCTCCTCGATGGCACCCGGAGCCGCGCTGGCACCGTTCGCTGGCGTAATCCCGTCGATCTGGGCGGCGATGGCGGTGATGCGCTCGTCAGGCACACCGAGTTCGCGCGCCGCCTGCGCGGTGTCCGTCCCGTGCAGATCCATGGCCGCAGTGATGCCAGCGGGAGCCAGCGCACGGACCCGGTCGGCCAGGCCCTCGCCATAGACGACCGGCTCGGCTCCCAGGGCGCGCAAGGCATCGGCCGAAGATGCCGAACCTGTCCCGATCACTCGCGCACCTGCGAGCCGCGCGAGTTGGACGGCGAACACGCCGACCCCGCCTCCCCCGCCGCCGACGAGCACCGTGTCGTCCGGACCCGGATTGATTACGGCCAGAGCCGCGGCCGCCGTGCAGCCCGCGATAGCAAGTGCGGCGGCAGTGCGGTCGTCGACGCCGTCCGGAGTGCGGTGCGCCTCGCCGCCCGCCGCGATAGTCCCCGCCACGTCCACGATTACGTAGTCGGCGACCGCGCGGGACATCGCGCCGCCGAACACCCGGTCGCCGACCGCGAACGCGCGCACGTCGTCGCCGACCTGGTCCACGGTGCCCGCGTAGTCGGTGCCGAACCCGCACGGCAGGCTCAGCCCGAATCGTGCGGCGGTCTCCGCGTCGGAGGTCATGAACCAGTCCATCGGATTCAGTCCGGCCGCCGCGACCCGCACGCGGATCTGTCCCGGACCGGCCTGCGGCACCGGCACTTCATTGACGTTCAAGGCCTCCGGCCCGCCGAACGACGCGAACTGCACCGCCCGGCTCGGGCGGGCGCTCGGTTCTTTCATGCTCACTCCTGCCGCAACACAAACGGACTATGCTCCGTTTACCGAGTTCGAATCTAGCACAAGTGGAGCGTGATCCGTTTTGGCCGCCGCAAAGATCACCCGACCGCGGGCGGACGCGACCCGCAACCGCCAGCAGCTGCTGGACGTGGCGACCCGCTTGTTCGCTTCGGCCGAGACCGAGCCGTCGATGCGCGCGATCGCCCACGAAGCAGGCGTCGGCATCGCCACCCTCTACCGGCACTTCCCCACCCGAGAGTCGCTGGTCGACGCGGTCTACCAAGACCAGGTCTCGCGGCTCACCAGCGGCGCCCGCGAACTTCTCGCCCAACTCGGCCCGGCCGCGGCGCTGCGCCGCTGGATGGACCTGTTCGGCGATTGGATCGCGACCAAGAACGGCATGCTCGACACGCTGCTCGCGATGGTCGAATCCGGCGAGATCGCCCACGCCCACACGAGGACCGAACTGCTCGCGGCCATCGACGGCCTCCTCGAAGCAGGCTGCACGAGCGGGGAACTCCGCGCCGACGTCCCTGCCGAAGACATCGCCGCCGCCCTCATCGGCATCTTCACCGTGGCTGGCTCACCTGAGCACCAGGCGATGGCCGGTCGCCTGCTCGACCTCTTGATGGACGGGCTCCGGCCACCCGCGGGGGCGAAGTGAGAAGGAACCCGCGGCCGGTGTCGAGGCGCGGACCGCCTGCCTTCCGCATGGCCGCACCCCGGCACACTCAGCCGCGAGCCGTGGCAGGTTCCAGCGCGCTCAGCGCCGGGAGACCGGTGCCCGGCGCCTGAGCCAGCGCGTCAAGCGCGTCGGCAAGCGTGGAATCACTCGTCACCAGGAGAGGCAGCTCAGCGAGATCGCCGACCGGTCCCTCGTGGTCCTCGGCCACGGCCTCGGCGACCGCGCGGGCCCGACGACATTGATGCAGTATGCAACAGTTGTGCACGGACAGGGTTACGGGATCGCTCACACTTGACCAGGCGGCGGCATTTCCGGCACCGGTTTCTCAGCAGCAGTGAGCGGCGGGGCCAGCAGGGACCAGGCCGCGCGCGGCTCCGCTCCCGCAGAATTCCGTGAGGGGAACCCCGACGGAATCAGAGTCCCGCAGGGTTCCCCTCACGGAATTCCCAGCTGCCCCCAGCACTCCCGCCGCGAACACGGCGATCAACCCCTCGCGACCAGCAGGCGTTCCGCCGCAGGTAGCGGGTCAGAAGACGAAGTAGCGCAGCCACAGGTACGGCGCGGCGACCAGCACGGTGATCAGCGTGACGACCGCGCCCTTCTTGGTGAATTCCCAGAACGAGATCGGCGCCCCGGCTCGGGCGGCGATGCCGAGCACGACGACGTTCGCGCTGGCCCCGACCGCGGTCATGTTGCCGCCGAAGTCCGCGCCGAGCGCCAGCGACCACCACAGCGCCTCGGAATGCGCGGGGTCCGGGATGTCGTGAGCGAGCGCGAGCACGAGCGGGCTCATCGTGGCCACGTAAGGGATGTTGTCGATGACGCCGGACAGCAGCGCGGACACCCCGAGGATCAGGAAGACCGCCAGCATCGCGTTCCCGCCGGTGGCGTCGGCGGCGAGTTTCGCGAGCCAGTCGATCACGCCGGTCTTGACCAGCGCCCCGATCATGATGAACAGACCGGCGAAGAACAGCAGCGTTTCCCATTCGACCCCGTCCAGGTACTGGTTCGGCTGAGTGCCCGAAACCAGCACCAGCAGCCCCGCGCCGAGCAGCGCGACCACCGACGGGTCCAGGTGCACCACCGAATGCAGCACGAATCCGGCGAACACCAGCAGCAGCACGGCACCGGACTTCACCAGCAGCTTCGGCTGCCGGATGGCTTCGCGTTCGTTGAGCGCCATCACGTCGGCGACCCGCTGCGGGTCGACGGTGAACGAACCGCGGAACAGCCACGGCAGCACCAGCCCCAGCACGACGAGTTCGATGACGACGATCGGCGCGAGGTTGAGCAGGAAGTCGTTGAACGCCAAGCCCGCGCGGCTGCCGATGATGATGTTCGGCGGGTCGCCGATCAGGGTCGCGGTGCCGCCGATGTTGGAGGCGAGGACCTCGGCGATCAGGAACGGGACCGGGCTGATGTCGAGCCGGTCGCACACCAGCAGCGTCACCGGGGCGATCAGCAGCACCGTGGTCACGTTGTCCAGGAACGCCGACGCGACCGCGGTGATCAGCACCAGCAGCAGCATGATCCGCAGCGGCGACCCCTTGGCGCGCTTGGCCGCCCAGATCGCGACGAACTCGAACACCCCGGTGCGGCGCAGGATCCCGACGATGATCATCATGCCGAGCAGCAGGAACAGCACGTTCCAGTCGACGCCGGTGTCCTCGGAGAAGAACGCGTCGGCCGACCCGCTCACCCCGGTCGCGAGCACCACGCCCGCCCCGGCCAGCGCGGCGGTCATCTTTGGGATTTTCTCGGTCGCGATGAAAACGTAGGCCACCACGAACACCACGACCGCGATGACCGTGCTCACCGGCGGACCGCCCGGATCGGCGCGGCCAGGATCAGCGAGGCGTCAGCGCGTGCTCCAGCAACCGCGACGCGGACACCACGCCGAGCAGCGTCCGGTCCCGCATGACCGCCACGAGCGGGCAATGCAATCGGGCCATCGTGGCGGCGACCTCCACGATCGTGTCGTCGGCGTCGACCTTCGGCAATTCGCGTCGTTCGTCGGGCAGCAGCTCGCGCACCGTCCGCCCGCCCAGTTTGTCCGCGACACGGTCGGCCATCGACTCGCTGAGCACCCCGGCCAGCGACGGATCGTCGCGCACGTAGGGCGGCACCAGGAACTGCACCACGTCGGAGGCGGGCAGCACCGAATGCGGGCACCCGGACGAGTCCGTCACCACCAGCCCCGGCAACCGGTGCTCGGCCAGCAGGCGCGCGGCCGCCAGCGCGTCCGAATCGAGGTCGACGACCGGGAACTCCTCGGCCAGCTCCGCTGCGCGCATGCCCCCAGGCTACGGCGGGCCGGACGACTCCGCTGGAACTCACGATTTCTTTCCTCATGCCTAACGCGGGTGCCAGCGCCATCGGACTCCTCGGGGTCGACCGGACCGCCCGTCGCCCGGCTGGGCACGGGCAGGCCGACCAGACTTCCCGGCACACCACGCGTAAAGATGCCGCAAAGACCAGCCCGGAGCAAACTGGGGCGCCCCGCGCCTTGAAACCGCGGACCGGACTCGCCGTTTCGAGCGCGCTCTGCTGCGAGCAAGCCGTCGTCTCAGACCGCTGGAGGACGCCCGCGTCTCGGCGCAGAGCCGAACTTGTTGATAAAGTCGGCTCGAGCCGTTACTGGCGCATCGAGATGGATCTGACCATCGGGAAGCGGCTCCGTCCTCGGGACGTCGAGCCGCGCGCCTGGGCCTCTGGATTCGGTCTGGGAGGCGCGCTGGTGGCACAGCATCAGGATCCCTCGCTCCTGCTTCGTTCCGGGCGGCCCCGGCTGATCGGGATCGTCAATCTCACCGCCGACTCGTTTTCCGACGGCGGCAGGTTCCTGTCCGCGGAGGACGCCGTGGCGCATGCCCGGCGGTTGCACGCGGACGGCGCCGACATCGTCGAACTCGGTCCGGCGGCGAGCCATCCGGACGCGCAGAAGGTGCCCGCCGACGAGGAGATCCGGCGGCTGGCCGGAGTCATGGACGAACTGGTCGCCTCCGGCATCCCGGTGTCGGTCGACTCGTTCCGGCCCGAGACCCAGCTTTTCGCCGGCGCGCGCGGGGCTGCGTACCTCAACGACATCCAGGGCTTTCCCGATCCCCGCCGGTACGACGAGCTGGCCGGCCTGAGCTGTCAGCTGATCGTCATGCATTCGGTGCAGCGCGCGGGGCTGGCCACCAAGGTCCTGACCTCGGCGGAAACGGTGTGGGCGGGTATCGAACGGTTCTTCGACCAGCGGCTGGCCGCCCTGGAGACCGCAGGCGTCGCCCGGGAACGGCTGGTCGTCGACCCCGGGCTCGGCTATTTCCTGGGACAGACTCCCGAGCCGTCGATGACTGTCCTGGACCGGCTCAAGACGCTCCAGGCCCGGTTCGGCCTGCCAGTTCTGGTTTCGCCCTCCCGCAAGTCGTTCCTTCGCACGCTCACCGGGCGCGGTCTGGAACAGATCGGCCCCGCCACCCTGGCGGCGGAGCTTTATGCCGCCTGCCGCGGCGCCGATTTCCTCCGCACTCACGACGTCGCCGCCATCGGGGACGCGCTCACCGTTTTCCAGGCACTGGACGCCGCGCATCAGAGATAGTCGGGCGTCAGGTTTGGGATCCACCCGGCCACGTCCCCCAGCACGACGCCAGCGGTTGTCCTTTTCCCCAGGCACACTGGATCACGATGTCGTTCCCCGCTATCGCCCCGAAACAGCCGGAAGCCGCCGCTTTCCGCCGCCGAGCCTTCGCGGTCGCCCCCGCCGTGCTGCTGCTCGCGGCGGCCACCGTGCTGGCCAACCGGGTGCTGCCCGGCTGGGCCTATCCGGTCTGCGGAACGGTCACCGCGATCGTGCTCCTGCTCCTCGCTCGGGTCGCTGGGACCAACTGGGCGGAGATCGGTCTCAGCCGCCAGCACGCTCGCCGGGCGCTGCGGTTCGGGCTGGGCGGGTTCGCGGTGGTGGCGCTCGGCTTCGGTCTCGCGGTCGCGATTCCGCCGTTGCGCGTGCTGTTCCACGACGGACGGGTCGGCTCTCACGGATTCGGGCAGCTCATGTGGCTCGCTCTGGTACGCATCCCGTTCGGCACCGTCCTGGTCGAAGAGGTCGCTTTCCGCGGCGTGCTCCCGGCTCTGCTCGGCGCGGGCGAACGCTGGCGCTGGCGGCCGGTGCTCGGTGCCTCCGCGTTGTTCGGGCTGTGGCATCTGCTCCCTTCGCTCGCCCTCACCCAGAACGAGGCGGTGCGACAGACCGTCGGCGGATTGCCGCTCGTGGTCGTCTCGCTGCTGGCGATGGTGGCCGCGGCCGGAGTGGGTGTGTTTCTTTGCTGGTGGCGCTACGTCGGCCGCGGTCTGCTCGCCCCGGCGCTCGTGCACTTGGCCACGAACTCGGGCGGACTGGTGCTCGCCTGGGCGGTCGCTCGTTGAGGTCCGACTGCCTGAAGCTGCCTGCCGCAGCGCCGACGGCAGGTCCACTGTGGACAGAAGTCAGCGGTCCTCACGACGGAAGCCGAGGTCGGGTTCACCACCAGCGAGGCCTGGGCGCTCCACTCGCGCGGCCGGTCCGGTTCGACGATCTGCTCGACGCGCACGTCCGGGTACAGCGAGCCGTAACCGGCCAGTCGTTGTGCCAGCAGCCGGTGCTCGGCTTCCCGTGCCGCATCGGGGAAATCGCAGTCGCCGAACAGCCGGGTGCGGTCGGCGTCGAGCCAGGCGTGCAGCGTGGCTTCCTCGAAAGCGCAGCCGATCGCCGCGTCGCTGAGCGGGCTTCCGTCGACTCCGACGACCACTGGTCCGTCTGCGCGGGTCCGGCCCCGGACGACCACGACCGGGCAGTGCGCGTGCGCGGCCAGGTTGAGGTCCGGAGAGCCCGCGAGAAGTCCGGACCGGGAGCCGGTCGGTGCGCCCAGCACCAGCGACCGCGCTTTCGCCGACGCTTCCCGCAGCGCGAACTCCGGACCCGCCGGGCTCGTCTCGCACGTCATCCGGGCCCGCGGCTCCACCTCCGCGAGATCGTCCCGGACCGCTTGCCGCAGGTCCTCCCCAGCGGTTTCCAGCCGGTCCACCGGCGGGTGCCATCGACTGGCCGCGACCCCCGAACGCCACCAGCACAGTCAACGACACGTGCCGCAGGACCGCCTCGCGCGCCGGGCTGCCGCCTCGGCGGACTCGCTCCCGTCGACGCCGACCAGGATCGGGTTCGGACTCACCGCCGTTCCCGCCACCGGTCGCCGAGGACCTCGGCCACGCCGCGGCGCAGGCTCGACCGCGCCACCCGAGTCGAGCGCCCCAGTCGCAGCAGCGCCTGCGGAAAACCGGCGAGCCGATAGTCCTCGCACAGCGCCGAACGCACCTCGGGCATGCGCAACGGTTGGGTTAGCACGGCACCGGCGAGGCCGAGGGTCACTCCTTCGAGCCAGCAGCGCTCCAGTGCGTAACCGGCGTGGAGGTGGCCGATACGCGTGTCTTCGGCCGTCGTGAACAGGAGCACCGTTTCGGCATCGAGCCGGTCGCGCAGCACGAGCAGGTCCGGCAGAACCGTCGCCCGCCGCGCGGCCCCGGCCCACGGCAGTTCGGCGGGAGACCGCATTCCCGCGCCATGCCGGTGCTCGTCCCGGATCGTCCAGAGCGCCAGTTCGTCCTGGTAAGCGGCGTCGTCCGGGAGGGACCGCGCGGCGTGCTCGAAGAAATTCGCCAACCGCTCCATCCCTTCGAGCCGCGTCGCCTCGACCCCGGTCGCCACAGCCGCCGCGACGACCCGCGCGGTCTGCTCCACGCTGACCGGCAGCCCGGTAAACGCCCCGCGATGGCCCCGCCGCACCATGATCGCCCCGTAGCGCTGCAACTCCAGGTCAGTCGGCGGCAGCAGCTCCGCCGCCTCGACCCTCGCGACGACATCGGGCTGCGCCGGATCCGGCAGCACCGCGACATCGGCGCGTCTGCCGAGCACCCGGACCGCCAATTCGAGGTTCGCCAACGCGGTCCCGCAGGACATCGCCAAGTCCCGGCGACGAGGATCCTGCTGGGGCAAGGCCACGCCGACGCGCTCGCGCAGCAGCACCGCCCCGTCGATCAGCTCGACTCGCCAGGGCTGGGCGCGGTGCACCGAGGGAGCACACAGGACTGAGCGGCCCAGCACCTCCGCTTCGGCGAGCGTCCACTCGCCGGACCGGCAGCCGGTCGCGGCGGCGGTCTTCTCCATGGCGGTCACTCCTGTCGTCCTACGAGAGGAGCCAACGCCTGCCGAGCCTGTTCGCGCACCGGCCGCAAGCCACCGAGCGCAGGGACTAACGTCACCAGCATCGCGGCGCGCCAAGGATTCCCGCCCATCGATCCGAAGTGGACTTGCCTCGGACCAGCTGCCGGGCCTACTGGGGTTGCCCCGCGGACAGCGGCGCCGCGACGAGCCAAGTGCGGTGGACTGGATCGGAAACGGGACACCTGGAGAGAATTCCCGACACCCGCTCGGCATACGAAACCCGTTCGCCGCCGGGCCCGGTCGTGAGGTCAGCGGTCGCCAGCGCGTCCGGCAGCGGGGTGTCGCGGAACGGAAACGGGTGCCCGATTTCGGACGAATAGCCGAGGTCGTACAGCCAAGCCGCGGCGACGAGCACCGGCGGCTTGGCGAACCTCTCGCCGATCTCCCGTGCTTCTGTCACGAGCTGCGCGACATTCGAAGCTAGCGGCGGGTCTGCGCGGCCGTCAAAAATGCGTGATCATCAGATCCCCTCACCCCTCGAACACCAGCACCACCGCCTGCGGCACGCTCCCCTGCTCCCCCGGCCGCACCTCAGTCGTCAACCCGCGGACCGCAGCCGCGACCCGGACGGAATGGACTGCCGCGCCGACCAGAACTCGGTCCACGCCACCCGCACCGTCGGCGGCCACCGCGAGGCCCCGGCTGCCCGGGTGCCGCGTCACTTGGGTGCGCGGCCACGGGTTCTCCCCGGCCACCTCCGCGAGCACGCCGGGATCCGCGACCGGCACCGCCCGTCCGCGTGGCGGTCCGGAGACCGCGCGCAAGGCGAGGTACCGGTCCCAGTCGCTCGTGGTCGCCGGGTCGTCGGCGCCGGGGGTCACCGCCGCGAGCACGTCCGGGCGGACTGGGTCGTGCGGGAACGACAGCACCGGCCGGATTCCCAATCCCCGCAGCACAATCCACGCCGCGGAAAGCGCGGTGCCGCATCCGGCGAGCACGTGGCGTCCGCCGGGATCGTGCCGGAGCCGGCCGACGCTGGCGATCGCCAGTTCGCCGGGCCGGGTCTCGACGACGAACCGGCGGACGTCCAGCCTCGCCAGCGCGTCCACGAGCACCGCCCGCGCGGAACGGTCCCAGGCGAAAGCCACATCGGTCATCTGACCGCTCCGGCAGGCGTCGAGGACGCTGCCCGGCAGGTCGCCAGCAAGCTCTCGGCATCGGTGACCGTGACCCGGTCGGCCAGCCCGGCGGGCACGGTCACCGGCAGCCCGGGCACCGGCGGGACGAGGGCGACTGGGACCTGTGCCCGCAGCGCGCACACGATCCCGAACTCGCGCGTCGTGATCTCGTCGCCCGTGCCGCGGACGTCCACGGCCAGCACCGGCGGGTCGGCGCGGTCGTCGAGCGGGCACGAGGTCCCGGGCCCGAGGGCGAGGCAGAACCCCTCCCTCGAATGACACCGGCTCACCCGGCACCCGTTGTCCCGCAGCGGCTGGAAGAACGCGTCGCTGTCGCCGAAATTCGCTTCGGTCAGCAGTACGTGCACGGTGCATCTCATTTCCCAGGCCGGACGGACGAGTGGCCGCGCCAGGCAGCAGTTCCCGGACCCATTGCGTGACCCGCCTTCGAGTTGGGCGAGCCAGGACCAAGGGGCAGGATTCGCACTGGGTTCTCCTCCCGCTCGTCCCGCAGTCGACGCTAAACCGGCACGACCCGCGGTCACTGCGGGCGGACGTCCGCGCTGCCGGAGTCTTTGGTCCCCAGGCCAGAGGCAGTGCGGCCCAGCCGGAGCGCGGAGACCAGGAAGAAGATCCCGCCCAGCACCGCGTATCCGGCCACGGTGGCCAGCGACGGGTTCGGCGCGGCGGCGCTGACGATGAAGTTCGCCCCGGCCAGCACGGAGATGCCGCCGCTCAGGATCATCGGCCACTGGCCGCCCATCCTCCGCCTGCCCACGGCCACGAGAAGCTGCACAAGACCGGCCAGGACCGCCCAAGCACCCCAAACCCGCAGCACGGCCGGGACGCCGGACGCGCTGGCGACCGCGATGCCGATTCCCGCCAGCAGGCTGAGCGCGATGTTCACGTACAACCCGGCGGCACGGGAAGACCGCGCGTCCACGATCGCGGCGGCGACGTCGAACAGCGGATACCCGACGACGAGCACGACCCCGATCGGGCCGACCTGCGACTTCGAGGTGAGGAACAGCAGCGTCGCCCAGACAAGGGCGAAGGCGAACCGCACGAAATACAGCCGGCGCAACGGGGCCGCGCTTCCGGCGGCGGGCTTGTCAACGATGGTCACGGTGATCCTTCCGGGACTCAGGTAGAACGAACGTTCTGTCTCTCTGAGCCTGTCGGCACGCCTGGGCAGCGTCAAGGAGGAACGGTCTTTCCGAAGTGTTACGTCGCCGCGGAGTCGAGGCGGAACTGCAGGATGCCGTCGACGCCCTGAAGGAACGTCTCGCCGACGTCGACCGAGTCCGTCAGGCAGCCCGATGCCATCGCACCGTCGCGCAGCAGCACGAAATGCCGTCCCGCGGGCTCCGGCGGGGTGTCGCCGATCTGGGCGAGCAAGTCCGTAATGGTGCGGAGGAACCATTCCCGATGCGCCAGAACAGCTTGGTGCACCGGGTGTTCGGGGTCCGGGTATTCCGCCGCCGCGTTGAGAAACGCGCAACCGCGGAAGTGCGCCGACTGGATGCTCACCGCGATGAACTCGGCGATAGCCCGCAGAGCGTCGGCCGCGTGCGGGTTGCCGAGGAGGATCTTGCCTATCCCGTCGCGCTCCATTTCGGAGACGCCTTGCAGGTACGCGACGACGAGGTCTTCCTTGCCGGGGAAATGCCGGTACAGCGTGGCCCGGGTGACCTTGGCTTCGGCCACGATCCGGTCGATTCCGACCGAGTGGAGGCCTTCCGCGTAGAAGATCCGGGTGGCCGTCGCGAGCAGCCTCGACCGCGCTTCGGACACCCGGACCTTCTCCGCCACAACGGCCACGCTAGCAGAGAGAACGTTCGGTATCGCCGCGTCGCGCTACCCGGCGAGATGATCACCGATCTGGGCGAACACGGCTTCGAGCGGCGGCACCGGGACCGACGGCGACATCAGGTGCGATCCGTAGTGCGCGATGACCAGCTCCCGGCCCGGACTGACCTGCAGACGCTGACCGTGGATACCGCGCGCGCCGAACGTGCCGTGGCCATCGTCAGGGACCCACCAGAAATTGTGGTAACCGATCGGCCGCGCGGCTCCAGTCGGCAAGGCGCGCTGAGCGGGACCGGGCGGCACCTCAGTCAGATCGGCGACGACACGTTCCGGCACGATCTGCTGCGCGCCGATCGCACCGCCATTGCGCAGCATCTCCCCTACCCGGGCTAGGTCGCGAAGGGTCGCGCTGTAGCGGCCGCAGGCGATCTCCGTGCCGGTGGGATCCAGGCAGTAGGCGCCGTCCTCTTCCGCGCCCAGCCGGGCCCAGACCCGTTCGCTCCACAGATCGGCGAGGTTGGCGCCGGTGACGCGGCGAAGAGCTTCGGCCACGGCCTCGGTGTTTCCGTTGTCGTAGCGGAATTCGGTTCCCGGCGGTGCGACGGCCTGCGCGGTGGCGAGGTGCTCCTTGACGCTCGTCGGCCCGGCGTAGCCAGCGGGACGGGGCACGATGCCGACGGCGGCGAAATACCGTTGCGCCTCAAGGGGTTTGCAGAACGGCCGACCGCCGTAGTCCATCACGGTGCCCATGTGCAGCAGGTGGTGGATCGTGGCGTCACCGAACGCGGTGCCCGCGAGTTCGGGCGCGTAGTGGGCCAGCGGTTGATCGGCCTCGAGCACGCCTTCGTCCAGGAGGAGTGCGGCGAGCAGCCCGGCCCACGACTTCGCGACCGACGCGGACAGGTGGACGTCGTGCGGCCGCATGCCGTGGAAATATCGCTCGTAGACGATCTTTCCCTGGTGTGCGACCAGGATCGCGTCGGTTTCCGCGCCGGCCAGGAACTCAGTCAGAGTGACCGTCGGTCCCCCGGTGCGCGGGGTGACAAACAGGTCGTCGAGGTCGCGGGAACCCTCGGGCAGGTCCCAGCGGGGGCCGGAGCCGCGCCACACCCGCCGGGTCGGGCCGGTTTCCCTGGCCCGCGTCATGCCGAGGCGGACGAACGCCGGGTCGACGTAGCCGCGGCTCCAGTAGGCATTGTCCACTGTGTACGGACTGGTCACGGTTTCTCCTTGGCTACGGCGAATGCCGCGATCCGGCGGGCGTCGCGTTCCGGGCGCACGAAGAACAGCGCGGCCAGCCCGCCCGTGATCATCAGGACTCCGGGAATCGCGAACGCGGTGGCGAACCCGGCGGCCGGTCCGTCGGCGGCCTCGACGAGCCGGCCGGTGAGGTACGGAGCGAGCAGCCCGGCGACGGTGACCAGCGCGACGCTGACCGACAGCACCGCACCTCGCTGCGCGGGCGGGCTGATCTCGCTGTTGACCGTCTGCCCGTTGGCGAAGGTGACGCCGTGGAAGCTGAACGCCACCGCGATCAGGACGATTCGCAGCGCGGGCTGCGTCACGGTCGGCAGCAGCACCATCGCCAAGCCCGCCAGGATCAGCACGCAGCCGCCGAGGATGCCGCGGGCGATCCGGCTGGGCACGCCGAGATGCAACAGCCATTGGGTGATCGCGCCGTGCGTGAAGGTCAGGATCAGCCCGGCCACCCACGGAATCGTCGTGATCGCGGCCGCCTCGCCGGGGCTGTAGCCGAGCGCCATTTCGAGGTAGGACGGCAGCCAGGCGACCATCAGCGTGGAAGTCCAGTACGCGCCGAACGCGCCCGTGAACCCGCCGAGCCACGTTCCGGACAGCAGGATCCGCCGATACGGAACGCGGCTGGCCGGGACCGGCGCCGCACCGGCCGGGGCGTGGTCGACCGGGCCGTCGCGGCCGATCACCAGCCACAGCAGGCACCAGACGCAGCCCACCAGGAACATCGCCAGGAACGCGGCCCGCCAGCCGAAGTGCACGATCACCACGGTGAGCAGCGGAGTCGCGATCGCCCCGCCCAGCGCGCCGCCGCCGACGATCAGCGCGCTCGGGATGTTGCGCTTGGCATTGGGAAACCAGCTGTAGGCGGCGTGCAGCGCCATCGGCTGCGCGGGTCCTTCGGCGGCGCCGAGCACGATCCGGCTGAGCAGAAGCAGTCCTACCCCGCTCGCGGCGACCACGGACACCTGCGTCACCGCCCAGACCAGCGCGAGCACCAGCAGGATCCACCGCGTCGAGATCCGGCTCGACGCGAAGCCGACCGCCAGCGCGCACACGCTGAACAGGAAGAAGAACGCACTCGACAGCAGGCCGTACTGCGACGGGCTCAGTCCGAACTCGTGCATGATCGGCCGCGCCGCCAGCCCGAGGACGGCCTTGTCGCCGTAGTTGATCAGCATGAACAGCAGCAGCATCGCCACCACTGACCAGCGGCGCAGCCAACTGCTCCCGGTGACGCCGTCTGTGAGCGCCGCTGACCGCGCCCGGGTCCCGGCGGGCTTCATCGCTGTGTCCCGGACGGCTGGAGCAGGGCCTTGGCGATCCCGTTCTTCTGAATCTCCGACGACCCGGTCAGCACGCGGAACATCCGCAGGCGGCGGAACAGCCACTCCACCTCGGCCCCGCGCACGAGCCCGGCCTTGCCGTGGATCTGCACCGCTTCGTCGGCGATGCGGAAGGCGTTCTCCGCCACGAACAGCTTGCACATGAACGCCTCCGTGCTCGGTTTGCTTCCGGAGTCCAATTCGGACAGTGCGTCGTAGGTCATGGCGCGGGCCGCGTAGTACGCGGTGGCCATGTTGGCGATCTTGTGCTGGATCGACTGCAGCGCCGCCAGCGGGCCGCCGAACACCTGGCGGGTACGGGCGAATTCGATGGTGAGTTCCAGCGCGCGACGTGCGTGGCCGAGCACGGTCGGGCAGTGCAGCAGCCGGTTGGTGGTGACCCGGCCGAGCCCGATGCGCAGCCCGTCGCCGACCCGGCCGAGCAGCTGCTGCGGGCCGACGTAGCAGCTGTCGAGGATGATGTCGGATTCGATGTGCTGGCCGGACATCGGAACCTCGCCGTCGGCGACGGTGCAGCCCGGCGAGTCGAGATCGACCAGGAACGCCGAGTAGCTCTCCTCCTCCCCTGCCATCCGGGCGACCAGCACGGAGAAGTCGGCGATGGGACCGGCCGAGGAGAACACTTTGTGACCGCTGATCCGCCAGCCGTCGCCGTCCGGGGTCGCCGTGGTGTGCATGGCGCGCACGTCCGACCCGGCATTGGTTTCGGTGAGCGAGAAGCAGCACGCGCGTTCCCCGCGAACCACCGGCAGCAGGTATCGCTCGCGCTGGTCGTCGGTGGCCGTCGTGAAGATCGCGCCAGCGCGCAGCGGGCCGCCGAGATCGCCGAGCACGCAGTGGTAGAGGATGCGGCCGGACGCGCCGACTTCCTCTTTGAGCGCGGCCAGTTCGGTGTAGCTCAGGTCGAGGCCGCCGTACTCGCTGGGCAGGTGGACGCCGTAAAAACCCAGCTCGCGGCAGCGTTTCCACACCGGTTCGATCATGGCCCGGGTCAGCGGCGTCTCCGGGGTCAGCCCGAGGGCGGCCTCGTAATCGGCGAGTTCGCCGGACAAGTATTCGCGCAGCCGGCCGACCAGCTCCGCCAAGCGCGGGTTGTCGTCATACGCCGGGGTAAGGGTGAAGGACATGCCGGGCCTCCTCAGTGGACTTTCCGTGCTTCGCCCGCCCAATACCGGTCCCGCACCGCGCGCCGGTCGATCTTGCCGTTGCGGTTCACCGGGAGTTCGTCGGCGAAATCCACCGAGCGAGGCTTCTTGATGCGTGCCAACCGTTCCGCGCAGAACTCGATCAGCTCCTCGGCGGTCACCTCAGACCGGCGGACGACGACCGCCTTCACCGCTTCGCCCCACTGCTCGTCGGGCACGCCCACCACGCACGCCTCGGAAACCGCGGGATGTTCGTAGAGCACGGATTCCACTTCGGTGCAGAAAATGTTGTAGCCGCCGGAAATGATCATGTCCTTCTTGCGGTCCACAATGAACAGATAGCCGTCGGCGCGCAGGTAACCGATGTCGCCGGTGTACACCCAGCCGTCGCGGAACGTCTCCGCGGACAGATCCGGTTCGTGCCAGTACTCCGTGACGCAGTCCGGCCCGCGCACCACCACCTCGCCGAGTTCTCCGGCAGGCACCGGCTGTCCGTCGTCGTCGACCACCCGGACCTCGGAGTCGAACAACGGCCGCCCGGCCGAGGACAGCAGTTCCGGGTCCTCCTCGATGCCGCGCACCACGTCCTGGCAGGTCAGCACCGTGACGCCGCTGGTGGTCTCGCCTTGGCCGTAGCCCTGCATCACCACCGGGCCGAACGCCGCCACCGCGTCGCGCAACCGCTGCGGCGACACCGGCGCGCCGCCCACCCGCACACAGCGAAGCGAGGACACGTCCGCGGTGTGGACGCCCGGATGCGACAGCACCATGTTCAGCATCACCGGCACCAGGAACGTCGAGGTGATCCGCTCCTTCTCGACCGCCTGCAAGAACTCCTCGGCGGTGAACCGCGGCAGCACCACCGCGGTCGCCCCGCGAGAAAACGCTGCCAGCAAACCCATTCCGGTCGCGTGCGTGATCGGGCCCGCCGCGAGGTACCGCTCCGAAGCGGACGGCGCTCCTTCCGGACTCATCAACCGCTTGCGCATGTTCGCCAGCCGGTTTCCGTTGGTCTGCACCGCGGCTTTGAGCTTCCCGGTGGACCCGGACGTGAAGTGCAGGACCGACGGATCGTCCGCGCCCACCTCGATCGCGACCGGCTCCGGCGATCCCGCCGCCAGGACGTCGGCGTAAGAGCGGGCGTCCGGTGTGCGGCCGTCGTAGTCGATCAGCGCGCACGACGTTCCGGCGGCCGCCTTCTGTGCCGCTTCGGCGTGCTCGGCGTCGACCAGCAGCACCCGCACGTCCGCGTCGGTCAGGATGTGCTCGACCTCGCCCGCGGACAGCCGCGCACTGATCGGCACGCGCAGGAAACCGCCCTTGTAGCAAGCGATCTCGGTCTCCACGAGATCCGCGCTGTTGCCCGCGAAGGTGGCCACGGCCTGCCCGGGCTCGACGCCGGACGCGAGCAGCGCGGACGCCAGCCGGTTCGTCCGCTCCTCCAGCTCGCGATAGGTCCACCGCCGCTCGCCGCACACCAGCGCCTGCTGATCGGGCCAGAACGTGCTGGCACGGGTGACATAGCTGCCCAGGTTCACGCGGACTCCCTGTTTCCGTCAGATTGACCAATGCTGAACACTGTGTCTATTAACGGTCGCGGTGTCAACAGTTCGCTACACTCGGCCCGGCAACGATCGAAGGGGGCCCATGCCGACCACTGACCGACGTACCCGCCGCACCCGCGGCCTGCTCCGCGACGCGCTGGTGTCGCTGGTGCTCGAACGCGGATACGCCAACGTGACGGTGGAGGACATCACCGAACGGGCCGACCTGGGCCGCGCGACGTTCTACAGCCACTACCCGGACAAGGACGCGCTGCTGCGGCACGTCGTCACCGAACTCCAGGAGGAGCTGGACGAACGGCTGCGCCCGCTGGTCCCGGCGTCCTCGGTGGGCTTCACCGGCAAACCGGCACTCGAACTGTTCCGGCACGCCCGCGAGAACCGGGATCTCTACCTGCTGATCCTGCGCGGCGAAGGCGACGGCCGGGCGCTGCGGCAGTTCACCGACGCGCGCATCGACGCGGTGTGCTCGGTGTTCAAGTCCCGGGCCGACCACCACGACGTCAAACCGCGCATCGACCTCGGCGTGCTCGCCAGGGCGTGGGTCGGCGAACAGCTCGCCGTGCTGCGCTGGTGGCTTGAAACGGAACCCGCACCGATGTCGGCCGAAGAGGCCACGGGGATGCTGCAGAATCTGTCGCTGCGCGGACGCTACTGGGCCAACGGTTTCGAAGGCGACCCGCCGGAGCCTGCACCGGCCGGAGCGGAGTCACCGCAGCCCTAACGCTTACCCAGCGGCGATCTTGGCCCACCGCTGGGTAAGCCGTCGGCAAGCTTCCCTGAGTTCGGGTGGGCGGACTTCGGTCATTTCGGCGTCGAACGTGGCGAGGATTCCCGCGATCCCGGCCCACGACCAAGCTCCGAGTGTCAGCCGCGAATGCTCGGCGTCGAGGTGCTCCACGACGGATCCGCCCGGCGCCCAGCGGGCCACGACGTCCGCGCGCAGGTCGAGCTGGGCGGAGCCGGTGCACGGCCACTCCGCCGGGGTGTCGCCGCGGTCGTGAGTGCTCATCACGAACTGGGCCAGGTCGTCAGCGGGAAGCTCACGAGCCGGGAAATCGCGCGTGGTCGGCCGCGGCCGCAACCGGTCGACTCGGAGCACTCGCCATTGGCTTTCGGTGCGGTCATAGGCGACCAGATACCACCTCGCCGCCCACACGACCAGATGATGCGGCTCGATCTGGTACGCAGGAAGGAAATCGCTGTCCCCGGGCTCGGGGCGAGTCCCGTCCGGACGCAGGGTCTCCGCGACCAGCACCCGACGGTGACGTACCGCAGTCCCGACCGCGGTGAGAGCCGCCGGGTCGATCGGCGGTCCGGGGAATTCCCAGTAGTTCCGCAACCGGGTCAGGCGCAGGGATTTCATCGACGCCCGCAGCGCGGGAGGCATCACCTGGTGCAGGGTCGCCAAGGCGCGCGAAGCGTCGTCGCCTAGCCCGAACATCGTGCTGGGCGCGGTTTGCAACGCCACGGCGACCGCCAGCGCTTGATCGTGGTCGAACAATAACGGCGGCAAGGTGTTCCCGGCACCGAGCTGGTAGCCGCCGTCTGGACCATGCACGGTCTCGATCGAGTAATCGAGCCCGCGCAAGGTTTCGATGTCACGACGGACGGTGCGTTCGCTGGCCTCAAGCCGCGCGGCGAGTTCGCGCAGCGGCCACACCCGGCCTGCTCCCAGCAGAGACAACAGCCGGAGCGCTCGGTGCGAGGTGGTCGCCATCGTCCCATCATGTACTGGCCACTCGGTGTCCACTACCGGGGGCAAGGTGGGTTCCGTTCGAGAGAAGAGCGGAAGGACAGTCAGGCATGCGGGTAGTGGTGGTCGGCGGCGGAATCGGCGGGCTCTCGTTGGGCGCGGGATTGCGCAGCCGGGGATTCGACGTGACGGTGTTCGACCGCGACACCGACGTGACAGCGACCGGCGGCTACCACATCACTTTGGACGACCGGGCACAGTCGGCGCTGGCAGAACTGGTGGAAGCGAAGATCATGCAGCGGCTACTGGCGTCGGGCTCGGCACTCCGGCTCCGCGAACGCGACGCGTTCTGGGACCGCCGCGGCCGGCTTCTCGGACACGGTCCGGACCTGAGCGACAGCGGCAGTGTCGACGTCGACCGGATCACCCTGCGCACGCTGCTGGCCGAAGCGGTCGGCGACGACCTGAACCTGGGACGCACCGTGTCCGGCATCAGCTACGACGGTCCCCACGTCCTCTTCGCCGACGGCACACCGGTTTCTGCGGACCTGGTAGTCGGCGCCGATGGTGCTCACTCGGTAGTCGCCCGGCATCTGGCAGGCGGCCCGACCAACCGTCCGGCGGGCATCATCGGATTCTCCGGCCGCACCCTCCGCCAAGACCTCAGCCTGCCCGAACAGGAGCGGTTGCGATCTCGCTCCGGCACCGCGATCGCACCCCACGGAGCCGCGCTGTACGTCGGTTTCCTCGACCCAGTAGGCAACGCCGCACTCGACGCTCCCGAACTGCGCATGTCCGTCACCACCGGCCCCACCTACATCTGGGGCGCCATGCTCCCGGAATCCACGGCGACCGACTCCCTGCGCACCCTCCGCGGCAGCGAACTGCAGGCCGCGATCCTGGACGTCTTCCGCAAACGACGCTGGGCCGAGCGCACCCTCGAAGTCATCGCGAAGGCCGACCCGCACAGCGTCGCCGCCTTCCGCTTCAACGCCGCCTCCACTCGCGCGGCCGATCTCGCCCCCTGGCCCACCGGCCGAATCACCGCCCTCGGCGACGCCGTCCACGCCACCCCGCCGACCGCCGGAATGGGCGCGGGCGCGGCCATTCGCGACGCCGCCAGCCTGGTCAAGCACCTCACCGAAGCAGACGTCACCACCGCCGTCGCACGTTTCGAGGCCGAAATGCGCCAGCGCGGCGGCGAGGTCCTGGCCTTGGCGATGAAGACGGTCCGATGGATCCTTGCGACCGACACCGCGCTGGGAGCTGCAGCCACTGCTGTCGGCACGCCGCTCCTGGCCGCCGCTGCTCGCCTACGCCGCTAAATAGACGGACGATCTATCGCACCTCGCGAAGCAGACGCACCGCCTTCGGACCGACGCCGTGCAAGGCCAGCAGTTCGGCGTCGGTCCGCTCGGCGGTCTGGGCGAGCGTCGTGATCCCCGCACCATGCAGCGCGCGGGTAGCCGGACTCCCGATCGCCTTGGGCAGGTCGCCGACCTCTCCCGCCACGGCCGTGCCCGCTGCGGCCACCGGAGCAGCCAGTCGCTTCGGCGCGCGGGCCAGCCACGCGCGCCGCACCCAGTGGTTGAGCTGCTGCCCGTTGATGTCCTCGATCGGCAACCGAACCCCAGCCCGCGCAACGCGGCGTGCGGTCGGGTGTTCCGCGCGCATCTCGTCCACATCGGACGCCGTCATCCGCAGAACCACCTGGCGGTCCGGTCGCAGGGCAGCGAACTCCTTGCCCTGCACCGTGAACGCGACCGTGCCGTCAACGGCAGCCTCAGCCGTTTCCGGGTAGGACAGGGCGGTTCTGCGGAGCTGCGCCGGTGTCGTCATGGCCCCCAGGCTGGCACGACTGCGCCGCTCAGGCCATTTCGGCGCCTCAGACAGCCTCGGCCCCGAGGAAGTCGAACACCGCCTCCCGCAGCTCGAGCCCCACCAGCGCACCCCGGTGATCCCCCGAAACCTGCTGCAACCGGGCACCCGGCACCCGCGCGACCAACTGCTCGATCCCGTGCGCCATGAAGTCCTGCCGCCCCGCGACGAACAACGTCGGCACCTGCGGAACCCCAGCACCCGGGTCGAACGGCTCGCTCGCCAGCCCCTCGACGAGATTCAGCAGCGACACCGCGTCCCCCGCCGCCGCCATGGCCGTGATCGCCCCGGTAAGCGGATCAGCAGGCGACGGTCCACCTTGGACAGCCGCCCGAGCAGCCTCGAGATCGACGGCAGCGAACGGTTCCTGCGGACTCAACCCGCCCAGCACCAGCCGCCGCACCGAAACCTTGGGATGCGACGCAAGATCCCACGCAAGCCGAGCCCCGAGCGAATACCCGACGACGTCGACCTCATCCGCCCCAGCACATTCCGCCAGCGCATCCACCACCCGAGTCGCGGTGACCTCCGCGGCCTCGCGAACCTTGGGCCCGCCAGGATGCCCCGGCAAATGCACCACGATCGTCTCCCGCCCCGCAGCCGCCAGCGGATCGGCCCAGTATTCCGCGGGCCAATCAGACGCAGCCGAAGACGCGAACCCATGAATCAGCACGGCAGGAGGCCCAGTGACAGGACGACTGGAAAGCGTGCGAGTGACCGGAAACGCGGAAGTCATTCTCCAAGCGTAGACAAAACCCGCCACCCGGTCCAGCGTTCCGTGAGGGCCACCTTCACGGACTCTGATTCCCTGAGGGTTCCCCTCACGACCAGCGACCGTCCGTGAGGGGCCCCTTCACGGACGCAGATTCAATGCCAGGAACTTAAAACGGCGCTGTCGGTGCGGTTCGAAGTGTGCCTGTCCTGACCGTGGGAGTTGGCGAGGCCGGCACGGGGTTTGCTGTCCGTAAGGGGAACCCTGAGGGACTCTGAGTCCCTCAGGGTTCCCCTCACGGCCCTAAACCGCACCAATGCACCCAACCAACCAGGCACCCACACACCCCCGCACCCCGATACGAAGCCAAAAACGCGGCGCGGGGATGTTTGTCAAGGCATCTTTCCCGCCTTGACAAACATCCCCGCGCCGCAGTCACAATCAGCTTCGGGGTGCCCCGCCGCAACAACGGGCGCAATGTCGCCGCCAGGCGACGAGCCGCCCGAGACCGAGCAAAACCTCAATCCCCGATCCGAGCCATCAACCCGTCCACATAAGCCCGATAACGCCCAGCGACCTTCCCCACCGGATGCATCAGACTAGTCACATTAGCCCCGATCGAAACGGCGATGATCTCATCCGCCAACACCCCGATCGCCGGAGCATCCGCCGCCTCCCCCTTCCCCCGCGCAGCAGCGATCCGCGAAGTCAGCTCAGCCCGCCAACTGGTCAGCAGATCCCGATACTGCCGAGCAAGGTCCGGATTGGCCACCGAATGCTCCCACAACACCAGCAACACCCGAGCCGACGCGATCTGATGCGCATCCGTGGGAATCGCCGCCTCCACAAACCCCCGCAGCGACTCTTTCGGGCTCAGTGAAGGGTCCAGTTCGGACATCCGCTGAGAAGTCTCCTGCAGCACGCTCTCGAACGTGGCCGCGATGATGCTGTCCTTGCTGGGGAAGTAGTGCTTGAGGGCCCCGTTCGCGAACCCGGCCGCGGTGACGATGCTGCGCATCGTGGCGGCCTCGAACCCGCCTTCGATGATCAGCTTTTTGGCGACCTCGACGATTTCCCGTCGTCGCTGATCGTGATCGATGACCTTCGGCATGGTTACAGACTCTAACTCGTATTCTCCCGCGACGGATGTGACCCTGTCCGGCCGCCGCGGGAGGAGTACGGCCGGGAATGCGGGCGCGGAACCGGCCGCCGCGACCCGAGGCCGCAGCGGGCGGAGGAAGCAACGCGAGGGGCTTACCCGAGCCCCAGCCGGGCCGCCCGTCTCTCCGCCTGCCGAGCCGGATCAGCCACCGGAGCGGCCAGCAGCAACCGCTGCGTATACGGGTGCTCCGGCGTCCGCGTAACCACTGCCGTAGGACCGGATTCCACGATCTCTCCCTGATACAGCACCGAAACCCGATGACAGATCCGGTGCACGACCCCCAGGTCATGCGACACGAACAGGTACGACACTCCAGTCTCGCGCTGCAATTCCAGGAACAGCTCGAGGATCGTCGCCTGCGTGGTCAGGTCCAGCGCACTCACCGGCTCGTCACAGACGATCAGGCGCGGCCGCCGGACCAGCGCCCGCGCGATCGCGATCCGCTGCCGCTGTCCGCCGGAGAACTCCCCCGGATACCGGTGCACCGAGTCGGCGGGCAGGCGCACCCGATCGAGCATGTCCGCGACGGCCGTCCGGGCGTCCGCGCGCGAAGTCCCGGCCACCATCAGCGGTTCGGCCAGCACTTCGCCAACAGTCATCGTCGGGTCGAGCGAGCCGTACGGGTCCTGGAACACCACCTGGATGTCGCTGGCCAGCCGGCGCCGCACCGCACCGCGCGCGTGCGTGATGTCCTCGCCGTCGAAGGTGATCCGGCCGGACTCCGGCGCGGCCAGGCCCAGCACGGCTTTGCCCAAAGTGGACTTTCCCGACCCGCTTTCGCCGACCAGCCCGACGCATTCGCCCGGCTTGACGTCCAGTGAAATCCCTTTCAGCGCCCGGAAACGCACCCGGCGGCTGAGCCGGTAGTCGACAACCAGGTCCTCGATCGCGAGCAGCGGAGTCGTCATCGCCCGGCCTCTTCTCCGGTCGCGTGAGCGAGGCCGCGCTGTTCCCAGGCTTCGTCCAACTCGTCCCGTCCTTCGGTGTCGTCCAGCGACGCGCTGATCAGCTCGGCGGTGTAGGGGTCCTCGGGCGCGCGGAAGATCCGTTCCACCGGACCGGTTTCCACGATCCGGCCGTCCTTCATCACCACGACGCGGTCGCAGATGTCCGCGACGACGCCGAAGTTGTGCGTGACGATCACCAGCGCCATCCCGTACTCGGCCTGCAGTTCGCGCAGCAGCTCCAGCACCTCGGCCTGCACGGTGACGTCCAGCGCGGTCGTCGGCTCGTCGGCGACCAGCAGCGACGGCCGCCCGGCCACCGCGCCGGCGATCAGCACGCGCTGCGCCATGCCGCCGGAAATCTGGTGCGGGTAGCTCGCCATCACGCGGTCCGGGTCGGTGAGGCCGACTTGCAGCAGCACCTCGCGCGCCCGCTCCTGCGCCGCGGCCTTGTCCAGCCCGTGCACGCGGCGCAGCGGCTCGACGAGCTGGTGCCCAATCAGGTAGCACGGGTCGAGGTTCGTCATCGGTTCCTGCGGCACGTAGCCGATCTCGCGGCCAAGCAGTTTCGCCCGCTCCCCCGACTTCCCGACCTCGCGCCCGCCGACCCAGATCCCGTCCGCCACCGCGGTCCCGCCCGCCGGCAGGAGATCGAGCACCGAGAACACCGTCTGCGTCTTGCCGGACCCGGATTCGCCGACGATCCCGAGCACCTCGCCGGGAGCCGCGTCGAGAGACACCCCGCGCACGACCTCCTTGACGCCCTTGTCGGTCGCGTACCCGACCCGCAGGTTCTCGATCCGCAGCGCGCAATCCGCCGCCGCGTGCTCGTGACCGCCCGAAGCGCCGCCATTGCCCAAAGCATCCGGCGAAGGAGCCGCGAGTGCTTCCCGCACCCGGGCCCGGCCGCGACGCGTCGGCTGCTCGGCGCGGACGCTCACCAGGTCGGCGAGCGTCGAGCCGATGAACGCCAGCGCGGCGATGGTCACGCCCAGCGCGATCGAGGGCCACAGCAGGATCAGCGGGTACGTCAGCATGTTCAGGAAGCCGTCGTTCATCGTCTGGCCCCAGCTGGGCGTCGACGCCGAGCCGATGCCGAGGAACTGCAGACCGGCCTGCATGCCGATGGCGAGGCCGGCGGTGAGCGCGGTCTGCACGATGATCGGCGCGTACACCGCGCGCAGCAGGTGCGTGCGCAGGATCCGCAGCGTGCCGACACCGGCCACCCGCGCGGCGTCGATGTACGGCTCCTTGCACACCGTCAAAGCGCGGGCGCGGGTGATCCGGTAGTAGCCGGGCGCGAGGAACACGCCGAGCGCGATCATCAGCACGGTGAAGTCCTGGCCGGTTCCCGCCGCGACGACGAGCAGCACGATCATGCCGGGCACCGACTGCAGCGCGTCGCTGATCCACGAGCAGATCCGGTCGGTCGCGCCGCCGAAGTACCCGGCGACCACGCCGGTCGGGACGCCGAGCACGATTCCGGTCACGCAGGTGATCAGTCCGCCGTACAGCGTGGTCCGCGCGCCGTAGAGCAGGCGGCTGAAGATGTCGCGTCCGGCGGAGTCGCCGCCGAGCAGGTGCCCGTTGCCGGGTTCGGCGTGGGTCAGCGCGAAGTCGACGTGGTTCGGGTCGTACGGGGCGAGCCACGGCGCGAACACCGCGGCCAGCACGACGATCGCGAACACGACCAGCGCGAACACGCCGATCGGACGGCGGAAGTACCGGCGCCGCAACGAAATACGCTTCACCGGAGCGAGCGTGGCGGGGAACGGGGCAGCGGTCATCGGTCGCGCACCTTCGGGTTGACCCACCCGAGCACGAGGTCGAGCAGGAAGTTGACGATCACGACGAACACGACGGTCACCGCGGTCAGGCCGAGCAGCACCGGGATGTCCCCGATCTGCGACGCCGACTGCGTCAGGCTGCCGATCCCGGGCAGGTTGAACACGATCTCCACGACCACCGCGCCGCCGAGCAGGCCGACGAACATCAGCGCCAGCACGGTCAGCGCGGACGGCGAAGCGTTCCGCAGCACGTGCGTCGTGACCCGGCGCGACGACAGGCCGCGCGCCCGGAGCGTGCGGACGAAGTCCTGATTCGCGACCTGCAGGAAGCCGTTGCGCAGCTGCTCGGCGATCATCACGATCGCGCCGAGCGACAGCGAGATCGACGGCAGCGCGATCGACCGCAGCCAGCCGACCACCGACTGGTCCGGCGACACATAGCCGACCGCGGGGAACCACTGCAGCTGGATCGCGAACCAGGTGACCAGCACCAGGCTGACCCAGAACCCGGGCAGCGCGAACAGCACCACCGAGGCGAGTTTCAGCACGCGGTCGACCACGCCGCCGGGACGCAGGCCGCAGATGACCCCGACGAGCACGCCCAAGATCGCGGCGAGCAGCGTCGCGGCGACGACGACCGACAGCGTCACCGGCACGCGCAGCGCGATCTGTTCGCCGACCGGCTGGAAATTCCGCCAGGAGGTCCCGAAATCGCCGGTGGCCGCGTGCGACAGCCAGTCCCAGAACTGGACGAGCAGCGGCCGGTCGTACCCGATCTGGGCGCGCAGCGCCGCCTGCTGCGCGGGGGTCGCGCTGTTGCCGAGCAGCCCGGCGGTCGGGTCCCCCACCGCCGTGTGCGCCAGGAAGAACGTGCCGCTCGTGACCAGCACGAGCAGCAGGATCCCGGACACCAGGCGTTTGACGATGAATGTGAGCATGTTCCGGCTCCTCCCCGGGGCCCGTCCCTCCACAAAGGACGAGCCCCGGGACGACGGGCGCGTCAGCCGCGCTGGATGAACCGCAGCGTCGGGAACATCATGCCGGTGATCGGCGTGACGGTGATGCCCTTGACGCTGAAGTAGAGGTTGTCGGCCTGGTACCAGACGTTCCACCAGGCGAGGTCCACGAGCTTCGTGTTGAGCGCCTTGAGCGCCGCGGTCTGCGCCGGGCCGGGCTGGGCCTGCTCCGCCTGCTGCACCAGGGTCTTCACCTCCGGGAAGGCGTCCACCGACGGATTCGGGTTGTACCACTGCTTCGAGGTGACCTGGTCGGTCAGCGTGGCCATGTCGTTGCCGTCCATCGCGATCACCGCGAGGAACATCGGGTACGTCGGCGCGTTCTTCTGGTAGTCCGGCATCGACATGTTCTGCCAGTCGACCTTGATGCCCAGCTGCCCGAACGTCTGCTCTGCGGCGGGCTGCCACGCCTGGAAGATCGTCGACATCGGCATCTTGAGGCTGAAGCCGTTCGCATAGCCCGCTTCGGCGAGCAGCTGCTTGGCCTTCGCGAGGTCAGTCTTGTACTTGCCGTTGCCCGCTGGGTCGTAAACCTGGCTGCCGCTTGGCCACAGCTGGTCGGTGACCGTGCCGGCGTCGTTGCCGACTGCCTTCAGGATTCCGGCCGCGTCGAAGGCGTAGGAAATCGCCTGCCGCACGCGCTGGTCGCCGAGCGCCTTCACCTGGCTGCCGGTGCGGTCGGCGAACTGCACGCCGACCCACGAAGCCGGTTTCTTCGCGACGTTCCAGCCGTTCTGCTGCGCCTTCGGAAGGTTGGCCGCGTTGGCGAACTGGACGTTCAGCTGACCGGACAACATCGCGTTGAAGCTGGCCGCCTGGTCGGTGATCGGGAACAGCCGCACCGTCGGGAACGGGTAGGTCGCGCTGTCCCAGTGCTTCGCGCGCTTCTTGAAAACGTACTGCGACTGTGGCTGCGAGGACGCCTTGTCGAAGGTGTACGGGCCGGAACCGTCCGGGCCATTGGCGAGGGAATTGGCCTTGATCGCCTTCGGCGAGGCCATCCAGCTGCGCCCGAGACCCATGAAGTACAGCAATGCGTCGTCGCGTTCGGACAGAGTGAGCACGACGGTCGACGCGTCCTTCGCCTCAACGCTCTTCACGTCTGTGTAGGCCTGGCCGGACCGGGTGCCTGCCTTGAGGTGGTTGAGGTTCTCGACCGCCGCGGCGGAGTCGAACTTCTGGCCGTCGTCGAACGCGACGTCGTCGCGCAGGTGCATCGTGAGGCTCAGCCGGTCGGCCGACCAGTCCCACGATTTCGCGAGCGCCGGGATGGGCTTGGCGTCCTTGTCCAAGGCGACCAGCGGGTCGTAGACCGCGGACAGGTACGGGCCGTCGAAGCCGATGTCGGCGTTGGCCGGGTCCCACGACGTCACGTCGAGGAACACGCCCGCTTTCAGCTCGTCGGTGCCCGCGCCCGCCCCGGCGGCGCCCGAGCCGGTGCATCCGGCGATCGCGAGCAGCGCCGCGGCGGCCGCCGCGAACAACGCCGCTGTCCTTGTCCTCGTCATTGAGTCCCTCTCTCAGGGTGCTGGACCGCCGGCGGGGTCGCTCGGCGCCCCGCCGGGAACGGCGGGCCTTCGAGTGCGGCCCGGCTCGCCGTGGTGCGGGATAGTCTACGATTGTCGGCTAAAAAATCAACGGGCCGGATGCGTTTGTTATCTCCCGGCCCTGATGCCGTTTTCAGACGGCGTCGGCGACCAGAACGCGCGGGCTTCCGGGCAGTGCGAGGACATCGCATACCCGCCATCCTGCACCGTCCAGCCATTCGCGGACTTCCGCCTCCGGATAGACGACGGTTCCGTCGATCACGAAGTACTCCCCCGCGTGCAGCGCGTCGATCGGCCGCTGCCGTTCGTTGTCGTCGAGGAAGAAGTCCAGCAGCAGCAACGTCGCGCCGTCCGAAGCGGCGGCACGGGCGTTGGCCAGGATTTTCCGGTTCTGTTCCGCGGTGAACCGGTGCACGACGTGGTTCACCATCACCAGATCGTGCTCGCCGCCAGGTTCCGCGGATTCGGTCGGCGCGGGGTCGATGCTCGTGCGATCCGCGCAGCCGGCCGCATTCACCGCGTCGGCGATCCCTTGCGTGGACTCGGGCCCGAAAACGAAGCGAGCGGTCAGTGCGGGATTCGCCCGCAACGCGCCGATCGCGAATTCCGGCGACAATCCGCCCAGATCGAGCATCGAGCGGTAGGGCGAGAAATCGAATGCGCGCGCGAGCATCGACGCGTGCAGCGAGTTGTAGCGCATCACACCCGCCATGAACGTCGCCCAGCGGCCCTCGTCCATCTGGAGGACGCCCGGTTTGCCACTGTCCACAGTGGTGTCGAATTGGAGCCAGTGGCCGTAGCTGATTTCGTTGAGGAAGGTCAGGAACGGCGCCAGATCCGTGGTGCCGTTCCCGCCCAGGTACTCCTGCGCGTCCTCGGCCAGCGAGTAGCGGCCGTCGGTGCGCTCCAGCAGGCCGCGCGCGTTCATCGCGTCGGCCAGGATCCGCGTCAACTGCTCGCCCGTGCCGGTGGAGGCGGCGAGTTCCGGCGCCGTTCGCGGACCGTCGGCGAGTGCGCGGAACAAGCCGATCCGCGAGGCGGCGAACAACTGCTTCGCGCCCATGTACCCGATGGCGATGTCGACGATGCGGTCCGGCGCTGGTTTCGTCATGTGGCGGCTCCTCACGGCGTCGGGGATGCCTCTCCGGGCACCCCGGGGAGCTTTAGTCTACGCACGTCGACAAAAAACACCAGCCCCTTCACCAGGTTCCGTCGGCGGCGACCTCGCGGTCGAGCCACAGTTCCCTCGTCAGCTCGCGAATCCGGTCCGCGCCGACGCGTTCCAGCAAGGCGATCGCACCCGCGTTGTCCTCCAGCTGCGCCTGCCGCGATACGCCCACGAGGACGTTCGCGGTCGCGGGATTGGCCAGGCAGAAGGCAATTCCCAGCTGCGCGGGCGACGCGTCGAGTTCGGCGGCGATCTTCCGCACGGTCGGCCAGGCACCGGCGATCTTCTCCCGGATGCCGCCGACGTCCGCGCCGATCTTGCGGTTCGGCTTTAGATTCCCAACCAGGAGGCCGCCTTCGAAAATGTCCGACGCCTGCAAGGTCAGCTGCCCGGAAGCGAACAGCGGCGCGTAGAACTCGCCCTCGGCCATCGACCGCCGCGCCAGCCCGTACTTGAGCTGCGCGAAAACCGGCGGCGCCAAACCACGTTTGCGCGCAATGTCAAAAGCTTTGCGCAGATCGTCAATGCGCCAATTGTTCACGCCCCACGCGCGGAACCGGCCAGCTTCAATCTGCTCCGCGACGTCCGCGACGACGCGTTCGAGGTCGATTTCGCCGAAGTAGTCACCGACCACGACCACATCGGCCGACTCGACGCCGACGCGTTCCAGCGAGGTGTTCATCTGCTGCGTGAAGCCGACATTCGGGTAGTCCCAGAGCCAGAGTTTCCCGCAGTAGAGCCAATCTTCGCGGGCGAGACCGGCTTCGCGCACCGCGCGGCCGAAGATCTGATCGGTCGTGGAGCCCTCGGCGTGCGGACCCATGTCGTAGTGCGCGACGTCGAAGAAGGCGTACCCGAGTTCGGCCGCGCGGGCGATCAGCGCCACCGCGTCGCCGAACTCCATCCGGTCCCAGGTGTTCCACGAGCCGAGCGACAACGCCGGCACGCGCGGGAACGCCGGGCCCAGTCCAGGTCGATCCGTCGCCACGATTCCTCCTGCGATTCAAGGGATTTATTTTCTACGCTTGTATACTATAAGCCCGCGTACCCCGCTCCCGGCGAAAGGAAACGACGATGCCCGCTGCCCGTACCGTGCTGATCACCGGAGGTGCCGGCGGCATCGGCCGCGCGATCGGCGCCGCCTTCGCCCAGGCCGGCGACGCCGTGGTGCTCGCCGACCTCGACGGCGCCGAAGAAGCCGCCAAACCGGTTGGCGGGCGCGGAATCCGGCTCGACATCACCGACGAGGCCGCGATCTCCGCCGCGCTCGACGAGGTCGGCCCGGTCGACGTCCTGGTCAACAACGCCGGTCTGCTCAGCGTCCACGGCCGGTTGCTGGATCTTCCTGGCGCGGACCTGCTGCGCATTCTCTCGACCAACGTGCACGGCACTTTCCTGATGACGCAGCTGGTCGCCCGCCGGATGGTCGAACGCGCCGAGCCGGGCGTCGTGGTGAACCTGTCCTCGATCGGCGGGCGGCAGCCGACGCCGGGAATGGGAGGTTACGAAAGCAGCAAGGCGGCGGTGGACGCGCTGACCCGCTGGGCGGCGATCGAGTTGGCCGAACACAAGATCCGGGTCAACGCCGTCGCCCCCGGCCCGGTCGCCACGCCGATGCTCGCCGCCGCCATGCCGCCCGGATCGCCCGCCCACGACGCGTGGGTGGCGCGGATCCCGGACGGCCGGATGGCCGCGGTCGAGGACGTCGCCGCCGCAGTGGTGTTCCTGGCGAGCCCGGCCGCCGCCCACATCACCGGCACCAGCCTCCCGGTCGACGGCGGCCAGCTGCTCACCTGAGCCAGCCGTCCGTGAAGGACTCCTCAAGGGAATCTGATTCCCTCAAGGAGTCCTTCACGGACGTTAGGCGATCGTTCCGGGCGAGCGCTCGAAGACGATCTGTCCACCCAGGACAGTCAGGTCGACCTCGACCTCGGGCAGCTCGGCGGGGGTCACCGTCAACGGATCCGCGGACAGCACGCACAGATCAGCCGCCATCCCCGGTTCGAGCGTCCCCTTCCACGAAGCGGCACCGTCCTGCTGGGCCGGGTGCACGGTGTAGCAGCGAAGCAGAGTTTCCATCCGCTGCCGCACGTCCTCGGCCGGGCCCATCCACTGGTCGGCGGCGGCGATTTCCTTCCGCCAGTCCGGCGGCAGCACCGGAGCGTCGGACGTCAGGCAGAGCGGGATCCCAGCGTCGAGCGCCTCCTGCAACGGCCACGCGGTCGCCGAACTGCCCGGCCCGAGCGCCGCGTCGACCACTCCGGCGGTCCGCACGGCGATCCCGGCCTGGGCGGACAGCCCGACCCCCAGCCGGGCCATCCGCTTGAGCTGCGCCGCGCTCACCAGGTCGCCGTGGATGACGTAGTGGCCGAGGTCGACGTCGCGTTCCTCCCGAGCCTGCTCGACGGCGTCCAGCATCAGCTCGATCGCGCGGTCGCCCGTCGCGTGCACACCGACCTGCAGACCGGCCTCGTGCGCGGTGCGGACCATCCGGGTGAAGTTCTCCTCGCGCTCCGGGTCGTCCGCGCCTCCGACCAGCAGGTGGGCGTGGCTGCCGTCGGCGTAGCAGTGGTGGGTGTAGGCCGAGTGCATCGGCGGGATGCCGTCGGCGAAGATCTTGACCCCGCGGAAGTTCAGCCGGCGCGGGTCCGGGCCTGGTCCGTCCACTGTGGCCAGTCCGGTGCGGAAGTTCTCGAACGTGCTCGGCCCGTCGAGTTCGCCGTACAGCCAGAGCGCGGTCACCCGCGCGCGCAGCAGTCCTTCGGCGGCCAGCTCGCGGTACTGCTCGACGACGGACATGCCGAACGCGCCGATGTGCCCGTTGTCCTCCCCCGGTCCGAGACCAGGCTCGGTGTAGCTCGTAATGCCCAGCGCGGCAAGGATTTCGCCCGCGCGGAGGATGGCCGCCCGGCGTTCGGCGGCGGTGCGCAGCGGCTTTTCCGGGCCGGGTCCGGGCGCGCCGTCGTCGGCGAAGAGGGTGTCCGGCCACAGCGCGCCGAGCCAGGCGCCGTGCAGGTGCGCGTCGTTGATGCCCGGCAGGACCGCGCGGTCGCCGAGGTCGAGCACCAACGTGCCGGGGCCGATCAGCTCCCGCACGTCGGCGTCGGTTCCGGCACGAAGCACGCGTCCGTCCCGCACGGCCAGCGCGGTCGCGGGCGCGGCGCCGGCCATGGTGTGCACCGCCGCTGCCCGCAAGACGAGATCCGCAACTGAGGTCGGCACAGGCGCTCCTGGAGGGATTCGGGGACTCGACATTTTTGTCGACGTCCGTAGACTAACCCATCACACGGCCCTCCCGGGCCCGCCAGTCCCCGGAAAGGTTTCCCATGACCGTCCCGACTTCCACCCGCGCCGCGGTGCTGACCGAGCACGGCGCGCCGCTGGAGCTGACCGAACTCCCGCTGCCGGCCGAACTCGAAGCGGGCGCGGCGCTGGTGCGCGTCTCGTGCGCGACGCTGTGCGGCACGGACGTGGAGATCTGGTCCGGGAAAATGAGTTTCCCGGGCATGCTGCCGATGGTGCTGGGCCACGAAATGGCCGGCGAAGTGGTGGCGGCCGGACCGGACACGCGCGACGCGCTCGGCCGCGAGGTCACGGTCGGGTCCCGGATCGGCTGGTCGGAATCGACGTGCGGCGAGTGTTACGGCTGCACCGTGCTGCGCGAACCGGTCGCGTGTTCCCGGCGCGGTTACGGTTTCCTGCAGCGATCCGACGTCGCGCCGTTCGCGATCGCCGGATTGTGCGAATACGCCTACGTCGTCCCGGGCGCGGCGAAGCTCCTGCTGCCTGCCGAGGTGCCCGACACCTGGGCCGCGATGGCCGGATGTGCGGCGAAAACCGTGCTGCGCGCGTTCGACCGGGTCGGCGGCGTCCGGCCCGGATCTCGCGTGGTGGTGCAGGGATCCGGCGCGCTGGGCTTGTTCGCGACTGCGGTCGCGCACCTCAGCGGGGCGGGCAGCGTCATCACTGTCGGCGCTCCCGCGGCACGGCTGGAGCTGGCGAAGGAGTTCGGTGCCGACGAGGTGGTCGAGGTCGCGGGCGGCTCCGACGCGATCGTCGAGCGCGTCACCGAACTGACCGGCGGCCACGGCGGCGACCTGGTCCTGGACTTCGCCGGTGCACCGTCAATCGGCCGCGAGGCGGTCGCGATGGCGGCACAGCGCGGCCGGGTCGTGATCGTCGGCAGCACCGGGCCGGAGCCGACGCCGGTCCCGCTCGGCACGGTGATGGGCAAGGAACTGACCGTCGTCGGTTCGCTCAACGGCGACATCGCCGACTACCACCACGCGATCGAATTCTTCGGTTCGTTCGCCACTCGGATGCCGTGGGACCGGCTGTTCGGCAGCCCGGTCGGACTGTCCGGCGCGAGCGAGCGGATCGAGGCCATGCACCGGCTCGACGAGACGAAAGCCGTCGTCGACCCGCGTCTTCCCTGATCGTCCCTTTCCCTTTACGAGCCAAGGAGGTCTCGTGTCCGCATCCTCGCCCCTGCCCCGCCGCAAGGTCGGCAAGTCCGGTTTGGACGTTTCGCTGCTCTCGCTCGGGTCGTGGCACACCTACGACCGGATGGACTTCGCCGATTCGGTCGCGATGATCCGCGCCGCGGTCGAGGCCGGCGTGAACTTGTTCGACGTCGGCGTCTACGGCATGCCCGGCCATCCGCCGGTCTTCACCGACGTGCTGTGGAGCGCGATCATCCGCGCCGCCCGCATCCCGCGCGAGGACTACCTGGTCTCGGCGAAGCTGTGGATCGAAGGCTTCGGCGACCAGGGATTCCGCCCGCAGCTGGAAAACGCGTTCCTGCGCGGCGGTTTCGACGTCGCGGACCTGGTGATCCTCGGCGACCTGCGCCGCGACGACGTCGCCTTGGAGGACCTGGTCGAAGACCTCGCCGGGCTGACCCGCTCCGGGCTGATCCGGGCGTGGGGCGTCAACAACTGGTCTGCCGGGAACATCGCGCGGCTGCGCGAAATCGCCGAGGCGCTGCAGGTGCCCGGACCGCAGATCGCGCAGCTGAAGTACAGCATCGGCCGACGGTCCATTCCGGACGGCGAACCGTTCTCCCGGCTGTTCGACGACGGTTTCGTCATGCAGGCCTCCGACGTCCTCGAAGGCGGCATCCTCGCCGGACGCACCAAGCTGACCCGCGAGGTCGGCCGCGACCCCGGCGACGTCCGCAAGCGGATCACCCGCGACGCGCCCAAGGTCGTCAAGGTCGCGGAGGAACTCGGCACGAGCGCGGCCCGGCTCGCGGTCGCGTTCACGCTGACGCATCCGGCGAACGTCACGACGCTCTTCGGCGCTACCCGGATGGAGCAGCTGGAGGACAATCTCGCCGCGGTCGAACTGGTGGAGAAGGTCGGGGCCGAGCAGATCCGCACGCTGGTGGAACCGTTCTGGGCGGACCGCGATGCCGTCGATCCCGAAGGCCCCTGAGCCGCTGGTTACCCCGTCTTCACGTCCGTGAGGGGAACCCTGAGGGAATCAGAGTCCCTCAGGGTTCCCCTCACGGACCGCAAATCTCGCGCCCGAGGAGGCTGCCTTGACCTATCGCCCCGTCCCGTTCGACCCGGAGATCGAGCCCGCGCTCGCCGAGATCGTCCCGGCCGACGCCCCGCCGTTCACTCCCGAGACGATCCCCGGCCTGCGCCGCGCGATGGCCGGGATGTTCCCTCCCGCCGCGGAAGCCGTCGGCGACGCACCGGTCACCGTCGTCGAGCAGACCGTCCCCGGCCCGGAAGGCGCGCCGGACCTGGAAATCACCATCCTGTCCCCGCACGAGAGCAACGGCGCGCTCCCCGTGCTCTACAACATCCACGGCGGCGGCATGATGGTCGGCAACCGCAACATGGATGTCGGACGGCTGCTGGCCCTGGTGCTCGAGCTGAATGTCGTAGCGGTGAATGTCGAATACCGGCTCGCGCCCGAACATCCGCACCCCGCCCCGGTCGAGGACTGCTACGCCGGTCTGATGTGGACAGTCGAGCACGCGGAAGAACTGGGCGTCGACCCGTCGCGCGTCGTGGTGATGGGCGGCAGCGCGGGCGGCGGACTCGCCGCAGCGGTCTCGCTGCTCGCCCGCGACCGGGGCGGCCCCGCCATCGCCGGACAACTGCTGCTGTGCCCGATGATCGACGACCGCAACACGACGATCGCGAGCCAGCAGTACCCCGGCCTGGGCACCTGGACGAGGGAATCCAACCTCGCAGGCTGGCAGTCGCTGCTCGGCGACGCGGTCGGCACCGACTACGTCTCCCCCTACGCCGCCCCAGCGCGCGCGACCGATCTGTCCGGACTCCCTCCGGCGTTCATCGAGGTCGGCAGCGCGGAACCGTTCCGCGACGAGGACACCGAGTACGCGCTGCGGATCTGGGCGACCGGCGGACAGGCCGAACTGCACGTCTGGGCGGGCGCCTTCCACGGTTTCGACATGTACGTGCCGGACTGGCCGATCAGCAAGGCCGCACTCGAAACCCGGAACTCCTGGCTGCGCCGGATCCTCGGGAAGGCAGGGAAATGAGCGTCCCTCCCGTGCCCTACGACCCGGAACTGGAGCCCGGTCTCGCCGCGTTCCTCGACCTGGTCGAGCGGATCCCGCTGCGCGCCGACACCATCCTGGCCAACCGCGCCCATTTCGCGACGATCATCCCGCCCGCCGAGCAGATCGTCGGCGATCGCCCCGTCGAACTGACCGAGCGCACCGTCCCCGGCCCCGAGGGCGCTCCGGACATCGTGCTCACTGTCGTCCGCCCTGCCTCGGGCGTCACCAGCGCGCCCGCCCTGTACAGCATTCACGGCGGCGGAATGGTGCTGGGCAACCGATTCTTCGGCCTGGACGGCCTGGTCGACGACGTCCTGCAGTTCGGCGCCGTCGGCATCTCAGTGGAATACCGGCTCGCCCCGGAAAACCCGGCCCCCGCCGCCGTCGAAGACTGCTACGCCGGTCTGTTGTGGACAGTCGAACACGCCGACGAACTCGGCATCGACCCGTCGCGCATCGTCGTCACCGGCGCCAGCGCAGGCGGCGGCCTGGCCGCGGGCGTGGCACTCCTGGCGCGGGACCGGAACGGCCCAGCCATCGCCGGACAACTGCTGGCATGCCCGATGCTCGACGACCGCAACGAATCGGTCTCGACCCAGCAATACAACGGAATCGGAGCCTGGGACCGCAACAACAACGACACCGGCTGGGACGCCCTGCTCGGCCCGGCACGAGGCACGGACGCGGCCTCGCCATACGCGGTCCCGGCACGGATGGCCGATCTGTCCGGCCTGCCACCGGCGTACCTGGACGTCGGCGCCGCGGAAATCTTCCGGGACGAGACGACCGAATACGCCCTGCGGATCTGGGCGACCGGCGGACAAGCGGAACTGCACGTCTGGGCAGGCGGCTACCACGGATTCGCCGGTTTCTCCCCCGACGCCGAGGTCTCCCGTTCCGCGGTCGCGACCCGGCTTTCGTGGCTGCGCCGGATCTTGCGTGCCGGATGAAGCCACGGCGCGAAGCTCCTGCGCGATGAAGGGACTCCAACCGGAAGCGAGCCTGGTCGAACCGGTGCTGCCGAAAAAACGCCCAGGCGCGCTCCGGATGGCAGTCGTGCTGGGACTGCTCGAGGTCTTCGGACCGATCTCGATGGACCTCTACCTGCCCGCCCTGCCCCGGCTAGCCGACGATCTCCGCGCCGGACAGAGCCTCGCACAAGCGACCATGTCGGTGTGCATGCTCGGCCTCGCCTTCGGTCAGCTCGTCGTGGGCCCGCTGAGCGACCGGTTCGGCAGGCGGCGTCCGCTGCTGGCCGGAATCGCGCTTTTCACCGTGCTGTCGGTGGTGTGCGCCTTCTCGCCGTCGATCGAAGTCCTGCTCGCGGCGAGGTTCCTTCAGGGACTGTGCGGCTCAGCCGGAATCGTGCTGTCACTGGCCGTCGCCCGAGACCTCGCCGAAGGCGTCGAATTGGTGCGGTTGCTGGCATTGCTGACCACCGTCGGAGCGCTGGCCCCCATCGTCGCACCAGTGATCGGCGGACAACTGGCGGCGATCATCGGATGGCGCGGCATCTTCGGCGTCCTGGCCGGGATCGGCGCGGCATTGCTACTCGTCGCCGCGACCGCGCTCCCGGAGAGCCTTCCACCGGAGGCCCGACATCGGCGACGCGGCAGCGGCGAGTTCCGAGTGCTGCTGAAAGACCGGCTGTTCCTGGGCTTCCTTCTCGTGAGCACGTGCGGCGGGGCGGCTTTCTTCACCTACCTGGCATCGATCAGTTTCGTGCTGCAGGACGGATTCTCGTTGTCGCCACAACTGTTCAGCGCCTGCTTCGCGGCGAACGCGGTGATGTCGGTGCTCGGCGCCCAGGTGAACCGAGCGGCGGTACGACGCGCCGGTCCGGTCCGGATGTACGTACTGGGCACGACCTTCACCGCTGCGGCAGCGCTAACCATGCTAGGGGCGGTGTTGTTCGGTGCCGGGCTGGCGGCGTTGCTGATTCCGTTGGCCCTGCTGATGTTCGCAGGCGGCACGACGCAGGCGAACGGCAACGCGCTGGCCCTCGCGAACCACGGCCAACGAGCCGGAACCGCCGCGGCGCTCCTCGGCACGTCGTCGTTCGCGATCGGGCCGATCGTCGCGCCACTGGTGTCGCTGGGCGGGACTACGCCGTTGTCGATGAGCCTGACCATGACCGTGGCGTACGGAGTCGCGACTGTTTTGCTGTGGCTGGCGGTGTTGCCCAGGCTGCGCCGATCACCGGCGGTCTGACTCGAACACGAGCTGACCGTCCTCCTCGCCGACCGCCCGGAAGCCCGCCTTCTCGAGTACCCGGCAACTGGCCGCGTTGCCAGGCAGCACATACGCCCGCAGTCCAGGCGCGAGAGCGGGATCCGGGTGGTCTTCGTGCCACTGCCGCAGCGCCCGCGTCAACTCAGTGGCCAGGCCCGTGCCCCACGCCTCGCGTGCCAGCAGATAGCCGACTTCCCGGTGCCCGCTGCCATGCGCGAGACCGAATCCGGCCCGGCCGAGAAAACCGGAAGCACCCTCGACTCGCCACTTCGACCAGCCCCGCTGCCGGTGTTCGGCGATGAACGTGTCCAGCCGTTCACGGGTCGCCGCGCGGGTCTGCGGGCCGGTCGCCATGTGCAGCATGACCTCGGCGTCAGCGTGCAGCGCGGCGAGATCGTCCAGGTCCGAAGGCAGCCAGGTGGTCAGCCGCAACCGCGGGGTGCGGAGGATTTCTTCCCGGTCAGTCACCAGCCGGGGTGGTACGGCATCGGCGGGGTTTTCGGCAGCAGCCACGCGCCGGTCGCCCGGTGCGATGCCAGCACGAGCGCGGCTACCGGGACGATCAGCCACAGGAATCCGCTCGGGAAGGTCATTTGCAGCGTGGGCGGAGCGCTCTTCCGGACGAAGCTGGAGCCGAGGCCGACGATCATGAAGACGACGATGTCCAGGACCGCCAGGCCGCAGCCGACGAGCACGCAGACCCGGCCCGCCGGAGAGCGCTTGAACAGGCCGATCGCACCGGCGACCGTCAGGGCCGCGATCGCCAGGTCCGCGGCGCCGACGATCCCGTTGGAAAGCAGCCTGCTCGAGGACGGATTGCCGATCATCCGGAGGACGGCCACGACGAAGCCGATCGTGGCCACCAGACCGATGACCGAGGCCAAGGTCGCCGCCGCGATCGCAGCGGCCCCGAAGTACGCGGTCGGCGGTTGTGGCATCGGCGGCTGCGCCGGGAACTGGCCGCTGTAAACGGACTGCCCGCCGTAAGCAGGCGGCAACGGCGAGTACTGCTGCGGACCGGTGCCGGGATACGGCTGCGGCGGTTGGGTCACGACGGCGTTTCCTCCGAGGTCAGGAAGACGTTCGCGGCTCATCCTGCCAGGTCAGCGGCCCCTTCCCGGGCCGATTGCCCGAACGGGCGACACGCAGTTCGCCGGCGCCTCTCGCGGTGCGGCCAGATAGGTGTTACCTTAGGTAACAGTGAATCGCGGTAACGCCTAATCAATGTCGCTCAGGGAGGACCGAATGACCAGCGCAGACGTGCAACGAGCACCGGAAGCAGCCCCGTCCGGCCGGCACGAGACCGCGCAGCGGCTGCTCGACTCCTCCGCGACCCTGTCCTACGACCCGGCCACCGAGGTGGACTGGGAAACCCCGCTGGACAAGGACTTCCACGGAGCCAGCCCGGAGTGGAGCACGCTCTACGGCACGAGCTACTGGGCCGAGATGACCCCGGAGCAGCAGAAGGAGCTGACCCGCCAGGAGGCGGCGTCGGTCGCGAGCACCGGGATCTGGTTCGAGATGATCCTGCAGCAGATGGTGCTGCGCGACTTCTACGCCAAGGACCCGACCGACCCGGCGTTCCAGTGGGCGCTCACCGAGATCGCCGACGAATGCCGCCACTCGATCATGTTCGCCCGCGGCGCGCAGAAGCTCGGCGCTCCCCCGTACCGGCCGCGCAAGCTCGCTGTCGAACTGGGCCGCGTCTTCAAGGCGGTCGCGGGCGGCGAAGCGGCGTACGCGGCGATCCTGGTCGCCGAAGAGGTTCTCGACGTGATGCAGCGCGACTGGATGCGCGACGAGCGCGTGGTTCCGTTCGTGCGCACCATCAACAACATTCACGTGGTCGAAGAGTCGCGGCACATGAAGTTCGCCCGCGAGGAGACGCGCGAGCAGCTGGAGGGCGCGGGAGCCGTGCGCCGTCAGGTCAACGCGCTGGTCATCGCGATCGCGTCGTACTTCATCGTCAGCAGCATGGTCAACCGCGACGTGTACAAGAACGCCGGGCTGGACGCCGAGCGCGCGCTGCGCGAGGCGAAGGCCAACGAGCACCACAAGTCGATGATGCGCTCCAGCTGTGCCGGGCTGATGGAGTTCCTCGGCTCGTGCGGGCTGCTCACGAAGCCGGCGCTGGTGTTCTACAAGCGGGCGAATCTGATCTGACATGGCCTTCGCGATCACCCAGACCTGTTGCAACGACGCGACGTGCGTGTCGGTCTGCCCGGTCAACTGCATCCACCCGACGCCGGACGAGCCGGACTTCGGGACCACCGAGATGCTCTACGTCGACCCGGAGACGTGCATCGACTGCGGCGCCTGCGCCGACGCGTGCCCGGTCGACGCGATCTTCCCGGTGGACCTGCTGACCGACTCGATGAAGGTGTACGCCGGGATCAACGCGGACTTTTACGCCGACCGCCCGCCGGCCGCCGCGAACCCCGCGCCGAACTTCCACCGCTGGGGCCCGCCGACGTTCGACCGGGAGATCCCGAGCGACCTCGAGCCCGCGGACGTGGCCGTCGTCGGCACCGGCCCGGCCGGGATGTACGCGGTGGAAGACCTGTTGCTGCACACCAACGCGCGCGTCACGCTGATCGACCGGCTGCCGGTCGCGGGCGGTCTCGTGCGCTTCGGCGTCGCCCCGGATCACCCGGACACCAAGCGAATCGGCGAGACTTTCTCGCGCTTCCACAACCACCCGCGGCTGAAGCTCAAGCTCGGCGTCGAAGTCGGCCGCCACGTGACGGTGGACGAGCTGGCCGAACGCCACGACGCCGTGATCTACGCGGTCGGCGCTTCTTCCGCCCGGACTCTCGGCATCTCCGGCGAAGACCTCCCCGGCAGCCTCGCCGCGACGACGGTCGTCGCCTGGTACAACGGCCATCCCGATGTCCCCGCGCACGCAGTCGATCTGTCCGCGGAGCGAGTGGTGCTGATCGGCACCGGCAATGTCGCGCTGGACGTGGCCCGGATCCTCACCGCCGACCCCGACGATCTCGACGGCACGACCATCGCCCCGCACGCGCTGGAACGGTTGCGCTCCAGCAAGGTCCGCGAGGTAGTGCTGCTCGCGCGGCGCGGCCCGGAAGACGCCGCCTACACCTCCCCCGAGCTGATCGCGTTGGCGCAGCGCGCGAACGTGCCGCTCGTCGTCGACACCGAGGACCCGCGCACCGCGGCCGCGATCGATGCGGGCACCGGAAAAGCCGCGCTGCTGCGGGGTTTGGACCAGGAGACGGTCGACTGGACCGCTCCGCCCGCGGACGGCCCCCGCCGGATCGTGCTGCGCTTCCACTCGGCTCCGGTGGAGATCACCGGCGACCGCCAGGTGCGCGGACTGCGCGTCGACGGGCCTTCCGGACCGGTCGAGATCGCGGCCGGCCAGGTCGTGCGCGCCGTCGGCTACCGGGGACGTCCGGTGCCGGGCCTGCCGTTCGACGACGCGGCCGGGACCATCCCCAACACCGCCGGCCGGGTCGAGGGCCGGACCGGTGCGTACGTGGTCGGCTGGATCAAGCGCGGCCCGTCGGGCGGAATCGGCGCGAACCGGACGTGCGCCGGGGAAACCGTGGCGACACTGCTGGCGGACATCACCTCCGGAGACGTTCCGTTGCGGGGCCGACGCTCGCCGATCGCGGCACTGGCCGCGCGGTTCCGAGGTCGCTGAGCGAGTCCCGCGGGTCTGTTTCTCCTGCGTGGGGCTGCGGGTGCGGGGTGTGCTGTCCGTGAGGGGAACCCTGAGGGACTCTGATTCCCTCAGGGTTCCCCTCACGGACTTCACTCCGTCTTCTCGGCAGCCGCCAAAGTCTCCTCCACCTCCGGCACCCAGAAGCTGAGTTCCAGCGTCTTCACGCCCGCCCAATGCGACATCAACCGGCCCTGTGCGATCAGCGCGGGATACGCGGCGGCGAACAGGACCGCGCCGCACGCCGCGAACATCGGGTGGTCCCCGACGATCAGTTCCACCACCGACGCCACGAACCCGAACGCCATCGGCGGGCTGGAGTTGCGCAGCATCAGCCCGACCGTGCGCAGCCGCGTTGCCTCCCTCGCCGCGTCGGCGTCGTGCAGTTGCAGCGCGGAAAGCAGCAGAAACGAGTCCGCTTCGACAAACGCTCGGCCGCGCGCGGCGGGGTTGCGGCGCAGGAACTCCTCCCGCGCGTCGCGCTTCCTCCGCCGCGGCAGCCATCGCGAGGCCCGCGCGCCCAGCGGATACGCCAGGTAGCCGAGGAGGTAGCTCGCCACCACGATGCCGATCACCAGCACCGCTCCCGGCCCGCGCGAGACGGCGGCGAGGTCGAGCCAGTGCAGCCGCCCGGCGAGGTAGGCCAGGAACGCCAGATGCAGGGCGCCCGGGATCGCGTACGTGAAGAGGTCGAAGAGTCCGACGGCTAGGGTCACCCGGAGATCCAACTACGACCGGGCCCTCTCCGGTACGGCTTTTCAGGCGATCACGCCGACGAACCGCCTCCCCTGGCGAGCGCCTCGACGCGGTTCATCGGCCCGTTGTAGTAGTTCTGGTCGCCGGGCAGGCTGCCGGTGCGCGAGAACTGCCAGATGCTCTGCTTGTCCCAGCCCGCGGGGAGTTCGCCGATGTCCGGGGCGTACCGGGCGAGCCACAGCGGGTTGGTGTCGCCGAATCCGCCGGCGTTGCCGGTGCAGAGCTTCCACCACGACGTCGAGGTGTAGATGATCGCGCTGCGGCGCTGTTTCGCCAGGTACCGGTGGGTGAAGTCGGCGATCCAGGCGGTCATGTCGGCCTGGCTTTTGCCGTAGCAGGCGTCGCCGTAGGGGTTGTACTCGATGTCGAGCGCGCCCGGGAGCGTCATGCCGCCGCCGCGCCACGCGCCGCCGTGGGCGATGAAGTAGTCGGCTTGCTGTGCGCCGCTGGAGACGTCCGGGCGGGCGAAATGGTACGCGCCGCGGATGAGGCCCGCGTCGTGCGCGCCGTTGTACTGCTGGTCGAACTGCGGGCTCACGAACCCGGTGCCCTCGGTCGCCTTGACGTAGGCGAACCGGGCGCCCGCGCCGGCGGCCTGTCCCCAGTCGACCGCGCCCTGGTGCCCGCTCACGTCGTGGCCGAGGGTCTGTCCGGTCGCCGGGTCGAACCGCGGGCTCCCGGTTCGCACGCCTTCATGGCGCAGAATTTGTGAACCGGCAACATTCTCGCCGGCCTTCGAGTAGTCCGCGGCGGCGGCCGGTCCGGCAGTCGCGACGCCGCACGCCATCGCCAAAACCGACACGGTGGCGGCGAATCCGAGCCGCCAGGGTTTGTCCGTTGCTGTCCGGGTCACCGAGACTCCGATCTTCACGGCGGCAGGTCCAAGGTCATCTTGCGGCACGACACGGCGCGAGGCTGGCTGCGTCACCCGGACGTGAACGAGTTTCCGATAGCCGGAATCGCGCCAGTGGTCCAGACAACTGTGACCGAGTTGTGACCGGCGCCGCGCAGCCGGGCGTTTAATTTGTTGTGGCCGACCACAAACTGGTGGGTAAATCCCCTACCGCGGAGGTCTCCCCGACGTGAACCGGACTTATCGACCACCACGACCGCGTCGATCCCGTGGCCCGGCAGTCGCGATGCTGGCTCTGCTCGCCGCGGCCGGGCTGGCCGTCCCCGCCGCTGCGGCCCCAGCGTCCGGTCAGGCGGGCTGCGGGGGCCAGCCGGACCAGCCGGATTTCGGGCCGAACGTGCACATTTTCGACCCGGGAATGCCCTCCGCGACGATTCAGGCCCAGCTGGACAAGGACTTCGAGGTGCAGAAGGACACCCAGACCGCGCAGTTCGGCTCGGGCCGCGTCGCGCACCTGTTCAAGCCGGGCACTTACGCGGTGCACGACAACGTCGGCTTCTACACCTCCGTCGCGGGCCTCGGCCAGAATCCGGACGACGTCCAGATCAACGGCGACATCACCGTCGACGCCTTCAACGAGTCCGACCAGGGCTCCGCGCTGCAGAACTTCTGGCGTTCGGCGGAAAACCTGGCGGTCACGCCTTCCAGCGGCAGCGATCGCTGGGCGGTGTCGCAGGCCGCGCCGTTCCGCCGGATGGACATCAAGGGCGGGCTGCAGCTGTTCCCGGCCAGCTACGGCTACGCGAGCGGCGGCTACGTCGCCGACACCCGCGTGTCCGGTCAGGCCGCGTCGGTTTCGCAGCAGCAGTGGTACACCCGGGATTCGGCGCTGGGCAGCTGGGACGGCGGCGTCTGGAACATGGTCTTCTCCGGGACCGCCGGCGCGCCCGCCAACTCGTTCCCGAACCCGCCGGAAACCACCCTCGACACCACGCCGGTGTCGCGCGACGTGCCTTACCTGTACGTGGATAGCGGCGGCAACTACCGCGTCTTCCTGCCGTCCCTGCGCACCAACGCGTCCGGGCCGAGCTGGGCGAACGGCGGCACGCCCGGTGATTCCGTGCCGATGAGCCAGTTCCGCGTCGTCAAGCCCGGCGACACCGCGGAGAGCATCAACAGCTCCCTCGACGCCGGCTGCAATCTGTTCTTCACCCCCGGCGCCTACCACCTCGACCAGACGCTGAACGTGACCCGCCCGGGCACGACCGTGCTCGGCATCGGCTACCCGACGCTGATCCCGGACAACGGCGTCGACGCGATGCACGTATCCGATGTGGACGGTGTGCGGGTGAAGGGCCTGCTCTTCGACGCGGGCACCCAGAATTCGCAATCCCTGCTGACCGTCGGCGAAAGCGGCAAGCACACGAACCACGCGGCGAATCCGACGTCGCTGCAAGACGTTTTCTTCCGCGTCGGCGGCGACCTGGCGGGCAAGGCGACCAACAGCCTCGTCGTGAACAGCGACGACACGATCGTCGACCACGTCTGGGCGTGGCGCGCCGACCACGGCAACAGCGGAACCGTCGGCTGGACCACGAACACCGCGGACACCGGCGTGCTCGTCAACGGCGACAACGTGACCGCGACCGGGCTGTTCGTGGAGCATTACCAGAAGTTCCAGGTCGTGTGGAACGGCCAGAACGGGAAGACGATCTTCTTCCAGAACGAAATGCCTTACGACGTCCCGGATCAGGCTTCGTGGAATTCCGCGCCCGGCACCGCCGGGTATGCCGCGTACAAGGTCGGTCCGGACGTGACCTCGCACGAGGCGTGGGGTCTGGGCAGCTATTGCTTCTTCGACACCAACCCGGCGGTTTCGAGCTATCACGCGTTCGAGGTGCCGCAGAACAACGGAGTCAAGCTGCGCAGCCTGCTGACGGTGTCGCTGAACCACCGCGGCACGATCACCCACGTCGTGAACGACACGGGCGACGTCACTCCGGACGGCACCAAGCCGGTCAACGTCCCGAGTTATCCGTGACTCGACCGGGTCCCCACGTCCGTGAAGGACTCCTTGAGGGAATCTGAGTCCCTCAAGGAGTCCTTCACGGCCCGGAAACCCGGGCAGGCGGGCCTCAGTCCAGCGCGGTCGCCCGGCTGACCGTCTCCCAGGAGTCGAGATCCTTGGTCAGCGCAGCGATTTTCCCGCGAATCGCGTCCACCGCGTCGCCGCCGAGCGCGAGCCGCAACGGCGCGTCCGGCGAATCCACTGCCCGGAGGATCGCCGCCGCCGCTTTAGCCGGATCGCCAGGCTGTGTCCCGTCCATCCCCTCGATCGCGCCCCGGGTGCCCGCGGTCGATTCGGCGTAGGCGTCGATCTTCTGGGAACGGTGCATCGCCGTGCCGCCGAACGACGTGCGGAACGCGCCCGGCTCGACGATCAGCACCTTGACCCCGAGCGGCGCGACCTCCGCCGCGAGCGCTTCCGACATTCCTTCCAGCGCGAATTTCGCCGCGCAGTAGGCCCCGAACGCGGGCGGCGCGAGCAGTCCGCCCATCGAACTCATCTGCACGACGGTGCCGCTCCCCTGTTCCCGCAGCAGCGGGACGACGGCCTTGGTCATCGCGACCGCGCCGAAGAACATGACCTCGAGCACCGCGCGCAGGTCGGGCAGCGTCAGTTCCTCGACCGCGCCGACGGAGCCGTGGCCGGCGTTGTTGACCAGCACGTCGATCCGGCCGAACTCGTCCAGCGCGGTCTGCACCGCGGCGTCGATCTGCGCCGGGTCGGTGACGTCCAGCGCGGCCGTGCGCACCCGGTCCCCGCCTGATTCGACCAGGTCGGCGAGCGTCTCCGCTTTGCGGGCGGTCGCGAGGACCCGGTCCCCCGCGGCCAGCGCGGCCTGGGCGAGTTCGCGGCCGAAGCCGCTCGAGCACCCGGTGATCAGCCAGACGCGGCCGTCGGTTCCCTCGGTCATTGAGCAGTCCCTCCAGTGGTTTCTTCCGCCTCCGATCCTGGCGCACACCTGCCGGGGTCCGCCAACACCGGTTCGCTGGCGGGCTACAGTCTCAGCCTGTGACCCCTGAGCTGCGGCAGCTGCGCTACTTCGTCGCCGTCGCCGAGACAACGAGCTTCACGCGCGCGGCGGCGACCCTCCACATCGCACAGCAGTCGCTGTCGCAGCAGATCACCGTGTTGGAACGCCAACTCGGCACGCAACTCTTCGACCGCGACGCCCGCGGCACCCGGCTCACTCCGATCGGCGAACTCTTCTTGCCGGAAGCACGCGCGGTACTCGCCCGTGCCGACGCCGCGGTGGCGACGGTCGCTCGTGCGGTACGCGGCGAGATCGGCACTCTGCGGCTGGCTTTCCTTGCCAGCACAGCGAATTACCTGCTCCCGCCGGTCGTGCGCGCGGTGCGGGAGCAGCTGCCGGAGCTGACCGTCACCACTGCCGAAGTCTCCATCGCCGAGTTGGTCGACGGCGTGCGCGGCGGCCGGTTCGACGCTGGCTTCACGCGCCCGCCGCTGGTCGAGGACCTGCAGACGCACACCCTGTTGGCCGAAGAGGTCTGCGCGGTCCTGCCCTCCGGCCACCCGCTGGCGGACCGCTCTTCGCTGCGCCTGGCGGACCTCGCGGACGAGCCGTGGGTGCTGACGCCGCGCACGTCGTGGGATCCCTGGCACCGCAAGTACGACGCCGACTTCGCCGCCGCCGGGTTCACGCCGGACGTCGTGCAGCGCACCGCAACGGTGCAGGGATTGCTGGGACTGGTCGCGGCCGGGGTCGGCGTGACCCGGCTGGCGCGGTCAGCCCACAGCCTTCGCCGGACCGGAGCGGTGTTCGTGCCGTTGGAGGGCGAGTCCGCGCACACCGTGGTGGTGTGGCGCTCCGACGGCCCCCGGCCAGCCGCGCTCCTGGAGGTAGTCACGCGGCTGGCGGAGACGACGGATCTTTCCGGCGCGGGCTGACCGGTGCCTCGTGCGTGTTTATGCCGGTTAGAACCGGCATAAACACGCACGACCCCCTCAGCCCTTGCTGACCTTCACCGAAAACGCGTCGATGCTCATCCCCGCGCCCGGCGTGATGTCCGCCCCCGGGCTGGTGCACCCGCACACCTTGTTCGGATAGGAGCCGCCGATCGCCACGTCGAAGATCGCGAAGAACCCGTGATCCACCGCGGTCTTCCACGTGGCGTCGGACACCTGGTTCTGCTTCACCGCGAACGTTTCCTTGCCGTCCAAGGAAAACCGCAGTTCCTCCGCGGCCGCGTCCCGGCGGTCCACCATCACCGAATACGTGTGGTAACCGGTCTTGCAGCCGGCGCAGTCCTGCAGGTCGCTGCTGATCCCGTCCGGATCGTGGCACTCCCCCGCCCACTGTCCACAGTGGAACGTGCTGGAGTGCTTGTCCAGCGCGTTCACGTTCTCCATGATGTCCAGTTCGCCGATGCTCGGCCAGTTCGTCGCGCCGACCGGCCGGGCGTCCGCGCCCATCGCCCAGAACGCGGGCCAGTAGCCGAGGCCGTGGTCGGGATTCGGCTGCTGGATCGTCGCGCTCATCTCCATCTGCCCGCCCGCCGGTGCGCCGAAGTCGGTGCGCTGGGTTTCGATCCGGCCGGACGTCCACGCGCCGTTCGCGTCGCGCAGCGGCTTGATCACCAGGTGCCCGGCTCCGTCGTGGTAGACGTTGTCCGTCGAGTCCGTGGACGTTTCGATCTCCCCGGTGCCCCAGTTCGCCGCGCCGCCAGGGTAGCCGGTTCCCTTGTCGTAGAGCCAGTTCTGCGGGTCGAGGCCGGTGCCGGCGGGGCCGTCGAAGGTGTCCTCGAAGACCGTGGTCCAGGTTTCGGCTGCCTGCGCGGGCGCGGCGGCCATCGACAGGGCGGCCACAGCCGCGAGGACGAGCGGGGTTCGGCGCATGGTTCGCCTTCCGGTCGAGGGGTTGGTCTCAGCAGGGTCGGCCGGTGCCGCTGACCAGTCAAAACAGTCTGCCTCCCGGTTCCGCCGCCGCGGTGCGCGCGGGCAGAGCGGCGGCGGAAAGGTTTGAACCACTGAGCGAGGGGGTACCGCGAGGGTGGGAGAACCACACCCCCTTTGCGTCCCCCGCGGCCGCCGCTTGCGATCTAGCCTGGGTTCATGAGCGACAGCAACCTCCTCGGCGAGTTCCTGCGGGCCCGGCGCGGCACCACCGCCCCGGCGGACGCCGACCTGCTCGCCGACACCCGGCGCCGGGTCAGCGGCCTGCGCCGGGAGGAGGTCGCGCAGCTGGCCGGGGTGAGCACCGATTACTACGTGCGGCTTGAGCAGGGCCGGGAGCGCACGCCGTCGGCGCAGGTCGTCGACGCGCTCGGCCGGGCGCTGCGTCTGGACGACGAGGCGCTCGCCCACCTGCATTCGCTGGCCCGTCCGAAGCGGGCCAGGCGACGCCCGGCGAAGGAACGCGTCAGCCCGCGCTTGGTGCAGCTGATGGACGCCTGGCCGCAGACTCCCGCGGTCGTGCTCGGCCGGTGCATGACCGTCCTCGCGTCGAATCTGCTCGGCGAAGCGCTGTTCGGCGGGCATGAATACAGCGGCGACCTGCTCCGGCTGGCGTTCCTCGACCCCGACGCCCGGGACTTCTATCCGGACTGGGAGCAGGTCGCGGTCAACACCGTCGGCGGGCTGCGCTCGGCGGCGGGCGCCGATCTGGACGATCCGCTGCTGATCGAGGCGGTCGGCGAACTGTCGCTTAAAAGCGCGGATTTCCGCCGGTTGTGGGCGCGCCACGACCTCCGGCAGAAAACGCACGAGACGAAGCGGTTCCGGCACCCGCTCGTCGGAATGCTCACCCTGCACTACGAATCGATGACCGTGAACAGCGCTCCCGGCCAGCAACTCGTGGTGTACCAAGCGGATCCGGGCAGTCCGTCGGAGGCCGCGCTGGGGCTGCTGGGCAGTCTCGCCGTCGGCGACCGTCCTCATCGCTGACGCTTTTTCCGCAATTTCCGAATTTCTTCAGGGGTAGATCCATGTCTGAAAACACCGCACCCGTCTGGTTTATCAGCGGGTGTTCCACCGGACTCGGCCGCGCGCTCGCGACCGCCGTTCTCGAACGCGGCCTGCGCGCGGTCGTCACGGCCCGCGATCCCGAACGTGTCGCGGACCTCGTCGCCGCGCACCCCGGACGCGCACTGGCAGTCGCGCTCGACGTGACTGACCAGCAGCAGATCACCGATGCGGTCGCCGAAGCAGAACGTGTCTTCGGCCAGATCGACGTGCTCGTCAACAACGCCGGCTACGGCTACCTCGCCGCCGCCGAAGAAGGCGAAGACGCCGAGATCCGCGCACTGTTCGAGGCCAACGTCTTCGGCCTGATGGCGCTCACCCGCGCTGTCCTGCCAGGGATGCGGTCGCGGCGCAGCGGCCACGTCGTTTCGATCTCGTCACTCGGCGGGCTGGCCGCTTTCGGCGCGACCGGCTACTACCACGCCACGAAGTTCGCCGTCGAAGGCTTCAGCGAGTCGCTGGCCGCCGAGGTCGCGCCGCTCGGCATCGGCGTCACGATCGTGGAACCGGCCGCGTTCCGCACCAACTGGTCGGGCCCGTCCATGCGCGAATCCGCCATCCACATCGACGATTACGCCGACACCGCGGGCGCGCGCCGCACCTCGACGCTCGCCACCTACGGCAAGCAGCCCGGCGACCCGGACCGCGCCGCGGCCGCGGTCATCGACGCCGTCACCTCCGCCGAACCGCCGCTGCGCCTGCTGCTCGGCCAGGCGGCCTACGACATCGCCACCGCCCGCCTCGACACCCTCCGCAAAACGTTCGACGACTGGCGCGACGTCACCCTGTCCGCCGACTTCCCGAAGGAATCCGAATGAGCAAGGTCGCCCTGATCACCGGCGCGAGCAGCGGCATCGGCGAAGCCACCGCCCGCCGCCTCGCCGCGGACGGCTGGCGCGTCATCGCCGGAGCGCGCCGCGAAGACCGGCTTGCCGAACTCGCCGCCAGTGCGGACGGCATCGAAGTCCACCGCCTCGACGTGACCGACCGCGCCGACGTCGCCGAGTTCGTCGACCGCGCGGTGCGCGACCACGGCGGGATCGACGCGTTCATCGCCAACGCCGGCGTGATGCCGCTGTCCCGATTGGACGCCGGGCTGGTCGAGGAGTGGGACCGGATGATCGACGTCAACGTCCGGGGCCTGCTGCACGGCATCGCCGCCGCGCTGCCGCACTTCACCCGCCAGCGCCGCGGCCATTTCGTGACCGTCGCGTCGATCGGCGCACACCAGGTCACCCCGACCGCGGCGGTCTATTGCGGGACGAAGTACGCGGCGTGGGCGATCACCGAGGGCCTGCGGCTGGAGTGCGACCCGTCGATCCGCGTCACCACGGTCTCCCCCGGCGTCGTCACCTCCGAGCTGGCGGACACGATCAGCGACCCGGAAACGCAGGAGGTCATGCGGATCTACCGCAAGGACGCGATCGAACCGAAAGCGATCGGCGACGCCATCGCCTACGCTCTCGACCAGCCAGCCGACGTGGACGTCACCGAGATGATCGTGCGCCCCGCCCGGCAACGCTGAGCGAAGGAGGCGCCCGTGCCGCAGTACCTGCTCGGGATCTACCAGCCCGACGGCGGGACCCCGGATCCCGAGGTGCTGGCGGACATCGCCGCGCGCCTCGAAGCGGTGACCGACGAGATGAAGGCGACCGGTGTCTGGGTGTTCTCCGGCGGCTTGCATCCGGCGGCCGCCGCCCGCGTCGTCCGCGCTTCCGGCGGCGACGTCCTCTACACCGACGGCCCGTTCGCCGAAGGCAAAGAACACCTGGGCGGCTTCACCATCGTGACCGCGCCCGACCAGGAAGCCGCGGCGGACTGGGCTCGGCGGATCTCGGAAATCACCACCTTGCCGGTGGAAGTCCGGCAGTTCCATTGATCACCACGGCCGTGCTCGAGCGGGTCTTCCGCGCCGAGCACGGCCGCGCGGTCGCGGTGCTGGCCCGCGTCTTCGGCGACCTGGACCTCGCCGAAGACGCCGTCCAGGAGGCGTGCGCGATCGCCACCGTGAAATGGCGCGCGGAAGGTCTCCCGCCGAGTCCCGCAGGCTGGCTCATCACGACCGCCCGCAACCGCGGCATCGACCGGCTCCGTCGCGAATCCGCCCGCGCCGACCGCCACGGCCAAGCCGCCCTCTTGCACGCCGCCGCCGAACCGTTCGACGAAGGCGCCATCCCCGACGAACGACTGCGGCTGATCTTCACCTGCTGCCACCCCGCCCTCAGCACCGCCGCCCGAGTCGCCCTCACCCTGCGCCTGCTGGGCGGCCTCACCACCGCCGAGATCGCGCACGCGTTCCTCGTCCCGGAACCGACGCTGGCACAACGGCTAGTGCGCGCCAAAGCCAAGATCCGCGACGCCCGAATCCCCTACCGCGTCCCTGACGCGGCCGACCTCCCAGCGCGGCTGAACGCCGTCCTAGCGGTGCTGTACTTGATCTTCACCGAAGCTCACACTGCCAGCACCGGCCCGGATCTCACGCGACCGGACCTGGCCGCGGAGGCGATCCGCCTGACCCGAATCCTCGCCGCCCTGCTCCCCGACGAACCCGAAGTACTGGGCCTGTTGGCGTTGCAGCTGCTCACCGAATCCCGCCGCGCGGCCCGTCTCGACGCCAACGGAATCCCGGTGCTGCTGCCCGACCAGGACCGCGGCCGCTGGGACTGGGCCTTGATCGCCGAAGGCCAGTCGCTGGTCCGCCAGTGCCTGCGGCTCGACCGCCCTGGGCCGTACCAGATCCAGGCCGCGATCAACGCCGTGCACAGCGACGGCACCGACTGGGTCCAGATCCTCGCCCTCTACGACCAACTGCTCGCCCTGACTCCGACACCGATCGTCGCGCTGAACCGCGCCGTGGCAGTCGCCGAGGTCGACGGCCCCGCTGTCGCGCTGACCATTGTGGACAGTCTGCACCTGGCCAACCGCCACCTGTTCCATGCCGTCCGAGCCGACCTGCTCGCCCGCCTGGGCCGAACCGCCGACGCCGCCGAGGCCTACGACGAAGCCCTCCGTTTGGTGACCAACGAAGCTGAACGCCTTCTGCTGCAACGAAAACGCGCCGCCCTGAGCCAGACTCCCCGCGACTGACCCTTCTCGACGAAACCGTTCGCCCGGCCGCGAACGACGCCGAACGCGCTCCCCCACAACGTAAACGCGCCACCCTCAGCGCGTGCCCGCAACTGCCCCCTCGACGAGGCCGTTCACCTGGTCGCGAACGAGTCCGAACGTCTTCCCCCGCACCGAAAACGAGTCACTCTCAGCCTGGTTCCCCGCGACTGATCACCCTCTCGATGACCTTCGTCAGGTGCGCGCCGACGTTCTCGACCCCGCCGTTCTGCACCGCGATCTGCGCCCCCTCCATCGCGAACGTCAGCTCCGCCGCGCCCAGCTCCGGGTCGGCCAACCCGAGGCCCTCGCACATCGCCCGGAGCCTGCCGAACTGACGGGTCTTGTGCTCGCGGATCAGCCGCCGCGCGGGATGGCCCGGGTCGGGCAGTTCGGCGACGGAGTTCGTGAACGGGCAGCCGCGGTGGGAGAACTCGGGCAGCCCGTCGACGATGAACCGCCCCACCGCGCGGATCTGCTCCGCGAAATCGCCCGGATGCGTCTGTTCGGCGGCGTCGAAGGCAGCGGAGTAGTCGTGCACGACGATCCGCAGCCACTCGGCGATGAGCGCGTCTTTGGTGCCGAAGTGCCGGTAGATCGCCATCTTCGTGGTCCCGGCGCGGTCCGCGATCGCCTGGACGCCGACCCGGACGACGCCCTCGTTGAGGAACAGCTCCTCGGCCGCGTCGAGGATGCGCTCGCGCGGCGGCAAGGTCGCGACGCGCGTCGGCCGCCGGGCGGAGGTGCTCGTCATCGGCTCTTCCTCGGGAGGGTTGGCAATGCGGTTCGGCACCAGCTACGGTACACAACCGTTCCCCGTGATACCACTCGGTATCATCCGAAACCGATGAGTCTTTCGAAGGACGTGCTGGTGAAAATCTCCGAATACGCGAGCTGCGATGCGGTCGGCCTGGCGGACCTGATCGCCCGAGGCGAGGTAACGCCGGCCGAGGTCGCCGACGCCGCCGCGCGAGCGGTCGAGGCAGTCAATCCCCAGATCAACGCTGTGGTCGAAACCTGGCCGCCCGAGGACACTCCGGCCCCCGGTTCCGCTCCGCTGGCGGGCGTGCCATTCCTGATCAAGGATCTCGGCGTCGCCATGGCAAGCAGGCGCAGCGAACTGGGCAGCCGTTTGGCCGCAGGCTCCGTGTCGCCCGAGGACTCGCACCTCATGCGCCGCTTCCGGCAAGCCGGCCTGGTGACGATCGGCCGGACGACCACCCCGGAAATGGCCTACAGCACCACGACCGAACCGGAGTTCTACGGCGCGACCCGCAACCCGTGGTCCCTGGACCGCAGCGCAGGCGGTTCCAGCGGCGGCTCCGGCGCAGCAGTCGCAGCCGGAATCGTCCCGCTCGCGCACGCCACCGACGCTGCGGGTTCCATCCGAGTCCCCGCCTCCAGCAACGGATTGTTCGGCCTGAAGCCCACCCGCGGCCGGGTTTCGCACGGACCGGGCGCCGACGAGGTCTTCAGCGGGCTAGCCGTGCAAGGCAGCCTGAGCCGCACGGTGCGCGACAGCGCCGTCCTGCTGGACCTGATCGAAGGCCCCGAACCCGGCGACCCGTACTTCGCCGCCCGCCCGGACCGCCCCTACGCCGAGGAAGCCCAGCTGCCCCCAGGCCGCCTGCGAGTAGCGGTCCTGCGCCGACCATGGGGCGGTCGACACCCAACCGCGCCGGTCTCCGCAGCACTCACCAAAACCATGCACCTGCTGGATTCCCTTGGCCACGAGGTCGAAGAGACCCAGCGCAATCTGGGCGTCTCGTGGGAAGATTTCGTCCTGGGCAACGCCCGGATGTGGACCGCGAACCTGGCCCCGTGGATCGACAGCATCGCCGCCGCGACCGGCCGCCCCGTCGACGAGACCACCCTGGAACCGGTCACCCTCGCCAGCTACCGCTACGGCCACCAGGTCACCGCCGACGAGTTCGTCCGTTCCCTCGCGATGCGCAACCAGGTCTCCCGAACCCTCGCACAGCACTTCGCCCGCTACGACCTGCTGCTCTCCCCCACCCTGCCCGAGCCGCCGGTCGCGCTAGGCGTCTACGGCGAGGGCGCGGACCGACTGGACGGCCTGGGCTGGCTGAACCGCCTCCTGGACCGCTCCCCCTACACCGCGGCCGCGAACGTCTCGGGCGTCCCGTCGATGTCCGTCCCCCTCGCCGCCGACGCCGGACTTCCGATCGGCATGCAGTTCACCGCCGCCTTCGGCCGCGAAGACCTGCTGTTCCGCCTGGCCGGACAGCTCGAACAAGCCGCCCCGTGGGCCCACCGCAACCCGCCGATCCGGGCAGGCGCCTGACCCCTTGAGTCCACAATGGACAGCTAGCGGACGGTGACCCGCATCCCAGCCGCCCCGAACCCTGACGGCGTCGTCCAGGTTATCGCTAGACTTGGCAAGCGATGCGACGATTCCGGTGGTGGTGGGGGGCGCTGGTCCTCGCCTGCGTAGCTGTGCTTGCGGGCTTTTTCGTCTTTTTCGGTTCCGAGAGCCGCCCTGGCCAGCCCTTCCCGCGACAAGGCCCGCCCGGCCGCGGCCCGCTGACCATCGTCTCGATGGGCGACAGCACCGTCTCGGGCGAGGGCGCCGGCGCCTACACCCCCGACACCGACGGCAGGAACGGCGACTGGTGCCACCGTTCGTCCGCCGCGTTCGTGCAGAAGGTCCGGATCCCCGGCGTCTCCGCCCGGGTCAACCTGGGCTGCTCAGGAGCCCCCGCCGCCCAAGTCGCACTCGGCGACGCGAAACAGTGGGGCGAACGCTCCCAAGCCGCGCAACTGGCCGACGTCGTGAAGGACCACCGCGTATCAGCAGTGGTCATCGCGGTAGGCGCGAACGACGACCCGAAGTTCTCCGCGCAAGTGAGCGAATGCTTCAAAGCCTGGTTCTCCTCCGACGGCCCGTCCTGCAATGTCGCGCTGAAGGAAACCTGGAAGTCCAAAGTGGACGCAATGGTGCCGAAAGTGGCGAACGCGGTAGGCGACGTGAAAAAGGTACTGGCCGACGCCGGATACGTCCCCGCGGATTACCAGCTGATCCTGCAGTCCTACGCCACCCCCGTGGGCCCGGACATCCCAGCGGACCTGCAAAGCCTCAACGGCTGCCCCTTCCGCACAGACGACCTGCAGTGGATTTCGACGACCGGGATCAGCACCCTGTCCGCAGGCATCAAACAAGCAGCCACCCAATCCGGCGCCCGATTCCTGGACCTGGCCCGAGCAGGCGAAAACCACGAAGCCTGCTCCGGTGGCGCGAACCCGGCCTCAGAATGGTTCACCAGGCTCACCCTGCACCTGAACGACCTGACCCAGGTCGACCGAGCCACCCACGCACTGCAGGAATCCTTCCACCCCAACGCCGCCGGACACGCCGCGATCGCCGACTGCCTGACGGATTTCCTCACCACGCAAAAAGGCAACGCCTCCTGCCTGGCAGGCCCAGGCGGAAAACTCCACGCCGTCCCCGAACCAGTCAGCTAACTCCCCGCGCGCAACTCTCCCCAGACACAAGTCCGTGAGGGGAACCCTCACGGACTCAGAGTCCCTCAGGGTTCCCCTCACGGACAGCAAACCCTGTGCTGGCCTCGCCAATCCCCACCTCCAGGACAGGCACACTTCGAACCGCACCCACAGCGCCGCCTTAAGTCCCCGGCATTGGCCCTTCCCCGCCGTGAGGGGCCCCTTCACGGAACAGGATTCCCTCAAGGAGCCCTTCACGGACCCCCACCCCACGAAACCGCAGCCAGCGCACCCAACTAAGGCAGCCACACCC
>NZ_PQIA01000108.1 GCF_003385235.1 Amycolatopsis circi | reverse complement strand
GTGCTGACGGTCTGGGGGTGCTTGTCAAGGCGGGAAAGATGCCTTGACAAGCACCCCCAGACCGCAGGGAGGCTTCGTATCGGGGTGCAGGGCAGGGGCTGGGTGCCTCGGTCGTTGGGTGCGTGGGTGGCTGTTGGGGCGGTGGGCTGTGAAGGTTCCCCTCGCGGGCCTGGCCCAGGTCGCCTAGACGGTTCCTGGCTGGATGAGCAACGCATTGATCGCGGCCGTCCGGATCGTGGTCGCGACGCTCTCCGCATCAAGACCGCTGTTGAACTGCGGAATCGAATTGATCATCGAGAACACGGCATGCGTAAGAACCCGATTCTGCGCATCCGACAGATCCGGCCGCAAGCGCTCCACCAGGGCACTCCACTCCTCGGCGTAGAGGCGCATCATCCGCCGCATCCGGTGCCGCTCCTCCTCTGGCACGTTGTGCTCGTTCTTCAAGAACACCAATGTGGAAGGCACATTTTGAAGGCTGCGCGTGACGTGATAGTCGATCATCGCTTCAAGCGCCTTACGCGGGTCAGTCACCTCCGCCGCGGTCTCGCGCGCATTGGCCAGCAAATCCTTCAACGGGTCCTCGAGCACGGCGATCAACAGAGCCTGCTTGCTTGAGAAATGCCGGTACAACGCAGGGCCGGTCACGCCAGCCCGCGCGCCGATCATCTCAGTGGTGACCGCGTCGAAAGCGCGCTCATGGAACAACTCGCCGGCGACCTTGATCAACGTCTGCCTGCGCGAGGAGCGCGGCGACGCGGCGCGAGATGGACTCGTCATGGCTCGAGTCTAGGTGAGGCGTCGATAACGTGCCGCCGCGTACTCCGCCAACAGGTTCGCGACCGCACTGAGGCAGGCAAATCCCAGGTCGGAGGACATCCCGTGCGGATTACCGAGGACGCCGTTGGGTGCAACGGCCTTGACGCCACCGGTTAATACCCGTGCCAACAGGTCGTCGGTCATCGGTTCAGCGAGACCGGCGGCAGCACGCTCGGCCCGCACCGCTTCCGGCCGGACAGCGAGCATGACTGAGCTTTCGGCAACGTCTGCATGTCCGCCGACCTGGCTGGCCAGACCGGCGACGGCGGTACGCCAAGCATCGAGCACCGCGGTCGAGTCGGCGAACGCGACCACGTCCATGGCAGGTAGTCGAGCGGCGAGTTTCGGCTCGATCTTGCTCAGCAACGGGTAGTTGCCGATGTGTGCGGAGAAGATCAGCACTCGACGGAACCCATGTGCGGCAAGGCTTTCGCAGCAGTCGAAACAGATCGCCTCCAGTGTCTCCGGTCGCAATGACAGGGTGCCGGGGAAGCCGAGATGATGGGCGGAACAGCCGACTCGGACGGTCGGCAGGACGAGTGCGTCGCCGAGTCGTTCCGCCACGAGCATCCCCAGTCGGTCGGCGTGCTCGCTGTCGACCGACAGCGGCAGATGCGCGCCGTGCTGTTCGGTGGCACCCAGCGGCAGGATCGCGGTCCGCATGCCGCTCGCGAGCGCGTCGGCGATCTCCGGCGAGGTCAGGTGTTCGATCCGCACCTCGCTCATGCGCTCCTCCAGGGGAAGTTAGCAGTAGATAACAAGATTCCTCCGAGATTCAGCCTTGACCACGAGTTAGCTCCGCCTTATGTTATCGAGCAATAACATTGAGTGGAAGGAGCGACCATGGACTTCATCCTCATGTCGGAGGGGGACACCCCGGTCGGGCTCACCCACGAGCACCGCTACCGGGAGCTGGTCGAGGAGGTGCTGCTCGCCGAGCAGGTCGGCTTCGACGCGTTCGGAAGCTCCGAGCAGCACGTCGCCATCGGCACGGCGACGGTCTCCGCGCCGGAGGTGCTCTACCCGTACCTGATGGCGCTCACGAGCAGGATCCGCTTCATCCACCTCGTCACGCTGCTGCCGACGCGCATGAATCACGCGCTGCGTGTCGCCGAGCGGATCGCGACCGAGGACATCCTGTCCAACGGCCGGATCGAACTCGGCACCGGCCGCGGCAACACGACGCTCGCGCTGCGGGCGTTCGAAGTGGACCCGACGGAGAACAAATCCCAGTGGCGCGAAGGGATCGAGCTGATCCGCCGGGCGTTCCTCGACGATCCGTTCTCGTTTGTGGGCGAGCACTACAAGGTCCCGCCACGCAGCCTGGTGCCGAAGCCGTTGCAGGCGCCGTACCCGCCGATCTCGGTCGCCGCGGGGAGCCCGAGTTCGGTCGAAACCGCGGCCAAGATGGGCATCGGTGCGATCATGGGCGGCTTCTACCTCGGCTACGACCTCGTGGAGAACATGCTGAAGCTCTACGACGAGACCCTCGCCGCCGCCACCCACGATCACCCGATCACGCCGCGCAAGATGGTCCTGGTCAGCGGCGGCATGCACTGCGCGGAAACGACTGCCTTGGCCCGCGAACAGGCTCGGCCGCTGTTCGAGATGTCCAAGCTTTCCACCGACGCGTACGGGCGGCTGGCGAAGCTTTCCCAGGACTACGCCTACATGGGCGCGGTCAATGACGTCGATTTCAGCGACGAGGAGTACCTGTTCGAACGGTCGCAGGGCTTCCTCGTCGGCGACCCGGAGCATTGCATCGAGCACGTCCAGCGGTACGCGGACATGGGCGTGGAGTCGCTGGTGTTGCGAGTGGACAGTCTTCCGCACGACCAGCTGATGCGGTCGATCGAGCTGTTCGGCAAGTACGTGATCCCGCGTTTCAAGCACCCGCGCAACGTGGTGCGCCCGGCCGACGACGTGCTGGCCGGGATCCGCGCCGCGCGTCCGGCGCACGAGGAAGCGCTGCGCCGGTTCCAGTCCGAGAACACGGCTGTGGAGGCGGTCCGATGAGCGAGCTTTACCAGCACGGCACCGGAAATGTTCTCGTCGAACGTCCGGCCGACGGCGTCCTGTTGATCACCATCAACCGGCCCGAGCGGTACAACGCGCTGCTGATGCCGATGTTCGAAGAGCTGAGCGAGATCTGGGCCGACGTCGAGCGCGACGACGAGACACGTGTCGTCGTGGTGACCGGAGCCGGAGACGCGTTCTGCACCGGGATGGACGTCCGCGAACCCGACCCGACGCCGGAAGCGGCGCTCGCGATGCTGGAGTCTGAGCGTCGGCGGATTTCGACGGTGCTGCGGATCGAAAAGCCGATCATTTCCGCGATCAACGGGCCTGCCGTCGGTTACGGCCTGTCGACGGCGTTGCTCGCCGACATCAGCATCGCCGCCGAAGACGCGGTGTTGATCGAAGGCCACACGAAGGTCGGCGTGACCGCGGGCGACCATGCCGCGTTGATCTGGCCGCTGCTGGTCGGGATGGCCAAGACGAAGTATTACGTGCTGACGTCGGAGAAACTGACCGGGGCCGAGGCGGAGCGGATCGGGCTCGTGAGCCTGGCTGTTCCTCGCGACCAGGTGCTGCCGCGTGCCTTGGAAGTCGCGACTCAGCTCGCGCAAGGCTCGCAGCAGGCGCTCCGGTTCACGAAACGCGCGCTCAACATGTGGCTCACGAATGCGTTGCCGCAGCACGAATTGGCGGGTGCGCTCGAGATCCTCGACTTCGCCGGAGCTGATTATCGCGAAGCGCGTCAAGCGTTCCGGGAGAAGCGTCCGCCGGTCTTCCCTTCCGCCGTATCGGCGAACTGAGCGGAGGCGACATGACCACTGCTTCGCTCAGCGCGGTCCAGATATCCGAAGAGGCGGACGGCGTGGTGGTCTTGACCGTGAGCCACCCGCCCGCGAACGCGCTCAGCAACTCGCTCATTCGCCGGTTGACCACGACCCTGGAAGACCTCGCCAGCGGTCCGGACGCTCCCGCTGTCGTGCTGACCGGCGCGGGCGACCGGTTTTTCTGTGCCGGCGGCGACCTCAAGGAAGCGGTCGGCTACGACGCCGACTCGATGGTCGAGCGGATGACGTCCTTTCACGCGCTGCTTTGCGCACTGGAAAAGTTTCCCCGGCCGCTGGTATGCGCGGTGAATGGCTGGTGCGTCGGCGGCGGGATCGAAATGGCGCTGTTCTCCGATTCCGTATACGCGTCGTCGCAGGCGCGGTTCGTTTTCCCTGAGATCGACCACGGCATGTTGCCTGCGGTGAAAGGGATTGCGCGGGTGCGCGAGGTTTTGGGCGATCGTGGTGCCCGGCGGTTGTTGCTGGGCGGAGAATCCGTCGACGCGGTCGAGGCCAAAACGTTGGGCATTGTCGACGAAGTGGTTGAGCCGGGGGAGTTGCTGGAGGTCGCGTCGGCGCAGGCGCGCGCGGCGGCGGGGAAACCGCCAGCGGTATTCGCGGCCTTGAAGTTGGCGCTGCTCCAGGAAACCGCTGGCTGGCCGGACGAGAAACAGTTGCAGGTCACGGCCGCCGACGCGCGAACGGTTTTCACCGACCCTGCCGCACGAACTGCCCGGGAGGCATGGAATGGCTGACGTATCGCACGACTTGGATCCGGCCGTTTTCCGTTCGGCGCTGTCCCGTTTCCCGTCCGGCGTCACGATCGTGACGACCCGGGGCGAGGACGGGACGCTGCACGGATTCACCGCGAGTTCCTTCGCGTCGCTGTCGCTCGATCCGCCGCTGGTGCTCGTGTGCCTTGACCGGGGCGCGACATGTTTTCCGGTTTTCCTGGCGGCCGAACGGTTCGTCGTGAACGTCGTGACTCCGTCCCACGCCGAGCTGGCGACGAGGTTCGCGACGAAAGGCGAGAACAAGTTCGCGTACGGGAGCTTCGAGTTCGACGAGCAGGGCCATCCGCTCCTGCCGGACGCGGCGGCCGTCCTCCACTGTGAACTGGAGCAAGCCGTGCCGGGCGGGGATCACGTGATCCTCATCGGCCGGGTGCGCGAGGCGCGGACCGGCGACGGCAAACCGGTGACGTGGTACCGGGGTGACTTCCTCCACCTCGGCGAGCGTGCCGCGTGAGCGCCGCCGGATTTAGGCTCGCCACGGGAAGAGAGGCCGGGTCATGGAGCTGACCGAGTTCGAACCGGAGCGGACGCTGCCGGGTTTGCTGCTCGACCGCGCTCGCCGCGAACCCGACGCCGTCGCGCTGCGGTATTCGCGGGGCGGGGCCGTGCGGGTGATCACCTGGCGGAGGTACCTGGACCGGGTGCGCGAACTGGCGCTCGGCCTGGTCGCGCACGGGGTCCGGCACGGTGATCGGGTCGCGGTGATGAGCAGCGCGCGTCCGGAATGGGTGTTCGCCGCGCTGGCGGTGCAGAGCGTCGGCGGGGTCGTGATCGGCGTGTATCCGACCAACTCGCCCGCCGAGATCGAACAGGTCCTCGTGCACAGCGAGGCGGTCGCGTTCCTCGGCGAGTCGGACACGGAACTCGCCAAGGTCGCGAAGATCGCCGCGAACACCCCGGACCTGCGGCTCGTCGCCGGAATCGACGCCGCGCCGCCGGAGCTGCCGGAAGGGATCGCCGGCGTGGCGTGGGACGACCTGCGTTCGGCCGGAGAACCGGATTCTCTGGCCGAGCTGATCGCCGCCACCGCGCTCGACGACCCGGCCGTCCTCTTCTACACCTCCGGTTCTACCGGGGCGCCCAAGGGCGTGACGCATTCGCACCGCACGCTCCAGCACGCGATCCAAAGCGTCGTCGGCTTGTATCCGGAGAGCCGGACCACGCGGCACGACGTGGTCGGATTCCTCCCGCTGGCACACGTCGCACCGGCGGTGTTGCTCGTTTTCACCCCGCTGCACACTCGGCTGGTCGTAACCTTTTGCCCCATCGAGGAATACGGCGAGGTGCTGCGCACGGTACGGCCGACGGTGGTGCTGTGGCCGCCTCGTTTCTACGAGAAGCTCGCCGCCGAGCTGATCGCACTCGCCGAATCTCGGACGGGAATCCGGCGCTTCGCCTACCAGGTCGCGATGCGTGTCGGTCGCCGGATGGCCGAGCGGCGCTGGTCCGGCCGTCGTGCGTCGGTGCTGCTGAGAATCGCTTACGCCGCTGCGGTTCGCGGAGTTTTCGTACCGCTGCGGGTGAGTCTCGGGATGGATCGGCTGCGCGTCGCGTGGACGGCTTCGGCTGCCATGCCGGAGAGTGTCGTGGCGCTGTGGCAGATCTGGGGGCTCGACCTTCGCGAGAACTACGGGCTCACTGAGACTGGCGGGTGTCCCATCGGGCAGTTCGGGCAGCCGTTCCCTCGTCCCGGGCGGATCGGCCGGGAGTTCCCGGACCCGCGTTTTCAGGTGAAGCTTGCCGACGACCGGGAGATGCTGCTCCGTGCGCCGTTGCTGTTCAGCGGGTACTGGCGGAATCCCGCGGAAACCGAAGCGGTCTTCGAGGACGGCTGGTTCCGCACCGGCGACCTGATGGAGCGCACGCCCGACGGGGACATTCGGCTGATCGGCCGGAAGAAGGACGTGATCATCACCCGGGGCGGCAAGACCGTCGATCCGCAGCCGATCGAAATCCGGTTGAAGGAGAGTTCGCTGATCGAGGAAGCCATCGTGGTCGGCGATGGCCGGAAGTACCTGACGGTCCTGATCGAACCGAGCGCGGCCGCGGGTACGGAGTCGGCCGGGCAGCTGCGGGCCGAGCTGGACCGGGTGAACGCGGACCTCGCGCGGGTGGAGCAGCTGAAGGATTTCCGGGTGCTGCCGCGCGCGTTGGAGGCTTCGCGCGGCGAGCGGACGGCGAACGGGAAGGTGAAGCGTGCGGTGGTGGTGGGGTCGTTCGCGGGGTTGATCGATGAGATGTATGGCGTGGGCGACGATGCGGCGATCGCGGACCATGTGCGGAGGAGGTCGCGTTAGGGGAGTGAGCCGCAACCGGGTTCCGGTGCGGCTCGACCCGTTGGCGTTACTGCGGTCCGTAAACGACGATCGTGTTGCCCCAAGGGTCGCGTGCGACCGCTCGTACCTCGTGCGGTCCTTGTTCCGGTTGCCGCACAACGGTTCCGCCGCCATTCACCAGTGCGGACGGCGAACGGGAAGGTGAAGCGTGTGGTGGTGGGTTCGTTCGCGGGGTTGATCGATCAGATGTATAGCGTGGGCGACGATGCGGCGATTGCGGACCATGTGCGGAGGAAGCCGCGTTAGGGGGTGAGCCGCAGCGGGGGTTCCGGTGCGGCTCGATCCGTTGGCGTTACTGCGGTCCGTAAACGACGATCGTGTTGCCCCAAGGGTCGCGTGCGACCGCTCGTACCTCGTGCGGTCCGTGTTCCGGTTGCCGCACAACGGTTCCGCCGCCAGCCACCAACGCGGCCAGCGCAGCGGCGACGTCGGGCACTTTGAACGACGCGGCGGGCACGCCGTCGGTGACGTCCTCCTCCGGGCCGACGAGGGCGAGTGTCGTGCCGCCCGCGTCGAGGGCGGCGTAACGGTCTCCGTCGACGAATTTCGTCGGCAGGCCGAAGGTCGCGGCGTAGAACTGCACGGCTGAGCTGACGTCGGCGACCGGGTGCAGCACGTTTCCGATTTTCGCCGGGTTCGGGGAGTCGTTCACGAATCGAGCGTAGCTCGCATTGATCCCGGCCGGGGCGGGTATGCGGAGGAGGAACGCGAGGAAAGGAGCGCCATGTCTGACGTCCGGGAATATTTGACGGAAGTCGAGTACCCGTGCGAACGCGCCGAACTCCTCCGCCGGGCGGCCGCGAAGGGGGCTGGCGACGACGTGATCGGCCATCTCGGCAAGTTGCCCGAGCAGCGGTACGAGAACGTGGACGCGGTCCATCGGTTGCTCGGCGAGGACATCGACCCGCATTCGTGAGCCGGGCGGAGGGCGTCAGTCGGCGACGCCCTTCTTCTGGTCGATGAACGTCTGCCGCTCCGGGGTCACCCGGAGGATGACACGCTCGGATTTGATCGCCTCCGGCGGGTAGTCGCCGCCGGTGTACTTGCGGGCGAGTTCGTCGACCTGCAGCCGGGCCCGTTCGCCGGTCTCGATGCCGGTCACGCGGCCGCGGACCTCCGCGTAGCGGTAAGGGTCCTGCTCGTCGCGGATGAGGACGGTGATCCGGTCGTCGCGGGAGACGTTCTGGTACTTGGCCCGGTGAGTCTCGGTGTTGAGCACGATCTTGCCGTTCTCGACGTGCACCCAGATCATCTGCGTCTGCAGCCGGCCGCTCGGCAGCACCGTGGTGACCGCGGCGAAGTTCTTGCCGGTGGCCAGCTCTTCGGTTTCGGGCAGCAGTTTCGGGCCGTCGGCGGTGCTGGCGGGCACGGCAACTCCTCACAGTCGGCGTCACGGACCGCTGTCCGGGTAACCCGGCCGACCGGCGGGTAAACGCGAGGTCACAGCCAGACCAGTCCGGCGAAGACGGCGACTCCTGCGAGCAGCCAGGCCACGTAATCGCCGACCTGGCCGGAATGTGCGCGATGCAGCACGGTCAGGGCTTCGTGCAGGGGTTTCGGGGTTCGGTGCCGCGACCACAGCGCGAGAGCCGTGGCGCTGAGGGTGAGCAGGGCGGTTACCCCGGCGGACAGCAGGCCTGGCCCGGTCCAGGTCAGTTCGGACCCGGCTGAGGGGAGGGACGGCGGCAGCGTCGGCAGGACGTCGTGGAGGTAGCCCGCGCGGTCGACTGCTTGTGCTCCGGCGTCAACGGCGACGTCGCGCAGCCACGGAACGATCCCGACGGCCAGCGCGAAACCGAGCAGGACGAAAATGGCGGCGAGCATGGGTATCGGGGTGCGCTCGATCGGCCGGTCGGTCTCCGGCTCTTCGCCGGAGCCGGACGTCGTGTCGGAGGAATCGTCGTCGGGCGGCCGGCCGAGTCCGAAGTAGACCCGCAGCCCGGCGCGCAGGACGGCCGCGGCGGTCATCGCGGACACCACGGCGAACACGATCATCAGCCACTCCGGACCAGCGTGTTCGGCCGCGTCTTTGCCCAGGGCGAGGCCGAACGGCGGCAGCCCGGCGAGTGCGGCCGCCGCTGCCAGGAACAGCACCGCTTCGGTCCGGGAATGTGTTGCGCGGCCGAAGAGATCGTCCTCGTCGACGCTGCCGTAGCGGTCCTTCAACACCCCGGTCAGCAGGAACAACGCACCCTTGGCTCCCGCGTGCCCGAGCACCGAGAGGACGAACGCCGCCGTCGCCTCGCCGCCGGTCGCCGCGAGTCCACAAAGGAACAGTCCGATGTGGGCGATGGTCGAGTAGGCCAGCAACCGTTTGAGATGCCGCTGGGTGAAGCAAAGCACCGCACCGAGCACCGCGCTGGCGATCCCGGCGGTGAGGAAGATCCGGCTGACGGTGGCGTCGTCGAGCACGGTGCCGAAAACGGTGGTGCGGACGCGGAGCACGCCGTAGAGTCCGAGTTCGACCATGATGCCGGAAAACAGCACGCACACTGGTGTCGGAGCGACGGCGTGGGCGTCGGCGAGCCAGAAGTGGAACGGCACGGTCGCGGCTTTCACCAGCAATCCGGTGCACACCAGGACAAACGCGGCGATGACGAGCGCGTCCGCCGGATGTCCGTCGAGCGCGACTCCCAGTTGCGCGAGGCCGAGCTGGCCGCCGCGAGCGTAGAGCAGGCCGATGCCCATCAGCGTGAAGTACGCGCCGAGGGAGTTCACCACGCCGAAATTGAGCGCGCCCTGCACCGAGTCCGCCTCTTCGATGCGGTATCCGGTGAGGGCGTAGGCGACGCCGCTCATCAGCTCGAAGAATACGAACAGCGTGAACAGGTCGCCGGTGAAGAGAAAGCCGATCATTCCGGTCAGAAAGAGCAGCATCATCGCGTGATAGCGGGCTTCGACGGCTTCGAAGTAATGCCAGCTGTAGAGCAGCGCACAGACGGTCAGAAACGAGGCCAGCGCGGCGAAAGACGTGTTCAACCCGTCCGCGACGAGCACGATGCCTACCGAGCGCGTGCCTTCCGGGCCCTGTCTGCCGAGCCAGGTGACCACTCGGTCGTGGTGGGCGGAGGTCAACAGGACCACGCACAGTACGCAGACCGCCGCCGCGGTCACCGTGGCGGTCACGTCGACGACGACGCGGGGGAGTTTGCCGCCGAGGCCGAGCAGCAGGCAGGCGGCCAGCAGCGGGACGGCGATGGCGAGTGCGGGCAGGGTCGTCATGGTCAGCCGCGCAGCGCACGCAGTTCGTCGGGATCGACCGTGCCGTGGCGGCGCGAGATCTGCAGCGTCAGGGCGAGCAGGAGCGCGGTGATGGTCGCCGAGACGACGATGTCGGTGAGCGTCATGGCCTGCACCATCGGGTCGACTACCGGCTGCGACTGCCCCTGCGACACGATCGGGGCGGTGGCCTGGTCCTGATAGCCGATCGCCAACAGCAGTACGTACGTGCCGGATTGCGCGACCGACAGCGAGACCACGGTGTGCACGAGGTGCCGGCTGCGCATGATCCCGGCGCAGCCGAGCAGCAACAGCCAAGCCGCTACGCCGTAGCAAGCCGCCGACACCACGCCCGTCACTGTTCCCCCAGTCCGTGCACGAAGAACCGCGACAACAGGACGACGAACCCGGCGGCGACCTCGATGCCGATCAAAACGCTCAGCACCAGAACGGTTCCGGACGAGAGCAGCGAACCGAATTCGCCCAGCGGCAGCACATTCGCGAGAAACGAGCCTCCTACGCCCAGTCCGATGAGGCCGGTCACGACGTACAGGCCGGTGGCCGCGGCTTCGGCGTATTCGCACCAGTCGATCGGGCGCAGCCGGGCGAGCGCGCCGTAGCTGCCGGAGAGATAGAGCAGGTGCCAGCCGGTCGCGAGGACGACGCCGCCCTGAAAACCGCCGCCCGGTGTCAGATGCCCGTGCATGACGGTGTCGATGCCCAGCAGCACCGAAACCGGCAGGAGCAGGAATCCGGCGAGCTTCACGGCGGGCAGGACATAGCCGCTGTTGTCCGGTTTCGGCTCTTTTTTGGGCGGCTGCAACAAGGCGAGCGTGCCGACGACCGCGGCGGCGACGATCGTTTCCTCGCCGAGGGTGTCGAGGGCGCGGAGATCGAAGTTGATGGAGGACACCAGGTTCGGCGTGACCTCCCGGAAACCCCAGGGCAGCACCAAATCCCGGTACGCGTGCGCGGCGGTCCCGGCGGCTGGCATGCGGGTGAACGCGGCGATGAAGAGCGCGGCGACTCCGGCGAGCCCGGCGGTGCCGACTACGTCGCGGGTTCTCATCGCTTGCCTGTCTTCCGGAGCGTCAGCAGGACGAGGAGCGGGACGATAGCCGCGCCGACGGCGAGTTCGGACAGGGCGACGTCTGGGGCTTGGAAGACGACGAAGAGCACGGTGAGGCAGAGGGAAAACACCGTGAGCGTGATCGCTTGCCGCTTCGGGTCGTGCGTCGCGACCACGGCGAACCCGGCCGCTGCGACCAGGGCGAGCGCGACTAGCAGCACGGCGGCCGTCATGCGGGGAGGTCCTCGTCGATCTCGCCGCGGCGGCGGGCTTCGAGCCGGGCGGTGGCCGCTTGCAGGATCGGGCTGGTGACCGCCAGCAGCACGACTGTCGCGAGGATCGCGCCCGAGCCGAGTTGGACGCCGTTGACCAAGACCAGCCCGATGCCGATCAGGGGCGCGCCGAGCGTGGTGGCTGGGGCGAGGAGGTGCAGGCGGGTCAGCAAATCCTTGGCGCGCACCAGGCCTACGGCGGAGGCGAGGACGATGAACACCCCGGCGAAGACGAGAATCTGGGCGGCGAGGGTCATCGGGTCCCCAGAAGCCGGGCGAACACGAGCGTTCCGGCGAAGGCGAGGACGGTCAGCGTCAGCGGGAGGATGATCGCGCTGGACGGGCCGTACGCCTGGACGAGCAGCAGGAGCGTCAGGACGGTGACGGTCCCGGCGAACTGCATTCCGACGAGGCGGTCGATCGCGGTGCCCCGGGCGGCGAGCCACAACGCGGTGCCGAGACCGCCGGCCATCAAGAGCAGCGCGGCGAGGAGCAGCCACGTCATCGCGTCACCCGATCGAGGGTCCCGGAGCCGGGGAGCATCCGGTGGATGACGACGTCCGTGCGGTCCGGCGGGCTCGCTACGACCATCGCACCGGGTGTGCAGCCGAGGACCACTGTGGCGACGGCGAGCCGGGCCTCGTGCTCCGCGCGCGGTGCGGCGGGGACGGTGACTTTCTCGAATTTTCCGGCGGAGGGGCGTCGGAAGACCGTGCGCAATGCGGCGACGGATTCGCTGACGGCGGCTTTGGGGAGCGGTATCAACCAGGTCAGCCAGTCGAGCTTGGGATGCCACGAACCGTTCATCGCCCGGCGCGCGGAACGGGCGGCGACCGCGCAGACCGCCGCGGCACCGGCGCCGACGATCAGTTCCGGTGCCGACGGGGTGGACAGCGTGAGGGTCCACAACCCGGTCAGCGCGAGCCACCACAGCGGAATCTCGGTCGTAGCGCGCATCTCTCACCTCGGGCAGGGGCTACCCACTTCGGAGACCGGCCAATCCGCGATGACTCGCCCGGGTCGCGGCAGGTCGTGAGGGGAACCCTGAGGGACTCAGAGTCCCTCAGGGTTCCCTTCACGGACCTCAGGCGACGACGATGGTGTGGTCGGTGCGGGAGACCAGTTCGCCGATCACCGGGTAGCCCGGCAGCTCTCCGGCCACCAGCAGGCCGCCGGAGGTCTGTGCGTCCGCCAGCAGCAGGGCCTCGTCCTCGGAGATCCGCGACAGGTCGGCATGCGGGCGGACCCAGTCGAGGTTGCGGCGGGTCCCGCCGCTGACGTAGCCGTCGCGCAGCGCTTCCCGGGCACCGTCCAAATAGGGAACAGCCGTCGGGTCCAGCCGCGCGGTGACGCCGCTCGCCCTGGCCAGTTTGTGCAGGTGGCCGAGCAAACCGAAGCCGGTGACGTCCGTCGCGCACACCGCACCAGCCTCCAGCGCGGCAACCGACGCGGCGCGGTTGAGCGTGGTCATCGCGGCGATCGCCTCCTCGGAGCGTTCGCCGGTGGCCTTGTGCCGCGAGTTCAGCACGCCGATCCCCAACGGCTTGGTCAGCGTCAGCGGGACGCCCGGCTTGCCCGAATCGTTGCGCAGCAACCGATCCGGGTCCGCGGTGCCGGTGACTGCGAGGCCGTACTTGGGCTCCGGGTCGTCGACGCTGTGCCCGCCGGACAGATGACATCCAGCCTTCGCGCAGACGTCCAGGCCGCCGCGCAGCACCTCGGCGGCCAGCTCGAACGGCAGCACCTCCCGAGGCCAGCCGAGGAGATTGACCGCGACGACCGGGACGCCGCCCATCGCGTAGACGTCGGACAGCGCGTTCGCGGCGGCGATCCGGCCCCAGTCGTACGGGTCGTCGACGACCGGGGTGAAAAAGTCCGTCGTCACGATCAGCGCGACGTTCCCGGCGATGCGGACGGCCGCCGCGTCGTCGCCGTCGTCGAGGCCGACCAGCAACTCGCCGGGCGGATCTGAAGGTGCGGCGTCGGACAGGCCGCGCACGATCGCTTCCAGCTCTCCGGGCGGGATTTTGCACGCGCAGCCGCCGCCGTGGGCGTACTGGGTCAGCCGGACGCTCATGCTGTTCATGATGCGGGGGCGCGGCGGTCTTGGCAGGATGGCGGAATGCCCCAGGGAGGCGTATCCGGCCTGGTGACCGGCGCGGTCTTCAACACCGTTGAGCGGCAGGTCCTGCCGCTGGCGGGTTCGATTCCCGTCCGCCTCCGCCATGGGTGACCCGCGGAGGGCGATCCCGCGCACCGACGCCGTGCTCGGCGAGCCGAGGATCGCGAAAGCCGCCGAGACGCTCGGCCACGACCTGGTGAAATCCCTGGTCGCGGCGGCGCAGCAGCGGGCGCGGGCGGGCGAGATCGAGCCCGGCGAGGTCGTCGCGGACGTGGTGGCCCGGCTGCCCGCGACGGTGTCGTCGCTGCGGCCGGTGCTCAACGCGACCGGCGTCCTCGTGCACACCAACCTCGGGCGCGCGCCGCTGTCGGCCGCCGCGCTGGACGCGATCGTCGCGGCGGGCGGTTCGACCGACGTCGAGTTCGCGCTCGAAACCGGAGAGCGGGCGAAACGCGGCCGCGGCACTCTGGCGGCGCTGGCCGAGGCGGTGCCGAGCGCGGAGGCGGTGCACGTGGTCAACAACAACGCGGCGGCATTGCTGTTATGCGCGCTGACCTTGGCTCCGGGTAAGGAAATCGTGGTCAGCCGCGGCGAACTGGTCGAGATCGGCGGCGGGTTCCGCATCCCGGATCTCCTCGCGTCGACCGGAGCCCGGCTGCGCGAAGTCGGCACCACCAACCGGACTTCGGCGGCCGATTACGCGGCGGCCATCGGTCCGGACACCGGATTCGTGCTCAAGATCCATCCCTCGAACTACCAGGTCACCGGGTTCACGTCGGAAGCGCGCGTCGCCGAGCTGGCCGGGCTCGGCGTGCCGGTGGTCTCCGACGTGGGGTCCGGGCTGCTCGCGCCGCATCCGCTGCTGCCGGACGAACCGGACGTCACGACCGCGCTGGCTGACGGCGCGAACGTTGTCACCGCGAGCGGCGACAAGCTCCTCGGCGGTCCGCAGGCGGGCTTGCTCTTCGGGGATGCCGACCTGGTGCAACGGCTCCGGAGGCATCCGGCGGCTCGCGCGCTGCGGGTCGACAAGCTGACCCTCGCCGCGCTCGAAGCCACTCTCCGCGGGCCGGAACCACCGGTGCGGGCGGCACTTCTCGCAGGGGGGCTCCACCAGCGTGCCGAAGCGCTGGCTCAGTCGCTGCGTTCGGCAGGGGTGGACGCCGAAGCGGTGGACTCGATCGCGGTCGTCGGCGGCGGTGGAGCGCCGGGAGTCGAGTTGCCCAGTGCGGCGGTCGCGTTGCCCGCTCGGTATGCGGAGACGTTGCGGCTGGGCGAGCCAGCCGTCGTCGGCCGGATCGTGCGGGACCGGTGCTTGCTCGACCTCCGGACGATTTCCCCGGCGGACGACGCGAGGGTGCGGGAAGCGGTCCGCCGATGCGGGTGATCGCCACCGCCGGACACGTCGACCACGGGAAATCCACCCTCATCCGCCGGCTCACCGGCATGGAACCGGACCGGTGGGCCGAGGAACGCCGGCGCGGCCTGACCCTCGACCTCGGCTTCGCCTGGACCCGGCTGGGCGGCGAGGAACTCGCCTTCGTCGATGTTCCCGGGCATCAGCGGTTCGTGCCCAACATGCTGGCGGGAGTCGGCCCCGTCCCGGCCGCGCTGTTCGTCGTGGCGGCGGACGAGGGGTGGATGCCGCAATCGGCGGAACATCTGGCGGCACTGGACGCGTTCGGTGTCCGGAACGGCCTCCTGGCGATCACCAAATCTGACCGAGCCGACCCGGGCCCAGCGACAGCGGCGGCGCTCGATGAGATCGCGGCGACGGCGCTCGGCGAGGTGCCCGCGGTCAGCGTCAGCGGCACGACCGGCGAAGGGGTCGAAGAACTGAGTGCCCAGCTGGCCAAGCTCGCCAGCAGGTTGCCGCCGCCGGATCTGGACGCGGACGTCCGGCTCTGGATCGACCGCGCCTTCACGATCAAAGGCGCGGGCACAGTCGTCACCGGAACCCTCGGCGGCGGAACCCTGCAGGTCGGCGACGAGTTGACGCTCGGCGCGAACCGGGTGCAGATCCGCGGCCTGCAGGCACTCGGCGAACCGCGCGAAAGGGTGTCCGCGGTGGCACGGGTCGCGGTGAATTTGCGCGGCGTGCCCAAGGATTCCGTCGGCCGGGGAGACGTTCTGCTGACCCCGGGAGCGTGGCGCCCGGCAACAGAAGTCGATGTCCGGCTGCGTGGTGCATCGTCCGGCGAACTGCACCGGAATCTCGTGCTGCACTTCGGCTCCGCGGCGGTGCCGACCCGGGTCCGTCCACTCGGGCCGGACACCGCGCGGCTGCTGCTCGCGCATCCCTTGCCGCTCCGGGTAGGCGACCGAGGGCTGCTGCGCGACCCAGGGGAGCACCGGATCCCGGCGGGGTTCGACGTGGTGGACGTCCGGCCGCCGTCGCTAGGGCACCGTGGAGCCGCGCGAGCCCGGGGTGAAGAGCTGGCCGCGCTGGAACCAGGCTGGGATTACCTCCGCCGCGAGGGTTTCGTGCGCCACGAGGACTTCCGCGCGCTGGGACTGCCGGAGGCGGGCGAGCGGCTCGGCGGCTGGCACGCCGACCCGGCCCACCTCGGCCGGTTGCGAGCGGAGGTCCCGCAAGTGGTCGCGACCTGGACTCGCGAGCATCCGCTGGCAGCGGGCATTCCGGTCGAGGCGTTCCGGCAGCGGCTCGACCTGCCGGACGCGGAACTCGTCCCGGCAGTCCTCAGCGACGGGTTGGTCCTCAAGGACGGGCTCGTCCGCAAACCTGGCGCGGGCCTGACCGCCGAGGTGGCCAGCGCCATCGACGTCCTCGAAGCGCGCTTCGCCGAGCACCCGTTCCGCGCACCGGAAGCAGACGAACTGCGGAAACTCGGTCTGGGCAAACGGGAATTGGCTGCCGCCGTCCGCGTAGGCCGGTTGCGGGCGATCGCCGACGGCGTCGTCCTGGGCCCGGACGCGCCGCAGCGCGCGGTGGAAGTGCTGGCCGCGCTCGGCGAGCCGTTCACCGTGTCGCGGGCGCGGCAGGCACTGGAAAGCACCCGCCGGGTGATGATCCCACTGCTGGAGCACCTCGATGCCGCCGGGCTGACCGAACCGCTCGGCGACGGGACCCGCCGGACGTGCTGCGAGCGCCCGGAGAACGGATTACCGTGACAGCGTGGGCATGCGGCAGTGGATCGAAGGCTGGCCGGTGTACCGGCAGCTGGCCGGTCCCGACCGCACTGCGCGCGCCTCGGCGGCGAAATCCCGCGGTTCGGAAAACTGGCACGCCCGCACCGAGGACGCCGACCAGGTAGTCCGGTCGATCTGTCCGTATTGCGCGGTCGGCTGCGGGCAGAAGGTATACGTCAAGGACGGCGCGGTCACCCAGATCGAGGGCGACCCGGATTCGCCGATCTCCCGGGGCAGGCTGTGCCCGAAGGGCTCCGCCAGCAAACAGCTCGTGACCAGCCCGAGCCGCGTCACCGAAGTCCTCTACCGCCGCCCGTACGGCACCGAGTGGGAGCGGTTGTCCCTCGACCAGGCGATGGACATGATCGCCGACCGCGTGCTCAAGACGCGCGCCGAAACGTGGCAGGACGCCGACGACCAGGGCCGCAAGCTCAACCGCACGCTCGGTTTCGCGAGCCTCGGCGGCGCGACGCTGGACAACGAAGAGAACTACCTGATGAAGAAGCTGTACACCGCGCTCGGCGCGATACAGATCGAAAATCAGGCCCGTATTTGACACTCCGCCACGGTTCCCGGTCTGGGGACCTCCTTCGGTCGTGGAGGCGCCACGACGTTCCAGCAAGACCTCGCCAACGCCGACTGCATCGTCATCCAGGGTTCCAACATGGCCGAATGCCATCCGGTCGGGTTCCAGTGGGTGATGGAGGCGAAGGCCCGCGGCGCGAAGATCATCCACGTCGACCCGCGGTTCACCCGCACGAGCGCGGTCGCGCACGTCCACGCGTCGGTGCGGGCGGGCTCGGACATCGCGTTCCTCGGCGGGCTGATCAACTACGTCCTGCAGAACGACCTGGACTTCCGCGAATACGTCGTGGCCTACACGAACGCCGCCGCGATCCTGACCGAGGAGTTCGCCGACACCGAGGACCTCGACGGCCTGTTCTCCGGCTTCGACGCGGAGAATCGCCAGTACGACAACTCGACCTGGGCGTACGAGGACGCTGAGGCGAGCCCGGCGGCCGGCGCTCGCGACCCGGATCAGCCGGGCGGCCACCACGGCGGCGAGAAACACCAGAGTTCCGCGCGCGCCGAGTCCTACGGCAGCGGCGGCGCGGCGATCGAAACGAAGCCCAAGACCGACGAGACGCTGCAGCATCCGAGGTGCGTGTTCCAAGTCCTCAAACGGCATTTCTCGCGCTACACCCCCGAGGCAGTCGCGGACATCTGCGGCCTGCCGGTCGAGCAGTTCACCGAAATCGCCGAGGCGATCACCGCGAACTCCGGCCGCGACCGCACCACGGCCTGGGTGTATTCGGTCGGCTGGACGCACCACACGGTCGGCGCGCAGTACGTCCGCACGGCCTCGATCCTGCAGACGCTGCTGGGCAACATCGGCCGTCCGGGCGGCGGCATCCTCGCGTTGCGCGGGCACGCCAGCATCCAGGGCTCGACCGACATCCCGACGCTGTTCAACCTGCTGCCCGGCTACATCCCGATGCCGCACGCGCACCAGCACCTCGACCTCGACAGTTTCGTCGAAGCCGACGCGGGCAAGACCGGTTTCTGGGGCAACATGCGTTCCTACACCGTGAGCCTGCTCAAGGCGTACTGGGGCGACAGCGCGCAGCCGCACAACGACTTCCGCTTCGACTACCTGCCGCGGCTGACCGGTGACCACGGGACGTACGCGACCGTCCAGAAGCAAATCGCGGGGGAGTGCAAGGGCTACTTCCTGGTCGGCGAGAACCCGGCGGTCGGCTCGGCGAACGGGAAGTTCCAGCGGCTGGGCCTGGCCAATCTCGACTGGCTGGTGGTCCGCGACCTGCAGCTGATCGAAAGCGCGACGTTCTGGAAGAACGGCCCGGAGATCGAGACCGGCGAGCTGAAATCCGAGGAGATCGGCACCGAGGTCTTCTTCCTGCCCGCCGCCGCGCACACCGAAAAGGACGGCAGCTTCACCAACACGCAGCGCCTGCTGCAATGGCACCACAAAGCGGTCGAACCGCCCGGCGACGCCCGCAGCGACCTGTGGTTCTACTACCATCTGGGCCGGCTCATCCGAGAGCGCGTCGGCGACGCGCGCGACGCCCCGCTCCGTGACCTCGCGTGGAGCTATCCGACCGAGGGCCCGACCGGCGATCCGAGCGCGGAGTCGGTCCTCGCGGAGATCAACGGCCACGGCCCGGAAGGCCCGCTCTCGTCCTACACACAGCTCAAGGACGACGGCTCGACGTCGTGCGGCTGCTGGATCTACTGCGGCGTCCGCGCCGACGGCCACAACCACGCCGCGAACCGGCAGCCGGGCTCCGAACAGGACTGGGTCGCGAACGGCTGGGCGTGGGCGTGGCCTGCCAACCGGCGGATCTTGTACAACCGCGCCTCGGCGGACCCGGACGGGAAGCCGTGGAGCGAACGCAAAAAGCTGATCTACTGGGACGCTTCGGAGTCCAAGTGGACCGGCCCCGACGTCCCGGACTTCGAAGCCACCAAGGCACCCGATTACCAGCCGCCGGACGGAGCACGGGCACAGGACGCGCTGAGCGGCCGCGATCCGTTCATCATGCAGACCGACGGCAAAGCCTGGCTGTACGTCCCCGCCGGACTGGCCGACGGTCCGCTGCCCACGCACTACGAGCCGTTCGAAAGCCCGGTCGGCAACGCGCTGTACAGCCAGCAGTCCTCGCCGGTGCGGCAGACGCTGGACAGCCCGGTGAACCAGTACAACCCGGCGCGCAGCGAGGTCTTCCCGTACGTGTTCACCACCTACCGGCTCACCGAGCACCACACGGCGGGAGGGATGAGCCGGACGCTGCCGTACCTGTCCGAACTGCAGCCGGAGTTCTTCTGCGAGATCTCGCCCGCGCTGGCGGCCGAGCGCGGGCTGGTGCACCTCGGCTGGGCCACCATCGTGTCGTCGCGGACGGCGATCGAGGCCCGCGTGCTCGTCACCGACCGCGTCAAGCCGCTCAAGGTGCGCGGCCGCACCGTCCACCAGGTCGGGCTGCCGTATCACTGGGGACCGAACGGCCTGTCCCGCGGCGACGCGGCCAACGACCTGCTGTCGATCGTGCTGGACCCGAACGTGCACATCCAGGAGGCCAAAGCGGCCACCTGCGACATCCGTCCCGGACGGCGGCCGCGCGGGCCGGCGCTGCTGGACTTCGTGGCGGAGTACCGGAGGCGAGCCAATGGCTGAATACGGCGCCCAGCCCCGGATGGGCTTCTTCACCGACACGTCGGTGTGCATCGGGTGCAAGGCGTGCGAGGTCGCGTGCAAGGAGTGGAACGACGTCCCGGAGGCGGGCGGGCAGGACCTGCTCGGGCTGTCGTACGACAACACCGGCGACCTCGGCTCGAACACCTGGCGGCACGTGGCGTTCATCGAACAGGAAAAGCCCGCGGTGGACCTCGGGATGCCGACGGTCGGGGCACCGGAGCAGCATCCGGAAGAGCCGGGCGTGCGCTGGCTGATGTCCAGCGACGTCTGCAAGCACTGCACGCACGCGGCCTGCCTCGACGTCTGTCCGACCGGCGCGCTGTTCCGCACCGAATTCGACACGGTCGTGGTGCAGCAGGACATCTGCAACGGTTGCGGCTACTGCGTTCCGGCGTGTCCGTACGGGGTCATCGAGAAACGCGAGAGCGACGGCCGCGCGTTCAAATGCACCCTTTGCTACGACCGGCTCGGCGCCGGGATGGAACCCGCGTGCGCCAAGGCTTGCCCGACCGACTCCATCCAGTTCGGCGAGCTGGACGAACTCCGCGAACGCGCCGCCGCACGAGTGTCGACGCTGCACGAGGACGGCGTGCCGGAGGCGCGGCTCTACGGGCACGATCCCGACGACGGGGTCGGCGGCGACGGCGCGTTCTTCCTGCTGCTGGACGAACCCGAGGTCTACGGCTTCCCGCCGGACCCGGTCGTGACGACGCGCGATTTGCCGCAGATGTGGAAGCGCGCCGCGACGACCGCCGCCGGGGTCGCCGCGGCGCTGGTCGTGTCGTTCCTGGGACGGCGCCGATGAGCCCCCGCCGCGAACGGGCGATGGTCGAACCCGCCGAATTCCGCTCCTACTACGGCAGGCCGATCCTCAAGGAACCTGCCTGGAAGCAGCCGGACGTGCCGCTGTACCTGTTCCTCGGCGGTGCGGCCGGTGCGTCGGCGTCGCTGGCCGCGCTCGCGGATGCGACTGGACGCCCCGAGTTGGCCAAGGTCGGTCGGCTGGCTGCTTCGGGCGGGTCGATCGCCAGTGTCGTCGCGCTGATCCACGACCTCGGCAAGCCGACGCGGTTCCTGAACATGCTGCGCGTGCTCAAGCCGACTTCGCCGCTTTCGGTGGGGTCGTGGATCCTGTCGCCGTTCTCCGGTCTTGCTGCGGCGTCGGCTTTTACGGCGGTGACCGGACGTTTTCCCCGGCTGGGCCGGTTGGCTGGGGTCGGGGCGGGCGTGCTGGGTCCGGCGATGTGCACGTACACCGCGGTGCTGCTCGCCGACACGGCGACTCCGTCCTGGCACGAGGCGCACGGGACGCTGCCGGTGCTGTTCGCCGGCAGCGCGCTGACCAGCGGGGCTGGGGTCGCGCTGATTTCGGTGCCGCGGAAGGAGAACGGGCCGGTCGTGCGGGCTGGGCTCGCCGGGGCGGTGGCGGAGTTGGCTGCCGAGCACCACCTGGAGACCGGTCTGGGGTTGGCTTCGGAGCCGTATCGGACTGGCCGGGCTGGGCGGTTGTTGAAGGCGGCGAAGGTGCTTACCGCGGCGGGCGCGACGTTATCTCTGGCTGCGCGGAAGAACCGTGCGGCGGGAGTTGTTGCGGGGGCAGCGTATCTGGCGTCGGGGCTGTGCACGCGCTTCGGGGTTTATGCGGCCGGTGTTGAGTCCACAAAGGACCCGAAGTATGTGGTGGTTCCGCAGCGGGAGCGGCTTGCGCGGCGTGCCGAGGAGCGGGAGGGTCGTTAACTCGCGGCCCGCACGCACCGGCACAGTTCTTCGCCGTTCCTGGGGCGGAAGCGGCGTATCTGGCGTCCGGGTTGTGCACGCCGCTTCGGGGTTTACGTGTCGATCGTGACGGCCATGATCGGCAGCCCGACCTCGGCCATCCTCAGCAGGTGGATCAGCGTCTTCAGCGAAGCCCTCATGCCGCTGGTTCCAGCAGGATCTTCTGCGCGCCATGGAGCTTCTTCTGGAACATGTCGTACGCCCGCGGCGCGTCGGCCAGCGGGAGTTTGTGCGTCGCGAAGCCCTCGACGCCAAGGGGGTCGCCGTCCGCGGTGAGGACCGGCAGGACGTCGTCGATCCACCGGCGGACGTTCGCCTGCCCGGTGTGCAGCCGGATCTGCTTGTCGAAGACTTCCATCATCGGGATCGGGTCGGCCATCCCGCCGTACACCCCGGACAGCGAGATCGTGCCGCCGCGCCGGACGCTGTCGATGGCCGCGTACAGCACGCTCAGCCGGTCGATCCCGGCCTTCTCGGTCACCTTCGCGCCCAGCTGCTGCGGCAGCAGCGCGACCAGGTTGTGCGCGAGTTTCCCGATCGGCGCGCCGTGTGCTTCCATCCCGACCGCGTCGATCACCGAGTCCGCGCCGCGGCCTCCGGTGAGGTCGCGGATCGCGTCGCCGATCCGCCGGTGGTCGCGCAGATCCAGCGTCGTCGCGCCGTGCGCGCGGGTCCGCGCCAGCCGTTCGGGCACGAGGTCGACGCCGATCACCTCGCCCGCGCCCAGGTGCTGCGCGACCCGGGCGCACATCTGGCCGATCGGGCCGAGCCCGAAGACCACGACGGAACCGCCGTCGGGAATGTCCGCGTACTGCACGGCCTGCCACGCCGTCGGGACCACGTCGGACAGGTAGACGAACCGTTCGTCCGGCGGGCCGTCGGGCACCTTGATCGGCCCGTACTGCGCTTGCGGGACGCGGAGGTACTCGGCCTGCCCGCCCGGGACCTGGCCGTAGAGCTTCGTGTAGCCGAACAGCGCCGCGCCCTTGTCCTGGTCCTTGACCTGGGTGGTTTCGCACTGCGACTGCAGGCCGCGTTCGCACATCCAGCAGTGCCCGCACGAGATGTTGAACGGCACCACCACGCGGTCGCCGGGTTTCAGCGAACTCACGCCGCTGCCCACTTCCTCGACGATCCCCATCGGCTCGTGGCCGAGGATGTCGCCCTCGGTCATGAACGGGCCGAGGACCTCGTACAGGTGCAGGTCCGAACCGCAGATGCCGGTCGAGGTCACCCGCACGACGGCGTCGGTCGGCTCCTCGATCTTCGGGTCCGGGACGTCGTCGACTCGCACGTCCCGCTTGCCGTGCCAGGTCACTGCTTTCATGGCAGCCGGATTCCCGGTGCCGGAACCGGCAAACGTCCGCTGGTCAGAGGCCGCGAAGGTCGGCGACGAACTCGTCGTACGCGCTGTCGCGGTCAGGGGCGCGCAGCACCGCGGAGGGATGCACGGTGGCGACCGCCGAGGCGAACATGTCGGCGAACTCTTCCGGCGGATCCAGTTGTTCGCCGCGATGCTGGGTGAGCCGGAAACTGCTGCCGTACACCGATTGCGCCGCCGTCGCGCCCAGCAACAGCACAAGGCGCGGCTGAACAGCCCGGAGTTCGGCCACCAGCCACGGCCGGCACGCGACGACCTCGGACCGCGCCGGCTTCTCGTGGATCCGGCGTTTGCCGCGGAGCTTGAACTTGAAGTGCTTGACCGCGTTGGTCACGTACAGGGAATCGCGTTCCAGACCCGCGTCGCCGAGCGCGCGGTCGAACAGCCGCCCGGCGGGGCCGACGAACGGCTCGCCGCGCCGGTCCTCCTGGTCGCCGGGCTGCTCGCCGAGGGCGAAGATCTCCGCGCGCTTGGCTCCGACGCCGAAAACCGTGGCCGTGGCGTCGCGGTACAGACCGCAGCCGCGGCAGTCGCGGGCTGCTTGCCGGAGTTTGCCGAGGCTGGTGGTGTCCGGCGGCTCGGCTCCCGGTTCCTGACGCGAGACCATCGGAAGCCTTTACCCGCAACGAGCCTCGCGCAAACACGACGAGCGCGACGCCGCCGGGGGAGCTAACGTCGGGGGCCATGAGCGACATCACCAGCCTGATCCTCGACGATCACGAGCGGTTCCGGCGGGCGTTCGCGGAACTGGACGACCTCGACGGCCCGGAAGAGCTGGCGCGGGCGTGGGAGCCGCTCGCCGACCTGCTGGACCTGCACGCGGCCGCCGAAGAGGCGGTCTTCTACCCCGAGCTGATCCAGCGCGGAGCCGACGCCGAGGACGAGACCCTCGACGCGGTCGGCGACCACAACGACATCCGCGACGCGGTCGCCGAAACCCGGCGGCACCCGGCGGGCAGCGCGGCCTGGCACGCGGCGGTCCGGCAGGCCCGCACCGCCAACAGCGAGCACATGGCCGAGGAGGAGGACGACGCGCTCGCCGACTTCCGCAAGCACGCCGATCCGGGCCTGCGCGAGGAACTCGGCCGGAAATTCCTCGCGTTCAAGGCCGAGCACGAGGGCGGCAAGGGCATCGACACCGGGGACGTCGATCCGGAGCGCTACGTCGAGGAGCAGGAGCGGAAAGCCGGGAAGAACCCGGCGGACGACGGTTCGCTGGGCATCGGCGGCCTGAAGGGAGCACGATGAACCACCTGATGCGCGAACTCGCGCCGATCCCGGCCGAGGGCTGGAAGCAGATCGACGACGAGGCGCGGGAACGGCTGGCGACGCACCTCGCGGCCCGCAAGATGGTCGACGTCGAAGGCCCGCACGGCTGGACGCACTCGGCCACCTCGCTCGGCCGGACCCGGCGCGTCGACCCGCCGGAGACCGCCCGGGAGCGCGAAACCCTCGCACAGCAGCGCCGGGTGTTGCCGCTGGTCGAGGTGCGCGTGCCGTTCACCGTGGAGCGCAAGGAACTCGAAGACGCCGAACGCGGTGCGGACGACCTGGAGTTCGACGACCTCGACCAGGCCGCGGCTCAGGTGGGCCTGCTGGAGAACCGCGCGGTGTTCCACGGCTGGCCGGAAGCCGGGATCACCGGGATCGTCGAGGCGAGCCCGTACGACCACGGCACGCTGGGGGCCGATCCGGAACGGTATCCGCATGTGGTGGCCAACGCGGTGAACACGTTGCGGTGCAAGGGGATTGAAGGTCCTTATGCGCTAGCGATCAATCCCGAGGGCTACACCTCCATCGTGGAGAGCACCGAACACGGCGGCCTGCTGGTGCTCGACCACCTTCGCCGGGCGCTGGGCGGCGGCCGGGTGAAGCGGACGCCCGGGCTGACCGGCGCGGTCGTGTTGAGCCTGTCCGGCGGAGATTTCGTCCTGGAACTCGGCCAGGATCTTTCGGTGGGCTACCGCCACCACGACGCCGAGACGCTCACCCTGTACCTGGAGGAGAGCTTCAGCTTCCGCGTAACCGAACCGGACGCGGCACTCGTCCTCGACTAAGCGCGCCGGGCGAAACGTCCGTGAGGGGAACCCTGAGGGACTCAGAGTCCCTCAGGGTTCCCCTCACGGACATCTGCCTTGCCTACGGGAGGCGCCGGGCGCAGTGCTTGGGCTCGGCTGAGCACGGTTCCCCTGCGGCGCGGCCGGGTATCCGGGTGCCATGAGCAGTCGCGGAAAGATCCAAGTCACCACCCGAGTGCGGCTCGACGACGCCGACGACCTCGCCGAGCACTACACGCCCGGCGTCGCCGAGCTGGCCAAGCGCGTCGCGGAAGACCCGTCGGTGCTCGCGCGGGAGACCGTGCGCAGCAATTCCGTCGCGATCGTTTCCGACGGTTCCGCGCTGCTCGGTCTCGGCGACCAGGGTCCGGCCGCCGCACTGCCGGTGATGGAGGGCAAAGCGGCGCTGCTCAAGCGGTTCGCCGACGTCGACGCCTGGCCGATCTGCCCGGTCAGCCGCGAGCCGGAAGACCTGGTGCGCACCGCCAAGGACCTGGCGACGTCCTTCGGCGCGATCAACCTGGAGGACATCGCCGCGCCGCGGTGCTTCACCGTGGAGCGGCAGCTGCACGACGAGCTGGACATCCCCGTTTTCCACGACGACCAGCACGGGACCGCGGTAGCCGTGCTGGCCGCGTTGGACAACGCGCTGAAACTGACCGATCGCACGCCGGGGGACACGTCGGTGGTGATCTCCGGTGCCGGGGCGGCCGGGTCCGCGATCGCCCGGCTGCTGTTGAAAGCGGACTTCAGCGCGGAGCGGATCGTGGTCTGCGACAGCAAGGGCGCGCTGCACGGCGAACGCGACTTGACCGGCGAGAAACAGTGGCTCGCGGAGAACACCAACCGCGGCGACGCGGTCCGGGGGAGCCTCCAAGACGCGCTGCACGACGCGGACGTCTTCATCGGCGTGAGCGTCGGCGGCCTGCTCAAGGGCGACGACCTCGCGCGGATGGCCGACCGGGCGATCGTGTTCGCGCTGGCCAATCCGGACCCGGAGGTCGACCCGGACGTCGCGCACGAGCACGCGGAGATCGTCGCCACCGGCCGCAGCGACCTGCCCAACCAGATCAACAACGTCCTCGTGTTCCCGGGGATGTTCCGCGGGCTGCTCGACTCCGGCGCGCAGAGGGTGACCGCGCGGATGCTGCTCGCCGCCTCGCACGCGCTGGCCGCGACGGTCGGCGACGACCTCGACCTCGAGCACCTCGTGCCCAGCGTCTTCGACGAGGGCTTGGTGCCCGCGATCGCCGAGGGCGTCGCCGGCGCGGCCGAAAACGACTGAACCGAATCAGGAGCTGGGAATGAAAAGCGTCGAGTCCGCACGCAAGTACGAGCTGAGCTTGAAGGCCCGGGTGCCGCAGCTGGCGGGCAAGGGGATTGCCCAGGAGGCGCCCGCGGAGCAGACGTTGGCGACCGATTATTACGACACCAAGGATTTCCGGTTGGCCAGAGCCGGGATCACGCTGCGAAGAAGCAACGACACCGGGTGGTGCCTGAGACTGCCGCTCGACACCGGCCAGGAGCTGCGATTTCCGCTCGAGGAGAGCCCGAAGGTGCCCGCTCCGATCGCGACGCTGGTGCGCGCGTTCACGCTGGACCGGAAGCTCCGGGCGGTCGCGCAGGTGCGGACTGACCGGTTCACTCACCGCTTTACCGACGCGTCCGGCCGCACGCTGGCGACGCTGGCGGACGACCACGTCACCGCTGAAGTCCTTGGGGGACGCGAGGTTCGGCTGGATCGCTGGCGGGAGCTGGACGTCGAGTTCGCGCCGGAGTCAAAGCCGGAGCTGCTTGACCGGCTGGACCGGAGTTTGCGGAAGCGCGGGGCCGAGAACGCCTGGTGGCCGTCGAAACTGCAGCGGTTGATCGGTTCGGGGACCGAAGAGAAGCGTGGTTCGCGCGAGGTGTTGCCGGCGTATCTGAGCGAACAATTCGAGCGGTTGCGTCGCGCTGACTTGGGCTTTCGCGTCGGGGCGGACGATTCGGTGCACCAGTTCCGGGTGGCGGCGCGGAAGCTGCGGAGCACGCTCCAGACCTTCAAAACCTTGGCGGGCAAGAAAAAAGCCGAGTCGATCGCGGCGGAGCTGAAGTGGCTGGGAGCCGAACTCGCCCCCGCGCGTGACGTCGAAGTCAGCCAAGCTCGCCTCGAAGCTTGTCTCGACGAGGTCCCGGCGGAGCTGATTTTCGGGCCGCTGCGGCAATACCTGACGCGAGACTTCGCCCGCACTTCGCAGACAGAGCTGGCTCGCGCGACGGAAGCCTTGTCCAGCACCCGATACGTGACGCTGTTGCAGTCGATCGCGGCGCTGCTCGACACAGTGCAACCCGTGGGCAAGAAGGCGTTGCGGAAACCCGTCCGCAAGGCGGCACGCAAGCTTTACCGGGCTACCGCGGCGACAGAGGGGCTCAGCGGCGCCGAGTTGGAGCAGGCGTTGCACAACGTCCGGAAGAAGGCCAAGCGAGCCCGTTATGCCACCGACGCCGTCCGGCTGGTGTTCGGCAAGAAGCTGCGCACCTGGCGCAAGCACGTCAAGGCGGTGCAGCAAACGCTCGGCAAGCACCAGGACAGCGTGGTCGACCGCGCGGCGTTACGGCACTTCGCGATCGACGGCTTCAGCGAGAACCAGAACACCTTCACCTTCGGTCTCCTCTACGGTCGCGACGAAGCCGCCGCGAGCATGCTGCGGAGCAGGTTCGGCGAGGAGTGGCGCACGTTGCGGAAAGGCAAGCGCCCGGCCTGGCTGAAGGCCTGAGCTTCGTCCATTGCGGACAGCAGAAACGCCGGCGGTGTCCCAGCACCACCGGCGTCCCCGCGGCAACGAAAGTCCGGTGCGCGGAACGGTTCCGCGCCGTGCTCTTGCTACCCCGCCCCCGGAAGGTCTAAACCTCTGCCGGACCGGGTTTCGGCGCGGCCGGATCGGGGAACCTGTGCGGAAATGGGATCACAACTGACCGCTACGTGGGTATCGGCGATCGGGAGCGCGGGCTCGCTGCTGGGGTTCGCCTCGTATGTGTGGATCATGCTGCTCAACCGGAAGGACCAGGCGGAAGTCCGGCAGGAGCAGCAGGCGCAGTCGGTCTCCGCGTGGCTCGACGAGGGCGCCCGGCACGAGCGTGAAGAGGATTACGTCGTGTGCGCGCACAACAGCGGCGACGCACCGGTGTTCGACTGCTCGCTGGAGATCAGCCGCCCGGACCAGGACGAACCGCACCGCACCCGGCTGGCGATCATCCCGCCCGGTGCGACCGCCGTCCGCGCGCTGCCGTTCGGCGAGGACGCCATGCCGGTGGACGATCTGTACTCGGCGGCGGCCGTGCCCGGCTTGTCCTTCACCGATTCCCGCGGCGGGCATTGGACGCGGGACAGCTCGGGGGTGCTCAGCCGCACCGACCGTCGTTCGCTGCGCGGGCGGTGGCAGCCCGGAAGCTGATTTCGCCGGGGAAAGGCGTCCGTGACCGCGATGCCGCACGTCCCGCCCAGCGATCAGCACACCGTCCTCGCCGCGCTGTGCGGCTACCTCGACGAGGTCACGCGAGCGCTCGGGAGCGGCCTCGAATCCTGCACTGTCGACCCGGGCTCGCCGCTGTCGGCGTACGTCGCTCTCGTCGCCCGCCGGCCGGGTTACCCCGGGCGCGATTTCGCGTTTGCTGCGGGACGAGGTCCACGGATGGGCGATCGCGGTCGAAACGCATTCCGGCGAAGACCTCCTCGTGCTCCGCTGTCTCGGCGGCGCCAGCGTCACGCCGCCGCCCGCGGAGCTGCTCGGGTTCATCACCGCATCGCGCGCGGACGATCACTGCATCCGGGCAGCTCGCGCCGCTTGCTCACCGTTCCGTAGGCGGTTCCGCCGAACTCGCCACTCTGCTGCGTCTTCGCGGTGTGACTTGAGCCCCCATTCGAGTGGCCGGCCGATTGATCTTGTCCCCGGGCGGGTACCACCCGGCCATGACGCTCCGGCCGCCTCGCGACCCGGGCGAGCGCGCTGCTCCGCCGCCCGCTCGTCTTGCGACGCCGGGCACTGTCCACTAAGGATGATTAGCGTCGGCAACGCGATGCGCCCCATGGCACTACACGAGTCACGTTCCCCTCGGCTGTCAGGAGGATTTGCATGACCGCGGCGACCATGACCCGCACCCGGCGCAAAGACGACTACCGGCACTGCGCGGTGTTGTTCGAGGAGATCAGCCACCTCGCCGAGGACACCGACGAGCACTCCCGGCTGCGGCGGCGCCTCATCGAGGAGCACCTGCCGCTGGCCGAGCACATCGCGCGGCGGTTCGCCCGGCGCGGCCAGCCGTCCGAAGACCTCCTGCAGGTGGCGCGGATCGGCCTCATCAACGCCGTCGACCGCTACGACCCCGCGCGGCAGACGGATTTCGTCGCGTTCGCCGTGCCGACGGTGATGGGCGAGGTCCGCCGGTACTTCCGCGACCACACCTGGTCGGTCCGCGTCCCGCGCCGGCTCAAGGAACTCCACCTGCGGATCGGCCAGACCGCCACGGAACTGGGCCAGCGCCTCGGCCGCGCGCCGACCGCGCGCGAACTCGCCGACCACCTCGACCTCGATCTCGACGAGGTCGCCGAAGCCCTGCACGCCGGGAACGCCTACCAGGCCGCGTCGATCGACTACCCGGCCCACGACGACACCGGCTCGATCGCGCTGGCCGACACCCTGGGCGACAGCGATCCCGAAATCGAGAAGCTCGAGGACCGGGAAACGCTCAAGCCGCTTTTGCGGGAACTGCCGGAACGCGAGCGCGCGATTATTGTCATGCGGTTTTTCTCGAATATGACGCAAAGCCAGATCGCCGAGAAGGTCGGGCTGTCGCAAATGCAGGTGTCGCGGCTGCTGGCCCGGACGCTGAGCACCTTGCGGGAGCAGCTCACCGAGGCGGCGGGCTCGGCTCGGTGAGGTCGGGCAGGCGGGTCTGGATCGTCGCGACTCGCCTGCCGAGCGCGAGGACGTGGTGGAGCCGCTTCACCAGCGTCTCGTCGCCGGTGGTTTCCTCGTGGATCGGCTGGGCGTCGCGGCCGTCCTGCTGCGCGTGGAGCGCGCTCATCGTCGCGGTCCAGTCGGCCCGGACGAGGACGTCCGGCGACGGCGGGGCGGTCAGCTCGAACCGCAGGCCCGCCGGGCCGAAAACGGTCGTCCAGTATTCGGTTCCGTTCGGGGCGCCGTCGAGCCGGTAGGTCATCGTGTAGGTCCCGCCCAGCTCGGCCGCCGCGGCGCGGACCTCGGCCGAGTCCGCGAGAAGCTGGTTCATCCGGTCGACGTGCGCCGGGGACATGAATCCGGGGATGTCCAGGGGGATCACTCCTTCGCTGTTCGAGCCGAGTATCGGGCGGCCGGTCGCGCCGGCGCTTCCGACAGGTGCCGGGAACCTCGCGGGCGGACTTGCGACAGGCGTCGTGCGACATCTGTCGCGCTGAACGGGGGATTTCGCGTCGTCTGTCGCTCGCAATCCGGGCGGAGCCGGGGGAGAGTGGAGGCACGCCGGAACCCCGGGAAGGTGCCCGCCATGGCTGACGACCTGCAGGAGATCGTCGACGACCTGGCCGAGCGGCTGCAGCGCTCGGTGGCGATCGACGACCCCTCGATCCGGCTGCTCGCCGCGAGCAGGCACTTCGGGGACGAGGACAGCGTCCGGGTGTCCTCGGTGCTGAACCGGTCGGTCGACGCGGACGTCCGGGACAAGGTGCTCGCCCAGGGCATCGCGGAGTGGACGGCGCCGGGGCTGGTGCGGACGCCGGTGGCCGGGGTGCGGCCGCGAGTGTGCGCGCCGGTGCGCTGCGCCGGGCTGCTGCTCGGGTACCTGTGGCTGATCGACCCCGCTTCGGCACTGAACGAGAAGCAGCTGGAGCTGGCCAAGGACGCCGCGAACCGAGCGGGCGCGGTGTTGTACCGGCGGCTCGTCGTGCACGAACGCACTCAAGCCCGGCAGGAGGCGATCCTGTGGGAGCTTGTCTCGTCCGATCGGGGCATCCGCGCCCAGGCGGTCGAAGATCTGCGGGCCGAGCAGCTGTTCCCGGACGGCGCGACGCGGTTTCAGGTGCTCGGCGTGCAGCACGCCGGTCCGGACGGGGGTGCCGCGCCGCAGCATGTAGCACTTGAGGCGGCGGTCGAGGACGCTTCGGGTGGCGCGCCGCTAGCCGCCAACAAGTCCCGGGCGTGGTTGCTGTTCGGCCGGAGGGAAGCGCCGACTCGCCGCGAGCTGGACGACATCTGCGCGCGGCTCACCGCCCGCTTCGGCCGGTTGACCGGCGAGAGCGGGCAGCTCGTGTTCGGCGTCGGCGGCGTCGTCGACGGTATGGAGCAGATCGCCGCCTCGTACCGGCAGGCTTTCCTCGCGGCGCGCGCGGCGCGGTTCGTGCCGTCGCTCGGACCGGTCGCGCGGTGGGGCGAACTCGGTCCGTACGAGCTGCTGCTGCAGATGCCCGCCGACGATCTCGTCGCCGCTTCGCACACCCCCGCGCTCGACGCGCTCGAACGGGACGCTTCGCACGCCGGATTCCTCAGCACGCTCGAAAGGTTTCTCGACAACGCCGGCGACGTCGCGCGCACCGCGCAGCAGCTGAACATCCACCGCGCGACGCTGTATCACCGGCTGAAGCGGATCGAACAGCTCACCGGCTGCGAACTGAACCGGGGCGACGACCGGCTGACCCTGCACCTCGGGCTGAAAATGCGCCGGCTGGCCGAGGGCTACCGCGCGGAAACCGCGCGGGGCGGCGAGCTGCCGAGGATCCGGCCCGCGTCCTGACCCGGCCGCGCGACGAACGTCGCACGCCGCCCGGCCGATGCCCGACGTCCGGGCACTGGCCAGGCCGCAGCCTTCCCCGGAAAGCTGGTGCTTTCCGGAGAAGGGAGCCGAAATGTGGCTGACGGGCGCGACGGTGGCGGACGGGACTGGCGCGGATCCCGTTGCCGGGCAAGCAGTTCTCGTCGAGGACGGCAGGATCGCGCGGCTCGGCGGGACCCCGCCGCCCGGGGCGCGGGTGCTCGACTGCACCGGGCTGACCCTGGTGCCCGGCCTGATCGACGCCCACGTCCATCTGGGGATTTCCAGCGACATCGCGGCGGACACCGGCTTCGGCCTGCCCGCCGCCGAAATCGCCGCGGACATGTTCGCCAACTGCGCGCAGACCCTCGACGCGGGGTTCACGACAGTGCGGGACACCGGCGGTATCGACGGCGGGCTGGCCGGCGCGGTGGCGAAGGGGAAGATCCCGGGGCCGCGGATCCTGCAGTGCGGGCCGGTGCAGTGCCAGACCGGCGGGCACGGGCACCTCGTCAGCGGCTGGGAACCGGCGCACTTGTGGTCCGCGCACGGCATTCCCGGACTGCGGGAGCTGGCTTTCCTTGCGGACAGCCCGGATCAGCTGCGCCGCAACGTCCGGGAGGCGTTCCGCCGAGGCGCGGACTTCCTGAAGCTGTGCGTGACCGGCGGCGTGGTTTCCTATCACGACAAGCTTTCCGACACCCAGTTCACCGTGGCGGAGATCCGCGTCGCGGTCGAGGAGGCCGCCGCGCGCGGCACCTACGTGACCGTGCACGCGCACAACAACGCCGGACTGCGCAACGCGATCGAGGCCGGAGTGCGCTGCGTGGAACACGGCACCGCGATCGACGACGAAACGGCCGCCCTGATGGCCGAACGCGGCGTCGCGCACGTGCCGACGCTGACGGTGGTCCGGGACCTGCTCGAGGACGCGTCCCGCCTGAGCCTCCCGGCGGAGATGGGCGGGCGGGCCCGGAACGCGTGGCAGGGACAGCTC